>NZ_JAGRPM010000057.1:0-180000 GCF_019449565.1 Rhodoblastus sp. | reverse complement strand
CATGGGCGCATAGCTGTCGCCGCCGTACTCCATGAGTTCATCAATCATGAGGTGCTGCCGGACCTTGGCATAAAGCCAGAGGCGTTCTGGCAGGATTTTGAGCGCTACCTTTCCGAGCTTACGCCAAGCAATCGCGCGCTTCTGGCGAAGCGCGACAGTTTGCAGGCGCAAATTGATCATTGGCATGACGAGCGCCGCGGGGAGATCTTCGACGCCGCCGCCTATCGGCAGTTTCTGACCGACATTGGTTATCTCGTTGCGCGCGGGCCAGCGTTCCAGGTTAGCACGGCCAACGTCGATCCCGAGATTTCAGCTCAGGCCGGTCCGCAGCTCGTCGTGCCGATCATGAACGCTCGCTATGCGCTCAACGCCGCCAATGCGCGTTGGGGCTCACTTTACGACGCGCTCTACGGGACCGACGCCCTGCTTCCCCCCGATCCGGGCAAGAAAGGATATGACGCGGCGCGCGGCGCTAAAGTAATCGGCTGGGGGCGGGAGTTCCTCGACCGCATCGCGCCTTTGACGGACGGATCGCACAAGGATCTGAGCCATTATTATCTGGAACATGGCGGCTTGCGCGGTCAGCTGATCGGGGGCGGCGTCGTCGCGCTGAGAAATCCCAAGTTGCTCGCCGGCTACGCGGGCGATCCGCTGCACCCCCGCAGCTTCTTGCTTGTTCACAACGGATTGCATGTCGAAATCCAGATCGATCGCGACCATCCGATTGGCAAGACTGATCTGGCCGGCGTGTCGGACATTGTCCTGGAGGCGGCGCTCACGGCGATTCAGGATTGCGAGGATTCGGTCGCGGCGGTCGACGCCGACGACAAGGTGGTCGTCTATCGCAACTGGCTCGGACTGATGAAGGGCGACCTGTCGGCGGTTTTCGAAAAGTCGGGGCATGAGTACGAGCGACACATGGCGCCGGACCGCGTGTTCAAGACGCCGCAGGGCGAGCGCATCAGCTTGCCGGGGCGCGCCTTGCTTCTGGTGCGCAATGTCGGTCATCTGATGACGAATGACGCTGTGTTGGTCGATGGCGAACCGGCGCCTGAAGGCCTGCTCGATGCTATGTTCACCAGCCTGATCGCGCTTTACGATCTGAAGGGCCTGGGCCGACTGCGCAACAGCCGCGCGGGCTCGATTTATATCGTCAAGCCGAAGATGCATGGGCCAGAGGAAGTCGCCTTCGCCGACGAGATCTTCGGCCGCGTCGAAGACGCGCTCGGCCTCCCGCGTTTCACGATCAAGATCGGCATCATGGATGAGGAGCGCCGCACCACGGTCAATCTGGCGGAATGCATCCGCGCCGCGAAGGATCGCGTGTTCTTTATCAATACCGGCTTCCTCGACCGCACCGGCGACGAAATCCATACTTCGATGGAGGCGGGTCCCGTCGTGCGCAAGAACGACATGAAGAATGCGGTCTGGATCGGCGCCTATGAGGACAATAATGTCGATGTCGGCCTGAGCGCCGGTCTGCCCGGCCACGCCCAGATCGGCAAGGGCATGTGGGCGATGCCGGACCTGATGTCCTCCATGCTGAAGACCAAGGTCGCCCATCCGCGCGCCGGCGCCAATACCGCATGGGTGCCTTCGCCGACTGCCGCCGTCCTGCACGCCACGCACTATCATGATGTCGACGTCGGGTCGCGGCAGAAGGAGATCGCCGGCCGGGCGCCCGCCAAACTGGACGATATTCTCACCATTCCGCTCGCCGACCGGCCGAATTGGTCGCCGCAGGAAATCAATGAGGAATTGGAGAATAACGCGCAGGGCATATTGGGCTATGTCGTGCGCTGGATCGACCAGGGCGTCGGCTGCTCGAAAGTGCCGGACATTCACGGTGTCGGACTTATGGAAGATCGCGCCACCTTGCGCATTTCCAGCCAGCACATCGCGAATTGGCTGCGGCATGGAATCTGTGTCGAGGATCAGGTGCGCGAAGTGATGCGGCGGATGGCGGCCGTGGTCGACAAGCAGAACGCGGGCGACCCGAACTATCGCCCGATGGCGCCGGAATTCGACAAGAGCGTCGCCTTTCAGGCCGCCTGCGACCTGGTGTTCAGGGGCGCGGAGCAGCCGAATGGCTATACCGAGCCGGTGCTGCATGCGCGTCGGCGCGAGGCCAAGGCGCGGGGCTAGATCAGATTGGCGGGCTTTGGCCCGCCGGTCGCCCAGTCGAGCAGCTCGACCGTGTGGACTACGGGCCGCCGCGTTGCGCTGGCGATCTGGGTGATGCAGCCGATATTGCCCGCCGCGATGACATCCGGCGCGAGGCTTTCGATATTGGCGACCTTGCGATCGCGCAGTTGCAGCGCGATTTCTGGCTGCAGGATGTTGTAAGTCCCGGCCGAACCGCAGCACAAATGGCCTTCTGTTGGCTCCAGCACGGTAAAGCCGGCCTCGGCCAGCAGCCTTTTCGGTTGCTCGCGGACTTTCTGGCCATGTTGCAGGGAACAGGCAGAATGATAAGCCACCCGCAGGCCGGCGGGTGTCCTCGGCGGCTGCAAGCCGATTTCGACGAGGAATTCGCTGACGTCGCGCGCCAGCGCGGACACGGCCTTCGCCTTTTCCGCCAGTGTAGAATCGTCGCGGAACATGAAGCCGTAATCCTTGACGGTCGTGCCGCAGCCCGAAGTGTTGACGATGATCGCGTCGAGTCCGCCCGCCTTTATTTCCTGCGACCAAGCCTCGATATTGGCGCGCGCGAAACCGTCGGCGTCCTGGCCGAGATGATGGGTCAGGGCGCCGCAGCAGCCCGACCCGCGCGCGACGACGACATCGCAGCCGTGCCTTGTCAGTAGCCTGATCGTGGCCTCATTGATCTGCGGCGCTAATACTTTTTGCGCGCAGCCTTCCAGCAAAGCCACACGCCGGCGGCGGACGCCCTCGGCGGGAAAGGCCCCCGGCCCCTCGGAGGGCGAGCGCGCCGGCAGCAGTGCGGGGGCCAAAGCCAGCGCCGCTTTCAGGCGTGAAGGCAGGAGAAAACCGAGCGGCTGGCCCAGGCGAGACGCAAGCAGCGCCAACCGGAACATCTCTGGCCGCGGCAGGACGAAGCCAAGCAAGCGGCGGAACAGGCGGTCGGGCAGCGGGCGCGAAAAAGTCTGTTCGATCCTGTGCCGAGCCTGGTCGACAAGATGCATATAGTGAACGCCGGAGGGGCAGGTCGTCATGCAGGAGAGGCAGGTCAGGCAGCGGTCGATATGAGTGACCGTCTCGGCGTCGGCCGGGCGGTCGTTTTCCAGCATCTCCTTGATGAGATAGATACGCCCGCGCGGGCTGTCGCGTTCGTCGCCGAGCAGGACATAGGTCGGGCAGGTCGCGGTGCAGAAGCCGCAATGGACGCAGGCGCGCAGGATCTTGTCGGCTTCGCTTATGTCGGAATCGGCGAGTTGGGCCAGGCTGAAATGGGTCTGCATCTCACGCCCCCTCGCGCATTCGGCCCGGATTGAGCGCCCCATAGGGGTCGAAACCCTGTTTGATCTTTCGCGTCAAAGCCGCAAGCGCGGGGGGCTCCGGCTCGAACACCGCAACTTTTTCGCGCGTCTCTTCGCTTGCGGCCATCAAAGTCGCGTGGCCGCCGAACGGCTTCAGCGCCGCGCGGACAAGGGACGCGCCGGCGTCAGGCCCCGCGTCTGCGGCGTCGAGGCTCAGCCAGACCAGACCTCCGGCCCAATCGTAGAAATGCTCGGCCGAGGGCGATTTTTCGAGAATCGCGGCGACAAGCTTTGGGGCGACCGAAGGCGGCGGGCAGAGCCGCCAGACCACGCGCCCGGGCAAGGACAGCAGAGGCGCGACTTCGCCGATCTTGCGCCAGAAGGCTTCGCTCTCGGGCGCGTCGAGCCTCGGGCCGGAGCCGAACAGAAGTTGCAGCGCCTCGGCGCGAAAGGCGATGGAGGGCGCCGGGCCTTCCAGCCGCAGGGCGGTCAGGGCGCTGTCGGCGAAGCCGAGGCGCCGGGCGGGTATTGCGGGCAGCTGGGCGGCGGCGGAAACCTCATGCGGCGAGTTCAGCGCCCCGGCCATCAAACCGACGGCGGCCTCGTCGGCGAGGCCGGGAAGGAGCAGGGTGCAGGCGTTTTCGGGCCGGGGCATGACCTTGATCGTCACCTCGGTCAGCAGGGCCAGCGTGCCGAAGGACCCGGCCATCAGCTTGCACAGGTCATAGCCGGTGACGTTTTTCACGACCTTGCCGCCGGCCTTGAAGATCTCGCCGCGCCCATTGACGCCGGCAAAGCCCAGGAAAAAATCGCGCGCGGCGCCCGCGCGCAGGCGCCGGGGGCCGGAAAGATTGCAGGCGAGCGTGCCGCCGAGCGTGGGCTCGCCGCCCCCTTGCAGTAATTCGCGCCAGTCGGGCGGCTCGAAGGACAGCATCTGGCCCTGCGCGGCCAGCAGCGCAGCGATGTCTTTCAGCGGCGTTCCCGGGCGGGCGGTCAGGACGAGTTCCGCCGGCTCATAATCGACCACGCCCGCGAGGCGGGAAGCATCGAGGACATGATCGGCCCGCATCGGGCGTCCGAGCCCGCCCTTGCTGCCTCCAGCGCGGATTTCCAAACTCGCACGCTCCGAGCCCGCCCAGAGAATCATCTCGGCGGCCTCGGCTGCGTCCTTGGGCTGCAACAGGGTCATGGACTCTCCGCTCAGAAACGCGGCAGGTCTGGAAAGCGCAGCTTTCCGCCATGCACATGCACGCGGCCGAGTTCCGCGCAGCGGCATAATTGCGGAAAGACCTTGCCCGGATTGAGCAGGCTGTCTTCGTCGAAAGCGCATTTCAGCCTTTGCTGCTGGTTGAGGTCGCTTTCATTGAACATGGCGCCCATGAGGTCGCGCTTTTCGACGCCGACGCCATGTTCGCCGGTCAGTACGCCGCCAACCTCGACGCAGAGGCGCAGAATGTCCTGGCCGAAACCTTCCGCGCGGTCGAGTTCTCCGGGCTTATTGGCGTCATAGAGAATCAGCGGGTGAAGATTGCCGTCGCCGGCATGGAAGACATTGGCGCAGCGCAGGCCGAATTTCTTCTCCATCTCCTTCATGCGCAGCAAAACCTCGCCGATCCTCTTGCGCGGGATGGTGCCGTCCATGCAGAGATAGTCCGGCGAAATCCGGCCCACCGCGGGAAAGGCCGCCTTGCGCCCGGCCCAGAACAGCAGTCGTTCGGCCTCGCTCTGGCTGACGCGGCAGGTCGTCGCGCCATTTTTACGCGCGATCTCCTCTACTGCCGCGACGAGATGATTGACTTCCGCCTCGCAGCCGTCGAGTTCGACGATCAGCAGGGCGTCGACGTCGAGCGGATAGCCGGCGTGGACGAAATCCTCCGCCGCCTGGATCGCCAGCCGGTCCATCATTTCCATGCCGCCGGGAATGATGCCGGCGCCGATGATCGCGGCGACGCAATCGGCGGCGCCTTCGATGCCAGGAAAGCCGACCAGCAAAGCGCGGGCGCCCGGCGGCGTCGGCAGCAGCCGCACCACGACTTCCGTGACCACCCCGAGCATGCCTTCGGATCCGACGACGACGCCGAGAAGGTCATAGCCCGCTGTGTCGAAATGCTTGCCGCCAAGCTGCACGATCTCGCCCTCCATCGTGACGAGTTCGACGCCGATCACATTATTGGTGGTCAGGCCATATTTCAGGCAATGCACGCCGCCGGAATTTTCGGCGACATTGCCGCCGATGGTGCAGGCGATCTGACTGGAGGGGTCGGGCGCATAATAGAGGCCGAGCGGCTGTGCGGCCTGGGTCACGGCGAGATTGGTCACGCCGGGCTGGACCACGGCGCAGCGGTTGGCGGCGTCGATTTCGACGATGCGGTTGAACTTGCTCATGCCGAGCAGCACGGCGTCCTCGAGCGGCAAGGCGCCGCCCGACAAAGACGTGCCGGCGCCGCGCGGCACCACCTTGATCTTGTTGGCGGCGCAATAGCGTAAGACCTCGACGACCTGCGCTTTTGTCTGCGGCAGGACGACGACCATCGGCAATTGCCGATAGGCGGTGAGCGCGTCGCATTCGAAGGCGCGACGCCCGATTTCCGCGTCGATGACCCCCTCGCCGGGGACGATTCCCCGCAAGGCGGCGACGATTGCGCCGCGACGCGCCAGAACCGCCGCGTCGGGTGGCGGCATCACGATCATGTGCGTCTCCCCGCCATTGCTCGATGATGCCGGCTTTGCGCCGGAATTCTTGTCGTTGTCCGCTGACTATGCGGTTTTCATTGCGCTTTCAGGCCTGCGGCCTCGGCGCCCGCCAGGGCGCAGGCCTCGTCATTGTCGGAGGTGTCGCCGGTCACGCCGACGGCGCCGATGGGCGCGCCGTCGGGACCGGTGAGAATGATCCCGCCCGCCGCCGGAACGATCCCCTGCGGGAAAATCGGCCCCAGCGCGGCGATGAAGGTCGGGCGCTCGGCCGCCATTTCGCCGATCCTGCGCGACGAGACGCCCAGCGCCAGCGCGCCTGCGGCCTTGCCGATGGCGATCTGCGCGCGATGTGTGGAGGCGCCGTCCTGTCTTTGCAGGGCGATGAGATGGCCGCCGGCGTCAAGCACGGCGATGGTCAGCGGTTTGAGGCCCAACTCGCCGCCCTTAACGAAAGCGGCGACGATGAGGACATTGGCCTGTTCGAGCGAGATGCGGCTCATGAAAATTCCCATCGCGAGGGCGCGGCTGATTGATCAGCGTAAAAGCCTGAGCCAAAAAGGCAATGCGATTTTGGTCGGCGGAGCGGTCCCGCGCCATTCCTAAGAAAAGAGAAAGAAAGCCCTGCCATGGTCAATTCGGTCTTCGGCTCCTGCGAAGCCACCATTTTCGAGGTGATGTCGCGCCTCGCCGAGCAAAAGGGCGCCGTCAATCTCGGCCAGGGCTTTCCCGATGGGCTTGAGCCCAAGGAAGTGATCGAGGCCGCAGCCGAGGCATTGCGCAAGGGGCCGCATCAATATCCCTCCATGCTCGGCCTGCCCGCGCTGCGCCAGGCCGTGGCCGCGAACGCCTTGCGCTTTCATGGCCTTGAAGCGGATTGGGAGCGCGAAATCCTCATTACCTCAGGCGGCACGGAGGCGCTGTGCGACGCCTTTCTCGCTTTGCTGGAGCCGGGAGACGAGGTGATCGTGTTCGAGCCGGTCTATGATTCCTATGGGCCGATCATCCGGCGCGGCGGCGCGATTCCTGTGCCCGTGCGGCTGGAGCCGCCGGACTGGCGCCTGCCGCGCGAGCGCCTGCTCGCCGCCATCACCCCGCGCACGCGGGCGATTGTCGTGAACACGCCGATGAACCCGGCTGGCAAGGTGTTCGACGCCGAGGAATTGCGCTTCCTCGCCGACCTCCTGCTGCGCCATGACCTCGTCGCCATTGCCGACGAGGTTTATGAGCATCTGGTCTATGATGGCCGCCGCCACCTCAGCCTGTTTGCCGTGCCGGAAGTGCGCGATCGCGTCGTACGGATCGGATCGGCGGGCAAAACCTTCTCGCTCACCGGTTGGAAAGTGGGCTATGTCATGGCCGACGCCAGATTGCTGACGCCGATCGTCCGCGCGCATCAATATGTGACCTTCACCACGCCCCCGGCGCTTCAGGCGGCGGTCGCCTTCGGCCTCGCCCTGCCGGATGATTATTTCGCCGATCTGAAAAGCCTGCTCGAAGCGCGGCGCGATTTCCTCACCGCAGCCCTGAACCGGCTCGGCTTCGCCACCCAGACGGCGGCAGGCTCCTATTTCGCCATCTCCTCCTTCGCGCCTTTCGACCGCGACGGCGACGATCTCGCCTTCTGCCGCCGGCTGACCGCCGAGGCGGGCGTCACGGCGGTGCCGCTTTCGGCCTTTTATGGCGCGCGGGACTTGCGTTTCCACATCCGCTTCTGCTTCGCCAAAACGCAAGCTGTGCTGGAGAGCGCGGTGGCGCGGCTTGAGGCCTGGCGCGCGGCGCAAAATGTGACTTGATCTGGCGCAAGGCGGGCGCGATAAATTGAGAGCCGTATTTACGGCGCAATTCGGTAATTTTCGCGCTCCATCACAGGCCGGCTGCATGTCAGGCGCTGAACCGTCCAGCATTTCCGGCGATCCAAGCCGATCCGAAATTTTTTACGCGCTCGGGGCGTCGTCGCTCGGGACGGTCCTTGTCGCGCGCAAGCCGCAGGGCGTCTGCGCGATCCTGCTGGGGGACGATCCCGATCGGCTCGAACGCGACCTCGCTGAGATTTTCCCCGATAGCGCCCGCGCTCCTGTGGCCGAGGCGCTGGCGCCCGAACTGGCGGCGGCCATCGCTCTTGCCGAACGGCCTT
The DNA here is from genome assembly GCF_019449565.1 of Rhodoblastus sp. Taxonomy (GTDB): domain Bacteria; phylum Pseudomonadota; class Alphaproteobacteria; order Rhizobiales; family Beijerinckiaceae; genus Rhodoblastus. Next base: position 171,732 of record NZ_JAGRPM010000057.1, on the reverse strand, counting down.
GGGCGCCTTTCGCGCCCTCTCTCGCCATTGGCGGCACGGATTTCCAGCGCCGCGTCTGGTCCGCCGTGCAGGAGGTGGCGCCGGGGACGACCGTGAGCTATGCGGAAATCGCCCGCCGCATCGGCGCGCCCTCGGCCTTGCGGGCCGTCGCCGGAGCCTGCGCGGCCAATGTGCTGGCGATCGCCATTCCCTGCCACCGGATTCTGCGCAGCAATGGCACGCTATCGGGCTATCGCTGGGGGATGGAGCGCAAGCGCAGACTGCTGGAGCGCGAACAGCAGCGATGAAGGCCCCTGCGACATAATGCGGCGCCCAAAAGGCCCGCACATTTGAGCGAAATCAAACACAGGGGCGCGATCAGGCCTTATTCTGGTTGTCGTGACGCTTCACGTCATACTCGTCGGCGAAAGCAGGCGTTTTCTCCCTGAGACTTGGACCGCTTTTCCAAAGCGGTCTTTTTTTCGTCCATGGGATGGATTAGTCGAAACGCGGCCCGCTTTTCGCGCGCGACAGGGCGGCGGCGAGATCCCTGGCCAGCCGCGTCTTTTCGTGGCGGCCAAGGCAAGCCCCAATTTCCACGCGCGTGCGCCGTGACAGCAGGTCGAGCCTCTCCACGCCGAATTCCTCATGCCTTTCGATGGCGAGCCGGACCCAGAGCGGGTTGAAGCGCCAGTCGCGCCGCCGCCCAGCCGGAGTGATGCGGGCGTAGTGAAGCTCCAGCGCGCTGAGTTCGAGATCCTCATAGGCCAGCGCCGCCCGGGCGTTGCGAAAGAAGGCGAGCGCCAGCCCGACCCAGGTCGCGGCGATGAACACGGCGGCGGGCCAGGCGCCTTGAAGGGTGAGCGCAACGCCGAGTGGCGCCTGAAACGCCGCGAACAGGGCGAGCAGCTTCCGCCGTCCCCGCGCCGTCAGGGCGCGATGCGGGCGCAGGCGCGTGGAAAACAGGGGCGCCTCCGCCCTGGATATAGTCTCCTCCCGCCGCTCCATGCGCCGCCTCCCTCGCTTGTCGCGCCGGCCCCGATGCGCTTAAGTTCGCCCATGACCGAAGCGAACAGCAAACCGCGCGCCTCCCGGCAGAAAAATCCTGCCGCCAAGGCCGCTTCAACGAAGCCAGCCAAGACAAGGCCGATAGCGACAAAACCCGCGAGCAGGCAAAAAGGCGCCGTCAATCTGGCGCGGGTGCGGGAAATTTTCGCCCGCTTCGCCGCGCTCGATCCACACCCCAAGGGCGAGCTGGATTACGTCAACCTCTACACCTTGCTGGTCGCGGTCGTCCTATCGGCCCAGGCGACGGATTCCGGGGTCAACCGCGCCACGAAAGGCCTTTTTGCCGCCGCCTCGACGCCGCAGGCCATGCTGGCGCTCGGCGAGGAGGGCGTGCGCGAAAAGATCAAGACGATCGGCCTGTTCCGCGCCAAGGCGAAGAATGTGATCGCGCTATCGCAAAAACTGATCGCCGAATTCGGCGGCGAGGTCCCGCGCAGCCGCGAGGCGCTCGAAAGCCTGCCAGGGGTGGGGCGCAAGACCGCCAATGTCGTGCTGAACATAGGATTCGGCGAAAAGACCATTGCGGTCGACACCCATTTGTTCCGCGTCTCCAACCGAATTCCGCTCGCGCCCGGCAAGACGCCTGAAGCCGTGGAGAAGGGGTTGCTGGCGATCGTGCCGGACGAATTTCTGCTCCATGCCCATCACTGGCTGATCCTGCACGGCCGCTATATCTGCAAGGCGCGCAAACCCGATTGCCCCGGCTGTCCCATCGCCGACCTCTGCGGCTTTCCGGAAAAGACGACCGCGCCCGCCTCCGCGCGGGCTTGAGCGGGACGCCGGCTTGCCCTTGTCATCGGGTTGTCATATGAACGATCCGATCAAGCTGCGACAAGACAGCTCTTTCCCACGGAAGGGACTGTCATGCTGGGTCCAATGGATTTGGAAGGATGGCTCGACGGAAACGAGGATGAGGATCTGTGCGCCCGCCTGCGTCAGACCCCTCAGATCCAGATGCTCGACCGCGACCCCTCGGTCGCCGGCTTGCCGGGCTGGAGCGCTTTCGATTTCTCGCTGGCCCGCCGCTTTTGCGAAAGCAATTATCTCGACGCCCATGAATTGCACAAGCTGGCCGACATGCTGGGCGTCTAGAGGCGTCCGGACGGGCGTTTCTGCGGCTTAGCTCATGGTTCGCGTCAGAATTTGTTAACCTTACTCCTCGTAACAGTTCTTGTGAGCGCGCGACGTCGCTTCTATAGGTTCTGGCCCGACCGCAAGGTCGCACGGGTTGAATCAGATCAGGCATGCCTCAGCTTTATCACCATCCGCTCTGCCCCCATTCGCGTTTTGTCCGCCTTGCCCTCGGCGAATATGGCGTTGAGGTCGAATTGATCGAGGAGCGGGTCCACGAGCGGCGCCAGGAATTCCTGATGCTCGATCCGGCGGGGCAGACGCCGGTCCTTGTCGAAGACAGCGGGCTTGTCGTGCCCGGTGCGGCGGCGATCGCCGAATGGCTCGACGAAACGCTCGGCGACCGCCTCGGCGACCATCGCCTGCTGCCGCCTTCGCCCGTCGCGCGGGTGGAAGTCCGCCGGCTGACGGCCTGGTTCAACGAGAAATTCTTTTCCGAAGTCACGAACTGGCTGGTGACCGAAAAGGTTTACAAGCGCTTCACCGCCACGGAAATCGGCGGCGGCGCGCCCGATATGGATGTTTTGCGCGCGGCGCGGACTAATGTGCGCTATCATCTGCGCTATATTTCCTATCTGGAATCCACGCGCCGATGGCTGGCGGGCGACAGGATGACTTATGCCGATCTCGCCGCCGCGGCCCATCTATCCTGTGTCGATTTCCTCGGCGACGCGCCCTGGGACGAGGAAGAGCCGGCCAAATCATGGTATCAGCGCCTGAAGAGCCGTCCGAGCTTCCGCCCGCTGCTGGCGGACCGCGTGCCGGGCGTGGCGATCAATCCGAACTACGCCGAAGTCGACTTCTGACCTTTCTGCACGCGGAGGCCGCTCGGCTTGGCTTCGACCTCTGCCGGGTCGCGGGGCCGGACGCCATTCCAGAGGCGCCTGCGCGGCTGGAAGGTTTTCTCGCCGAGGGCCGCCACGGCGACATGGACTGGCTGGCCGAGCGGCGCGACTGGCGCGCGGAACCGCAAAAGCTCTGGCCTGAAGTTCGTTCGATCATCCTGCTCGGAATGAATTACGGGCCGGAAGGCGACGCGCTCGCGGCGCTGGCGGAAAAATCGGCCGGGAATATTTCCGTCTATGCGCGGCATCGCGATTATCATGACATCATCAAGGGCAAGCTCAAACTGCTCGCGGGCGCCGTTCTGGCGCGCGCAAGGGAGTTGGGCGAGGCGGGCGAGGTCAAGGTCTTCGTCGACACCGCGCCGGTGATGGAAAAGCCTCTGGCCGAAGCGGCTGGGCTCGGCTGGCAGGGCAAGCACACCAATCTGGTCTCGCGCGATTTCGGCTCATGGCTTTTCCTCGCCAGCATTTTCACCACGCTCGATCTGCCGCGCGATGCGCCGGAAGGCGATCGCTGCGGGCATTGCCGCGCCTGTCTCGACGCCTGCCCAACCGCCGCGCTTGACGCGCCTTACCAGATCGACGCGCGGCTGTGCATTTCCTATCTTACCATCGAGGCCAGGGGACAGGTTCCGCGCGTTTTGCGTGAGAAGATCGGCAATCGCATTTATGGCTGCGACGACTGCCTCGCCGCCTGCCCTTGGAACAAATTCGCCAGAACCGCGCGCGAGGCGAAATTGCAGGCTCGCGCCGATCTGGTCGCGCCGCCGCTGACCGAACTGGCGACGTTGGACGACGCGGCGTTTCGCGCGAAATTCGCCGGCGGGCCGGTCAAGCGCATCGGCTTTGCGCGCTTTCTCCGCAATGTGCTGGTCGCGATCGGAAATTCGGGCGATCTGTCGCTCGCCCCTCTCGCGGAAGCGCGGCTGGCGCATGAATCGCCGCTGGTGCGCGGCATGGCGGTCTGGGCGCTGGCGCGTTTGCTTTCGCGCGAAAAATTCATCACCCTCGCCGAGGCGCGCGGCGGGCGAGAGAGCGATCCGGACGTTCGCGCCGAATGGGAATGGGGGCTAACCCTGTGAAACTGTTCATTTTCGGACTTGGCTACACCGCCGGCTTTTACGCCGCCCAAGCCGTGGCGCATTTCGACCAGGTGACCGGCACGACTCGCGCGCCGCAGGGCGAGGCCATCGGCCGCGTCAGGATGCTGCCCTTCGACGGCGCGGCGGAGGCGGTCGACGCGCGCCTGCGCCGCGCGCTGCAAGAGGCCGACGCGCTGCTCGTCAGCGCCGGACCCGACGCGATGGGCGATCCCGTGCTGCGGCGGCTTGAGGCCGAAATCGCGGCGGCGCCGCGCCTGAAGAAGATCGTCTATCTCTCGACCATCGGCGTCTATGGCGACCATGGCGGCCACTGGATCGACGAGAGCGCCGAGGCGCGGCCGAGCAATGCGCGCAGCCGGACGCGGCTGGAAGTCGAAGCGCAATGGCTTGCTCTCGGCGCGCGCGCCGGCAAACCAGTCTATGTTCTGCGGCTGTCGGGCATTTACGGTCCGGGCCGTAATGTGCTGGTGAAGCTGCGCGAAGGGACGGCGAAGCGGCTGGTCAAGCCCGGACAGGTTTTCAACCGCATCCATGTCGCCGATATCGCCAGCGCCATCGACGCCTGTCTGCTCTCTGATACGCCGGCCGGGATTTACAACGTCACTGACGACGAGCCGGCGCCGCCGCAGGATGTCGTGCTTTACGCCGCGATCCTGCTGGGCGTCGCGCCGCCGCCGGAACAGGATTTCGTCGCCGCTGAACTCACGCCAATGGCGCGCAGCTTTTACGGCGAGAACAAGCGCGTCTCCAATATGCGGATGAAAGCCGACCTCGGCGTCGAGCTGGCCTTCCCGACCTTCCGCGAGGGGATCGCAGCTTTGGCCGCACAGGGCGAGGGCCGGTGATTCTCACGCTCCGAGCGTGAGATTGCCTTCATCGTCGCGGCCGCGTCCGGCGACGACCAGCCGGTCCTGCGCGCCGATCAGGGTTTGCGCGAGGTCGGCGTAAAAATGCGCGTCGTTGAAATACCAGCTGTGGGAAAAGCGCGCGACCGAGAGCGGATCTGGAGCCGGCGGCGTCAGGGTCTCGAAATGGGCGCTGCAATTCACATTGACGGTTTTCGACGGCGCGTTCGGCGGCAGGCCGACGCGGCCGAGCCTCGGCGCGACGCCGACCCATTTGGCGTTGGAAATTTGCAGAATTTCGTCGTGGCGGTTGAAATAATTGGTCAGCCGATAGGCATGACCCAGCATGCTCTCGGTGTCCTTGTTGCCGGCGACGAAATCATCGGCGTCGACGTCGCCGCCGATGAGCGCCAGCTGGTTCAGCGTCCAGCCGCTTCCCGTCTTGATCCCGTCGTCGGCATGGTCGAGCGCCTCGCGCAACACATAGGCGCCCATGGAGTGACACAGGGCGTGGATGGCGACTCGGCAATCCTGCGTTTGCGCAGCGAGCAACGGTTTGATTGCGGCGTTGACCAGATCGATCGCCGTTCTTTTGGCAATGTCCAGATCGGGCAGATAAGCGAAGGTCTCGTCGGCCGAAGGCCAGTCGAAACTGATGACAGTGACCGTCATGCGACCCGCCAGTCCGGCGACAATGGCGCGATGCGCCGCATCGACGTCGGCGGCGCCAGTATTGTAGCCGTGGACGAAAAACAGCGCGTCGCCAAAGGCGCTTCCCTTCCCGTCGCGCTGAAAGCTCGCCATGATTCGCGCGATCCAGTCGCGCAGGCCGACGCGGTGCGAGGGGCGGGGTTCCTCGCCATCGGGGACAACAAGGTAGCGGATCGCGCCAAGCGCGGTTCCGAACGCGTCGCCATCGACGGAACGGACGGTGACAAAGAATTTCGCCATTTTTCCCTCCAAAATTGCTATTCTTGAAAAAATCGCGCTATGGGACCCGTCCGCACACGAGCCTCGCCGCGAAACGAGATTTTAGCGCGCCGCGTCACGCCGCCTATTCAGCAAAGAGTCCATGTCCGAGCCGAAAATTGCCGCGCACGCGGCCAAGCCATTGTTTTCATATCGCAAATATTGGGCGCACCGGTTCGGGACGGCGCCCTTTCTGCCCATGTCGCGCCCGGAGATGGAGGCGCTCGGCTGGGATAGCTGCGACATCGTGCTGGTCACGGGCGATGCCTATATCGATCATCCGAGCTTCGGCATGGCGATCATCGGCCGCCTGCTCGAAGCACAGGGGTTTCGCGTCGGCATCATCGCGCAGCCGGACTGGAAGGACGCGGAAGCCTTCAAGCAGCTGGGCAAGCCCAATCTCTTCTTCGGCGTGACATCGGGCAATATGGATTCGATGGTCAACCGCTACACCTCGGATCGCCGGCTGCGTCACAACGACAGCTATACGCCGCATGGCGAGGGCGGCAAGCGCCCGGATCGCGCGGTCATCGTCTATGCCCAACGCTGCCGCGAGGCCTTTTCGGACGCGCCGATCGTCATTGGCGGCATCGAGGCCTCGCTGCGCCGCATCGCCCATTACGATTATTGGTCGGACAAGATCCGCCGCTCGATCCTGATGGATTCCAAGGCGGACCTGCTGCTTTACGGCAATGCCGAGCGGGCGCTGGTCGATGTCGCCCATCGCATCGCCAAAAAGGGCTTGGCGCAGGATTTTTCCGACATTCGCGGGCTCGCCTTCATGCGCGACGCCACGCCCGAAGGCTGGACCGAGGCCCATGCGGAGGATCTCGACGGCGACGAGGGCGTTCACGTCAAGGGCGACAATGTCGTCGTGCGCCTGCCCGGCTTCGAGCAGGTCGTGGCGGAGCCGGAAAGCTACGCCCGCGCCTCGCGCGTTCTGCATCGGGAGAGCAATCCCGGCAACGCCCGCCCGCTGGTCCAGAAACATGGCGGCCGGGAAGTCTGGCTCACGGCGCCGCCCATTCCGCTGACCACGCCGGAGATGGACGCGGTCTATGGCCTGCCCTACGCCCGCGCGCCGCATCCCGTCTATGAGGGAGCGAAAATCCCGGCCTGGGAGATGATCCGCCATTCGGTCACCATCATGCGCGGCTGTTTCGGCGGCTGCTCGTTCTGCTCGATCACCGAGCACGAGGGCCGCATCATCCAGAGTCGTTCGCAGGATTCGATCCTCAAGGAGATCGAGGAGATCCGCGACAAGGGCGAAGGCTTTACCGGGATCATTTCCGACATCGGCGGGCCGACCGCCAACATGTATCGCATGGCTTGCAAGGACAAGGAGACGGAAAGCGTCTGCCGACGGCTCTCCTGCGTCTATCCCGACATCTGCAAGAACCTGAACACCAGCCACGACGCCCTGATCGAGCTTTACAGGAAAGCCCGCGAGATCAAGGGCGTGAAGAAGGTGATGGTGGCCTCCGGCGTGCGCTACGATCTGGCCGTGAAAAGCCCGGCCTATGTGCGCGAGCTGGTCGCGCATCATGTCGGCGGCTATCTCAAGATCGCGCCCGAACATACTGAAGGCGGCCCGCTGTCCAAGATGATGAAGCCGGGCATCGGGGCTTATGACACGTTCAAGGAAATGTTCGACAAGGCCGCGCGCGAGGCCAAGAAGGAATATTTCCTCATCCCCTATTTTATCGCCGCCCATCCGGGCACCAGCGACGAAGACATGATGAATCTCGCGCTTTGGCTGAAGCGCAACAAATATCGCGCCGATCAGGTGCAGACCTTCCTGCCCTCGCCCATGGCCTTGGCGACGGCGATGTATCATTCCGGCTTCAACCCGCTCAAGCCCGTGCGGCATGGGGCGTCCGAGCAGGTCTCGGCCATCAAGGGGTTGCGCCAGCGCCGGCTTCACAAGGCATTTTTGCGTTATCACGACGCGGAAAACTGGCCGATGCTGCGCGAGGCGCTCAAGGCCATGGGCCGCGCCGATCTCATCGGCCCCGGCAAGCACCAGCTGGTGCCGCAATGGCAGCCGGCCGGCACAGGCGCAGGGGGCGAGGGCCGTCGCCAGGGAGTTTTGAAAGGGACCGACAAAGGCCAGCGCAACAACAAGGCGCGGAAATTTCTCACCAAGGGCGTCTTTCCGGCGTGAGTCTTGCTCTTGCTTCGACGCAAGGAAGGTGCGGCGCTGGCGCGCTTGACGCTCAGTGTCGGCCTACCTACTTTCGGCTTCAACTTTCCCACTGGCCCAGGGATTCGCATCCCGCCGCACGCGAGGTTCTCATGTCCACCGAAAAAGTCACCGACGCCACGTTCGAATCCGATGTCATCAAGTCCGCGGAGCCGGTTGTCGTGGATTTCTGGGCGGAATGGTGCGGCCCGTGCAAAATGATCGGCCCATCGCTCGAAGAGCTGGCCAAGGATTACGCCGGCAAGGTCAAGATCGTGAAGCTCAATGTCGATGAGAACCCGGCCGTCGCCGGCAAGCTCGGCATCCGCTCGATCCCGACGCTGATGCTGTTCAAGGACGGCAAGGTCGCTGCGCAGAAAGTCGGCGCCGCGCCCAAGGGCGAACTCGCCAAATGGATCAATGGCGCGATTTGAGCGTCGACCATCTGACACGAAAACTTTGCTGATCGCGGTTGCCGCGATCAGCAATATAAAAATCAGCCCCGTTTCGAAAATCAGCCCCGTTTCACTATGAACGGGCCGGCGGCCTGACAGGTCGGCATCATTTCGATCCGGTTGATATTGACATGCGGGGGCAGCCCGACCAGCCAGGCGGCGGTTTCGGCAATGTCCTCCGGCGTCAACGATTTGGTCCCGGCATAGACCGCATCGGCCTTGGAATCGTCTCCCGCGAAGCGCACCTTCGAAAATTCCGAACCCGTGACCATGCCCGGCTCGATATTGGTCACACGGACGTTCAGCCCGGCGAGATCGGCGCGCAAATTCAGCGAAAATTGCAGCACGAAAGCTTTTGTAGCGCCATAGACGTGGCCGCCGGGATAGGGATAGTCGCCCGCGACCGAGCCGAGATTGATGATCAGCCCATCATTGCGCGCCACCATCTGCGGCAGCACCGCGCGGGTGAGGTGGACGAGGCCGGAGACATTGGTGGCGATCATCCGGTCCCAGTCGGAAAGGTCGGATTCCCAGGCCGGTCCGAGGCCGAGCGCGAGTCCGGCGTTGTTGATCAACACGTCGATCTGCCGCCATTCCTGGGGAAGCGAGTCCACGAAACCGTCCACGGCCTTGGCGTCGGTCATGTCCAGAGCCAGCGGCAGCACGGCGGGGCCGAGTTCCTGCGCGAGCTCCTGCAGGCGCTCGACGCGCCGGCCCGTCGCAATGACGCGATGGCCGTCCTTGACGAAGCGGCGGGCGAAAGTTGCGCCGAACCCGGCGGTGGCGCCGGTGACGAGAATGGTCTTCATGGAGAGGTCCCGAATTTTTCGCGCGGTCGCGCATTCACGTCAATATAGCCGCGATTTTCCCGGCGCCGATAGGCGAAAACCCGGGCGCCTGCTTGCATCGGCGCTTACCAGATAAAGGGGATCATCCGCCAGCTGCGCGCGCGATAGGCGGCGTATTCCGCGCCGAAATGCGCCTGCAACAGGTTTTCTTCGGCATCGATGCGCGCGAGCAGCGGCGGCAACGTCAAGGCCGTGACGATGAGTCCGAGGCCGGAGCGGAAGACGAAAGCCCAGCCCAGCGAGCCGAGCATAAGGCCGAGATAGGAGGGGTGGCGGATGAAGCGGTAGATCCCGTCGGTCACAAGGCGATGGCCGGGCTGGATGGCGACGAGGCCTGAAAAGCGGTCGTCGAGCACGGCCACCGGCCAAAGCCTCAGCCAGCCGCCGATCGCGAACAGGCCTACGCCGCTCCAGCGAAGCCCTTCGCCGCCGAGCGAAAGAATGTCATGCCGGTCGCCCCAGGCGGGCAAATAGCCGTTGACGAGGCCGAGAATGGCGAAAGCGGGAAGCACCCAGCGATTGTCGCGATCCTCGCGAATTCCGGGCGAGAGATTGCCGCCGCAGAACAAGGCGATGGCGGCGAGGCCGAAATAGACGATGGTTAGCGCCCAGAAGGCGGGGTGGAGCAGGAAAGGCTCGAAGCCGCCCCAGCCCCAGATCGGCAAGGCGTAATAGGCGAAGGCGCCGCCGATGACCCAGCCGACGCGGCTCATGGCGCTGAGGCTGCCGCGCTCCGCCATGATTTTGGCCTCCTCAGCCGAACATCGACGCGCCGGGGCAGGCGGCGCAGGACGGGCCGGCGCCGGCATTTGAGCAAGCCGCCGGGGCGTCGCTGTCGCCGCCGCGCGCCGGCGTGGCGATGAGGGATAATTGCTGCTCCAGCTCGACGGCGCCGCAGGAGGGGCAAGCCGGTTCTTCGCCGCCGCGCACCAGGGTCTGAAAGGATGAGCCGCATTTCTTGCATTGATAGCCGTAGATCGGCATCGGGAGCCTCGATCGATCGGGAAAGGGAGTTCTTGGGCGAAGTTCGCCCGTCGCGGTGTCATTAGCAACCGGGGCGCCAAAAGCAAATGTCTCAATTAGGCGGGTTCAGCCCCGCGCGACGCGGCATTGATGGTCGAGCAGTTCTTCCGCGTGGCCGCCGTTCCCGGCGACGAGCAGGATGAAGCCGCGCCCGTATTTCGCATCCTCGACGCCGATCATGGCGATGGTCTGGCGCGCCATGTCGTCCTTGGCGTGGGGAATTTCCGTCGCCACCATGCGGAAGATGTTCTGGTCGAGATCGCCTTCCTTCAGGCGCCGGGCGCGATAATGCCCGGCGGAGGGGCGCAGATCGAGATCGAACCAGCTTTTCTGCCCATTGACCGCGTGGGCCAGCGCCTTGCGGACCGTGGGCTGCACGCAATCGACATGGATATGGAGCTGGTCCTGGCTGCGCCCCGGACGCGAATTGACCGCCATGCCGAGATCGTTCCAGCGCAGCTGCTGGCCGGCGCCCTGGACCACCCAGTCACGCTGGCTCCAGGCGTTGGCCCAGTAATTCGGCGTGTCGGTCCGCAGCAGGGACGGGCTTTCGACGCCCGAAATCTTCTCCAGCGGCGTGACGATGATATGGGTGTCGTCGTCGGGGGCGCGCAAGGTCGCGGAACCCTTGTCGTGATCCACCGCGAGGCAGGGCAGAACGACCCCGGTGACCCGGCTGACCGGCGCGCAGATTCCGTGAACGATGCGCCACAATCCGTCGCGCCCGAACGCGCGGCCCTCGAAGGCGCCCGCAGGGCGGGTTGCGCAAGTCAGAGCCGACAGAGCCAGCGCGAGCAGACTCAGCAAAGAGCAAAATGCGGGAAAGGCGCGGTGCAAGGGCGGATCATCCGGCGTCGGGGCCGCTCCCTTAGCATTTTTTCCAGGCGGCGCGCCACCGAGCAGAGCGGCGCCACCCAGGAGAGCTGCGCCTTTGGGGAATTGGAGCGGGCGATGAGAATCGAACTCACGACATACAGCTTGGGAAATAGGATTTCTATAATTTCTTGAGATTGCCACTGCTTTCTGAAAGCCCCATGAAGACGCCATCAGCGTCGTTAACATTTCGTAAACCATTGCAATGCATGGTTAATGAAACACAAACGGGATGCATCGATGAACGCCCATGTGCGCTCTCCTGCCACGCTGAACCTGAGAACGCATTCGCTGATAGCGTTCGTTTTGCAGCCGGTTGAGCCCTTGGTCGAGTGGCTCGAGACGCTGGACGGCTGGCTGGCCCGCTCCCCGAATTTTTTTGCCAATAAGCCCATCATCCTAGACATGGCCCAGGCCGATATTTCTCTCATGGATTATCGTGACCTGCTGAGCCAGTTGGCGCGCCGCCATATCCGCGTCATGGGCGCAGAAGGCGCCAGCCGGTCTTTGGTCGGTCCGCATCTGCCGCCTAATGTGACGGGAGGACGGCCTGTCGATCAACCGGAAGCTCCAGCTGAAAGCAAGGCTCCCGCGGTGGAGCGGCCGCCCGCAGCCCATAGCCGGACATTGATCATCGATGCGCCGGTGCGCTCGGGACAGACGATCTCCAATCTCGAGGGCGACATCACTATCATAGGCCGCGTGGCTTCAGGCGCCGAAATCATTGCGGGCGGATCTGTCCATATTTATGGAGCGGTGCAGGGCCGCATCATCGCGGGCGTGTCCGGCACGCCCGATGCGCGCATTTTTTGCACTGAAGCGCGAGCCGAACTGCTTTGCATCGGCGGCGCCTATGCGACTGCCGAAAATATGGACCCAAAGACCGAGGGTAAAAGTCTCGAGATCCGCCTGGCCGAAGGCTACCTGAAATTCCGAATTTTGAATTGAAAGGGGTGTGCGATGAGCAAAGTCGTTGTGGTGACGTCAGGAAAAGGCGGAGTGGGAAAGACGACCTCGACGGCTTCTATCGGGGCGGCTTTGGCCAAGAGCGGCAAGCGGGTATGTGTCGTCGATTTCGATGTCGGGCTCCGCAATCTCGATCTGGTGATGGGCGCAGAGCGTCGCGTTGTTTATGACCTGATCAACGTCGCCCAGGGCGACGCCAAGTTGCCCCAGGCGCTGATCCGCGACAAGCGCATCGAAACGCTGAGCCTGCTAGCCGCCTCGCAGACCCGTGACAAGGATGCCTTGACGGAACAAGGTGTCGAAAAGGTCATAGGTGAATTGCGCGGCATGTTCGACTGGGTTCTCTGCGACAGTCCTGCCGGGATCGAACGGGGAGCTTTGCTTGCGATGCGCTTCGCCGACGAGGCGGTGGTGGTCACAAACCCGGAAGTGTCGTCGGTTCGCGATTCGGATCGCATCATTGGATTGCTGGATTCCAAAACGCTTCGCGCCGAACAAGGTCTGCGCATGGACAAGCAGTTGCTGCTGACCCGCTTTGACGCTGGACGCGCGAGCCGCGGCGAAATGCTCAGCGTCGCCGACGTGCTCGACATCCTCTCAATTCCTTTGCTCGGGATCATTCCCGAAAGCGAGGACATCCTGCGCGCTTCCAATCTCGGCGCTCCCATCACGATGAACGGGTCGACGAGCCTGGCGGGGCGGGCCTATGAGGACGCCTCGCGTCGCCTTATGGGCGAAACGATCCCCATGGTTATTCCCGGCGAAAAGAAGTCTTTCCTCAACCGCATTCTCGGCCGGAGGGCGGCATGAACCTACTCAACTTCTTCAAGCCTCGCGGCACGGCGCCGGTCGCGCGTGAACGGTTGCAAATTCTGCTCGCGCATGAGCGAATCACACTGGGGCCTCGCAATCTCATCGCTATTCTGCGGGACGAAATATTGGCGACCATCGCGAAACATGTTGAGATTGCGCCAGAAGCTCTGACCGTCAAGATGGGTCAGGCAGGCTCCGTTTCCACACTTGAAATCGATGTGGAGATTCCGACCGAGAAGGTTAGCGCCAAGCCCGCCCATCAAGAAGCAACGCTCGCCAAAGCAGCGGCGGCGTCGCGATAAGCTGGCGACCTCGCTACCATTCATCCTTTAGAAACGTCCACTCGGTCGTCACTATCGCAAACCCCGCTCGCTGAAATCAATCCAATGGTCAAACAGCGACGACGCCCGCGCTCCAACGGGAAGCGCTCTTGTCGAAGTGAGAATGTGCCCCCACATCGAATCCACGATGAGCTTTCCTTCCCATCGGCTCAAGCCAACTGACGGGTCGCCGCGGACGTACCGGCGATCGGTTTTCGTAAGGCCCTGGCAAGCTTTCGGGCGCAGGGTTCAAAGACGCGGGCCAGCCTCCCGTCCCGCAACTGCAATACGCCCGCCACGGATGTACTGGCGGGCGTTTCACTTTATCGTGCATCGTTCAAATTGAATCTAAAAAGGTTACGCGCCCTTTAGCAGCCTATGTAACCCTTTGATAACAACTGGACCAGAAATACTGCGCACAGATTTTTGAGATGGGAGAAAGCCAATGCTTGCCCAAATCTCTCTCGACGGCATCAAGGCGCGACTCGGCGGCGACGAACATCTCGCTGTGATCGGCGCACGTGATTTCACTTTTGATACGGCGCACGTTACCTTCCAATTGAGCCGAAGAAACCCAAGTCACGTGAGGATCGTGGATATATCCGTTCAGCCGAATGGCCGCTTCACGATCGATTGTTTCGGAGCGCTTCTACCTGGCACATTCCAAGCTCCTCTTGTGCGCGAGGCGACAAACATCTTCCCCGAGAACCTAGGAATCGTCTTTGATCAGCTCGTCGGTATAGACGGCCCGAATTGGCATTCTTGATCAGGCTGTCTCAAATCCTGGCGTTCTAGATAGCATGCCCCGCACGGTGAAAGCCGGCTGCGGGGTTTTTCGTTATCGCACGACGAAAGCATTTCGAATCAAGGCGGGGTCCAGTAGCCTGCGCTTTGATCCCCGGTTCCGATGAAGTCTTGGGGGTGGGACTCAATCACCTCTGCAGGCACGATCTTCATCATTTCCGGCGGAGCTGACGCGGGGGCCTGATTGGAAGCTGTCGAGGCTGGCGGGATCGCTTGCGCAAGAGTCGACGTGGAGCGGCAGGCGCCGCCCATAACGAGACCAATATTCGTGGCGAGGGCCGTCGCGCCGCCGAGAATGGCGGCGAGGCCCAGCACGGTGAATTTCGAAAAGCGAATCGTCATAGCGCCTCCTTTTGGCGCATCGCGCCAAGATGGTTGACGGCTGATTTTCCCAGTCGCCGAGGAGACGATACGCAAATTGGAGACAACGACTGTGATCTAGTCCACAGCACGAACACCAAGCTCATAGGTCGCTATTTTCCGCTGGCGCCGAAAGCGGCAAACTGGCTATTCCGGCCTCGACCCGCCGACGCTGTGCGCCCTGAGGCAAAAATAGTCGCGCTCGCCGGACGCGGCGCATTGGTGCGGACGTACCAACGGCCCGTTTCGTTTTTGGGGGGTTAGACCGCGTCGGGGCCGATATCGCCAGTTCGGATGCGGATCGCCTGCTCGATCGGGATCACGAAGATCTTTCCGTCGCCGATATGGCCGGTCTGCGCGCTTTTGTGAATCGCCAGAATCGCTTCGTCCAATTTTTCGTCTGGTACGATGACCTCGATCATCACCTTTGGAAGGAAATCGGCCACGTATGGGTTGCCGTGGTATAGTTCGGTGTGACCCAGTTGGCGACCGATGCCCTCGACCTCAGTCACGGTTACGCCTTGGGCGCCAAACTCCTGCAGGGCCTGTTGCACTTCCTCGAATTTGAACGGTTTGATGATCGCGACGATCTTTTTCACAGCCACCGCTCCGAACAAGAAGCACGCGGGAACATAGACCATACCAAATTTCGTCGTATCCTCGATAGCCCAACCAATCAGGCGTCACAGCGCCGCCTTGCGCGCAATAGGCCACACGGCGGAGCCGCCTGGCGCGGCAAATGTCAGGGAATCGGTTAGTTTCGTCCGGCAGGCCGATCGTATCGAAGGCCATGGCGCCAGAATGCTGCCAGGAGTAGCAGGTGGCGTCGCGCAGAAATGGTGCGATGGCGACCAATCCGATTTTGTCGCGAATCGCTTCGGTGGCGGCATGGTGGCGACATAACATTTACGCGAGGCGAGAGGCGTGTCGCGCCATTGCAATAAAATTATTTAAAATCAATCAGATGTGGTTGGAGCGGGCGATGAGAATCGAACTCACGACATACAGCTTGGGAAGCTGTCGTTCTGCCACTGAACTACGCCCGCGCTCCCGACTCTCATAGCCGGATCGGACGCGGCCTTCAACGGGCCGCGCGAAAATGTTTCGACAGTTTCAGGCCCTGCGCCTGATAATTCGAGCCCAGACCTGCGCCGTAGAGATCATGCGGAACCTCCGCCATGCGCTCATAGACCAGGCGCCCCACCGGCTGGCCGTCTTCAAGGATGAAGGGCACGTCATGCGAGCGCACTTCCAGCACCGCGCGCGCGCCCTTGCCGGCGGCTTCCGTCGCGCCGAAGCCGGGGTCGAAAAAGCCGGCGTAATGGACGCGGAACTCGCCGACCAGCGGATCGAAGGGCGTCATTTCGGCCGCGTGGTCGGCCGGCACCTGAACTTCTTCCTTGGACGCGAGGATGTAGAACTCGCCTGGGTCGAGCACCAATTCGCCGCCGCCGCTGGCGAAGACCGGCTCCCAATATTCGGCGATTTCGCAGGACCCCGGCTTGTCCACGTCGATGAGCCCGGTGTGGCGCTTGGCGCGATAGCCGATCAGCCCGTCGCCGAAGCCCGAAAGATCGATGGAAATGGCGACGCCGCCGGAAAAGGACGGATTTTCGATCGAGACCAGTCTTTTGCGCGCATGAAGTTCCGCATGTGCGGCGTCATCGAGCCGGGCGGCGCCGCGGCGGAAGCGGATCTGCGACAGGCGCGAGCCGCTGCGCGCGAGAATGGGAAAGGTGCGGGGTGAAATTTCCGCGAATAAAGGTCCGCAATAGCCCGCCTCGATAGTGTCGAAGGCGCGGGCCTGGTCCGCGATGACGCGGGTGAAGACGTCGATGCGGCCGGTCGAGCTTTTCGGATTGGCGCTGGCGGCGACGTCCGGCGCGAGCGCGAGGCTCTCCATCACTTCCGCCACATAAACGCAATTGGTTTCCAGCACCGCGCCGGGGCCGAGGTCGATTTCATGCAGGGCGTGGCGGGCGATGGCCTCGCCGACGCTGCGCGCGCCGGGCAGGAAGCTGGCGCGCATGCGCCAGGCGCGCCGTCCCAGCCGCAGATCGAGGCTCGCGGGCTGGATCTGGCCCGGCGCCAGCGGCGCGGCCGGGCGGATGGCGCCGCTCTGGGCGAGAGCGGCGATCTGATGGGCGGCGAAAATGCCTTGTTCTTCTTGTTTCGCCGCCGACGCAGCCACGGGCCTCTCCCAAAACTCAACAAGCGCCCGCGATTGTTTACGGGGCGCGAGAGCCTAATCCAAGTTTGTTCAGCGGCAAAGACGCAGTTTGTGTGAGATTGACCCGCCGTCGCCACGGCGTTAAAAGCGGGACCGTGGTCATTTGAGCCGGCCGGCTTGCCGCCACGTTAAACAAAGCAGCTAAACAGGCCGGGTCTGCCCAAAATCGAGCAGCCGGCCGCTTTGCTTCCAGGAGCCAGGGCGCGTTGCGCCGTGAGGAGTTCGCCATGTCCGCCTATGACCGTCCCGCCATCGACGCCAAGACCCTGCGCCCGCGCACGAAAATGGTCCATGGCGGCACGATGCGCTCGGGCTTTGGCGAAACTTCCGAGGCTTTGTTCCTGACGCAGGGCTTCGTCTACAATAGCGCGGAAGTCGCCGAAGGCCGTTTCACCGGCGAGGACGAGGGCTTCCAGTACAGCCGTTTCGGAAATCCGACCGTGGCGATGTTCGAGCAGCGCATGGCTTTGCTCGAAGGCGCCGAAGCCGCGCGCGCGACCGCGACTGGCATGGCGGCGGTGACCAATGCGCTGATGGCCCAGGTGCGGGCGGGCGATCATGTCGTCGCCTCGCGCCAGCTGTTCGGCTCCTGCCTTTATGTCATCACGGATCTGCTGCCCCGCTTCGGCGTCGAGACCACTCTGGTGGACGGCGACGACCTCGGCGCATGGAAAGCGGCGCTGCGGCCCAATACCAAGACCGCTTTTCTGGAAAGCCCGACCAATCCGGCCCTCGGCGTGCTCGACATTCCGGCCATCGCCGAAATCGTTCATTCCGTTGGCGCCACGCTAGTGGTGGACAATGTCTTCGCCACGCCCTTGATGCAGAAGCCGCTCGAGCTGG
This sequence comes from Rhodoblastus sp., assembly GCF_019449565.1. Lineage (GTDB taxonomy): Bacteria > Pseudomonadota > Alphaproteobacteria > Rhizobiales > Beijerinckiaceae > Rhodoblastus. The sequence goes on along the minus strand of NZ_JAGRPM010000057.1, from coordinate 154,075 downwards.
GCGCGGATTGCGTGGTCTATTCCGCGACCAAGCATATTGACGGACAGGGCCGCTGCCTCGGCGGCGTCATCCTCGGCTCGAAGGATTTCATCGAGACCCATATCCATAATTACCTGCGCCAGACCGGGCCGTCGCTGTCGCCCTTCAACGCCTGGGTGCTGCTGAAAGGTCTTGAGACCTTGCCGCTGCGCATCGCCCAGCAGCAGGACAGCGCGGGCAAGCTCGCGGATTTTCTCGCCGGTGAGACGAAAATCGCCCGCGTCTATTACCCGGGGCGTTCGGACCATCCGCAATATGAACTGGCGAAGCGCCAGATGAAGGGCGGCTCCACCATGGTCGCCTTCGACGTCGCGGGCGGCAAGGCCGAGGCGTTCCGCATGGCCAACGCCTTCGAGATCATCAAGATTTCCAACAATCTCGGCGACGCCAAAAGCCTCGTCACCCATCCGGCGACCACGACCCATCAGCGCCTGACCGAAGAGGCGCGGCAGGCCGCCGGCATCGGACAGGGCATGTTGCGCCTGTCCGTGGGGCTGGAAGATGTCGAAGATCTGATCGACGATCTGAAGCGCGGCCTCGCCGCCGTCTGACTTGGCGTCCTCGCGCGCAAAAATATTGGCGGGCGGGCCGCAGCGGCGTAAGCTGGGCGGCGACGCGTCGGGAGTTTTCCATGCGCAATGCCGGCCATTGGCGCAACGCCTGTCTCGCCCTGCTGATCTCGGCGACGCCGCTTGGCGGCACGCGGGCGCAGGATTATCCGCCCGATATCGCCACGGCGACGCCTGCGGCCTTTGCCGCCTGGCGCGCGGTCACGCCGATCGAATATCGCAACAAGGCGTGGATCGGCCAGCTGAACGGCGTTTCCACGCCTATGGAGCGCATCAAACTGCGTGGAAAGCCGTTTTATTATGGCTCCGTCTGCATTCCGCATGATTGCGGCGGCAATTTCGTCGCCTTTCTGATCGCCGTCGATGGCGCCGAGGCCTCGGGCCTGCTGTCCTCACAGTCGCTGGGCGTGCGCCATCGCTGGTTCGGCGCTCCCGACTCCGAGGCGCGGGCGCTGCTGCAGAAAAAAATCGGCGATTGAGGCGATTGATCGGCCCGCGCGCGGAAAACTCAGTTCGCGCGCGCCCAGGTCATGGACTTGCAGATCAGCCCGCCGAACACGCAGCCGCTGGTGCGCAGCTTCTTGCCGTTGACGACCATCTTGCCGCTATAGGTCTTGCCGTCTTCGGGGTTGAAGGCCTGGCCGGTCCAGCTGTTCTGGTCTGCGCGCGCCATGTCGAAAAACACCTTCTGGCCGACATGGGCCTTGGAATTCGGATTTTTCAGCCAGACGACGGTCCCGCACAGGGCCGCGCCGCAGGGCGAGAACTGCACCTTCGAGGCGCCGTCCTCGCGCATCCAGACGCCCTCGGCGTCCTGCGCGCGCGCGGCGGGAGCGCCCAGAGCGGCGAAAAGTGCGGCCGCAGGCAAGACGGAGCGAAAAAGCCTGCGACAATCCAGGTTGAGCATGGTTCCCAGGTTCAGCATGGTTCCTCCCGCGAAGCCGCCGTTCCCGGGCTGGCGTCGTGACCTCGGCCGATTGAAGAATGATCCATCGCAAAGCTTGCGCGAGGCAAATGCGCGAATCATGTCCCGCCGATTTCGTTCATATATTACTTAAACCCGCGCCGCGCTTTTCGTGCAAGGGCAATCGGCCGGAGCCGGGCGCGACCGGGCTTTGCGGGTGAATTGCCGCCCGAAAGCGTTTATGTTCGCGCTTGCGAAGTTGGAGATCATATATGAGCACCCGTCACCTGGACCGCGCCCTCCATCCGCGATCCCTGGCGCTGTTTGGCGCGAGCGATCGTCCCGGTTCGACCGGGCGCGCCGTGCTCGACAATATTGTCTCGGCCGGCTTTCCCGGCCTGCTCCATGTCGTCAACCCGCGCTATGAGGAGATTGCGGGACGCAAGTCGTTCAAGGCGCTGCGCGACATTCCCGAGCGGCCGGATCTGGTGATCGTTGTCGCGCCGAAGGACATGGTCGCCGCCATTGTCAACGAGGCGGCGGATATTTCGGTCCCCGCCGTCATCGTCATGACCGACGATCCCACGCCCGGCGCCGATTCCCTGTTCGAACAGTTGCGCTCCATCGCGCGCCGGCGCGACATCCGCATTTTTGGCCCCAATTGCCACGGTCTGATCGCGCCGCGCGTCAAGTTGAACGCCAGCCTCTCGGCCCAGCCTGTGCTGCCGGGCGACCTCGCGGTGATTTCGCAATCTGCGGCGGTGATGGGCGCCATCGTGGCCTGGGGCCATACGCGACAGGTCGGTTTTTCCGGCATGGCCTCGCTGGGCCACATGGCCGACGTCTCCATCGACGACATGCTCGATTTCTACGCGCTCGATCCCGTGACGCGCGCGATCCTGCTCTATGTGGAAACACTGGAGGATTCCAAGGGCTTCATGTCCGCCGCGCGCGCCGCCTCCCGCGTCAAGCCGGTCATTGTCGTGCGCTCGGGCCGCCACGAGGCCTCGCGCCGCGCCGGCACCCATGCCGGCAATCTCGCCACCACCGATGAGGTCTATGACGCCGCCTTCCGCCGCGCGGGCCTGCTGCGCGTGCCGGACATCGACTCGCTGTTCGACGCCGCCGAAGCGCTTGGCCGCGTGAAGCCTTTCAATGGCGACCGGCTCGCCATCGTCACCAACGGGCGCGGCGTCGGCTATCTCGCCATCGACCAGTTGCTCGACCTCCACGGCAAGCTCGCCGAAATTTCCCCCGCGACCCGCGACGCGCTCAAGCCGATCCTGCCGGCCAGCTGGTCCGGCTCGGCGCCGGTGGAGCTCGCCGGCGACGGCGGCGCCGATGACTATGGCCAGGCCCTGTCCCTGGTGCTGCAGGACAAGGCCAATGACGCGGTTCTGGCGATGCATTCGCCCAATGTTCTATCCAGCAGCGAGGAGACGGCCCGGGCGGCGGTGGAGGCGGTGAAAAAACATCGCCGCGCCTCGATCAACGCCAAGCCGGTCTTCGCCGTCTGGTATGGCGCGGACGAGGCGATCAACCATGTGTTCGAGGAGGCGCGCATTCCGCATTACGAGCGGGGCGCCGTCGCCGGTTTCATGCATATGGTCAACTGGCGCCAGGCCCGCGAGGCGCTGATGGCGGCGCCGCCCTCGATGCCGGTGGATTTCGCGCCGGACACCTCAAAGGCGCGGGCCGTCGTCCAGCAGGCGATCGCGCGCGGCAACAGCTGGCTGGCGCCCGTCGAGATCAGCGCTTTGCTGGAGGCCTATGACATTCCGATTGCTCCGGCGCGGCTCGCGCGCTCGCCGGAAGAGGCGGCGGAAGTGGCGCGTCTGGTGCTCGGCCGCTACGGCGGATGCGTCGTCAAGATCATGTCGCGCGACATCATCCATAAATCGGACCTCGGCGGCGTCGTGCTCGACCTGCGCACGGTCGAGCAGGTTGTCGAGGCCACGCGGAAAATGCTGGAGCGCGTCGCCATCGAGGCGCCCCACGCGCAGGTGGACGGCGTCACCATTCATCCGATGGTGCGGCGTCCCAATGCGCGCGAACTGGTGATGGGCGTCACCGACGACCCGACGTTCGGACCCGTCATCGTGTTCGGGCGCGGCGGCAAGGCGGTGGAGGTCATTAACGACAAGGCGCTGGCCCTGCCGCCGCTCGACCTGTCGCTGGCGCGCGGCCTCATCGAACAGACGCGCGTGGTGCGCGCGCTGCGCGACTACCGCGACATCCCGGCCGCCGACATCGACGCCGTCGCCCTGCTGCTGGTCAAGCTTTCCCAGCTTTCCGCCGACATTCCAGAAGTACGCGAGCTGGAGCTCAATCCGGTCCTGGCCGATTCCGACGGCGTCGTGGTGGTGGACGCCCGCGCGCTGGTCGCGCCTTCGGAGGGCCGCGTGCTCTCGGGCTGCAATCCCCGCTTCGCGGTCTCGCCCTATCCCAAGGCGCAGGAGCGGCGCACCACGCTGAAGAACGGGACGCCGGTGCAGTTGCGTCCGGTTCGGCCCGAAGACGAGGAAATGTACAAGGTCTTCTTCACTCATGTCTCGCCGGAGGACATTCGCCTGCGCTTCTTTGCGCCCGTGAAGGAGTTTTCGCACGCCTTCATCGCGCGCCTCATCCAGATCGATTATGCGCGGTCCTTCGTCTGCGTCGCAGTGGACGAGAACACCGGGCTGATGCTGGGCGTGGTGCGGCTGATGCTCGACGCCGACCACGAGCATGGCGAATATGCCGTCCTGCTGCGTTCGGACCTGAAAGGGCAGGGCCTCGGCTGGAAGCTCATGAAATATATGATCGAATTCGCCCGCGCCGAGGGCATCAAGACGGTCGAGGGCCAGGTGCTCAGCGAAAACCAGCCCATGCTGTCGATGAATCAGGCGCTCGGTTTCACCATCCAGGACGATCCGGGCGAGCATGGCGTGAAGAAGGTCGTGCTCGACCTGACCCAGCCTCCGACCGAGGCCGAGACGCGGGTTAATCCAGAGGCGAAGTAATACCAAGACTCACGGGTGAGAACCTGTGAGTCTTGGTTAGGCGTGACTGCGCCCAATAGCCCGTCGAAAGACGGGCGTCTCTCGACGCCCTTTTGGCTGATGCGAGGGATTCCTTGACCGCGACGCGTCGCGGTCAAGGAGAAATGGCATAAGAGCCTTCAGCCCCCTACGGTGTCGACGTTATAGACATCATCGCGGAAATGGACTGTGCCGTCGGCGGAGGCCCAGCCGGTCATATAGACCCAGACCACCGGCACGGGCTTCGGCAGCTTGATGTCCTCGCGCGCGCCGGAGGCGATGCGTTGCTGGATCATCTGGCCGGTCCAGCCAGCGCCCGAAGCGCCGCCTGAGGTGCTTCCCGGCGCCGTCCCAATCGTCGCGGCGGCGCTGGCAAGCAGCGGATCGGACGAGACCGCCGCCGAAGAGGCCCCATTTGCGGCGCCGTTCACCGGAACGCCCTGCAGCAGCCAGGCGGCGAGATCATAGACGCCCTGCACGCGCACGCAGCCATGCGACAGGAAGCGATAGTCATTGGCGAATAGATTGCGCGACGGCGTGTCGTGCATATAGACGGCGTCGGGATTGGGCATGGCGATGCGGATCAGGCCCAGCGAATTGCCCGCGCCCGAGTCCTGGCGCAGCGTGTAATTCGTCGCCCTGTCCGAGTTCCAGTTGATCGAGCCCGGATTGATCTCCTGCCCCTTGCCGTCGAGGATGCGGATGCGCGCGCGCGCCAGATAGTTCGGCTGCTTGCGCATTTTCGGGATGATCTCGTTCTTGATGATCGAGACCGGCACCGTCCAGGTCGGGTTGAGGTTGATCGCGACGATTTTTGCCGCGATTTCGGGCGAATGATGCTCCGGCCCGCCGACGATGGCGGCGTAGCGCCGCGCGACGTGGTTGTTTTCGACTGCGTCGACAGCGGTGGAAGGAATATTGACCGCGACATATTTTTCGCCGAAGGGGAAGTTCAGCCCGGCGAGCCTTTGCGCGCTGGAGGCCAGTTGCTTGAAGCGGACATTGGCGGGCACGTTCATGGCGCGAAGGGTCGCGCCGGCGACGATTCCGGTCTGCTTCAGCCCATTGCGAAACTGGAAGCGCTTGACCGCGGCGGTGAGGGCGGGCGTCCACGCCGCGCCATTGGCTTCGGCGCCGACGATGTCGCCCTCGACCGCAAGGCGGCGGCGCAGGGTCGCGACCGCCGGGCCCTTGGCGCCGGGCGAGAGCGCGCCGGGCACGACCGGCCAGCCGCCCGCGTCGACTATCGCGGCATAGCGTTCCGAAGCCTTGGCGGTGGTGAAGAAGGTCTCCGGCTGGAGAACGGGGGTCGGGTCGTCGGACAGCGCCATTTCGCGCGGCGGCGGCGCCGGCTTGGGCTTCGGCTTGACCGGCGCAACCTGCGCGGCCGCGGGCGCGGCGGGGTTTTGAGCGGGCGCAGCCGCGGGGGCTTCGGGCGCTACGGCGGCGGGCGCTGGCGCGGCGGTAGCGGGCGTCGTCGTCGCCGGGGCCGCGGGCGCGGTAGGGGCGGGCGTCGCTGGAGCGGCCTCGACCGGCTGGTTGGCGAGCGGCGTCGGCGAAAGCGCGCTTTGCGCAAAACCGGCCAGCGGCGCGGCGCAGAGCGCGGTCGCCGAAAGAAGGGCCAAAATTCTCGTCTTGCGCCTCATGATGCGAAATTTCCCTCGACCGTCGCCTTCCCTTTAAGAACCATGCGACGGCGATTGCCAAGGTTTTTGCGGGTTCTGGCGCAAATTCCCTGTTTCTGTGGCCTTTTTACGGCTATGGCGGGCGAGTGTTCCCATACGCCGCAACATGACGGAAATTTCATCTTGCGCCGCCTTTTCTTCGTCGCGCGGGCCGCCCATATTCCGGGCGTCCGGCCATAGCACGAAGCGCCGTTCGCCATAAAGGAAATGCGCCATGTCGCCCGAAGAACGCCAGTTGCTCTCCGAATTGTTCGAACGCGTCCGCAGCCAGGCGAATGCTCCGCGCGACCGCGACGCCGAAGCCTTGATCGCCGACAGCGTGCGCGCCCAGCCCTATGCGCCCTATCTGCTGGCGCAGGCGGTGCTGGTGCAGGAGCAGACCCTGCGCGCGGCGGACCAGAAAATCCGCGAATTGCAAGCCCAGGCCAGCCAGCTTGAGGCGGAAGTTAGCCAGCTGCACGCCCAGGCCCAGTCCGCGCCGCAAAATTCGGGCGGCTTTCTCGGCGGCCTGTTTGGCGGCGCCGCACGCCCCGCGAGCCAGCCGCAGCCGGCTCCCAATCCGTGGGGCGCCGCGCCCCAGGCCCAGCAATATGCGCCGTCTCCGCAGCAGCCAGGTCCCTCGCCTTGGGGCGCGCCACAGCAGCAACAGCCTCAGGGCGGCGGCTTTTTGAAAAACGCAATGGGCGCGGCCGCTGGCGTGGCCGGCGGTGTGCTGCTGGCTGATTCGCTTCGCGGCCTGTTCGGCGGCGGGCATGGCTCGGGCGGCGGCCTTGGCGCTGGTCTCGGCTCGGGGCTTGGCGGAACCGGGCTTGGGGGAACAGGGCTTGGCGGCTCGGGGACTGGCGGCGGCGAGACGATCGTGAATAATTTCTTCGACACGCCGAAAAAGGATCAGGACAAGTCGGTGCTCGATTCGCCGCAGGATAAGGACCAGAATCTTTCCGACGCCGATTATTCGGGCGACGACGATTTCTTTGGCGGCGACGACGATTACAGCTCGGACGTCTGAGCCGGCGGCATCACTCAAGGCCCGCCCGCCGCAAGGCCGGGCGGGTTCGCCGTTTCAGGAGTCCGTTTTGCGGCGCAGGCGGATCACCACGTCGACGCGGGCGATTTCCATGCCTTCGGGCGGCTCCGGCAGCCGGCTGAAATCAATCATCTCCTGCGGCAGATCGACCAGCAGATGGGTTTCGTCCTCGGTCAGGAAATGCTGGTGGGCGGCGAGATTGGTGTCGAAATAGGTCTTGGCGCCGTCAACCGTCACTTCCTTCAGCAGCCCCACCGAAGTGAACTGGTTCAGGGTATTGTAGACCGTGGCGAGCGAGATCGGCGTGCGCGCCTTCAACGCCTCTTCATAGAGCCGTTCCGCCGTCACGTGGCGGTCGCCGCCGCCAAACAGCAGCCAGCCGAGGCGCAGGCGCTGCCGGGTCGGACGCAGGCCCGCGTCGCTCAGCTTGCGCCGCAGGTCATGTAGCGGGCAGCCATTGAGTTCGGCGCCGGCCTTGGTGGTGGCGAAAATCGCGTTGCGGCCTTTCGCCGCGCTGTCGGGCTCCCGCCGCGAGCGGGACGCGCTCTCTCTTTTCTCCATCACGACGACCTTTCACCTTGGCGAAGCGGCAGGTTTTTCTTGGTTCAAATCGCCGCGCGCCATCGCCAGATATAGACTTTTGCGTCAGTGGCGGCAATATCGGCGCGTCGGGGCGCAGCTCATCATTCCGGGAATCGTTCGAGGCTTCTACTTCTTTTTGCGCGGCTTTCAGCCCCTCGATTGCTGTGTTAGAAGGCGCGGTTCATCATCTTGCGCCGCCGCGCCCAAGCGCGCCGCGCGGCGTCACTACAGGGGAAATGTCCCATATGGGCGAGAAACGCTCCAGTTTCGCTTATGAAGATCTTCTGGCTTGCGGTCGTGGCGAACTTTTCGGCCAGGGCAATGCGCAATTGCCCCTGCCGCCGATGCTGATGTTCGACCGCATCGTGGAGATCGGCGAGGAGGGCGGCGCCCATGGAAAAGGCCTGGTCCGCGCCGAATTCGACATCAAGCCGGACCTCTGGTTCTTCGGCTGCCATTTCCAGGGCGATCCCGTCATGCCCGGCTGTCTTGGCCTCGACGCCCTGTGGCAGCTCACCGGCTTCTTCCTCGGCTGGCTCGGCCTGCCCGGCCGTGGCCGCGCTTTGGGCGTCGGCGAGGTGAAATTCGCCAATCAGGTGTTGCCGAGCGTCAAGAAGGTCGTCTATGGCGTCGAGGTGAAGCGCGTGTTCAAGGGCAAGCTCGTCCTCGGCATCGCCGACGGCTGGCTTGAGGCCGACGGCGTCCGCATCTATGAAGTCAAGGACATGCGCGTCGGCCTGTTCCAGCCTGTCGCGGGCTGAGGCCCGCGCCCAAAGCGGCCCCGTGAAAGAGCCGCTCACCCAACAAGGAGTGAAAGCATGAGGCGCGTCGTCGTCACCGGCATCGGCATTGTCTCTTCGATCGGCAATAACGTCGAGGAGGTCACGGCATCGCTGCGCGAGGCGCGGGCGGGCATCGTGCGGGCCGAAAAATATGCGGAACTGGGCTTCCGCTGCCAGGTTCACGGAGCGCCGACGCTCGATCCCGAAAAGCTCGTCGATCGCCGCGCCATGCGCTTCCACGCCACGGGCACGGCCTGGAACCATGTCGCCATGGATCAGGCCATTGCGGATTCCGGCCTGGAAACGGCCGATATCGTCAATCCGCGCACCGGCATCATCATGGGCTCGGGCGGTCCCTCGACCCGCGTCATCGTCGAATCGGCCGACATTACGCGGACCAAGGGCCCCAAGCGCGTCGGGCCCTTCGCGGTGCCCAAGGCCATGTCCTCCACCGCCTCGGCGACTCTCGCCACCTGGTTCAAGATCAAGGGCGTCAATTATTCGATTTCGTCGGCCTGCTCCACCTCCGCGCATTGCATCGGCAATGCCGCGGAAATGATCCAATATGGCAAGCAGGACGTGATGTTCGCCGGCGGCTGCGAAGAGCTGGACTGGACGCTGTCCGTGCTGTTCGACGCCATGGGCGCGATGTCGTCCTCCTATAATGATACGCCCGCGACGGCCTCGCGCGCCTATGACGCCGACCGCGACGGCTTCGTCATCGCCGGCGGCGCGGGCGTCGTGGTGCTGGAGGAATATGAGCACGCCAAGGCGCGGGGCGCGAAAATTTATGCCGAACTCGCAGGCTATGGCCTGACCTCCGACGGCCATGACATGGTCGCCCCTTCGGGAGAGGGCGCCGAGCGCTGCATGCGGATGGCGCTGGAGACCTGCAAGATTCCGATCGACTATATCAATCCCCACGCGACCTCGACGCCGGTTGGCGATCTCAAGGAGATCGAGGCGATCCGGAAAGTCTTCGGCGCCGACAAATGCCCGCCGATCTCGGCCACCAAATCGCTCACGGGCCATTCGCTCGGCGCCGCGGGCGTGCAGGAAACGATCTATTCGCTGCTGATGCAGCAGAACAATTTTATCTGTGAAAGCGCCAATATCGCCAATCTCGATCCGGCCTTCGCCGATATGAATATCCTGCGTCAGCGTCGGGATAACCAGCAGCTCGGGGCGGTGCTGTCCAATTCCTTCGGATTTGGCGGCACCAACGCGACGCTGATCTTCAAAAATATCGACGCTTGACCGAGAGTGCGCGCATGACAGTTTCCGCCAAGGGCTTGATGACGGGCAAACGCGGCCTCATCATGGGCGTGGCCAACAACCACTCCATCGCCTGGGGCATCGCCCAGGCCGTCGCCGCCGAGGGCGCCGAACTCGCCTTCACCTATCAGGGCGAGGCGCTGGGCAAGCGGGTGAAGCCGCTCGCCGAGAGTCTCGGCTCCACGCTCACCTTGCCCTGCGACGTCGAGGATCTCGCCAGCGTCGACGCGCTGTTCGCGGAACTTGAAAAGCATTGGGGGACGCTGGATTTCATCGTCCACGCGATTGGCTTCTCGGACAAGAACGAGTTGAAGGGCCGCTATGTCGACGCCACGACGCGCGAGAATTTCTCGCGCACCATGGTGATCTCGGCCTTTTCCTTCACCGAAATCGCGCAGCGCGCGATGAAGCTGATGCCGAACGGCGGCTCCCTGCTCACCTTGACCTATGGCGGTTCGACCCGCGTCATGCCCAATTACAACGTGATGGGCGTGGCGAAGGCGGCGCTGGAATCCAGCGTGCGCTATCTCGCGGCCGATCTCGGCGCGCAGAACATCCGCGTCAACGCCATTTCCGCCGGGCCGATCCGCACGCTGGCGGGCGCCGGCATCGCCGACGCGCGCTTCATGTTCAATTTCCAGAAGGCCCATGCGCCGCTGCGGCGGACGGTGACGATCGAGGACGTCGGCGGTTCGGCGCTCTATCTGCTGTCCGGTCTTTCGGCCGGCGTGACCGGCGAGATCCATTTCGTGGACGCTGGCTATAACGCCATCTCCATGCCCCAGCCGGGCAGCCTCAAGGCCGATCTGGAATAGCGGCTTCTTAAGCCTTTTGCCGCCATATTCCCGCGTCGCGGCTGTGACGCGGGAGACCTTCATTTGCATCAGGCGCCGAGCATCGTTTCCCCGGACGCGGAGCCGAGCTCCCCTGCCCAAAATCCGACGCGGGATCACCTCGCGCGCGGGAATGTCGGGCTCTGGCTGGCCGTGGCCTGCGCGCTCGCTCTGTCCCTCGTCCTGCAACAGTCCCGCCTGCTGACGGTTTGGCGCACCGGCGGCTTCTTCGACACCGACGACGCCATGCGCATGGTTCAGGTCCGCGATCTGCTGGCGGGTCAGGGCTGGTACGACATGACGCAATGGCGGCTCGACGCGCCGGGCGGCGTCTTCATGCACTGGTCGCGGATCGTCGATATTCCGCTCGTCCTGCTGTTGAAATTCTTCGGGCTCTTCCTGGCGCCGGAGCAGGCCGAGCGCGCGGCGCGGATCGCCTTTCCCACGCTCATGTTCGCTGTTTTACTCTCGGGCGGCGCCTGGGCGGCGCGGATCTTTGCGGGGGCCTCCGCGCGGGTCTATGGCGTGTTCGCCATCCTGTTTTGCGGCGTGTTCTTCTGGCAGTTCCCGCCCGGCCGCATCGATCATCACGCGCCGCAGATCACGCTGTTGTTCTTCGCCGTCGCGGCGCTCGCCCGCGCCTTCGATCCGGCGCAAGCACGCTGGGCCGCGCTCGCCGGCGCCTGCATGGCGGTCTCTCTCGGCATTGGCCTCGAAAACATGCCGTTTTTTGCGGTGATCGCGGGCGCTCCGGGCCTCATTTTCGTATTGCGGGGAGCCGAGGCGCGCGAGCTCTTGCGCTCCTTCGCTATCGGTCTCGCTCCGACGCTGACAGTCGTATTTTTGATGACGGTTGGGCCACGCAACTGGTTCGTTCCCGCCTGCGATGCTTTGTCGGCGCCCTGGTTGGTTGGCGCGCTTTGTGGTGCGGCGGCCTATGGGGCGTTGTCCTTGTTGGGCTCATTGTCATTCGCAGGTCGAATCGCCTCTCTGGGCGTGTTTGGCGTGGCCAGTCTGGCGCCAATTGTCCTGTACTGGCCGATTTGCCTGCAGCCGCTCTATGCCGGTGTCGATCCCGTGGTGAAGAGTTTATGGCTCGATCACGTGGGCGAAAATTTGACGCTTCGCCAGGATTTCGCGGTTTCGCCCGGCGGGGCTTTGCTGATGGCGCTCCCGATTCTGATCGGTTTGTGCGGCGCACTTTTCGGCATGCTGTCCACCTCGGGAATTGCGCGGGTGCGTTGGCTGTTTCTTGCATGCGTCGTAGCCGTCGGTTTTGCCCTTGGCTGCCTGTGCTTGCGCGTCTTTTCCTCGACCATGCCGCTTGCGGCGCTTGGCCTGTTGGCGCCAGTCGCCGCTTTGCGGCGGCGCCTCGCAGGCCGGGGCGAAGCGCTTGCGGCGACAGCGAGTCTTGCCGCTCTCTTCGCCCTGTCGTCATTCGGAGTTGCTTTGGCTCTGCCCGAACTGAAGCCGTCGGCGGAAGCGGAAAATTCGCCGGACATGTTCTGGCGCCGGCCCTCAGCCTGTCTCGATTCGGCGAGCTACGAGCCGTTGGCCGGTCTCGCGCCCGGCCTTGCCGTCGCGCCCGTCTCCGCCGGCTCCTATCTCCTTGCCCATACGCATTTGAGCGTTCTGGCCGCTCCCTATCATCGCAACAATCACGGCAATCGCGCGGCGCTTGACATTTTGCGCAGCGCCCCGGCGCTGGCGGAATCCCTGGCGCGCAAGGCCGGCGTGGCTTATGTGCTGCTGTGCTGGGATGCGCCGGCGGATGTCGCGGCATACAATGCCATGGGCGCGGACAGTCTCGCCGCCCAGATCGTGGCGGGGCAGGCGCCTGGTTGGTTGCGCGCGCTGCCGGTCACAGGAACGCCATTGCATGTCTTTACGGTGACGCCGCTGGACGATTGACGTTCAGCGACCGCTCATGAACGGCGTGCGCTCCACCGGAGTGGCGGCGCCGACTTCGTCTTCGATCGGGAAGGGCGGATATTGCAGATAGGCGAGGAAGCGCATCTCGCGACGTCCCCGGCTGACAGTGTCCAGAACCATGCCGGAAACCAAGCTCAGCGCGGAAAGCAGCATGATTCCCATTGAAAGCACGGCGGACGGCATGCGTGGCACCAGGCCGGTTTCCAGATAAGTGACGAAGACCGGAATGGAGATCGCCACCGAAGTGGCGGCGAGGGCCAAAGCGAGCAGGCTGAAAAAGAGCATGGGGCGTTCGTGACGCACCAGTTTTAGAATCATCATCAGAATGCGCCAGCCGTCGCGATAGGTGCGTAGCTTGCTCTGCGAACCCTCGGCGCGGTCGCGGTAAAGGCCGCGCACATGGCCGACGGGCATGGCTGCCTCCAGCGCATGTATGGTCAGTTCGGTCTCGATATCAAAGCCTTGGGACAGCGCCGGGAAGGATTTCACAAAGCGGCGGGAAAATAATTTATAGCCAGAAAGCATGTCGAGCACGCGACCTCCGAAAATACCCCGCACCACGCCGGTCAGGACGTCATTGCCGAAGCGATGCCCGCGCCGATAGGCTGACTGGCCGATTTCATGGCGGATGCAATTGACGATATCGCAGGGGCCTTTTCGCGCGAGCGCGATCATGTCGTTGGCGGCGCTGACGTCGTAAGTGTCGTCGCCGTCGACCATCAGATAGAAGTCGGCGTCGATGTCGCGGAACATGCGCCGCACGACATGGCCTTTGCCCTGCTGGCTTTCGTGGCGGACGATCGCGCCGGCGGCCCTGGCGGCTTCGGCGGTGCGGTCCCGCGAATTATTGTCGTAGACATAGACCGTCGCGCCCGGCAAGGCGCGGCGAAAATCCCGCACCACTTTGCCGATGGCGGCTTCTTCTTGATAGCAGGGGATCAAAACAGCGATTTTGGGCGTCATCGACGGGGTTCAGTCTCGCGAGAGGTAGCTGGCTCCCCAAATTAGCGCGCCGGCATTAAAGAAAGCCTTGCCCGGACAAAAGAAAAAGGCGGCCGTCTCGCGACGTCCGCCTTTTCCTTGGAATGTTGGAGGCTCAGGCCTGTTCTTCGGCCGCTTCAGCCTTGGCTTCCGCCTTGGCCTTGGCTTCAAGATCCTCGCCGGTGGTCTGGTCGACGACGCGCATCGAGAGACGGACCTTGCCGCGATCGTCGAAGCCCAGCAGCTTGACCTTCACCTTGTCGCCTTCCTTGACCACATCCGTGGTCTTGGCGACGCGCTGGCTGGACAGCTGCGAGATGTGGACGAGACCGTCCTTGGCGCCGAAGAAGTTCACGAAAGCGCCGAAATCGGTGGTCTTGACGACCGTGCCTTCGTAAATCTGGCCGACTTCCGGATCGGAGGCGATGGACTTGATCCAGGCGATCGCCGCCTTGATCGAATTGCCGTCGGCGGAGGCGATCTTCACGGTGCCGTCGTCGTCAATGTTGATCTTGGCGCCGGTCTTTTCCACGATCTCGCGGATGACCTTGCCGCCCGAGCCGATCACTTCGCGGATCTTGTCGGTCGGAATCTTCATCGTCTCGATGCGCGGGGCGAATTCGCCCAGCTCGGCGCGGGCGCTGGTAAGCGCCTTGGCCATTTCGTGCAGGATGTGCAGACGACCGCCCTTGGCCTGGCCGAGAGCGACCTTCATGATCTCCTCGGTGATGCCGGCGATCTTGATGTCCATCTGCAGCGAGGTCACGCCATGCTCGGTGCCGGCGACCTTGAAGTCCATGTCGCCGAGATGATCCTCGTCACCCAGAATGTCGGAGAGCACCGCGAAGCGCTCGCCTTCCAGGATCAGGCCCATGGCGATGCCGGCGGTCGGGCGCTTCAGCGGAACGCCCGCGTCCATCAGCGCCAGCGAGGCGCCGCAAACCGTCGCCATCGAGGACGAGCCGTTGGATTCCGTGATCTCTGACACGACGCGGATCGTGTAGGGGAACTCGGCCGCCGTCGGCAGCATCGGATGGACCGCGCGCCAGGCCAGCTTGCCATGGCCGATTTCGCGGCGGCCGGGCGAACCCATGCGGCCGGTCTCGCCGACGGAATAGGGAGGGAAGTTGTAGTGCAGCAGGAAGTTTTCCTTATAGGTCCCTTCCAGCGAGTCGATGTATTGCTCGTCCTCTCCGGTGCCGAGCGTCGCCACGACCAAAGCCTGGGTCTCGCCGCGGGTGAAGATGGCGGAGCCATGGGTGCGGGGCAGGACGCCGACCTGGGCGACGATCGGGCGCACGGTGCTCAGATCGCGGCCGTCGATGCGGATATGGGTGTCCAGAATGTTCCAGCGCACGACCTTGGCCTGCAGGTCATGGAACACTTCCGCGACCTTCTGCTTGTCGAACTTGGCTTCGCCGTCAGCGGGGAACAGGGCGGCCGTGACCTTGGCCTTCACGGCGTCGACGGCGGCGTAACGCTGCTGCTTGGCGGTGATCTTGTAGGCTTCGCGCAGCTCGGCTTCGGCGATGTCGGCGACGGCCTTTTCGATTTCGCTCTTGTCGACGAGGACGAGGTCGCGCGGCTCCTTGGCGGCGCGCTCGGCGAGGCGGATGATGGCGTCGATCACAGGCTGGAAGGCGGCGTGGCCGGCCATGACGGCGGCGAGCATGGTCTCTTCCGAAAGCTCCTTGGCTTCCGATTCCACCATCAGCACGGCGTCGGCGGTGCCGGCGACCACGAGGTCGAGGTCCGAGGTCTTGGCCTCGTCGACCGTCGGGTTCACCTTGATCTCGCCATTGATAAAGCCGACGCGGGCGGCGCCGATCGGGCCCATGAAGGGCACGCCGGACAAGGTCAGGGCGGCGGAGGTCGCGACGAGGGCCAGAATGTCCGGGTCGTTCTCGAGGTCATGGCTCAGGACCGTGACGACGACCTGGGTGTCATTGCGATAGCCGTCCGGGAAGAGGGGGCGGATCGGACGGTCGATCAGGCGCGAAATCAGCGTCTCACGCTCGGAGGGACGGCCCTCGCGCTTGAAATAGCCGCCGGGAATGCGGCCGGCGGCGAAGGCCTTTTCCTGGTAGTTTACGGTGAGCGGGAAGAAGTCCTGGCCGGCCTTGGGCGCCTTGGCCGAAACGACCGTGGCCAGCAGGGTGGTTTCGCCATAGGAGGCGAAGACCGCGCCATCGGCCTGGCGCGCGATGCGGCCGGTCTCCAGCGTCAGCTTGCGCCCGCACCAGTCGATTTCCTCGCGATGAATCTCGAACATTTTTTTCGTCTTTCGTGGATGGGAGAAGCGCCACACCATGAGCAAGACGGCGAGACGTCGCCTTGTGCGGCGTCTGGCAATCCTGCCATGGCCCGAACGCTTCGTCCGGTTGGACGGGCGGCCCCTGCCGCCGGCCCCTTTTGCGCGGCTTTTGCCCCGCGATATCGAAAAACGCGGCCGGACAAGCCGGCCGCGCGGGAAAATTTAACGGCGGATGCCGAGACGCCCGATGAGCGTCTTGTAGCGGGCTTCATCGCCCTTCTTGACATAGTCGAGAAGCTGACGACGCAGGGAGACCAGCTTGAGCAGGCCGCGACGCGAATGGTTGTCCTTCACATGCGACTTGAAATGCTCGGTCAGGTTCGTGATGCGCTCGGTCAAAATGGCGACCTGCACTTCCGGCGAACCGGTATCGCCCGGCTTGGTGGCGTATTCCGTAATGAGCGCGGCTTTGCGCTCGGCCGTGATCGACATCGAATGTCCTTTCGTTGTTGAAGAACCGCTGCGCGTGGGGCCGCTCCGGGATGTCGTCCAGGGAGGTCAAACGCGAGCGCCGCCGCAAGCGCGAGCCGGCGGCGAAGTGCGCCTTATACACGAAAATTGTGGCGGGGCCAGCCCGAAGGCGTTTTGCGCGCGTAGGAGGCTTTTAATGGCGGCCGGTTTGCTTAGAACGGCAGGTTGAACACGCGGTTCGGGACGAACTCGCCGGCTTGAACCTGTCCGGAGGCGATCACCACGCCGCCGCAGACGGCATAGGCGGCGCCTTCGGCCGGGGCGTCGCGGCCGCGCAGGATGACCGACTGGCCGCGCCGGGCGCGGGTCGCCGCCGTGCGGTCGAGCAACAGGCAGGGCAGCTCCGTCAGGCCAGCCTCGACGCCGAGCAGGTCTTCATGGGCCAGTTCCGGCGCCTCCAGTAATTCCGCCAGCGGCGCGGAGGTCTCTTCGCTGAACGGGCCGACGCGGGTGCGGCGCAGCGCGGTCACATGGCCGTAGCAGCCGAGCGCGCGGCCGAGATCGCGGGCGATGGCGCGGACATAGGTGCCCTTGCCGCATTCGGCCTCCAGCACCGCCTGGTCGCGGTCCGCCGCGACGAGCCGCAGCGCATGGATCGTGATGGGGCGGGGCGCGAGATCGACCGTCTCGCCGTCGCGGGCGAGATCATAGGCGCGCTCGCCATTGATCTTGATCGCCGAAAAGGCCGGCGGGCGCTGCATGATCTCGCCGGTGAAGCTCGGCAGCAAAGCGGCGATGGCGGCGGGGTCGGGCCGCGCGTCGCTCGTCTGGACCGCATGGCCTTCGGTGTCGTCGGTGTCGGTCTCCACGCCCCATTGTACGGTGAAGCGATAGGCCTTTTCGCCGTCCTGCACGAAGGGCACGGTCTTGGTCGCCTCGCCAAAGGCGATCGGCAGCACGCCCGAAGCGAGCGGGTCCAAGGTGCCGGCGTGGCCTGCCTTCTTGGCGTTGAACAGGCGCTTCAGCCGGGAGACGGCCTGGGTCGAGGTCAGCCCGACCGGCTTGTCGAGCACGACCCAGCCATTGACTTCGACGCGGGTGGAGCGCGGCGCGTTCACGGCGCGTCGTCCCCTTTTTCCGCGCCGTCGCCCTGATCGTCTTCCGAGCCGTCTTGCCCGGGCGCGGCGAGATCCTGCGCGACCTTGGCCGTTTGCAGCAAGGCGTCGATCTTGGCGGCGTTGGCGAAGGATTCGTCCACCCGGAAGCGGATTTCCGGCGCATATTTCAGATTGACCTGATGGGCGACCTCGGTGCGCAGATATTTCTTGTGGCGCTCAAGGATTGTCACGATCTGGTCCTGCGCCTTGCCGCCGAGCGGCATGACATAGACGGTGGCGAGCTTGAGATCGGGGCTCATCTTGACCGTGGGTACGGTGACGACCAGCCCGGCGAGATCGGGATCGTTGATTTCGCCGCGCGACAGCAATTGCGCCACGGCGTGGCGGATCAGCTCGGCGACACGCAACATGCGCTGGCTCGGCTCGCCGCCCTTTTGATGAATTCTGGACATTTTTGCCTCGTGAGAGCGCCGCCGCCTTGAGCGGCGGCAATTATCTCTGCGTATTGGCGAAGGGGCGCTCGCTCGTCCCTCCCGCTCGGCCCGCGGGACGAGCATGGGAGCGACTGCGACCAAACGCCAGTCGAAAGACAGGCGTCTTTGGACGCCCTTCGGCTGATGCGAGGGGCGCCGAACCGCATCGCGGTTCGGCAATGTTATCAGAGACTCCGCTTGATTTCCTCGACGCGGTAGCACTCGATGACGTCGCCCTGCCGCATGTCCTGGTAATTCTCGAAGGCCATGCCGCATTCCTGGCCGGAGGCGACTTCCTTGACCTCGTCCTTGAAGCGCTTGAGGGTCGAGAGCTTCCCCTCGTGCACCACGACATTGTCGCGGATGAGGCGGACGTGCTGGCCGCGCTCGACGACGCCGTCGGTGACGAGACAGCCAGCGACCTTGCCGACCTTCGTAATGGTGAAGACCTCGCGGATTTCGGCGTTGCCGAGCATGGTCTCGCGCAGGGTCGGCGCGAGCAGGCCGGACATGGCCGCTTTCACATCGTCCACGAGATTGTAGATGATGTTGTAATAGCGGATTTCGATGCCGAGCTTTTCCGAGGCCTCGCGCGCTTCCTTGTGGGCTCGGACGTTGAAGCCGATGACCGCGGCCTTGGAGGCTTCGCCGAGCGCGATGTCGGATTCGGTGATGCCGCCGACGCCGGCGTGGACCACGCGCGCCGCGACTTCGTCGGTGCCAAGCTTCTCCAGCGCCGCGCAGATCGCTTCGACCGAGCCTTGCACGTCGCCCTTGATGACCAGCGGGAATTCCTTGCGGCCCGCAGTCTTGAGCTGGCTCATCATGTCGGCGAGCGAGGAGCGCGCCGAACCGCCGCGCGCGGCGGCCTGATCGCGCTTCTGGCGTTCGCGATATTCGGTGATCTCGCGGGCGCGGGCTTCGGACTCAACGACCGCGACGCGGTCGCCGGCTTCTGGCGCGCCGCCGAAGCCGAGGATTTCCGCCGGGAAGGACGGGCCGGCATGGACGCAATTGACGCCCTTGTCGTCGATCAGGGCGCGCACGCGGCCCCATTGCGAGCCGGCGACGACGATATTGCCGACGGCCAGCGTGCCGCGCTGGACCAGAACGGTCGCGACCGGGCCGCGGCCGCGGTCGAGGCGCGCCTCGATGACGGTGCCTTCGGCGGGGCGCTCGGGATCGGCCTTGAGGTTGAGCACTTCCGCCTGTAGCGAAATGGCTTCGAGCAGCTTGTCGAGATTGGTCTTCTGCTTGGCCGAAACCTCGACTTCCAGCGTGTCGCCGCCCAGCGATTCGACCTGCACCTCATATTGCAGCAGTTCGGCGCGGACGCGCTCCGGCTTGGAGTCGGGCTTGTCGATCTTGTTGATGGCGACGATGAGCGGCACGCCCGCCGCCTTGGCGTGGCTGATGGCCTCGATCGTCTGCGGCATCACGCCGTCATCGGCCGCCACGACCAGCACGACAATGTCGGTGACCTTGGCGCCGCGGGCGCGCATGGCGGTGAAGGCGGCATGGCCGGGGGTGTCGATGAAGGTGATCTTGCCGCCCAGCGGCGACTGCACCTGATAGGCGCCGATGTGCTGGGTGATGCCGCCGGCTTCGCCGGAGACCACATTGGCCTGGCGGATTGCGTCGAGCAGCGAGGTCTTGCCGTGGTCGACATGGCCCATGATGGTGACGACCGGCGGACGCGAAACGAGGCTCTCCTCGGCGTCCGGCGTGTCGAACAGGCCTTCCTCGACGTCGGATTCAGCCACGCGCTTCACGGTGTGGCCGAGTTCGGAGGCGATCAGTTCGGCGGTGTCGGCGTCGATCACGTCGGTGATCTTGTGCATCTGGCCCTGGCGCATCAACAGCTTGATGACGTCCACGCCGCGTTCCGACATGCGGTTGGCGAGCTCCTGAATCGTGATCGTCTCAGGCAGGACGACTTCGCGCGACAGGCGCTCCTTCTGCTCCACGACGCCCTTGAGGCGCTGGGTGCGGCGACGGAAGGCGGCGACGGAGCGCGTGCGCTCCTCGCCGTCGCTGGCGAGCGCGGTGGTGACGGTCAGGCGGCCACGCGACTTGGCTTCGGCGCCGCGCGCCGGCTTGACGGCCGGCACGGCGAGCTTGGGCTGGATCGGGGTGCGGCGCAGGCCGAGCGGCGCGGGGGCGCCCGCGCCGGGAGCGGCGGGCGTTGTCCGGCCTTCGGCGGCGGCCGGGGTCGGCGTGGCCGACGGGGCCGGGGCGGCGGGACGGGGCGTGTTGAAGACGATCTGCTGCGGACGGCGCGAATTGCCCGACGGGGTCAGGGACAGGCCATGCTCGCCCTCGGTCGAGGCGGGAGCGGCGGGCGCGGCGCCCGGGGTGAGGCGACGGCGCGCCTCATCCTCGGCGCGGCGCTTGGCTTCCAGATCGCGCTGCAGGCGCGTTTCTTCTTCCTTCTTGCGGGATTCCGCCGCTTCGCGCTCGGCGCGTTCGCGGTTTTCACGCTCGGAGCGGGCGCGGGCCTCGGCCTCCTGGCGCTTGCGGTCTTCTTCCTCACGAACGCGGGAGTCGTTCAGGGCGCGGGCGCGGGCGTCGCGCTCGTCATCAGTCAAGGTGCGGAGGACGACGCCGGTCTGCGGGCGCGGCGGAGTCGGCTTGACCGGCGGGCGCGCCTGGGCGGGCGCGCTCTGCTGGACAGGAGCGGCAGGGGGAGTCGGCGCGGCGGCGGCCGGCCTCGGCGCGGGCGCGGCCGTGGCGCCGGGCGCTTTCGGCGCTTCATGGGCGCGACGCTTCACCTTCTCCACCACAACCGCCTTGGTGCGGCCGTGCGAGAAGCTCTGGCGCACGACTCCCTGCTCGACCGGGCGCTTCAACGACAAGGTCTTGGTCGGAGGCACGGTCAGGGTTTTGTCGCCGGAATTGTTAGAATCGTTCATATCGCTCATGCGTCCCCGGAATCTCGCCCGTTGCTGTCTCGACCGTTCGCGCCATCGGCTTCGAAGTCCTGCTCCAAAGCCTCGGTCGTTGTCAAATCTTCGCCCCCGTCAGGGGCCGCCGCTTCGCCGTCGCCGCGATATAACGCAAGTCGCCGTGCGGAAGCGAGAAAAACCTTCGCCGCGGAGCCAATGCCCAGCGCGGCGTGAACCACATTGCCGCGGCCGAGCGCGGAATCGAGTTCATCCGTGGTGAGGAGATCGATGTCCGGCGGCATGCTGTCGCCGAAGCGGCGGCGCAGCGCCTGACGCAGCTTGCGCTTGCCGTCCGGCGCGCCGTCGACAGCATGAATCAGCGCGGCGATCTTGCCCGAGCCGATGGCGCTTTCGACCTTGGCGAAGCCGGTGGTCACGAGGCCGGCCTTGTTGGCCAGCGCGAGCCCTTGAGCGGCGTCGCGCCGTATCAGCGTCTCGATCAGCTCTGGAAGATCGGGTGAAGCAAAAGCCTTTTCGCGCAAGCCGCGCGAGAAGAGCTGCTTCTTGACGGCCTGGGCGACCAGCGCCTTTGACAAGCCGACCCAGACGCCGCGTCCGGGCAATTTGCGCTTGAGATCTGGAACGACAGCCTGATCGGGGCCGAGGACGAAGCGGATCAGCTCGTCAGGCGCGCCGGTCTGGCGCGTGACGACGCAGGTGCGCTCTTCCGGCGCCTCTCCCTTGCGGGGAGCGGCGACGGGCGCGACCAGATCCTGTTTCGTCTCCAGCGTCAAAGCCAGCATGCCCTTTCTCGCGGCCGCGCATCACGCGGTCTCGCCGTCCTGTTCAGTTTCAGCGGCCTCGTCTTCCGCCGGGGCGGCGAGATCGGCCTCATCGACCCAGCCCATCTTGACGCGGGCGCGCATGACGATGGCCTCGGCCTCGTCGCGGCTCACGTCGAGACCGTCGAGGAAGCCTTCGGTCCGCACGTTTTCGCCATTCCGCTTCTCGGTCCAGCCAACCAGATCGTCGGTGGCGCAACCGGCGAGATCCTCGATCGTCTTGACCTCGTTCTCGCCGAATTTCACCAGCATGGCGGTGGTGACGCCTTCGATCTCGCGCAATTCGTCCGACACGCCAAGTTCAATGCGGCGGGCGTCCTGCTCCGCCTCGACGCGGGCCAGATATTCACGGGCGCGGTTCTGGATTTCCTCGGCGGTGTCGGCGTCGAAGCCTTCAATCGCCGCGACTTCGGAGGTATCGACATAAGCGAGTTCGTCGACGCTGCGAAAGCCTTCCGAGGCCAGCAGCTGGCCGACGACTTCGTCCACGTCGAGCGCCTGCATGAAGGACTGGGTGCGCTCGATGAATTCCTTCTGGCGGCGCTCGGATTCCTCGGCCTCGGTCAGGATGTCGATATCCCAGCCCGTGAGCTGCGAGGCGAGGCGCACGTTCTGGCCGCGGCGGCCGATGGCCAGCGACAGCTGATCGTCCGGCACGACGACCTCGATGCGCGAGCTGTCCTCGTCCAGCACCACCTTGACGACTTCCGCCGGCTGAAGCGCATTGACGATGAAGGTCGCGGCGTCGGCCGACCAGGGGATGATGTCGATTTTCTCGCCCTGCAATTCATTGACGACCGCCTGCACGCGCGAGCCGCGCATGCCGACGCAGGCGCCGACCGGATCGATCGAGGAATCGCGCGAGGTCACGGCGATCTTGGCGCGCGAGCCGGGATCGCGGGCGACCGAGCGCACCTCGATCACGCCGTCGTAGATTTCCGGCACTTCCTGCTGGAACAGCTTGGCCATGAACTGCGGATGGGTGCGCGAAAGGAAGATCTGCGGCCCGCGCTGCTCGCGGCGCACGTCATAGACATAGGCGCGCACGCGGTCGCCGGGGCGGAACAATTCGCGCGGGATCATTTCATCGCGGCGGATGATCGCCTCGGAGCGGCCGAGATCGACGATGACATTGCCATATTCGACGCGCTTGACCACGCCGTTGATGACGTCGCCGATGCGGTCCTTGAATTCCTCGTACTGGCGGTCGCGCTCGGCCTCGCGCACCTTCTGTACGATGACCTGCTTGGCGGATTGCGCGGCGATGCGGCCGAATTCGATCGGCGGCAGGGTCTCGGCGATCCAGTCGCCGACCTGCGCGGCCGGATTGCGCTTGCGGGCGTCGGCGAGCAGGATCTGGGTGGCGTCGTTCTCGATCTGGTCGACGACCAGCATCAGGCGGGAATAACGCACTTCGCCGGTGCGCGGATTGATCTCGGCGCGGACCTCGGTTTCCTGGCCATAGCGGGAGCGCGCCGCCTTCTGCATGGCGTCTTCCATGGACGCGAGCACGATCGAGCGGTCGATCGACTTGTCGCGCGCGACGGCGTCGGCGATCTGCAAAAGTTCAAGCCGGTTGGCGCTGACGGCCATGGGTGTTCTCCTGATAAGTCGTTATTTGCTTGTTGGACGGCGGACCGAAGGGTTCTTGCCGCCGCCGCCTTTTTTGAATTGCGCCCGTACGCCAGCCGGGAGGACGGGTTTCGATTTCGTGCTCGCGCCGAAGCCTTTTTTACGTGGCGCCGCCGCAGTTTTCTGTGGCGCGTCCCCGTCAAGGCCTTCCTCGCCCTCGGCCCCGCCGTCGCCCTGCGCCAAAGCCTTGGCGGCGCGAAGGGATTCTCGGATCAGCGCCTCGGTGAGCACCAGCTTGGCCTCGTCGAGGTCGCGCAGGGCCAGTTTCGGCAGCTTTTCCTCGTCGGGGCCGGCGTCCGGCCGCTCGATGGTCAGGACGCAATCACGTCCCACGCCCTCGACGGCGCGGATCGGCCCGCGAAAACGCTTGCGGCCGCTCACATGCGCGTGGGCCAGTTCGATGCGGGCTTCCTTGCCGAGCGCGCGGCGGAAATCCGAGGCTCGCACGAGCGGGCGGTCGAGGCCCGGCGAGGAAATTTCCAGCCGATAGGCCTGTTTGATCGGGTCCTCGACGTCGATCACCGGCGACAAGGCGTCGTGGATCTCTTCACAATCGTCAATGGTGAGCGACCCGTCGGGCCGCTCGGCCATAATCTGGACGGTGGTTCCCTGTCCCGACATCACTTTGACCCGCACCAGGCGGTAGCCCATTGAATTCAGCACTCGCTCGCTCAGCGCGGCGATCCGCGCGGCGACGCCGGTCTCTTCGACGAAGCGCGCCTCATCCAGCGGCGCATCCACGGTCTGGAGCGGCGCGTCGAGATCCTGCGCAATTTGGGCGTCTGAGTCCTGCGTTTGGTTCAAATGGTTGTTCCGAATGGGTCCGGCAAGTCGCGAATAACAAACAAGCCGGGAAAACAAAAAAGAGCGGGTCCCGCCTGGGCCCCACTCCCGCGCGGCCCTTACAGGCCATGACGAAGATGCTGACTGAACGCTATATAGTCCAAAGCCCATCTCGGCGCAAGGCCGCGCGACCCCGTCAATCGTCGAGCAGGCCGGTGGGCAGGCCGTCGAAACTCAGCGCGTTCTTCTCCCGCCAATAGTCGTTTATGCCGTCCTCGCCCTTCTTTTCCGCCCATTTGACCAGCGTGTCGCGCTGGCCGGCGAACTCCATCAAGGGCACGCCGAAGCCGCAAGATGTGATGATTTCCTCGACTGCCACATCGACGATCTGTCTCGCGCCCGGCAGTTCGGCGAAATGGCCTGCGAATTTGTCAAAGCCGGGGCGGCCGGCGCCGATGGTCCTGCCTTTTCCGTAAAGCCGCAGTATGTTCGGCGGGCCGGAAAAGCCGCAGAACATCAAGGTGATGCGATCGCTGAGGCGCAGATGCGCGGCCGTTTCGTTGCCGCTGCCGGTCAGGTTGAGAAAGGCGACGCGGCGCGGGCCGAGCACCGCGAAGGTCCCATCTAGGCCCTTTGGGCTGAGATTGACCCGGCCCTCCGGCCCGGCGGTGGCGACGAAAAAAATCTTTTGGGCGTCGATGAAATCTTTCAATTTCGCGTCGATCTCGTCATGCCTCTTGGCCATCGGTCGCTCCCTAAATCCCATCGAGCCCCAGTTCGCGCCGCTTCTTTCGGCTGAGGCCGCCAAGCACGAGACGATAGGATGCGTGGATCAATTCGCGCAATTCGTCTTGCGCGACAATCCCCGCCCGCGCCTCGATCCATTTCAGCCCGCGCGAGGCGAGATAAGGCGCTGGGCGAAAGCCTGCCTGCTCGGGCAGGATCATGAAGGCGATCTCGCTGACCTTGAAGGAATAAGCCGGGGCGTCTTCGCTCCCGCCGCCGATACAAAACACCTTGCCGCCGACCTTCCAGACATGGGATCCGCCCCATTGCATGACATAGGTTGTCGCGGGCAAAGCGGAGCAGAATGCGTTGTATTCTTCGTAGGTCATGGCCTCATTTGCCGTCTTGGCGGCGATGTTATAGGGATTTCGCCCGCACAATAGGGGATGCCATGAATCGCGTCGCGCTTGAAGCCGCCCGGAGAAGCGTCGAAATCGAAGAGGCCGGCGTCGCCAAACTGCGCGCGGCGCTCGACGGCGAATTGGGCGAAGCCCTGGAAAAAGCCATCGCCACGATCAAAGCGGCGCGCGGAAAAGTCATCGTCAGCGGCATGGGCAAGAGCGGCCACATCGGACGCAAGGTCGCCGCGACGCTGGCCTCCACTGGCACGCCCGCCTTCTTCCTGCATCCCGCCGAGGCGAGTCATGGCGATCTCGGCATGGTGACGACGGATGACGTTGTGCTGGCCTTTTCCTGGTCCGGCGAGACGGCCGAGCTTGCCGACCTGATCGAATATTCCAAGCGTTTCGCCATTCCCCTGATCGCCGCCGCCTCGCGGCGCGACAGCGCGCTCGGCCGCGCCGCCGATATTCTGCTGGAGCTGCCGCTGGTCGAGGAGGCCTGCCCCAACGGCCTCGCGCCGACGACCTCCACCACCATCCAGCTCGTGCTCGGCGACGCGCTCGCCGTGGCGCTGATTGAGGATCGCGGCTTTTCGGCGCAGGATTTCCGCCAGTTCCATCCGGGCGGCAAGCTCGGCTCGCGCCTGCACAGGGTGGACGAGCTGATGCACAAGGGCCTCGACATGCCCCTGCTGCCGGAACAGGCCTCCATGAGCGACGTCATCCTCACCATGACCGGCAAAAGATTCGGCTGCGTCGGGCTGGTGGATGGCGAGGGGCGCCTCGCGGGCATCATCACTGATGGCGACTTGCGCCGTCACTGGACCGACCGGATGCAGGACCAGCCGCCGGCGAAGATCATGACCCGCGCGCCGCTCACAGCGCCGCTCGGGTCGCTCGCCTCCTCGGCGCTGGAAGTGATGAACCGCAGGAAGATCACGGTGCTGTTCATCCTCGATGAAGGCAAGCCGGCCGGCATCCTGCACATCCACGATCTTCTGCGCGCCGGCGTGGCGTGATCGGGCTTACTGCAGCGCGTCGAGGTTGAACGCCGCGGCGAACAGTTCCTGCGTATATTTTTCTCGCGGATTGGCGAAAATCTCGGCGGCCGAACCCTGTTCGACAATCTTCCCGTCGCGCATCACCGCGATTTGGGAGGCCAGCGCCTTTACCAATTTCAGATCGTGGCTGATGAACAGGTAAGACAGGTTGCGCCTCACTTGCAGGTCGCGCAGCAGATCGACGATTTGCGCCTGTACGGAGCGGTCGAGCGCGGAGGTTGGCTCGTCGAGCACGATGATTTCGGGATCGAGCGCCAAGGCCCGGGCGATGGCGATGCGCTGGCGCTGGCCGCCGGAAAATTCATGCGGATAGCGGTCCATGGTGGACGGATCGATGCCAGTGTCGGTCAAGGCGCGGGCGACGACAGTCCGGCGTTCGGCGGGCGTTAGCCCCTTGTTCTGGATCAGAAGGCCTTCCTCGACGATCTCGCCGACCGACATGCGCGGCGACAGCGAGCCATAGGGGTCCTGAAACACGACCTGCAAAGCCTTGCGCAGGGGCCGCATCTGCCGCGCCGAAAAGCCTTCGATATTCTGGCCGAGATAAACGATCGGCCCCTCAGAGCGGATCAGGCGCAGCAGCGCCAGCCCGAGCGTGGTCTTGCCGGAGCCGGATTCGCCGACAAGAGCCAGCGTTTGGCCCTTGCGCAGGGCGAGCGATACGCCGTCCACGGCCTTCACATAGGCGCTGGCGCGACGGAAAAAACCTTTCTTGATCGGAAACCAGACCCGCAGACCCTGCGTCGCCAGCACTTCGGGGGCTTCCGGATCGGCGGGCGGCGCGGCCCCCTTGGGTTCGGCGGCGAGCAGCATTTTCGTATATTCGTGCCGGGGCGCGCGGAACAGCTCCGCCGTCGCGCCGGTTTCGACAATGGCCCCCTGCTTCATCACCGCGACATCGTCGGCCATGCGGCGGACGATGCCGAGATCATGCGTGATGAACAGGATCGCCATGCCATAGCGCGCCTGAAGATCGCGTAACAGGATCAGGATCTGGGCCTGCACCGTCACGTCGAGCGCGGTGGTCGGCTCGTCGGCGATCAGCAGGTCGGGGCGGTTGGCGAGCGCCATGGCGATCATCACGCGCTGGCGCTGGCCCCCGGACAATTCATGCGGAAAGGCGTCGAGCCGCTGCTCGGCGTTTTGCAACCCGACCTCGCGCAACAGCTCCAACGTCCGCGCGCGGCGTTTGTCGCGCGAAAACATGCCGTGGATTTCGAGAATTTCCCCGATCTGCTTCTCGATCCGGTGCAGCGGATTGAGCGAGGTCATAGGCTCCTGGAACACCATGCCGATCCGTGCGCCGCGTATCTCCCGCAGCACGGCTTCGTCGGCGCCGATGAGTTCGCGGCCCTGAAAGCGGATCGAGCCGCCAAGGATTTTCGCGCCCGGGGCCAGCAGGCGCACGATGGCGAGCGCGGTGACTGATTTGCCCGAGCCGGATTCGCCGACCAGTCCGAGCGTTTTTCCGCGTTCGAGCCGCAGCGAGGCGTTCTCGACCGCGCGCGATTCCCGTCCCGTAGGCCCGAAGCCGACGCTCAGGTTCTCGATTTCGAGCAGCGGCGCGTCGCTCACGCTCAGGGCCATCAAAAGCCCTTTCTCGGATCGAAGGCGTCGCGCAAGGCCTCGCCGGTGAAGACGAGCAGCGACAGCGTGACGGCGATCACCGCGAAGCCGGAGAGGCCAAGCCAGGGCGCTTGCAGATTGCTCTTGCCCTGCAACAGCAGTTCTCCGAGCGAAGGCGAGCCGGGCGGCAGGCCGAAGCCCAGAAAGTCCAGCGAGGTCAAGGTGGTGATCGAGGAATTGAGAATGAAGGGCAGGAAGGTCAGCGTCGCCACCATGGCGTTGGGCAGCACATGCTTGACCATGATCTTGCGATTGGACAGTCCGAGCGCCCGCGCTGCGCGGACGTAATCGAAATTGCGCGCGCGCAAAAATTCGGCGCGAACGACATGGACCAGATTGACCCAGGAAAAGGCGAGCAGAATGAACAGCAGCACGAAGAAGCTCGGCGTCACGATGGCCGACAGAATGATCAGCAGGTAGAGGCTTGGCAGCGACGACCAGATTTCTATGAAGCGTTGGAAGATCAGGTCGGTCCAGCCGCCGAAATAGCCCTGGATCGCGCCTGCGGCGACGCCGACGAAAGAGGAAATGCCCGCGAGCAGCAGGCCGAACAGCACGGAAATCCGGAAGCCATAGATCAGCCGCGCCACCACGTCGCGGCCCTGATCGTCGGTGCCGAGCCAGTTCCATTCAATCTGGCTGCAATTCTGCGCCGGCTCCCCCGCGAAGGTTTTGCCGTGAGAGCATTGCTCATTGGTCAGCGACCAGGTCGGGGGCGACGGCGCGGGCGTGGGCAAAGCGAGGTTGTGGGTATTGTAGGAATAGCGGATCGGCGGCCACAACAGCCAGCCGTTTGCCTCGATTTCCTTGAAGATGACCGGGTCGCGGTAGTCGGTCTCGGCGAGGAAGCCGCCGAATTTGTCTTCCGGGTAATCGACCAGCGCCGGGAACAACAGCTCGCCCTTGTAGGAGACGAGGATCGGCTTGTCATTGGCGATGAATTCGGCGCCGAGCGAGGCGACGAAGGCGATGATGAAGATCCAGAAGGCGAAGAAGCCGCGCCGGTTACGCTTGAAGACTTCGAGGCGGCGGCGGCTGATCGGCGTGAGCGAAAACATCACGTCTCCCGCGTCTCGAAATCGATGCGCGGGTCGATCCACGCATAGGTCAAGTCGGAGAGCAGATTGATCGCGAGGCCGAGCAAAGCGAAAATATAGAGATTGGCGAAGACCACCGGGTAATCGCGGTTGAGGGTCGATTCGAACGAGAGCAGGCCCAGCCCGTCGAGCGAGAAGATCGTCTCGATCAGCAGCGAGCCGGTGAAGAAGGCCGAGATGAAGGCGCCCGGAAAACCGGAAATCACGATCAGCATGGCGTTGCGGAAGACATGGCCATAAAGCACGCGCCGCTCGGTGAGACCCTTCATCCGCGCCGTGACGACATATTGCTTGCGGATTTCGTCGATGAAGGCGTTCTTGGTCAGGAAGGTGGTGGTGGCGAAGGCGCCGAGCGTGAGGGCCGAGACCGGCAGCACGATGTGCCAGAGATAGTCCTTGATCTTCCCGAACAGGGTTAGATCGGCGAAGCCGTCCGAAGTCAGGCCGCGCAGCGGGAAGAATTGCCAGAACGAGCCGCCCGCAAATAGTACGATCAGCAGGATGGCGAACAGGAAGCTCGGGATGGCGTAGCCGATGATGATGACGGCGGAGGTCCAGGTGTCGAAGGCCTCGCCCTCGCGCTGCGCCTTGGCGATGCCGAGTGGAATCGAGATGATGTAGGACAGAAAGGTCATCCACAGGCCGAGCGACATGGAGACCGGCAGTTTTTCCTTGATCAGCTGCAACACCGGCGCGTCGCGGAAATAGGAGCGGCCGAAGTCGAACACCGCATAATTGCGGATCATCAGCCAGAAGCGTTCGAGCGGCGGCTTGTCAAAGCCGAATTGCTTTTCCAGTTCGGCGATGAATTTGGGGTCGAGACCCTGCGCGCCGCGATATTTGCCGGAAAATTCCGACGCCGCCCCGCCGCGTCCGACGGCGATGCCGCTGTTGCCGCCGCCAAAACGCGAGGTCGCCCCGGAATCCTGGCCCTGCATCTGCGCCAGCACCCGTTCCACCGGCCCGCCGGGGGCGAATTGCACGATGAGAAAGGATAGAGCCAGAATCCCGAACAGGGTCGGGATCATCAGCAGGATGCGGCGCGCGATGTAAAAGGCCATCAGGATCTGGCCATCATGATTTGGCTTTCACCGCTGCGGCTTTTTCGGCGTCCCACCACCACAGGGACGAAATGCCGAGGTCGAGCTTGGGAACCGCCTCGGGGCGGCCGAACACGTCCCAGGCGGCGATGCGCCGGTTGGGCGAGAACCAGTTCGGAATCCAATAATGGCCGGAGCGCAGCACGCGGTCGAGCACGCGGCAGACAACCACCAGCTCGGCGCGTGACTGGGCCTTGAGCGCCTTGTCGATCAGGATATCCACGGCGGAATCATCAATGCCCGCCAAATTCAAGCCGCCGGGCGTCTTGCCGGATTGCGAGCCGAAATAGGCGAGCAATTCGTCGCCGGGCACGCCGCCGACCATCTTGCGGTCGATGACCACGTCGAAATCAAAATTGTCGATACGCTGCTTGTATTGGGCGGAATCCACGGCGCGCAGGCGCGGATCGATGCCGAGCAGCTTCATGTTTTTGAACATGGGCTGGACGACCTTGTCGAAGGCATTGGAGAATTCCAGCACTTCGAAGGTGAGCGGCGTCCCGTCGGGCAGCAGCAATTGCGAACCTTCGCGCCGGCAGCCGGCTTCCTTGAGCAGAGTGTTGGCGCGTTGCAGCAGGGCGCGGTCCTGACCCGAACCGTCGGAGACGGGCGGAATGAAGGGCGGTCCGAATACATCCGCCGGAACTTTTGCGCGCAGAGGCTCCAGAATGGCGAGTTCTTCCGGCGAAGGCAGGCCCTCCGCCTTCATGTCGGTGTTTTCGAAATAGCTCACCGTGCGCTTATAGGCGCCATAGAACAGGTTGCGGTTGTCCCATTCGAAATCGAGGCAACAGCCGAGCGCTTCGCGCACGCGCGGATCCTTGAAAATCGGGCGCCGCAGATTGAAGAAAAAGCCCTGGAAGCCGGGGCTGCGCCGGTCCGGGATCTCCATTTTGACGACGCGGCCGTCGCGCACGGCGGGGAAGTCGTAACCCGTCGCCCATTCCGAGGCGGTCGCGGACTCGTGCAGGTTCACGGTCCCGGATTTGAAGGCCTCGAAGCCGACCGCGCGCTCGCCGAAATAATCATAGCGGATGCGGTCGAAATTGTTCTGGCCGACATTGACCGGCAGATCCTTGGCCCAATAATCCGGCACGCGGTCATAGGCGATATAGCGGCCCTGTTCGAACGCGCCGATCTTGTAAGCGCCCGAGCCGAGCGGCGGCTCCATGCCGGAACGCTCGAAGCTATGGGCCTTGTAATAGGCCTCGGACAGGATCGGCTGGCCGGCGATATTCAGGATGGAATCGCGCCCAAAGCCCTCGCGCAAGCTCACCAGCACGACGTCATCCGCCTCGGCGACGGCATTTTCGAGATCGCGCAGCAATTGCCGGATCAGAGGATGGCCTTTTTCGCGCAAAATGAGCAGCGAAAAGGCCACGTCTTTCGCCGTCAGCGGCGACCCGTCGTGGAATCGCGCCTCGGGCCGCAGATGGAAACGATATTGGCGCCTGTCCGGCGAAATCTCGACGGCGCGGGCGACGAGGCCATAAAGCGCATTGTCCTCGTCGAGGCTGCCCGCCATCAGGCTGTCGTTGATCAGTGAGAGGCCCGTAGCCGGATTGCCCTGAAGGATCAGGCCATTGAGCGAGTCATAGGAGGTCGCCACCGCCTCCATGATCAATTGCCCACCCCGGGGGGCGCCCGGCTTCGCATAGGGAAAATTGGGGAAATTTTCCGGCAGGTTCAGCTCGCCGAACGAGGAAAGCCCATAGGTCTTGCGCCAGCCCTTTTCTTCTGCCGACGGGAGGTCTTGGCCCGCGCGCAGGGGCAGACCGAACAGGGGCAGGGCGGCGGCTGATAGCAGCGCGGCGCGCCTCGTGAGCGTGAGTTGGGCGAATGGATGCAAGGAAGCCTCGACAAGAGGGCGGAGATTCGCCAGCCATTATGTCGTTTTTGCGCCGGGACGCCAGCGGCAAGGGGTCAGCAAGGGGTTAGAAGGCGCGGGCTGGCGGCGCGAGGGGTCAGGGGATATCGTCGCCAGGGCGGAAGGCCTCTCTCGTCAGCGCCAGCCAGGCCCGTGCGGCGTCCGAAAGATAGGCGCCGCCGCGCCAGACCAGCGCCAGCCGCCAGTCCATTTCGGGTTCGTCGAGAAGCACGCTGACCGGCCCGCCCGGCGGGCGGCGCTGGTCGAGAAGGCGCGGCAGGAA
Source organism: Rhodoblastus sp. (assembly GCF_019449565.1). Lineage (GTDB taxonomy): Bacteria > Pseudomonadota > Alphaproteobacteria > Rhizobiales > Beijerinckiaceae > Rhodoblastus. The sequence goes on along the minus strand of NZ_JAGRPM010000057.1, from coordinate 121,827 downwards.
GGCGACGCCGAGACCGGCGCCGGCGAGTTCGACGATGAAGTCGGTCTGGCTGGAAAGGGCGGCGATCCTGGGTTCGAAGCCGGCCTTGCGGCAACTGTTGACGATGACGCGATTCAGCGCGAAGCCGCGTTCGAACAGCAGCAGCGGACTGTCGTGAAGGTCCTTGATGGTCAGACGCTCGCGCGCGGCGAGCGGATGGCTGGCCGGCAACAGCGCCATCAGCGGCTCGCGCCGCAATTCGAGCCATTCGAGATCTTCCTCGATCGGCATCAGGGATGCGGCGAAATCAATCTCCCCGCGCCGCAGGATTTCTTCGAGCCGGTCGCTGCCCTGTTCTGCGAGCCTGATCTCCACGCTTGGATAAAGCTGCCTGAATTTCGCAAAAAGCGGGGCGAACAAGACGCCGCTGCCCAATGGCGGCAGGCCGAGCCGAAGCACGCCGCGCTTGAGGCCCTGCAGCGCGTCCAGCTCCGCCCCGAGGTCGTCGCGTTCGGCGAGCAGCCTTTGGGCGCGGCGATAGACGACTTCTCCCACAGCGGTCACGGTCGGGCCCTGGGCGAGGCGGTCAAGCAGAGGCGAGCCGACTTCCTCCTCCAGTTGCCGGATGGATTTGCTGACCGCCGATTGCGTGCTGCCGAGGGCGTTGGCGGCGGCGGTAAAGCCTTTGTGACGGACGACCTCGACGAAAATGCGCAGATTTTTGAATTCCATCTGCATTCCAATATGGAATGATATTCATTCAATCAATTCATTTTTAGAATGCTGCAATGCGGTATAGACTAATGTCTAGGTCGGGGCCTCTCGCAGGCGCCGGGGCCGAGGACAAAACCATGACCGCACGCCGCATTCGCATCACCTTTCGCCATTTCATCCATCACAGCCGACTGGTTCAAATTGGGCTGATCGTCGCGCTTTGGTTCGTGGGCGGGCAAATCGGGAAGGCGCTTCAACTTCCCATTCCGGGCGGCGTCATCGGCATGAGCCTGGCGCTCGTCCTGCTGATGACCGGCGGCGTCAGCCTCTTTAGCATGAAGCGCGGCGCGGACTGGTTCCTGGCCGAAATGCTGCTGTTCTTCGTCCCGGCGGTGCTTGGCGTGCTGGATCATCGCGAGTTTCTTGGCCTGCTGGGCCTCAAGATCCTGGCGGTCATCCTGCTGAGCACCGTCGCGGTGATGGCCATGACGGCCTTGACCGTCGATCTGATCTTCCGTTGGAGCGAGAAACATGAGCGACTGGCCTCTTAGCCGGCTCGACCCGGCCCTCCATATGCTGTTCTGGTCGGCCGCCACGGTGGCTTGCTATCTGCTGTCCAAGCGCATCTACCGCAAATGGCCGAAATGGTGGCTCACGCCGCTCGCCGCCGCGCCGGCGGCGCTGATCGTGGCGGCGCTCGTCCTCAAGGAAGATTATCGCGATTATTTCCATAGCGCCGGCTGGCTGCTGGCGTTGCTCGGGCCGGCGACGGTCGCTTTCGCCGTGCCGATCTATGAACAGCGCGCTCTGATCCGCCGCCATTGGCCGGTTCTGCTCGCGGGCATGGTCGTCGGCAGCCTCGTCGCCATGGCGACGAGCTGGGGGCTGGCCGCCGCGCTGGGGTTGAGCGGCGTCCTTCAGCTCAGCCTGACACCGCGCTCGATGAGTACGCCCTTCGCCATGCAGGTGTCCGGCGAAATCGGCGGCATTCCCGATCTGACGGCGATTTTCGTGGTCATGACAGGCGTGTTCGGCGCGGTCATCGGCGAGTTCCTGCTGGCGCGCATGAATTTGCGCTCGGCTCTGGCGCGGGGCGCCCTGTTCGGCGTCGGCGCGCATGGAGCAGGCACGGCCAAGGCACATCAAATCGGACAGGTCGAGGGCGCCGTTTCCGGCCTCGTCATGGTGCTGGTCGGCCTGCTTAACGTGCTGGCGGCCCCGGCCCTTGCGCATTTCCTCCGCTAAGGGAGGGGCATCTTATCGCGCCAAGGCCTTGAGCAATTCCGCGTGGAAGCGGTCGGGCTCCTCCATCTGCGGCGCGTGGCCGAGGCCGGGAAATTCGATCAGCCGCCCGTTGGGGATCATGGCGGCGGCTTCCTTGCCGAGTACGTCATAATGGCCGAGGCGCTTTTTCACGTCGGGCGGGGCGATGTCGCCGCCGATCGCGGTGGTGTCGGCCGTGCCGATCATCAGCGTTGTGGGGACCTTGAGGTCGCGGAATTCGTAATAGACCGGCTGGGTGAAGATCATGTCGTAGATCAGCGCCGAATTCCAGGCGACGATCTCATGGCCCGGACCCTTGTTGAGGCCAGCCAGCATGTCGACCCATTTCTCGTAGGCCGGATTCCAGCGGCCGACATAATAGGTCGCCTGTTCATAGGCGCGGACGTTTTCGGCCGAGAGCTTCAGCTCGCGCTGAAACCATTGATCGACGGTGCGATAAGGAACGCCCTTGGCCTTCCAGTCCTCAAGGCCGATGGGATTGACCAGAACCAGCCCTGAAACCTCTTCCGGATACATCAGCGCATAGCGGGTCGCCAGCATGCCGCCGGTCGAATGGGCGATCAGGGCGGGCTTCTGGACGCCGAGTTGCGCGAGCAGGGCATGGGTATTGGTCGCCAGCTGCTGGAACGAATATTGGTAATGCGCGGGCTTGGTGGAGGCGCAAAAGCCGATCTGGTCCGGCGCGATGACCCGGTAGCCGGCCTGCGAGAGCGCCGCGATGGTCTGCTCCCAGCTCGCGGCGCAGAAATTCTTGCCATGCAGCACCACGGCCGTGCGTCCATTGCCCGGCCCCGCTGGCGCAACATCCATATAGGCCATGGACAATTTTTCGCCCTGCGACTCGAAATCGAAACGCTGCACGGCGTAAGGATAGGCGAAGCCTTCGAGCTGCGGGCCATAGGCCGGAGTCTCGGCGACGGCTGGCGCGGCGGCCAACGCAGCGCCGGAAAGGAACAGCGCGGCAACGGCGAAAATTTTGGACATGGCTTTCATCTGTACCTCGGCATTTGGCGCGTCGGGTTCAGATAGGACGCCTTCCGTGCATTTTCATCCGCAACGAAAAAGCCGGGGACTGGCCCCGGCTTCAACATGCGCTTAAACGTTCGACTTACTTCGCGGCCGGCAGCGGAACCGGGGCGTCGGAGAGCGAACGCAGGTAGACGATGATGTCGGCGCGCTTGCCGGCGTCCGGCTCGCCGCCGAAGCCCATCTTGGTGCCGGCGACAAAGGTCTTGGGGCTGGTGATGAAGGCGTCGAGATCTTCAAAGGTCCATTTGCCGCCCTTGGCCTTCAGCGCGTCGGAATAGCCGAAGCCGGCTTCGCTGGCCTTGGCGCGATCCACCACGCCATAAAGGTTCGGGCCGACCTTGGCGGGGGCGCCCTTGTCGAAGCTGTGGCAGGTGGCGCAGACCTTGGTGAGGGCCTTGCCCTTGTCGGCGTCGGCCTTGGCCAGCAGGTTGGGCAGCGGGACGGCGGCGACCGGAGCGGCCTTCTTCGCGGGCTCGGCGCCGCTGGGAAGATCGAAGCCCGGCGGGTTCGCGGGCTGGGCCACGACGAGCGCATTGCTGAAAAGGCCAAGGAAAAGGGCGAACAGGATGGCGCCGAAAAGCGCCCCGTAAACACGGTAGTCGAGAAGGAACATGCCGCAATCTCCGCTGGGACGGCCTCTGATAAACGCTTTGCCTCATGCTTGGCAACACGTATAAGCGGCGAAAATCCTCATAAATTAAGCCTAGTCGCCCAGCTCAGCCATGACCGAAAACGTCCTCATCGTCATTCCCGCCCGCCTCGCCTCGACCCGGCTGCCCGACAAGCCGCTGGCCGAGCTTTGCGGCGCGCCGATGATCGTCCAGGTTTTTCGCCGCGCGGTGGAGGCGGGGATCGGGCCGGTGCTGGTCGCGGCCGACGGGCCGGAGATCGCGGCGGCGATCAGACAGGCCGGCGGCGAGGCCGTCGTGACGGATCCCGACCTGCCCTCGGGCTCGGACCGCATCTTCGCCGCCCTGCAAAGCTATGATCCCGGACGGCGCTATGATGTGATCGTCAATCTGCAAGGCGACCTGCCGACCATCGACCCGGCCAGCGTGCGCGCCTCGCTCGCGCCGCTCGCCAACCCGGCGGTCGATATCGCCACGCTCGCCGCGCGAATCGCCCGCGACGAGGAGCGCATGGACCCTAATGTGGTCAAGGCGGTGGGCTCGCCCATCGGACCGTCCCGCCTGCGCGCGCTCTATTTCACCCGCGCCACCGCGCCCTGGGGCGAGGGCGACCTGTTTCACCACATCGGCCTTTACGCCTATCGCCGCGCCGCGCTGGAGCGTTTCGTGGCCCTGCCGCCCTCCGCGCTGGAAAGGCGCGAGAAGCTGGAGCAATTGCGGGCGCTGGAGGCGGGCATGCGCATCGACGTGGAAATCGTCGACACCGTGCCGCTCGGCGTCGACACCCCGGCCGATCTGGAGCGTGCGCGCAAAATCCTCGACGGAAGCAGCCAGAAATGAACAAGATCATTGCCTATCAGGGCGAACCGGGCGCGAATTCCCATATCGCCTGTTCCGACGTCTATCCCGGCTGGGACACCTTGCCCTGCGCCAGTTTCGAGGAGGCGCTTTCAGCCATCGGCGAGGGTCGCGCCGATCTCGGCATGATCCCGATCGAGAATTCGCTCGCGGGCCGCGTCGCCGATATCCATCATTTCCTGCCCGGCTCCGGCCTCTATATCGTCGGCGAATATTTCCTGCCGATCCATTTCCATCTGCTCGGCGTCAAGGGCGCGAAAATCGAGGATCTGCGCAGCGTCTACAGCCATGTCCATGCGCTCGGCCAATGCCGCAAGATCATCAAGAAATATAATCTGAAGGCCGTGACGACCGGCGATACCGCAGGTTCGGCGCGCGAAGTGGCGGAATGGGGCGACAAGAGCCGCGCCTCGCTCGCGCCGCTGCTCGCCGCCGAAATCTACGGCCTCGACGTGCTCGCCCGTTTTGTCGAGGACGAGGACCACAACACCACGCGCTTCGTCATCCTGTCGCGCGAGCCGCGCTCCGGCCCGCGCCCCGAGGGGCCGATGCTGACGACCTTCATCTTCCGCGTGCGCAACGTGCCCTCCGCGCTCTACAAGGCGCTCGGCGGCTTCGCCACCAATGGCGTCAACATGACCAAGCTCGAAAGCTATATGGTCAATGGCGAATTCGCGGCGACGCAATTTCTGGTGGATGTCGAGGGCTGCCCGGAAGACCCCAATCTCGCGCGCGCGCTGGAGGAATTGCAGTTCTTCAGCGAGGAAGTCCGGATTCTGGGCGCCTATCCGGCGCATCCGTTCCGGCAGGAGTTTGGCGGCGGGAGCTAGGGGTTGAAAGCCAACATTTGGTCCGCGCCAGCAAACAGCCGGGCATCCGCTTAGTCTTTTAAGATGATTGGGAAAGCGCAGCTTTCGCAAAGGAAATGATGACGCTCACGCCTTTGCCTGGCGACGAGGTCACAGCGACCCTTGCGCACGCATTTTCCCTCAGCGATTGGACAATGATCGCGCCGAGCTTTCCGGGCTTCGGCCAGATCGCGCCAACGGGCAAACCAACGCCATCGTCGGCGACCACAATGTGGCAGCCGTAATCGTCGATCAGGCTGTGAAGTTTGATGGCGCCGCCTTCGCCACCCGCGAAGGCGTGTTTGAGCGAGTTGGTCAGCAGCTCGTTCACGACAAGTCCCGCAGGCATGGCCACGTCCACCGATACGGGCCAGGTATCGAGTTTCATGTCGAGACGGACGCCTTCCGCAGCGTGCGCCTGCATGACCGCCGTCGCGATCTGTCCGAGATAGGCGCCAAGATCGACGTTGTCGTTGGAATTTTCTCGCGTGAGCGCATCATAAAGGACAGCCAGAGCGTTGATCCTGCCGGCAAGCCGATCGAAGCGCTCGCCAGTTGCGTTATCCGGCACATTGCGCGCTTCCGATCGGATCAGGGCCGTAATCATCTGCAGATTGTTTTTGACGCGGTGCTGGAGCTCCCGGAGAAGAATGTCGTTGTCTTGCAATGCTTTCGCCCGACCGCCGCCGCAAGTCTCTTGCCCCGCCACTCCCACCAGAGCGACAAGACGGAATTTCGGTTTTCCAGCCGCGTCCTCGATCATGTTGGACCAGGCAGTCACATTCACCGACCCCGTTTCTCGCTCGATCGTGAATTCGCCGATATATTCCGCATCGTCTCGGACCGCGTCGCCCAGCAGGCGGTCGTCGTCGGCCGAGGCGGAGATCCCAGGCAGCGCTCTCCAACTCCGGCCCTCGATTTCTGCAGCCGATCGACCCGTCAGCCGCTCGAATTCGAGATTGGCGTATGTGACGATCTCGGAAGGGTGGAGTTCCGAGACGGCGACAGCCACCGGCGCATGATCAAGGAACTGCTTGAACCGGTTATTGTCCAGCGCCTCGGACAGATCAGCTGTATCGAGCAGAGCTTCAATCCCGTCGGCATCATCTTTGGTCATCGAATTTCCCTAATTCGCGCGCCGCCAGGACCAAGCCGAGACGGCCGCCGAACTCTGCCGCCTACAAGACTATCATCAGAAACGCGCCCAATTGCGGCCCAATCGACAAATTGGGACTATTGGGGCGCCCTCGAGCGTGTCCAGAGCAATGTTTTTTCAACGCTCGGGAAATCGCTCCGAAAAAATCAAAAAATTCCGAATAGATCTAACATGCGGCGTTCTGGCGCCGTAGCGTCGGAATTTACCTATGACGACGATCCGGCGCCGCCTTGGATGGATCACGAGCGCCGGCTCATCGCCCTGCCCGCCATTTCGCAAAACCATCCGCGCGCAGGCGGCAGGCCGGGCATTCGCCGCACCCAAAACCCCAGTCGTGGCGTTGGCCGCGTTCGCCGAGATAGCAGGTGTGGCTGTGTTCGACGATGGTCTCGACCAGCGCCGAGCCACCGAGGTTTTGGGCCAACGCCCAGCTTTGCGCCTTGTCGAGCCACATCAGCGGCGTTTCCAGCACGAATCGGCTCTCCATGCCGATATTCAGCGCGACCTGCATGGCCTTGATGGTGTCGTCGCGGCAATCGGGATAGCCGGAAAAATCGGTCTCGCACATGCCGCCGACGATGCGTGTCAGCCCTCGCCGATAGGCCAGCGCGGCGGCGAAGGTCAGAAAGATCAGGTTGCGGCCGGGCACAAAAGTGTTGGGCAGGTTTTTCGCGCCCATTTCGATGGACTTAGCGCGGGTCAAGGCAGTGTCCGAGACGGCGCCGAGCGCCGCAAGGTCCAGCAAATGGTCCGGGCCGAGCCTCTTGCCCCATTCAGGCTTGAGCCGAGCCAGCGAGTCGCGCAAAAAACCGCGCTGGTCCAATTCGATGCGGTGGAGCTGGCCATAATCGAAGCCGAGCGTCTCGACGCGCTCGTAGCGCTCCAGCGCCCAGGCGAGGCAGGTGGTGGAATCCTGCCCGCCGGAAAACAGAACCAAGGCCATGCGTCGCCCTCCTGAAAAAGTCTGCCTACACCGGAGCGGCGCCCGCGTCCATTTTGACGCGCGCCAACCGCTTGCGCAGGCGAGCTTTTTCGCGCCCGCCTTTGCCAAGCGCCGCCATCTGCATTATCTCGCGGGGCGTGCGCGCCGAAAAAGCTGGCGCGCCACCGGGATTGAGCCTTGGTTCCTGAGCCGCCCTACTGCCTGATCGAAGACCGCGAAGCCGGCGAAACCCTGCTATTCGCCGAACCGCGCGCGATCTTAACGGCGCATCGAGCCGAGGAGGTCGCGGGCGCCTTCTCGGCCTTGCAGAAGGCGGTGGGCGAAGGGTATTTCGTCGCCGGCTCCGTCGCCTATGAATGCGGCTACGCTCTGGAGCCGCGTCTCGCGCCGCTGCTGAGCCCCCGCGCAAAAAAGCCGCTGCTGCTGTTCGGCGTATTCGACGCCCCACGCCCGGCTCCGTCGCTCGCGCCTGCGGGCACCGCGGCGATCAAGGCGCTGGCTCCGGGCTGGAGTTTCGCCGAATATGAAAAACGCTTCGCGGCCTGCCGAGATTATATCGTTGCGGGCGACGTCTATCAGATCAACCTGACCTTCCCGATCACGGGCCAATGGCGCGGCACGGCGCTCGATCTGTACCGCCTGCTGCGGGCGCGCCAGCCGGTCGAACTTGGCGGAATCATTGCGCTGGGGCCTGAGACGATCCTGTCGGTTTCGCCGGAGATTTTCTTTTCGACGCAAGGCGACAGGATTTCCGCGCGGCCCATGAAAGGCACCGCGCGGCGCGGAGCGACGCCCGAGGCTGACCGCGCCTTGGCCGAGGCCTTGGCGCGCGACGACAAGAACCGCGCGGAAAACCTGATGATCGTCGATCTGCTGCGCAATGATATCAGTCGTCTGTCAGAGATCGGCTCCGTTCATGTGACGGATCTTTTCTCGGTCGCGACCTTCCCGACCCTGCATCAGATGACCTCCGGCGTGGAGGCGCGGCTGCGGCCGCGGCTGTCCTTTGAGGAAATCTTCGCGGGGCTGTTTCCCTGCGGCTCGGTCACCGGCGCGCCAAAAATTCGCGCCATGGAAATCATCGCGGAGCTGGAGACGGCGCCGCGCGAAAATTATTGCGGGGCGATCGGCTATATCGCGCCGGGCGGCGACATGCGTTTCAATGTCGCCATCCGCACGCTGACGCTGGCGCCGGACGGGCGCCTGACCTGCCCGGTCGGCTCGGCGGTGGTGGCGGATTCGCGGGCGCGGGAGGAATATGACGAATGTCTGCTCAAGGCGCGCTTCCTGACGGGCGAGACGATTTCGGGCTGATCGAGACGCTGCTCTGGACCCGCGACGGCGGCTATTGGCTCGTCGAGCGCCATCGCGCGCGCATGGCCGCGTCGGCGGCGGCTTTAGGCTTTGTCTTCGCGCCGGAGGTTTTTGAGGCGGCGCTGGAGCGGGCCCGCGCGGGAGCAGAGGCCGAAGCCCTGCGGGTGCGGCTGGTCCTGAGCCGCGATGGCTCCATCGAGGCTGCCGCGGCGCCTTTTCAGCCTGATCCGCCCGAAAAAATCTGGCGCGTCGCTGTGGCGCCGACGCGCTTCGATTCGCGCGATAGTCTGCTGCGGCACAAGACCACGCGCCGCGCGCTTTACGAGGATGCGCTCGCCGCCTCGGGCGCCGATGAAGTGATTTTTCTCAACGAGCGCGACGAGATTTGCGAAGGCGCGCGCACGAATCTGTTCCTGGCGCGCGATGGCCTGTTGTTGACGCCGCCCCTCGCCAGCGGCCTGTTGCCCGGCGTTTTCCGCGAGACCCTTCTGGCGGAAGGCCGCGCGCGGGAGGCAGTTCTGGGCCTCGGCGATCTTCGCGAAAACTTTTTCGTGGGCAATTCCCTGCGCGGCCTGCTGAGGGCGCGACGAATTCAGGACGTGCGTGGCGGAGGTCGATGTTGATCAGGTCGCGAGCGGGCTCGGCGCTGGGGCCCGCATCCGGCGCGAGACCGGAATGATGATGGCGGCATGGATCGCGATGGCGACGCCAAGGCCGATCAGATGTTGGGCGACGGTCGCGGGCACGGCATAGAGCGCGTAACCGCCTAACGGAATGAAGACTGCCAGCGCCGTCACCAACCCTGGATTATATTCGCGAAACCGCAGCGCGACGACGCAATGGGCGACAGCGTTGACCGCCGCGAGATAAGGCGCGGCGAGGCCCCAGCCTGGTCCAAATTCCAGCGCCGCATAGAGCGCGATCAGGTTGAGGCCCCAGACGCCGGGCAGATTCACCCACAGCACGGTCAGTTTTGTCAGGGCCTCGCGTCCGCCAAAAACGCGGCTGTTGGCATAGGCGCGAAAGCGGTCGCCGGAGTGCTCTTCAAGCTGGTGGAGCATGTAGGCGGGGCCGAAGCTGTAAATCAGCGCCAGGGCCTCGCCGCGTCCTGCAAGCGCAAAGGGAGTGTAAAGCAGCAAATCGACCAGCAATACGGCGGTCGCAACCACCCAGTGCACATAAAAACGGTCAATCATGTCGAGACCATCCCGAAATCAAGGTCTGGGGGGCGATTCTGGAGCCAATCGTTTCCCGTTTTCGGTCGTCCCTGCAAGCAGAAGTTGCAGCGGGTCGTCGGCGGCATCCATGACGCGCCGCGCCGATTCTACCGCTGACGCGCGAAGATCACGGGCGCGCGGCCTTGCCGCTCGCCTCGCCCGTAGAAAGCCAATGCTCGAGCAAGGTCCGCGCGATGGCGATCGAATTGGGTGCGAAAAAACCCTGCTCATGGCGCTGTTCGATCATGGCGCGGGCTTCGGCGCGGCTGAACCAGCGGCAATCCTCCAGCTCGTCCCGATCGATGACAATCTCGCGCGAAAGAGCCTGCGCCCGGCAGCCGATCATCAGCGACGCCGGGAAGGGCCAAGGCTGCGACGCGACATAGCGCACCGCGCCGACAGCTATTCCGGCCTCTTCCATCACCTCGCGGCGCACGGCTTCCTCCAGCGTCTCGCCGGCTTCGACAAAGCCCGCGAGGCAGGAATACATGCCTTCGGGAAAGCGCGTCTGGCGGCCGAGCAGACAGGAATCGCCATGCTCGACCATCATGATCGCCACGGGATCGGTGCGGGGAAAATGCTGGGCCGCGCAGGCCTCGCAATCGCGCCGCCAACCGCCCTGCGCCGCTTGGGTCGGCGCGCCGCAACGCGCGCAGAAGCGATGCGCTGCGTGATAATGCAAAATCGCCTTGGCTTGGGCCAGAATGGCGATTTCGCCGCGTGAAAGGCTTTGTTTATTGGCGAGCGGGCGCAGGTCGCGAATTTGCAGGTCGGGCCGGGCGGGCAGGATCAGGCGGCGCTGGTCGGTGAAGGAGGCTTCGTCATAGGGCGCTTCGGCGCGGGCGGCGTCGTCGGGCAGCAGCAGGGCGAAGACCGGCCCCGATTCGTCGCGCCCGAGCAGAACCTCCTCCTGCGCCGGGCCGAAAGCCCGCGCCTCGTCCAGCCTATGCAGCGCTGAGAGCGTTTCGCCCTCCAGGCGCAAGACGGGCATGGCTTGCACGAAGACCACGGCGCGGGCGCTAGGCGCAGCGGTCAGTTCGGCGAACAGCTGTCGGTCCTCGCGTCCCAGCGACAGCCGATTGAGCGGATTTCCGGCGAAGCCGACCACGATGTCATAGGCGCTCATGCCGGGCGGTCCAAGCCAAGGGCGGCGCGCAAGGCGGCGAGGCGTTCTTCCGCCGCTGCGGGCGTATAGGCTTCGGGCTTGCCGGCGCCCCAGACCGGTCCGGGCCAGGCGAAATCGCCCTCGAAACGCGCCACGACATGGACGTGCAATTGCGCGACCATATTGCCGAGAGCGCCAGTGTTGATCTTTTTCGCCCCGCTCAGCGCCTTGAGGCGCGCGCCCGCGAAAGACGCCTCCTCGATCAGAAGCGCGCGCTCACGTGGCGAAAGATCGTGGATTTCGGACAGGCCGTCGCGGCGTGGAACGAGGATCAGCCAGGGATAACGGCTGTCGTTCATGAGCAAGACACGGCACAGCTCAAGCTCGCCAACAGAAAAACTATCGGCGGCGAGGCGAGGATCAAGGGCAAAATTCATCCGGCCTCCCTTTCCCGATCGTGGGTAGCGCCTTCGCCGCATCGAGACAAGGCGCCGCCCCCTCTTGCGCAAACGCCCGTCATGGTCCAAATAAGCGCCGGGAGGTTGGCGGTGGACGTTCCACTCGCCAACCGGGTCAGGTCCGGAAGGAAGCAGCCCTAACGAGAACGGGCGGGTCTTCGTCCAGCCTCCCACTTATCAGATTTGCGCGCCCGACGACCGCTGGCGCCTGCATTCGGCGGTTCGATGATCGACGATTCCGCGCCAAATCAAAGCGAAAGCGCGGCCGAGGGCCTGTTTCCCGACGCGCTGCAGCCGCAATCAGGCGCGCAAAACGTCTATCGCGTGCTGGCGCGCAAATATCGCCCCTCGCGGTTCGAGGATCTGATCGGCCAGGAGCCGATGGTCCGCACCCTTTCCAACGCCTTCGATCTCGGCCGCATTCATCAGGCCTATATGCTCACCGGCGTGCGCGGCGTCGGCAAGACGACCACCGCGCGCATTCTCGCCCGCGCCTTCAATTACCAATTGCCGGCGCGCGATGGACGGCCCGCCATCGACCGGCCCACCATCCACATGGACGAGCTGGGCGTGCATTGCCAGGCGATCATGGAATCGCGCCATATCGACGTGATCGAAATGGACGCCGCCTCCCACACCAGCATTGACGACGTGCGCGAGATCGTCGAAAGCGCGCGCTACAAGCCGGTGATGGCGCGGACCAAGGTCTATATCATCGACGAAGTGCACATGCTGTCCAAGTCCGCCTTCAACGGTCTGTTGAAGACGCTGGAAGAGCCGCCCGAGCACGTCAAATTCCTGTTCGCGACCACGGAAATCGAGAAAGTCCCAGTCACGGTGCGCTCGCGCTGCCTGCGCTTTGACCTGCGCCGGGTCGAGTCCGAGGCTTTGGTCCGCCATCTCGCCAATATCTGCGACAAGGAAAAGGTCGAGATCGACCATGATTCCCTCGCGCTGATCGCCCGCGCCTCCGAGGGCTCGGTGCGCGATTCGCTGTCGCTGCTCGATCAGGCCATCGCCCACGGGGCGGGCGCGCCGATCGGAGTGGAAAATCTGCGTCTCATGCTGGGCCTCGCCGATCGCGCCCGCGTCATCGACCTGTTCGAGGCGTTGATGCGGGGCGATGTCGCCGCCGCGCTGGCCAATCTCAAGGACCAGTATGACGCCGGCGCCGATCCGGGACAGGTCCTGATTGATCTCGCCGCCTTCGTCCATTTCGTGACCAAGACCAAGGTCGCGCCGGGGGTGATGGACCCGTCCGCGACCCAGGTCGAGCGCGAGCGCGGCGGCTTTTTCGCGCAGAACCTCTCGATGGCCGTGCTATCCCGCGCATGGCAGATCCTGCTCAAGGGCGTCGAGGAGGTGAAGGACTCTCCGCGTCCGCTGCCCGCCGCCGATATGGTTCTGGTGCGTCTCGCCTATGCCGCCGATCTGCCGACGCCCGAAGAGGCGCTGAAAAATTTTAACGCGGCGCCGTCGGGCGGGTCTTCGTCTGGGCCCTCGCGGGGCGCGCCGTCGCCGTCCGGGCCGGGTCCGGGCGCCGCTTTGCGCGCCGCGCCGCGTTTGGCCGCCGCGCAGGCGGCGCCATCGCCGTCCCAGGCTTCCGCCCCGGCTCCCGCGACGGGCGCGCCCGTGCTGGCGATCAAATCCTTCGCCGAGCTTCTGGCTTTGGCCGCCGAGAAACGCGACATTCAGATCAAGGCCGCGCTGGAGCGCGACGTGCGTCTGGTGCGGTTCGAACCCGGCGTGCTGGAGTTTTCGCTCGCGCCCGGCGGTTCGCCCGGCCTTGCGGCCAATCTGACCCGCAAATTGCAGGACTGGACCGGGCAGCGCTGGATGGTGGCTTTGTCCTCCGCGCCCGGCGCGCCGAGCCTGCTCGAACAGGCCGCCGCCAGGGAAGATGAGAAGCGAATCGGCGTGCAGGCGCATCCGTTGGTGCGCGCGGCGCTCGATCTTTTTCCTGGCGCCGTGGTCGTCGCGGTGCGCGGCAGCGAGGCTGAGCCAGAGCCTTTCGCGGTTGCGCCGGCGTCGGTCGAAGACTTGGCGCATGAAGACTTGGCCTATAACGACGAATCCGAAGAAGAGGATTTCTGAATGGACATCATGGGCTTGATGAAAAAGGCCGGCGCCATGCAGGCTAAAATGGCCGAGATGCAGGCCGAACTCGACAATATTACCGTCGAGGGTCTGGCGGGCGGCGGTCTGGTGAAGGTCACGCTGACGGCCAAGGGCGCCTTGCAGGCCCTCGCCATCGATCCGTCGCTGCTGAAGGAAGACGAGAAGGAAATTCTCGAAGACCTGATCGTCGCGGCCCATGCCGACGCCCGCCGCAAGGCGGAAGGTCTGCTCGAAGAAAAAATGAAGGGCATGACCGCCGGTCTCGGCCTGCCGCCGGGCATGAAGCTGCCTTTCTAATTGTTGCCTTCCGCGCTTTTGCGCGGAAGGCGCCCCTCGCACTGGCTCGGCGTCGCGGTCGCTCCTAGCGCCCTTCGGGCGCGGGGGGCTTTGCGGCTCGGGCGTCTCGGAATTATTTCATGGCTGAACGTATCGCCGGGCCGGAAATCGAGCGGCTGATTCAATTGCTCGCCCGGCTGCCGGGGCTGGGGCCGCGTTCGGCGCGGCGCGCCGCGCTGCATCTGATCCGCAAGCGCGAGGAACTGCTTGGCCCGCTGGCGGAAGCCATGCGCGTGGCCAAGGAAAAAATCGTCACCTGTTCGGTCTGCGGCAATGTCGACACCACCGACCCCTGCTGCATCTGCGCCGACACGCGCCGCGACGGGGGCGTGATCGTGGTGGTCGAGACGGTGGGCGACCTCTGGGCGCTGGAGCGTGCTGGGGTTCTCAGCGCGCAATATCATGTCCTCGGCGGCGCGCTCTCGCCGCTCGACGGGATCGGGCCGGACGATCTGAACATCGGCAAGCTGGTCGGCCGCGTCGCCGAAGGCGGCGTCAGGGAGGTCATTCTCGCCGTCAACGCCACGGTCGACGGCCAGACCACGGCCCATTACATCACCGAATTGCTCAGCCCCTTCCACGTCAAATGCACCCGCCTCGCCCATGGCGTGCCGGTCGGCGGCGAACTGGATTATCTTGACGAAGGCACGCTCGCGGCGGCGCTGAGGAGCCGTACGGACCTCTGACGTCGCGACCCGCGCGCGCTCATGGGCCTTGCTTCGCCAGCAGCCGCTTTTCGATCAGCCAGGACGCGCCGCGATCCCAGGAATAATTCGCGCCAATGCGCAGGTCGGTCTGCCCGACCGAGATCAGTTCGCCGGTCCGCGCGTCGCGCAGGCGAAAGGTCACCGCATAATCGGTCCGGGTGATGCGCGTCACGATCCCGACGAGGGATTGGTCCGCCCCGAGCTTCAATGCGATGGGAGCGTCGCAGCCGTCGCACTGGCGCAATTCATGCGCTTTCACCGGCTGGTCCTCCGCGCTGGCGACGTCCACCAGCGCATAGCGTTCCGATCCGGCGATCAGTTTTCGCGCGGCCTGTGTCGCGCGCCTCAATTGCTGGGAATCGTCGGCGCTTTCGGCGATGATCCCGGCCCCGCCGCTGAAATCCTGTAGTTCGAAATCGAAAACGGCGAGTTTTTTGGGCTGCGCTTCGGCGCCTTTCGCGTCGGGCGAAAGGGCGGCGATGTCGGCGGCGACAAAACTTTCCGCCCTGCGCCAGGAGTCGTCATTGTCGCCGCGAAAGCTGAGCAGGCGGTCGAGGATGATGCGGTCGGCCTCCATGTCGGCGATCTTGATCTTGGCCCATTGCACCAGAGTGCTCATCTTGTGCACGCCGCCCAAAACCACGAGCCGGGCGCCCGCCGCGCGGGCCGCGCTTTGCAGTTCGTCCATGGCGTCGCGCGAGGAACAGGGCCGCGCGCCGCAGGCCATCGGGACGATGCGATATTTGCCGCTCGCCGCGAGGTCGCGGCCCAGAGCTTCGGTGAATTCGCGCAGGCGTCTGGCGTGCTCCGTCGTCTGGTCCTTGCTCTCGCCAGAAGTGTCGACGTAATCAAGATCGAGAACCGCTGTCGCTATGGGCTCGCGCGGCGCCGAGTGGAGCGCAGCGGCCGAGGCGCAGAGCGAGAGCGCGGCGAAAAAAAACGGAGTGGAGCGCATCTGGCGTTTCCTTTGCGGCGGCGATTGCGAAAGTCCAGCCATGGTTTCACGCCCGTCCGGCGCGTGAAACGGCGAATCGCCCGACCGGCGCCGGGCAAATTTCCCGATCTTTTCTCCATCGCTTCCCAAGGCGTCGCTTCTGCCGCTTAATGCCGCTCATCCCGGCGCGAAGCGCCGCTTCCCTGGCGCGCTGTCGATGCCCTTGCTGACGAAAATCGACCTCAAGCTGCGGCTGGCCTTGCGCGTGGCGGCGCTGTCGGCGTTCTGCCTCGTCGCGGCCTTTGCTTTTCTGCTTTTCGACGGCGACAGGACTGCGCGCGCGCAGCTAAGGGCGGTCGCGGAAGTCGTGGCCAAGGATTTGACCTTGCAGCTTGGGCAAGCGCACTGGGTCAGGCCGGCGCGAGACGCCTTTCCCGATCTCCAGCGAATCGCCGCTTCGGTGATGTCGCCCGGGCTATGCATCTCCTATCGCGACGAAGCGGGCGAAGTTCGGCAAAGCTTTTGCGGCGGGTCGGCGTCACAGAAGGCGCCCGCGCCCTTCGACTGGCTTTGCCGCCGGCTGTTCGATCCCGGCGCCGAGATCTCGCAGCCGATCTCCTTTGAGGGCCGTCCGATGGGCGCGGCTGGCGCGGCTTTTGAGCCTTCAAGCCAGATCGCCGCGATGTGGCGCGAGACAACCCGGTTTCTGGCCTTGATGGCAGCGACCATGTCAGTGCTCTGTCTTCTGGTTTACGCCGCCCTTGCGCGCGCGTTGCGTCCGACGCGCATGATTCAGACCGGGCTTGAGCGACTCGCGGCCGGCGACCTCGCGGCCCGGCTTCCTGCCTTCGATCTCGCGGAACTGTCGGCAATCCGGGCGGTGTTCAACGGGCTGGCGGAAAAGCTGGAGACAACGCTGGCGGAGCGGCGCGAACTGACCCGAAGGCTTATCGTCGTGCAGGATGAGGAGCGCCGCCGGCTTGCGCGCGACCTGCATGACGAATTCGGCCAATGTCTCGCCGCGATCGGCGCAGTGGCCGCCTCGATCGGGCAGACGGCGCGCGCCGAATGTCCGGCGCTTGTCCCCGAATCCGACAGCATCGCCAGAACGACTGCGCATATGATGGAATCGCTCCGCAGCGCGCTGACGCGGCTGCGGCCGCCCGAGCTGGATGAAATCGGCCTCACGGCGAGTCTCGACCGCCTCGTCGCGGGCTGGAATCGACGTGGCGGGGCCACGCGATTCGCCTTCGTGGCGACGGAGAGTCTGGACGAGCTGCCGCCCTTCCTGTGCGCCAATCTCTATCGCGTCGCGCAAGAAGCGATGACCAACGCGGCCAAACATGCCGGCGCCCGGAATGTGGAGTTGCGCCTCGCCTGGCGGCAAACGGAGGGCGGCGCGACCGCGCTGGAAATGAGCGTGACGGATGACGGCGGGGCCGATCTGGATAGTCTTTCAGCCGGTCCAGGGCTGGGCCTTGTCGGCATCAGGGAGCGGGTCGCTGCGCTGGATGGACGGCTGACATTCGAGCCGGGCGCTCCGACCGGGCTGATTCTCCGCGTTTCGATTCCTGCGCCGGCGCGGGATCCAACGGCCTCGCGCGTCGGGAGCGTCTCATGAGCGGGGAAGGCGTCAAAATCATGCTGGTGGACGATCACGCGGTCGTCCGCGAGGGTTATCGCGCCTTGCTGCAAAAGCAGCGCGGCCTGACCGTCGTGGCCGAAGCCGCGGACGGCGCCGAGGCTTATCGCCTTTACAAGAGCGCGCGTCCCGATCTCGTGATCATGGATCTTTCCATGTCCGGCATCGGCGGGATCGAGGCGATCAAACGCATCCGGCAATGGGACCCGGACGCCCGCATTCTCGTCTTCACCATGCATCTCAGCGCCATCCGTGCGCGGCAGGCGGTCCGGGCCGGGGCGCGAGGCTATGTCACCAAGAGCAGCGCGCCTGAGGTTCTTCTCGCCGCTGTGTTCGACATTCTGCGAGGCCGCATCGCTTTCAGCCCGGACATCGACCATGAGCTTGCGCAGGACTGGGCGCAGGAATGGGCCCATGAAGGCGCCAGCCCCTTCGATCGCCTGACGTCGCGGGAGTTCGAAATCCTGCGCCTGCTCCTGATAGGCAAATCGACCGAACAGGTCGCCGAAACGCTCCATGTCAGCCCCAAGACCGTGGCCAATACGCGTTATCAGATCAGGGACAAGCTTGGCGTTCATTCGGATATCGAACTGGTGCGCCTGGCGTTGCGACAGGGATTGCTCGACGACGACGCGAGCTAAGCCGGCGCATCATTGCGCGGCGGTCAGGATATCCGGCTTGTCGCTGGCGAAATCGATCCGGTCAATGCGTTCGCCCGTCCGGGCAATCTTTTCCGATGAGGTCAGGATCGCGGCGACGTCTTCCTGCGTCTGGCGGAAATGGCCGTCGAGCTTCAGCACGCGCTGGCGCAGTCGCGAGACGTCTTCGACCAGCTTGCGCGTCTGGGCCTGAATCACATGGGCCTGATCGCGCACCAGCGCGTCGCGGACCAGCGCCTGCAACACCTGAATGGCCATCAGCAGCAGCGAGGGCGATACGATCAGCACCCGGGCGCGATGCGCCTTCTGGATCACGTCGTCGAAAGCTTCGTGCAGTTCGGCGAACAGCGATTCCGACGGCACGAACAAGATCGCCACGTCCTGCGTCTCGCCGGGAAGGAGGTAACGCTCGGAAATATCCTTGATATGCTTGCCGAGATCCGCGCGCACGCGCGCTTGCGCAACCTTTCGCGCGGCCTCATCTCCGGCGTCCTTCAGGGCGGTGAAGGCTTCGAGCGGGAATTTGGCGTCGAGCGCGAGAATCTTATCGTCGCCCGGCAGTTTCAGCGCGCAATCGGGCCGCGCTCCGGTCGAGAGCGTGTGCTGGAAGGCGAAGGCGTTGGCGGGCAGGGCGTCGCGGATGATCGCCTCCATTCGGCCCTGGCCGAAGGCGCCGCGCGTCTGCTTGTTGGCGAGAATGTCCTTGAGGCCGACGACTTCCTGCGTCAGGCCGGCAAGCCGCGCCTGCGCGGAATCGATCAAGGCCAGCCGCTCGTTCAGCGCGCTCAAATTGACGAATGTGGCGCGGGCGGAGGTCTCAAGCCTTTCATTGACGCGATGGGCCGAGGAATCCAGCTTTTCTCCTACGGCGCGCGCGAAGTCCGCCTGCCGTCCGCCGAGGATTTCGGCGAAGGTTTGCAACCGTCCGGCCATTTCGGCATGGGCGCGGACGAGTTCGGTCATTTGCGCTTCGGTATGGGCGCGCCGGCCGCCGCGCGCGACCAAGGCGAGGGCGAATAGCGCGAAGAACGCGACCGCCGCCGCAAGCTCATAGGCCGTGACCGGAAAAGAGAAAATCTCGAACAGAAAGCGATCCGTCATGGCGACATCTAAAACCGGAATCAATGAACAAAAATAGAACATATCCCGCGATTCTTTGCAAAGGCCATTTGACGCTGGCGGCGGCTGCCCTTATCTCAGGGGCCGATAACTGCTAGAGTCCGCAAATCCATGGCTATTCGTCCGATCCTGTGCCTGCCCGATCCCAAACTGCGCGCCGTCAGCGAAAAAGTCGGCGTCGTGGACGATTCGGTGCGCGCCTTGATGGATGACATGCTGGAGACGATGTATGACGCGCCGGGCATCGGCCTCGCCGCGATCCAGATCGGCGTCGCGAAGCGCGTTCTCGTGATCGATCTGGCCAAGCAGGACGAGGAGGCGGCCCCGCAATTCTTCGCCGATCCGGAAATCCTCACCCGCTCCGAAGAGACCTCCGTCTATGAGGAGGGCTGTCTCTCGGTGCCGGATTATTACGAGGAAGTGAACCGCCCGGCGAAGATTCGCGTGCGCTTTCTGGACCGCAATAATGAGCGGCGCGAGATCGAGGCCGAGGGCCTGCTCGCGACCTGCCTCCAGCACGAGATCGACCATCTCGACGGCAAATTATTCATCGACCATCTGTCGCGCCTGAAGCGCGAGCGGGCGATCAAGAAATACGCCAAGGCCGCTCGTAACAGCGAACCCGCCGCGCCAAAGGCGGAACGAGGCCCGGAAATCCGCGAAAAGCAGGGTTGATCCATGCGCGTCATTTTCATGGGCACGCCGGATTTCGCGCTGGCGCCGCTGGCTGAAATCTTTGGGCGCGGCCATGAGATTGTCGCGGTCTATACGCGCGCGCCCAAAGCCGCCGGGCGGCGCGGTCTGGAGCTGACGCCCTCGCCGGTTCACGCGGCGGCGGAACGCTATGGCTTGACCGTCCTGACGCCGAAAAGCTTCCGCGATCCCGAGACGATCGAGCAGTTCCGGGCCTTCGAGGCCGATGTCGCGGTTGTGGTCGCTTATGGCCTCATCCTGCCCAAAGCGGCGCTCGACGCCCCGGCGTATGGCTGTCTCAACCTTCACGGCTCGCTGCTGCCGCGCTGGCGCGGCGCCGCGCCAATCCAGCGCGCGATCATGGCCGGCGACCGCGAGACCGGCGTCGAGGTCATGAAAATGGAGGAGGGGTTGGACACCGGCCGCATCGCCATGGCCGAAAAACTGACAATCACGCCCGACATGACCGCCGGCGAGGCCCATGACCGGCTGTCGGTCCTTGGCGCCGATCTGATCGGGCGCGCGCTGGCCGCCCTCGAACGCGGCGGGCTGCAATTCCAGCCGCAATCCGAAGACGGCGTGGTTTACGCCAAAAAGATCGACAAGGCCGAGGCGCGAGTCGATTTCGCGCATCCGGCTTCCATCCTGCACAATCTCATTCGCGGCCTTTCGCCCTTCCCCGGCGCCTTTTTCGAAATGGATTTCGGCAAGGGTTTTGAACGCGTGAAGATCCTGCGTTCCGCCCTCGTGGATGGCGCGGGCAAACCCGGCGAAATTCTCGACGAGACGGCGCGCGTCGCCTGCGGCGAGGGCGCGCTGCGGCTGGTTGAAGTCCAGCGGGCCGGGCGCGGTCCGGTTTCAGGCGAGGAATTTTTGCGCGGCGCCCGGCTCGTTCCCGGCGCGATCTTGGTCCCAGCGCAGAACGCCGAACTAGATGCCCAGATATAAGCTCGTCATCGAATATGACGGGACCGATTATGTCGGCTGGCAGCGGCAGGCGAACGGGCTTTCAGTTCAGGAAGTGATCGAGCGCGCGCTGGCCCGGCTCGACCCCGCGCCCGGCGGCTTGCGCGGCGCCGGGCGCACCGATGCGGGCGTCCATGCTTCGGCGCAGGTCGGCCATGTCGATCTGTCGCGCGAATGGCGGCCGGACAAGCTGCGCGAGGCGCTGAACGCGCAGATGCGGCCGGAAAAGGTGGCGATTCTGCTGGCCGAAGCAGTCGCGGACGATTTCGACGCCCGCTTCTCAGCCAAGGCGCGGCATTATCTCTATCGCATCGTCAATCGCCGGGCGCCCCTGACTTTCGATTCCGGCAACGCCTGGCTGGTGAAGCGGCGGCTCGATTCGCAGGCCATGCACGAGGCGGCGCAACTTCTGCTCGGCCGCCATGATTTCTCGACCTTTCGCGACGCCGATTGCCAGGCGGAAAATCCGGTGCGCACGCTGGACCGGCTGGACGTGCGGCGACAGGGCGACGAAATTCACGTCTACGCCAGCGCGCGCGCCTTTTTGCACCGGCAGGTGCGTTCCATGGTCGGGTCGCTGGAGCATGTCGGCTCCGGCAAATGGCGCGCCGAGGATTTGCAGGCTGCGCTGGAGTCTTGCGACCGCGCCCGCTGCGGCCAGGTCGCGCCCGCCGCAGGGCTTTATCTGATTGGCGTGGATTACTGACCGCCGCGCGGGTTTCTCTCGGGGGCAAGAGCGCAATGAAACAGGCGAGAAATTTTTTGGCGGCATTGCTCTGCCTGTGTGCTTTCGCGTCGCCGGGATTCGCCGCGACCGTGCTGACCGAGGCCGACGCCAATGCGCCGCGCGTCGTCGCCGTCGGCAAGACGATCGAGTTGCGGCTGATCGAAAATCCCTCCACCGGCTACACATGGTCGGTCACGCTCGATCCGTCCACGGCGGCGGCGGTTGTCGCCGATCGCTGGACGCCGGCTGGCGGGTCGGGCGCGCAGCCCATGCCCGGCGGTTCCGGAGCGCGCGACCTGACAGTCGCTATCAAGCAGCCCGGACTCCTCGCGATCCGCGCCAAGAACTGGCGCGCCTGGGAGGGCGACGCTTCCGTGACACAAAGGCTGGAATTCCGGCTCGACGCGCGCTGATTCGCGCCCTATTCGACCTTTTCGCCCGGATAAACGCCCCAGAGCAGGGTCTGCGACATATAGCCGTCATAGCGATCGCCCTTCAGGCGGCACCAGCTTCCGTCGCATTTCTTGACGCTGGCGATGACGCCAGGCGCGAGCTTGGCGACGATGTTGGAACTCTCCTGCGGCTCCGCGCGCAGGGGGAAAGGCGGGGCGTCCTTTTTCCAGGGCGCGATCAGGGCGCTCCTCTTGCCGGAGAGCAGGGAATGCAACACCCAGCCCTCGGAGCCTTCCGAGTCACGAATTCGGCGCCAGGTCTCATATTCGGCGGTGATTTCAACGGGCAGGCCGGCGCGCTGGTAGATCCATTTGGTGGCGTGGTCCTTGGAAGGGCCTTCGCGCAAATTCACGTGATCGGACTTTAGGCTCACATATCGCGGCACAGGCAGGCCGGTCGCGGGGCCGACCGCTTGCTGCGCCTCCGCCGTTTGCGGGCCGAGAATCAGGAATGCGCCCAAAAAACCGGCCGCGAGCGCGCGAACGCGGCGCATCCGGGGGATGGCAAGCGAAAAAATCGAGAGCGGTCCATTCGCCATGACGCCTTATTCCTCTGTCCCGCGCCTCTCGGCCGGTGTGGCCGCTGGCGGATCGCCGTCCTTGTTTTTGCCAAGGCATCTGCTAGGAAGCAGGAGCGTCGGGCGCCGGGTTTGATTATGGTCAATCCTTTGTGGCCCGATCATTGTTAATGACTGGTATAGGCCGGCGCGGCGGGCGCGCATTCGGTCGGCCTGCCGAGGGAGGTACGGGGTTTCCATGGGCAAAGCCAAGCCGATCGTCATCGTCACCCGCAAGCTTCCCGAACAGGTCGAATCGC
This sequence comes from Rhodoblastus sp., assembly GCF_019449565.1. Lineage (GTDB taxonomy): Bacteria > Pseudomonadota > Alphaproteobacteria > Rhizobiales > Beijerinckiaceae > Rhodoblastus. The sequence goes on along the minus strand of NZ_JAGRPM010000057.1, from coordinate 99,123 downwards.
GCATGCGCGAATTGTTCGACGCCCGGTTCAACGAAACCGACACGCCCATGACGCAGGCCGAACTCGCCGAGGCGATGCGCGCCGCCGACGTCCTCGTCCCGACCATTACCGACCGCATTGACGCCCATCTGATCGCGCAGTCCGGCGAAAAGCTGAAGCTGATCGCCAATTTCGGCAATGGCGTCGATAATGTCGACGTCACCTCCGCCCTGCGGCGCGGCATCACCGTCACCAACACGCCGGGCGTGCTGACGGAAGACACCGCCGACATGACCATGGGCCTGATCGTCGCCGTGTCCCGCCGCATCGTCGAGGGCGCGGGCGCGCTGGTCGGCGGCGGCTGGAACGGCTGGTCTCCGACCTGGATGCTCGGCCATCGCATCACCGGCAAGAAGCTGGGCATCATCGGCATGGGGCGCATCGGCCAGGCCGTCGCCCGCCGCGCCAAGGCCTTCGGCCTTTCGATCCACTACCACAACCGCCGCCCGGTCGCTCCCGGGATCGAGCAGGAGCTCGGCGCGACCTTCCACGAATCGCTCGACCAGATGCTGTCGCGCGTGGATATTGTTTCGGTGAACTGTCCGCAGACTCCGGCGACCTTCCACCTGCTGTCGGCGCGCCGGCTGAAAAATCTTCATTCCAGCGCGATCATCGTGAACACGGCGCGCGGCGAGATCATCGACCAGAACGCGCTGATCCGCATGCTGGAGGCGGGCGAGCTGTCCGGCGCCGGTCTCGATGTGTTCGAGCACGAGCCGGCGGTGGCGCCGCGCCTGCTGAAACTGGCCGAAGCCGGCAAGGTGACGCTGCTGCCGCATATGGGTTCGGCGACGCTGGAAGGCCGCATCGACATGGGCGAGAAGGTCATCATCAATGTGAAGACCTTTATGGACGGCCATCGCCCGCCGGACCGCGTACTGCCCAGCATGTTGTGATGGGCGCCAATGGGGCGTAAGGCGGCTGGCTCCCGACGCATGCTGTCCGCCGAGCGGGTCAGCTCTCGGCGGATCGCGGAAATCCGTGAACGTCGACGGCAAGGGCAAAGTTGCTCCATCCGCGGCCATTGTTCAGCACCTCTCGCCAACGCGTAGGAGGCGCGATTCTCGAGCGTTCGGGACATCCAATGGGCATTACGATTGCGCGGCGCCGAGCAAAGCGATAGAATTCAAAAATATCCAACATGAAGCCGGACGCCCTGATGCGGCCGCCGAAAGTGGTTCGACGACCCTCGCAGAATGCACGCGCCGGCTGCCGAGGGAGGTTGTTATGTCTGTCTCCGCGAAGTTGCAGAAATATCTCGCCCGCAAACAGATTCGCTTCGAAATCACGGAACATCAGCCAACTAACGATACGATGTCCACAGCTGAAGCTTGTCACGTCTCTCCCGATTGTCTGGCGAAGGCGGTCGTCGTGAGGTCGCGTGAAGGTTATCTTTTGGCTGTTTTGCCGGCGTCGCAACGGATCAGTTTATCACGCCTACAGCTGGCGCTCGGTCAGCCATATGCGTTGGCTACCGAACGAGAACTCGACCGGCTGTTCGACGATTGTGTTCACGGCGCCGTCCCTCCGATCGGCGAATGCTATGGGCTCGACGTAGTGACCGAGGCCAGCCTTTTCGATCCCACCGACATCTACTTCGAAGGAGGCGATCACAGGACGCTCGTCCACATGAGCCAAGCGCAATTTTCTCAATTGAGCGATGAAGCGCGACGCGCGCATTTTGCCGCCGCATTCGAGTAACGGACCGCCTTGTCGCGCCTCATTCGAGCCGCGACATTCCGCCCGACAGCTGAGAGATAAGGGACCGTTCGCGCGGCGGCATTTGGCGTCCGGTGGGCGCCGCTCCCGCTGCCACCCTTGAAAAGAAAAAACCGCGACGCCATATCGATCCTGCGGTGAGAGCCGTGGGGGCGCTTCGGGCCCTCGACACCAACGAGGCGCCTGAAAGGGCTTCGAAATGTCGCGACCGACCTTGATGAATTCGCCCTTCCTGCTGGGCTTTGACGATATTGAAAAAGCCCTGGAGCGTGTGACTCGAACCGCTTCGGACGGCTATCCCCCCTATAATATCGAGCGAATGCCTCGCGAGGACAATCTGCCGGAACGCCTGCGGATCACCTTGGCGGTGGCGGGCTTCAGCCGGGATCAGCTGGCCATCACTCTCGAGGAGGGCCAATTGGTGATCCGGGGACGCCAGCAGGACGATCGCGAGCGTCAATTCCTGCATCGCGGCATCGCCGCGCGCCAATTCCAGCGCAGCTTCCTCCTCGCGGAGGGGATGCAGGTGCTTGGCGCCGATCTCGCCGACGGCTTGCTGTCGGTGGACCTTGTTCGCCCCGAACCGGAGCGGATCGTTAAGAATATTGAGATCACTGTGCGGGGCTGAACTTTTGGTCCGCACGCTGTGCGCGTCTCATGGGAGAGCGCGGAAAGGGTGAAGACAATGAATAATCATCTGGAAAATCCCGGCCTCGGCCCGTTGACCGCCGACCAGTTCGCCCATCTCGGCGAAGGCGCCATCGCCTATGTCCGGCCGATCAAGTCGGAAGAGGCGCAGGCTTTGTTCCCGCAGATCGAGGGCCTCGAGCCCGGCCTGCAGCTGTTTGCCCTGCTCGGCGCCAATGGCGATCCGATCGTGCTGGCCGACAGCAAGGACGCCGCTGTCGCCAACGCCTGGGAGCACAAGCTCGCCACGGTGAGCGTGCACTAAATTTTGTTTCGCGCGGCGCGCGAGCCCCTCGCGTCAGCTCCGATAGGGCGTCGAAAGACGCCCGTCTCCCGCGGGCTGAAGGTCGCGTTCGCTCCTAGCCCCGGCCCTCTTAGAGGGCCGGCGCGTATCTCTCGCGCAAGTCCGGTTTCAAGCCTCGGCCTGGGCAATAGCGTCGAGGAAAACCTCGCCATAAAGTGCAATCTTGCGCTCGCCGACGCCGTGGATGGCGCGCAAATCCTCAAGGCGCGCCGGGCGGCGCTCGGCCATTTCCAGCAGCGTCCTGTCGGCGAAAATCATATAGGCGGCGAGGCCCTGCTCTTTGGCGAGGTCGCGCCGCAATTTCCGCAAGGCCTCGAAAATTTTCGCCTCTGTCGAATCCGCCGAATGCTCCGCCGCCTGTCCACGCTGCGCCGAGCGCGGAAAGTTTTTCGCGGCTTTTTCGCGCGGCGGGTCGGCGCGCAGGGTCATGGTTTCGCGGCCGAGCAGGATCGCCTCGCCCTTTTCCGTCAGCGCGAAGCCGCCATGTTCGGCGCTGGCCGAGCAGAGCGCGCCGGCCGCGAAAAGCTGGCGGAAGGTCGAGGCCCATTGCTGTTTCGACACATCGGCGCCGACGCCAAAGGTTTTCAGCGCATCATGGCCGTTGCGGCGCAGAGCCTCGTTTTCGGCGCCGGTCAACAAGTCGCATAAATAGCCCGAGCCGAATCTTTGGCCGGTGCGATAGACGGCGGAAAGCGCCTTTTGCGCTTCGACCGTTCCATCGCGCAGGGCGACCTGTCCGAGACACACGTCGCAGCGCCCGCAGGGCGGCGCCTCCTCGTTGAAATAGGCCAGCAGGGTTTTTCGCCGGCAGGAGGCCGCCTCGCAGAGAGAGGCCAAGGCGTTGAATCGCTGGTGTTCGAAGCGGCGGCGCTCGTCGGGCAAGGGCTTTTCATCAATCTGGCGGCGGCGCAGGGCCATGTCGTCGAGCCCGTAAAGCGCATAGGCGTCGGCGGGCAGGCCGTCGCGTCCGGCGCGGCCGATTTCCTGATAATAGGCCTCGATGGAAGAGGGCATGTCGGCGTGGGCGACGAAGCGCACGTCCGGCTTGTTGACACCCATGCCGAAAGCGACGGTGGCGAAGGCCACCACGCCATCCTCGCGCAAAAAACGGTCCTGATTGGCGTTGCGCCGCATCTGGTCGAGCCCGGCGTGATAGGCGACCGTCTCGAAACCCTGCTCTGCGAAAAAATCGCTGAGCTTTTCCGTCCCGGCGCGCGAGGCGCAATAGACGATGCCGCTCTGGCCGCGCCGGGACGCGAGAAAATTCTGCAATTGCTTGCGCGGCTGGTCCTTGGCCGCGAAGGTGAGCGAAATATTGGGCCGGTCGAAGGAATGGACGAAAATCTGCGGCGTCTTGTCGAACAGGCGCTCGGTGATCTCCGCCCGCATGGCCTGATCGGCGGTGGCGGTGAAGGCGATCACCTGCGGCTGGCCGAGCTTTTCCACGCCCTCGCGGATCATGCGATATTCGGGGCGGAAATCATGGCCCCAGGCGCAGATGCAATGCGCCTCGTCGACCGCCACGCGCCGAACATTGGCGCGTGAAAGCGCCTCGACCAGACCGTCCATGGCCAGCCGTTCCGGCGACAGAAAGAGCAGTCTCAGCTCGCCGGAGCGGATTTGCGTCCAGATGTCGCGCGCCTCGTCCTCGCCGGTCTGGGAATTGAGGCTGGCGGCGGCGAGGCCCAGTTCCCGCATCTGGCCGACCTGGTCGCGCATCAGGGCGATCAGCGGCGAGACGACGAGGGTCAGCCCTTCTCCGAGCAAAGCCGGCAGCTGATAGCACAGGCTTTTGCCGCTGCCGGTCGGCATCACCGCGAGCACGGGGTCGCCCGACAGCACGGCTTCGACGATCTCGGCCTGTCCGGGCCGGAAATCATCGAAGCCAAACACCAATTTGAGCAGGCGGCGGGCGGGCAGAAGTTCGCTCATGCGGCGCTCTCGTCCTGCGAAACCGGGGCGATCTTGCCGCCCGCCACCGCGAAAATATCGGCGCGGCCGCGCAGATCCTCGAACAGGCCCAGATCGGCGCCGGTCATCCAGATCTGGCCGCCCAACGCCGTCAGGGCGTCGAACAGGGCGCGGCGGCGCGAGGGATCGAAATGGGCAGCGATTTCATCCAGCAGCACGAGGGGCGCGATGCCGCTCATCGCCGCGACCAGCCGCGCATGGGCCAGCACCAGCCCCACCAGCAGGGCCTTCTGCTCGCCGGTGGAGGCGCGGCGGGCCTCGCATTGCTTGGGGCCGTGGCGCACCATCAGGTCGCTGGCCTGCGGGCCGGTGAGCGTGCGCCCCGCCGCGGCGTCGCGCGCCCGATTGTCGCGCAGGAGGGCGCGGAAACAGTCTTCCGCTTCGAGCGCGGGGCGTTCGGCGACCAGCCGGTCGATTTCGCCTTCCAGCGCGATCTCGGCCCAGGGAAAAGGCGAATCGTCGTCGCGTCCGGCGGCGATCAGGGCGGCGAGGCGCTCCACCGTCTCGCGCCGCGCGGCGGCCACCGCGATCGCCAGTTCGGCGATTTCGCGCTCGGCGGCGTCGAGCCAGATTTTCTCGCCGCGCCGCTCCTCGAGCAGGCGGTTGCGATTGCGCAAGGCGCGCTCCAGCGCGTTGACGCGGGCGCCGTGCTCGCTGTCCACCGCCAGCACGAGCCGGTCGAGGAAACGGCGGCGGTCGCCAGCCGCGCCGGTGAACAGCCCGTCCATGGAAGGGGTGAGCCAGACGATGCGGATATGATCGGCGAAGGCGCGCGAGGAGGAAACGGGCTCGCGGTCGATGCGGAATTTTTTCTGCAGGCCGTTGTCGCCGATTTCGGCGCCTGTTCCGAGTTGCAGCGGGCCGCCGGCCTCGCCGGTGAGTTCCAGCGACACGGCGAAGCCGCCGCCGCCGCCCTCGCGGGCGAGGTCCGCCAATTCGGCGCGGCGCAAGCCCCGCCCGGGCGTGAACAGCGAGAGCGCCTCGAGCAGATTGGTCTTGCCCGCGCCATTGTCGCCGGCCAGTGCCGCGACATTGGACGAGAGGCGCAGATCGAGCGCGGGATAGGAGCGGAAATCCGCCAGCGCGACACGCCGGACGCGCGGCGCGCGGAAGACCGAATCGCTTGCGGCCATAGTCATGGACGGCTTTTAGCCCGCGCCGGGCGCCGGAGCCAGCGGCGCGACGGGCGCTGGCCCAGCTAAAATTCCGCGCGGGGGTTGATTGATGCGCGTAAATTTGGCATAGCACCGGCTCCAATTTCTCGGCTGAGGGAGAACCCCGGCCAATTGTCCCGGGGTTAGTCATGAAAGTCCGCAATTCCCTCAAGTCCCTGCGCACGCGCCACCGCGACAACCAGCTGGTTCGCCGCAAGGGCCGCGTCTACATCATCAACAAGACGCAGAAGCGCTACAAGGCTCGCCAGGGCTGATCGCCCAAGCGGCTGATGAGTTGCAGCCTTTGTTGCGGAAAGTTTGAAACCCCGGCGCTTCGCCGGGGTTTTGCTTTTGACCATGGCCCAAGACGATCCCTTCGACCTCCAGCGCTTCGTCGCCGCTCAGGACGGCGTTTACGAGACTGTGCGCGAAGAATTGCGCGCGGGGCGCAAGCGCAGCCACTGGATGTGGTTCGTGTTTCCGCAGGGCGCGGGCCTCGGCGTTTCGGCCATGGCGCAGCTCTACGCCATCGGCTCGATGGACGAGGCGCGGGCCTATCTCGCCCATCCGGCGTTGGGTCCGCGCCTGCGGGAATGTGCGGAGCTGGTCAATCGCATCGAGGGCCGCACGCTGCTGGAAATTTTCGGCGACCCCGACCGGCTGAAATTCTGTTCCTGCATGGACCTGTTCGCGCGGGCGGCGCCCGGAGAAAAGGTTTTCACCCGTGCGCTCGCAAAATATTGCGACGGGCGGACGACCTGAACGCCTGGCGAAGCTCAGCGGAATTACGCGCGGCAGGGACGAGACAGCCGCGAGAGATTGCGCTCCATGCAGGCGGTGATCGCGGGAACATTCGGAACATGCTGGCCGCAGAACCGCATGGCGTCGTCATGGCAGGCGCGCCGCTGCGCGGATGTGCCGGAAAAGGCCTGCGCACTGGAGGCGCCGGCCATGGCCAGGGCGAAAAGCGTGAGAAGAGCGGAAGTCTTCAGGCTTTTGCGATTCATTGGCGTTCCTGTTCGATGGGATCGAAATGGTTGCGGGGCATGGTCTCCGCTGTTTCTTTTTCCGGCTAAATTAGAGTGCGTCGTGTCGGTCGTCCAGCGCCGGCCGCAAGCGGCGCCATTCGGCGCTTTCGCCGTCGTTCCGGCCGGGGCGCCCTTGACCTTTTCCGGAGGCTCGCTTATAGACGCGCCTCCATGAACCGTCTGACGCGGAATGTGAGTTCCTGCGGCGTTGGGCTGTTACCGGATGGGCGCGAGCCCGCGCCGGGGCGGCCAATGAAACGGCGGTTTCACGAATTTCGGCCGCAAGGCCTTGTTTTTTCCGGCGTATGCCGGCGCAGCCCCAGGTTTTCCGGCGCATGCCGGCGCAGCTCAAGGCCGGCGCGTTCAGGAATCGAAAGGAAGTTCACATGTCCCGCCGTTGCGAATTGACCGGCAAGGCCGTTCAGACCGGCAATTTGGTCAGCCATTCCAACCACAAGACCCGCACGCGGTTCCTGCCGAATCTGGTCAATGTCTCGTTGATTTCGGATTCGCTGAAGCGTTCGGTGCGCCTGCGCATCGCCGCCGCCGCCCTGCGCTCGGTCGAGCATCGCGGCGGTCTCGACGCTTTCCTGCTCAAGGCCCGCGAAGCCGAACTGTCGGTCGACGCCCTCCGCCTGAAGCGCGAAATCGCCAAGAAGACCGTCGAGGTTCAGGCCCAGGCCTGACGCCTGAGCGTCACTGACGCATCAAGAAAACGGCGGGCTTTTGGCCCGCCGTTTTCTTTTTGTCCGGCGATCTCTGTCAGAGAACGTCCACCGGCGCGCCGACGGGAACGCGCTCGTAAAGGTCAATGACGTCGTCGTTCATCATGCGGATGCAGCCGGAGGACACGTTTTGGCCGATGGTCCAGGGCTCATTGGTGCCGTGGATGCGATAGACCGACGAGCCGAGGTAAAGCGCGCGGGCGCCGAGCGGGTTTTCCGGGCCGCCCTCCATATGGCGTGGCAGGTCCGGGCGGCGCTTGAGCATTTCGGGCGGCGGCGTCCAGCCGGGCCATTCCGCCTTGCGGCTGATGGACTTGTGGCCGGACCAGGTGAAGCCGGGGCGGCCCACGCCGATGCCGTAGCGCATGGCGCGGCCGGGCGCGGTGACGAGATAGAGATAATGCCCGGGCGTGTCGATGACGATTGAGCCGACCCTGCGGCCTGTGGGGTAATCGACTTCGCGGCGCAGCAGCTCCTGCGGGATTTCACGGCTGGGTTGAACCGGCGCCAGCGACGCCTGCATGGCGTTGGCCGGGGGTTGATTCATCATCACGCCAGCGGGCGCATAGGCGTTGGGCCGCGCATAGGCGGCCTGTTGCCGCGGCTGGGAGCCGCGCGGCGCCATCTGGCCGCCGGTGGCGAGAAATTCGATGAAGCCGCCGCCCAGATTCTGGGCTCGCGCCGGGGCGAGCGGCGCAAGGCAAAGGGTGAGGCCGCACGCGGCGGCGCTCAGAAAATAACGCGACTTCACGGACGGATTCTCCCATGCTCGATCTGGGAGCTAAGTATATTCACTAAAAATTTAATGAAAAGCTTTGCCTGATGTTGTGGTTATTCAAGTTATAATGGTAAAAAAAGTTTGAATATTCCACCTTTGCGCCGAAGCTGCTCCAGGATTGGATTGACTTTCTTGACGAACGCCCCGCGCAGGCCGGCGACGTCGAAGAGGGCGACGATCACCGCGTAAAGGCTGCCGCACAGTGCGATTTGGGCCAGCATGACGACGAAACCGGGGGGCAGCGCGCGTAAGGGGACGCCCAGCCCCGCCATGCCGGCGCAGCCGAGGACGGTCAGGGCGAGGTCGCGGACGCGCGGCCATTGCGGCGCATTGGCCTGGGCGAAGCCGATCAGTACGAACATTCCGACCGCGAGCGCGAGGCTTTGCGAAATGGCGAGGGCGGAGGCGTCGTCGCCGCGCGGCAGGACGAGGATGAACAGGGGATCGGCGAGGCAGGCGGCCAGCGCCGCCGTCACCAGCGGCAGGGTCTTCTGCTTGATCTGGAAAATGGGATGGATCGCGAATTGCGTCATGCCATAGCAGAACAGGCCGGGCAGCATCAGGCTGAGGAAATGGGCGAAAGGGCCACGAAAGGCCTGCGGCACGATCAGGGCCTCGACCGAGGGCAGCACGATCCAGAGTCCGACGCTTGCCGGCGCGAGAATGGCGAAGACGATGGCGATATTCTGCGCGACCTGAGCCTTGGCCGTTTCCTCGCCATGGGAATCATGCGCGCGCACCGCGATCTGGAACAGCAACACATCGAGCGCCGAGCCGACCGCCTGCACGGCGCGCAGGCCGAGATCATAGGCGAGCGCGAAACGGCCGGTTTCGGCGAAGCCGTACCAGCGCGCGACGAGGTCGCGATTGGCCAGCGGGATCAGCTGATAGAGGACTATGGCGGCCACGATCGGCGCCGCATAGCCGGCGTAATGCCGGACGAGGCGGGGTTCGGCCTGCGCCAGCGTCGCGTCGCGATCCTTGAGGCCCGGGTGCCAGAGCAGCATGGAGCCGATGAGGCTCGCCATGCCCGCGATGACCGCGACGGTGGCCGAACCGGTGGCCCAGGCGCCGCCGGCGGTCATGAGCACGGCGAGGATGTTCTTGCTCACGATCAGCCGCACATAGAGCCGGTCGTCGAAGCGGGCGCGCACCAGCGCCGTGTGAAAGTCGAACAGGCCATTGGCGATGGAGGCCGCGAAGGCCAGGGCCACCAGCTTGCGCGGCAGGGAAAATTCCGGTCCCAGGAAGGCCAGCGCCAGCGCGAAAGGAACGAACAGCAGCGCGGCGGCCAGAAAGGCGGCGTCGAGCGTGGATCTTACCTTCGGGGTCTCGGTCCGCGCCCGCTCCGAATAGAAGCGGACGCCGCACAGGCGGATCCATTCGAACGCCACGACCTGGCCAAAAGCCATGACGGCTATGGCGAGGGCGAATTTGCCATATTCCGCCGGGCCGAGAAATTTGGCGACGATCAGGCCGACGATCAGATTGAAGATCGTGTTGACGAGAAACGTCAGAACGACGCTCATGCCGAGGGTCCTGTCCGCGGATCGATGATGTGTGCGCCGGATGACATGCGTCCAATCTAGGCGCTTGTCGATAAGAAAGTCTTGTGGCCGCCCTTAACTGAGGCTTCGCCGCAGGCCGGCCAGCCTTGACAGTCGCGGACGCCTTCCCTATTTAGCCACCAGCCTGTTAGCACTCTCCTGTTGCGAGTGCTAACAGGCCCACTTTTCCCAGCCCACGGCCGTTCGGGCCGCGCCGGCTCCAACTACAGGACATCCCCATGGCCTTCCGTCCCCTGCATGACCGCGTCGTCGTCAAGCGCCTCGAAGGCGAAGAAAAGACCAAGGGCGGCATCATCATACCCGATACCGCCAAGGAAAAGCCCCAGGAAGGCGAAGTCGTCGCCGTCGGCCCCGGCGCGCGCGACGAAGCCGGCAAGCTCGTCCCGCTCGACGTCAAGGCGGGCGACCGCGTGCTGTTCGGCAAGTGGTCGGGCACCGAAGTCAAGATCGACGGTCAGGACCTCCTGATCATGAAGGAATCCGACATCCTCGGCATCGTCGGCTGATCCTTCTTCCCCTCATCAATCCCCATAGGAGCTTGATTCATGGCTGCTAAAGAAGTTCGTTTCTCCACCGACGCGCGCGACCGTCTGCTGCGCGGCGTCGAAATCCTCGCCAATGCGGTGAAGGTCACCCTGGGCCCCAAGGGCCGCAATGTCGTGATCGAAAAGTCTTTCGGCGCGCCGCGCATCACCAAGGACGGCGTCACCGTCGCCAAGGAAATCGAACTGGCTGACAAATTCGAGAACCTCGGCGCCCAGCTAGTCCGCGAAGTCGCTTCCAAGCAGAACGACATCGCCGGCGACGGCACCACCACCGCGACGGTTCTCGCCGCCTCGATCGTGCGCGAAGGCGCCAAGGCGGTCGCCGCCGGCCTCAACCCGATGGATCTGAAGCGCGGCATCGATCTGGCCGTCGAGGCCATCGTCGCCGACCTCAAGAAAAACTCCAAGAAGGTCACCTCCAACGACGAGATCGCTCAGGTCGGCACGATTTCGGCCAATGGCGACAATTTCATCGGCTCGGAAATCGCCAAGGCGATGCAGAAGGTCGGCAATGAAGGCGTCATCACGGTGGAAGAGGCCAAGAGCCTCGAGACCGAGACCGACATCGTCGAAGGCATGCAGTTCGACCGCGGCTATCTCTCGCCCTATTTCGTGACCAATGCCGAGAAGATGATCGCCGAGCTTGAGGATCCCTATATCCTCATCCACGAGAAGAAGCTGTCGAGCCTCCAGCCGCTGCTGCCGGTTCTCGAAGCCGTGGTCCAGACCGGCAAGCCGCTGCTGATCGTCGCTGAAGACGTCGAAGGCGAAGCCCTGGCGACCCTGGTTGTCAACAAGCTGCGTGGCGGCCTCAAGATCGCCGCCGTCAAGGCGCCTGGCTTCGGCGACCGCCGCAAGGCCATGCTGGAGGATATCGCCATCCTCACCGCGGGCACGGTGGTGTCGGAAGACGTCGGCATCAAGCTCGAGAACGTGACGCTCGCCATGCTGGGCCGCGCCAAGAAGGTCCGCCTCGACAAGGAGCACACCACGATCGTCGACGGTTCCGGCGAGAAGAAGGACATCGAGGGCCGCATCGCCCAGATCAAGGCGCAGATCGAGGAAACCACCTCGGACTATGACCGCGAGAAGCTCCAGGAGCGCCTGGCCAAGCTCGCGGGCGGCGTCGCGATCATCCGCGTCGGCGGCGCGACCGAAGTCGAAGTGAAGGAAAAGAAGGACCGCGTTGAGGACGCCCTCAACGCCACCCGCGCTGCGGTGGAAGAAGGCGTTTCGCCCGGCGGCGGCGTCGCTCTGCTGCGCTCGATCAAGGCTCTGGACGCGGTGGCCACCACCAATAGCGACCAGAAGACCGGCGTGGACATCGTCCGCAAGGCGATCCAGGCTCCTGCCCGCCAGATCGTCGACAACGCCGGCGCCGATGGCGCGGTCGTGGTTGGCAAGCTGCTCGAGTCCTCCGACTACGCCTTCGGCTTCGATGCCCAGTCGGGCCAGTATGTCGACATGGTCAAGTCGGGCATCATCGACCCGACCAAGGTCGTGCGCACCGCCATCCAGGACGCCGCCTCCATCGCGGGCCTGATCGTCACCACCGAGGCGACGATCGTCGAAGCCCCGAAGAAGGACGCCGGCCCCGCCATGCCTCCGGGCGGCGGCATGGGCGGCATGGATTTCTGATCCAGACCTCTCCGCAATCCAATAATGAGAAGGCCGCCTCTGGGCGGCCTTCTTTTTTGCCTCGTTTTCGACTGGAAAGACCCCGGTTGCAGCAAGACATGGCCCAAGACATGACCATAGCCACTTTCGCGCAAACCAATGGCGCCATAACCCTCCTACGGATTGTTCATTTGTAATTCATGCAGAACTGGCGATAGTCGCCGCCTGGGCCGGAGGGTCTTATGGACGCAACGCGCAACAAGAAGATCTTGGGTTCGCCTTATGCGCCTCCGCGCGCGCAGGCGGAACAGAGCGATGCCGGCGGCGGACGCAAGACCGTCACGCGGGCCGATTTGCTCGACGCGGTCTATAACGCCTGTCCTACGCTGTCGCGGGCTCAGGCGCGCGACCTGTTCGAAATGACCCTCGAGGAAATCGTCGGTTCGCTGCTGCGCGACGAAGCCGTGAAGCTGCGCTCCTTCGGCGCCTTCAACGTCCGCGCCAAGCGCGAACGTATCGGCCGCAACCCGCGCAACGGCGTCGAGGCGACCATCGACGCGCGGCGCGTCCTGACCTTCAAGGCCTCGCCGACCCTGACCGCCCGCGTGAACGGCTTGGCCGCGCCCGACGGCGAAGACGAGTGATCGCGAGTCGATAGGGCAAAAATGCAGAACGCCGGACGGCAGGGGCCATCCGGCGTTTAATGTTTCTGCATCAAGCGGCCGGGCCGCCCGAAAAAGTCTCAGTTCGCTCCAAGCAAAGTGGAAATCTTGGCGACCGGCGCGCGCAGGGATGATTGCTGCTGGGCGGACGTGCGCAGATCCGGCGCGGACTTTGATTTGGAGCTGGCCTGAGCCTCGGCCAGCAGCAGGACGTTCGCGGGCGCTGAGGCGGTGCGGGTCGGAGCGGCGATACGGTTCTTCGGCTCGTCGAGGGCGACTTCGAGCGGCGGCACGAGGGCGTCCGGGCGGCTTACTTCGGCGACGCGATTGGCGAAGACCGGATGCTGCGCGCCGTCCCTATACACCAGGCGGACGGGACGCTCGCCCTTCGCGACGATCTCGGCCACGGCGGCGGAATCGGATCGCTCGATCGCCGCCACCTTGGTCTCGACCTCGGAATCATATTTCAGCGGCGGGCAGGGCGCGCTGGCGTCGATCGGCTGGGTTGGGTCAGCCTGGGCCCCGAAAACATAATGCTTGTTGCAGACATTGACCGAGACGTCGCGCTTGCTCGCCTCGAAATGGTCATTGCCCTTCTTCAGCTCCTTCCAGAACGGCATGTTGGGATCCAGCCGGTATTTGGCGAGATTCTGGGCGTTCATGTGGAAGGGATAGGCCTGCAGCTGGATCGAGCGCTGGCCGCCGGCGAAAGAATCGCGCGAGAGCGCGTAGATATCGGCGATCTGGGCGTCGGTCATGGCGAAACAGCCCGCCGACGAGCAAATGCCATGCACCATCACCGATCCGCCGGTCGCGCCATGGGCGCGGTCATAGGCGTTGGGATAGCCGACATTGAACGAGAGATAATAGGACGAATTGGGATTCATCATCGCCGGGGTGATGGAATAAAATCCCTCGGGCGACTGGCGGTCGCCTTCCTTGATCTTCGGGCCGAGCTGGCCGGACCAGCGGCAGATCGGGAAGGTCTTGAGCAGGACATAGGTTCCGTCCGGCCGCATCTTCCAGACTTCCAGCTCCGATTCCTTCTTGAAGGCGCGGATCAGGATCGGCGCGGTCGGCGCCACGCCCTTTTCGTTCATTTCGGCGAGAATTTTCGGGGACACGGCCTGCATGGCGCGCGAGTTGTCATGCGCCTCGTTGCAGCCGGAAAGCGTCGCCGCGAGTCCGATCGCCGCTCCCGCGACAAGCGCCTTGCGCTGGGCGCGGGCCGCTACGGACAAAGAAAGGCCGCTCATGGTCATGTTCCATCGATCTGCGGGGCGCGTCCAAACCATGTTTGAAAAAGCATGAAGGACTTCGCGCCGTTTCGCTGGAATTAAATCCATGAAGCTTTCATCTTCCATTAACAAGCGGCGGGAAACCGCCGCCATGGTGAAGAAATCCTTAAACGCAAGCGAATCAAGCGCGAAACGTCAGCCTTTGCGGCCCATCGCCAGAAACTTTTCCTCGCGCAACGACCGCACATTCTGCGGAGGCAGACCCGAGAAACGCTTCAAGGCCTTGCTCATGGCGTCGCCCGCAGCCTGAATGGCGACCGCGGGATCACGATGGGCGCCGCCGACAGGTTCGGCGACAATGCCATCGATAATGCCGAATTTAAGCAAATCTTGGGCGGTAATCTTCATATTGGTCGCGGCGTCCTGCGCGCGCTGCGAGTCGCGCCACAGGATCGAGGCCGAGGCCTCCGGCGAGGCGACCGTATAAATGGCGTGCTCCATCATCAGCACGCTGTTGCAGGCGGCGATGCCCAGCGCGCCGCCGGAGCCGCCTTCGCCGATCACCAGGGCGATATTGGCCGTCGGCAGGATTAGGGCGGCTTCGGTGGCGCGGGCGATGGCCTCCGCCTGTCCGCGCTCTTCGGCCTCGACGCCGGGAAAGGCGCCGGCGGTGTCCACGAAGGAGAGCACAGGCAGGCCGAAGCGCCCTGCCAGCTCCATGATGCGCACGGCCTTGCGATAGCCCTCCGGCTTGACCATGCCGAAATTATGCTTGAGCCGGGACTCGGTGTCGGAGCCCTTCTCCTGGCCGAGAATGGCGACGGACTGGCCGCGGAAGCGTCCGAGGCCGCCAATCATCGCCTCGTCCTCGGCGAATTTGCGGTCGCCGGCGAGCGGCGTGAAATCCTCGATCAATTCGCGGATGAAATCGAGGCAATGCGGGCGCTGCGGATGGCGCGCGACCTGGGTTTTCTGCCAGGGCGTCAGGCTGGCGTAAAGATCGGCCAGAGCCTTGGCGGCCTTGACCTGTAATTTGGCCAGCTCCTCGCCGATCGGGGGCGAATCCTCGCGCTCCGACAAGGCCCGCAGATCTGCGACCCTGGCTTCCAGTTCGGCGACGGGTTTTTCGAAATCGAGATAGGAGGCCATGGTCCGGCTCTTCAGGGCTAAAGTCTTGGGGCTACGGTCTTGGGGGCGCGCACCCGCGACTCCCGCCGACCGGAATGGCCGGGCGGGGCTGGCGGAAACTGGACATTTGCGGTTGCGAAGTCAAGTTGTCCGAAACGATAGCTCGAATAGCGCTAAAATTTCAGGGCTTTGACCCGCTTGACGCCGGGCAGGGCGCGGGTCAGGGCGAAGACTGGCGCGGGAACCTCGCCGTCGATGCCAACCAGGGCGACCGCCGAGCCGCCTTCCGCGTCGCGGCCGAGCGCGAAAGTGGCGATATTCACCCCAGCCTCGCCGAGCAGCGTGGCGAAACGTCCGATGAAGCCGGGTTTGTCCTCGTTGGAAACATAGATCATCGACGGCGCGAATTCGGCCTCCGCCCGCGTGCCGCCGATTTCGACAATGCGCGGCTTGCCATCGTTGAACACGGCGCCGGACAGAGAGAAATCGCCGTTTTCCGTCTCGACGCTGAGCGAAATCAGCGAGTCGTAATCGCCCTCCGCCGCCCGCGTGACCTCGTCGATGACGATGCCGCGCTCCTTGGCCACCACCGGCGCGGACACCACGTTCACATCCGCCAGCATCGGACGCAGGAAGCCCGCGAGAGCGGCGGCGGTCAGGGCCTTGGTCTTGAGTTCGCCGACATGGCCCTCATAGGTGATGGTGAGCTTGCGTACGCCCGCCTCGGTCAATTGTCCGGCGAAGGAGCCGAGTTTTTCCGCCAGCGCGATGAAGGGCCTGAGCCTCGGCGCTTCCTCGGCGGTGATGGAGGGGAAGTTCACCGCATTCGAAATGGCGCCGCGCATCAGATAGTCCGACATCTGCTCGGCCACCTGCAGGGCGACATTCTCCTGCGCTTCATTGGTCGCGGCGCCGAGATGCGGCGTGCAGACGACATGGGGATGGCCAAACAGCGGATTAGAAACGGCGGGCTCTTCCACAAAGACGTCGAAGGCCGCGCCCGCGACATGGCCGGTGTCCAGCGCAGCCCGCAGCGCCGCCTCGTCCACCAGCCCGCCGCGCGCGCAATTGATGATGCGCACGCCCTTTTTCGTCCTGGCGAGATTTTCCGCCGAGAGGATGTTCTTGGTCTGGGCGGTCATCGGCGTATGCAGCGTGATGAAATCGGCGCGTGCGAGCAATTCGTCCAGATCGACTTTTTCCACGCCTAGATTGACGGCCCGCTCCGGCGACAGGAAAGGATCGAAGGCGATCACGCGCATTTTGAGGCCCATGGCGCGGTCGGCGACGATCGCGCCAATATTGCCGCAGCCGATGATCCCGAGCGTCTTGCCGGTGATCTCGACGCCCATGAAGCGGTTCTTCTCCCATTTGCCGGCCTGGGTCGAGGCGTCGGCGGCGGGGATCTCGCGCGCCAGCGCGAACATCATGGCGATGGCGTGTTCGGCGGTGGTGATGGAATTGCCGAAGGGCGTGTTCATCACGATGATGCCCCGCGCCGTGGCGGCTGGAATATCGACATTGTCCACGCCAATGCCGGCGCGGCCGATCACCCGCAGTTTTTTGGCGTTTTCGAGGATCTTGGCGGTGGCCTTGGTGGCCGAGCGAATGGCGAGGCCGTCATAATCGCCGATGATCGCGGCGAGCCTCTCCTTGTCCTTGCCGAGCGCCGGCTGAAAATCGACCTCGACGCCGCGCTCCTTGAAAATAGCGATGGCGGCGGGCGACAAAGCGTCCGAAATGAGCACACGAGGCGCCATGTTTTTCCTCCCCAGGAAGGACGCAGGCGTTTTTCGCCCGTCGCCCCGAAAAATGTCTTGAGACACGAGTCCCCGCCGCCCGTCGCGATTTTCGCTGTCCGGGCGGCTCGGGGTGTCGATCAGAAGTTATCAGGCGGCGGCCAGGTCGGCCTTGGCGGTCGCATAGGCCCAGTCGAGCCATTGCGTCAGCAGCGCGACATCGGATGCCTCGACCGTCGCCCCGCACCACACGCGCAGGCCGGGCGGCGCGTCGCGATAGGCGCCGATGTCATAGCCCGCCTTTTCCTTCTCGACGAGCGCCGCGAGCTTCTTGGCGAAAGCCGCCTGCGCCTCGGCGGGCAGGGCCGTGACGGCGGGATCGACGACCTTGAGGCAGACGGAGGTGTTGGAGCGGATCGGTTCGGCCTTGGCGAGGAAGCCCGCCCAGCTGCTCTTTGCGACCCAATCCGCCAACACCTTGGCGTTCGCGTTGGCGCGGGCGATCAGCGCGTCGAGCCCGCCAATGCTTTTTCCCCAGTTCAGTGCGTCGAGATAATCCTCGACGCAGAGCATGGATGGGGTGTTGATGGTCTCGCCCTCGAAAAGGCCCTCGATCAGCTTCCCGCTTTTGGTCATGCGGAAGATTTTCGGCAGCGGCCAGGCGGGCGAATAGCTCTCCAGCCGCTCCACCGCGCGCGGGGAGAGGATCAGCACGCCATGCGCGCCCTCGCCGCCGAGCGCTTTCTGCCAGGAGAAGGTCACCACGTCGAGCTTGGGCCAGTCGAGGCTCTGGGCGAAAGCGGCGGAGGTGGCGTCGGCGATGGTCAGGCCCGCGCGGTCGGCGGGGATCCAGTCGCCATTGGGGACCCGCACGCCGGAGGTGGTGCCGTTCCAGGTGAAGATCACGTCATGGTCGAAATTGACCGCGCCGAGGTCCGGGATTTCGCCATAGGGCGCCTTGAGGACGCGAGCGTCCTTCAGTTTCAACTGCTTGAGGATATCGGTGACCCAGCCTTCGCCAAAGCTTTCCCAGGCCAGCGCGTCCACGGGGCGCGGGCCGAGCAGCGACCACATCGCCATTTCCACGGCGCCGGTGTCGGAGGCTGGAACGATGCCGATGCGATAATCGGCGGGAACCTGCAAAACCTCGCGGGTGAGGTCGATCGCGAGTTTCAGCTTGGCCTTGCCGATCTTGGCGCGATGCGAGCGGCCGAGCGGCGCGTCCTTCAAGGCGTCGAGCGACCAGCCGGGGCGCTTGGCGCAGGGTCCGGACGAAAAATTCGGGCTTTTCGGCAGTTCGGCAGGCTTATTTGTCATTCCATCCTCCCAGATGGGCGTCCCGCATTGGGGCGAGATGTCCCGAACCGGCGATACGCCTGAGTTTTGGCGCGGTCAAGCGCGACGAAGCGCCGCCGGACCTTCTCGCCGCGCGCCAGCCTCTTTCCGGATGCCTGATCGATCGTTCCCGATTAAAGTCGCGGCGAAGCCCGAGGCGACACGAGGACAATGATGAGCGATCCGCGCCAATTGGAAATGACCGTGCTGATGACCCCGGACATGGCCAATTTTTCCGGCAAGGTCCATGGCGGCGCCTTGCTCAACCTGCTCGACCGCGTCGCTTTTTCCTGCGCCTCGCGCTTTTCCGGGCGCTACGCCGTCACGCTTTCGGTCGATCAGGTGACGTTCAAGGAGCCGATCCATGTCGGCGAGCTGGTGACCTTCCGCGCCAGCGTCAATCACGCGGGGCGCACCTCGATGGAGGTAGGCATTCGCGTCGAGGCGGAAGACATCCGCAAGGGCACGCGCCGCCACACCAATTCCTGCTATTTCACCATGGTCGCGGTGGATGACGACGGGCGTCCGGCCAAAGTCCCGCCGCTCAATGTCGAGACGCCCATCGAAACGCGGCGCAATCGCGCGGCGGAATTGCGACGCTCGCTGCGCCGGCAGGTGGCCGAGCAATTGGAAAAGACCACCGCGCCGGGCGAGGAGACGTGACGCGTTAAACTTGCTCTTTTGTCGCGAAAGCCGCAGCCGCCTTGCCCGCCGCGCGTCCGGTGGCGAAACAGGCGGTGAGGAGATAGCCGCCGGTTGGCGCCTCCCAGTCCAGCATTTCGCCGGCGACGAACAGGCCGGGAAACTTTTTCGCCATCAGGTTCTCGTCCAGGGCCTCCCAGATCAATCCGCCGGCGGTGGAAATGGCGCGCTCCAGCCCGGCGACGCCTGTCACGCGCAAGGGCAGGGCCTTGATCCGCTCCGCGAGGCCCTCGGGCGTCTCGGGCAGCGGCCCGCTTTCACGTATGAGCGCAACGCCGAGCGGGCTCAGGCCCGCCGCCTTGCGGATAAAATTGGACTGGCTCTGCTTGCCGCGCGGCCACGCCAGCTTGTGGGCCAGCGTCTCCTTCGGGACGTCGGGACGCAGGTCGATAGTTACCGCGGCTTCGCCGTCGCGGGCCACAAGGTCGCGCAGATCGCCGGAGAGAGCATAGACCGCGCCGCCCTCAAGCCCGCGCCGGGTGACCATGGCTTCGCCGCGCACGACTCTTGAGCCGCAGCGCAGGGCGATGTTTTTCAGCGGCTGGCCCTCGAATTTCTCAGCAAAATATTTCGACCAGCCGATCAACAGTCCGCAATTGGCCGGATGCAGCGGGGCGGACGGCAGGCCCGCCTCGGTCAGAGGCGTGACCCAGCTTCCGTCGGCGCCGAGGCGCGGCCAGGAAGCGCCGCCGAGCGCCAGCACCATGGCGTCCGCCTCGACCCGGAGTGGCCCCTCCGGCGTCTCGAACAAGGCCGCGCGTCCCTCAAAGCCGCGAAAGTCATGGCGCAGCCTGATCTTGACGCCGAGAGCGTCGAGCCGCCGCAGCCAGGCGCGCAACAAGGGCGACGCCTTCATCGCGCCCGGAAACACCCTGCCGCTGGAGCCGACAAAGGTCTCCTGACCCAGTCCGGCGCACCAGTCGCGCACCTGCTGCGGCCCGAAAGCGTCGAGAAAAGGTTTCAGGCGCTCCGCCGCCGCGCCATAGCGCGTCAGAACGCGCGAAAAATCCTCGGAATGGGTGAGATTGAGGCCGCCGCGTCCCGCCATCAGGAATTTGCGGGCCGGACTCGCCATGCGCTCGTAAAGGGTGACGTCGATCCCGGCTTCGGCCAGAACTTCGGCGGCGCTGAGCCCGGCAGGGCCCGCGCCGATGATTGCGGCTGTTTTCTTCATGTCCTGCTTTACAAAACTTCGCCGCGTCATGCTATTGCGCATCATGACGACAAAAATCCAGATTGTGGTGGACGAGGCCGGCATCGGGCAGAGGCTCGATCATTATCTCGCCGCGCGGCCCGAACTCGCAGCCGAAAGCCTTTCGCGCACGCGCATCCAGGGCTTGATCGAGACCGGCCTTGTCTGGCTCGATGAAGCGCCGGCCTTGCAGACCAAGACGAAATTGCGCGCCGGCCAGATTGTCGAGGTCGCGGTGCCCGATCCCGCGCCCGCCGAGCCGCAGGGCGAAGCCATCCCGCTGAACATTGTGTTCGAGGATGAATTTCTGGTCGTGCTCGACAAGCCCGCGGGATTGGTCGTCCATCCCGGCGCGGGCCACGAGACGGGAACCCTCGTCAATGCCCTGATCGCCCATTGCGGCGAATCGCTCTCCGGCATTGGCGGGGTCAAAAGGCCGGGCATCGTGCATCGGCTCGACAAGGACACCTCCGGCCTGCTCGTGGTCGCCAAGACCGACGCCGCGCATCAGGGCCTTTCAAAACTCTTTGCCGACCATGGCCGCAGCCTGTCCCTGACGCGGGAATATCTCGCGCTTGTCTGGGGCGGGCCGGACCGCCAGAGCGGGACCATCGACGCGCCGCTCGGCCGCCATTCCATCCAGCGCGAGAAAATGGCGGTGGTTCCGGAAGCGCGCGGGCGCGAGGCCGTCACGCATTGGCGGCTGCTCGAAAAATTCGGCGCCGATCGCGACAACAAGCCGATCGCGAGTCTCATCGCCTGCCAATTGGAGACGGGCCGCACCCATCAGATTCGCGTCCATTTCGCCCATACCGGCCATCCTCTGCTGGGCGACAGCACTTACGGCGGCGGGTTCAAGACCAAGGCCGGGCAATTGAGCGAAGCCGCGCAAATAGCCCTTGCTGCGCTCGGCCGTCAGGCGTTGCACGCCCGCGCGCTCGGCTTCGAACATCCGGTCACGGGCGAGGAGTTGCTGTTCGAGAGCGAGCCGCCGGAGGATTTCCAGAACCTGCTGGCGGCCCTGCGGCAGGCCTGACGCGCGCCGTCATTTCGCGGCGAAGGAAATTTTGCGCCCGGCGAAAGTGCGCCAGCGGTCAGAGAGAATGCGTCCGGCTTTCATGCCGGGCCGCTCGACCAGCAGATAAGTCCCAGCCGTCAGCAGGGCGAGGACAAGCGCGACAAGCGGCATCAACAGGGGCAGGAACGGCGTGGCGAACAGGCCGGTCAATGCCCCGCCATGGGTGAAGAGCAGGAACAGCAATATTCCATGCGTGAGATAAATGCCGTAGCAACATTCGCCGAGAACGAGAGCCGCGCGCGTCCGCAGCAGCCCGAACATGTCATTGCCGCAGGCGACGGCGAAAAAGAACAGCGACAGCAGCGGCCAGGCGAGATCGAGCGGCGATTTGAACAGGGTCATCGCGAACAGCAGAGCCAGCAAGGCGGCGAGGGTCACTGCGCGCGATTGCAGCCGGCGGACGATTTCTGGCCGGCTTTGCGCCTCGAAAGCCAGCATGCCCGTGCCGAAGAGCGGGATATATTTCCAAAGGCCCACGTCGGGAAATAGTTTCCTGCCCATCACGCCGATCAGGATCACGGCCACCGGCAAGGCCCAGCTTGGCAAGCGCGGGCGGAACAGGTCCATCAGGAGCGCGCAGATGGGCAGAGCCGCCAGATAGAACTGCCACTCATATTTGAGCGACCACAGCACGGCGGCGTTCACGCGCGCCGACTCGTCATAGCCGAGAAGCGGCGGCATGTCGGCGGCGGTGATCCATTGCAGCGCGGCGCGGGGAAAGTCCGCATCGAGCCCGCGGCCGGTCTGAAGCATCACAACCAGGGTGACGAAGACGAAGGCGGCGACGCTCATCGGAATGAGGCGAAAGACCCGCGAAATATAGAGGGCCGGCCAGGAATTCGCCCGAAAGCCGGCGCGGATGCGGGGATAGAACAGCAGCCCCGTCGTCATGAAGAAGAGCGCGACGGCGCCTGTGCCGAGCATCTGGAAGAAATTGATCGACGGGGGCGCCCAGCTGCCGCCAAGCCGCGTGATCTGTAGCCAGATCACGAAGTGGTGGACCATCACGGACAGGCTCAGGAAACCGCGCAATCCGTCGATCTGGCCGATCCTTTTGCCCCCCGAGGGCAAAGGAAAGCCCCGTCGCGCGAGTAGCTCGGCCAGCCCCATTGCGGTCGCGAAGGCCAGCAGTGCGCCAATGCAAATGCCAACGACAGGATAGGGCATTGGCGTCGCGGCGCGCTCAGGCCGCCGCCGCGACCGCCTCGCAGACGTCGTCGACGACCTGCTCGATCAGGGCGCGGTCGTCGCCCTCCGCCATGACCCGGATGACCGGTTCGGTGCCGGACGGGCGGATCACCAGACGGCCTTCGTTGCCGAGCTTCTGCTTGGCCGCCGCGATCGCCTTGGACACTTCCTGCTTTTCGAGCGGCCTGCCGCCCTTGAAGCGCACATTCTTCAAAATCTGCGGCAGCGGGTCGAAGGTGTGGCAGACCTCGCTGACCGGCCGGCCCTGCCGCTTGACCACGGCCAGCACCTGCATGGCGGCGACCAGCCCGTCGCCGGTGGTGCAATAATCCGACAGGATCAGATGGCCGGATTGCTCGCCGCCGATATTATAGCCGTGCTCGCGCATATGTTCGAGCACATAGCGGTCGCCGACAGGGGTGCGGGCGAGCGACAGTCCGATGGTCTGTAAATAGCGTTCCAGCCCGAGGTTGGACATGATGGTGGCGACAATGCCGGGCTGCGAGAGCCGGCCATCCTCGTGCCAGCTCTGCGCCACGACCGCCATGAGCTGGTCGCCGTCAACCAGCCGGCCATGCTCGTCCACGATCAGCACGCGGTCGGCGTCGCCATCGAGCGCGATGCCGATATCGGCGCGCAATTCGCGCACTTTCCGCATCAGGGCCTCGGGCGCGGTCGAGCCGACGTCGCGGTTGATGTTGCGTCCGTCCGGCTCGACGCCGAGCGAAAACACTTCCGCGCCGAGCTCCCACAGCGCCTCGGGGGCGACCTTGTAGGCGGCGCCATTGGCGCAATCGATGACGATGCGCATGCCCTCGAACGACATGCTGCGCGGCAGCGTGTGCTTGGCGAATTCGACATAGCGCGCGCGCACGTCGTCGACGCGGCGGGCGCGCCCGAGATCGAAGGGCTTGGCCAGTTTCGAGCCGAGGTCGGAATCCATCAGCGCCTCGATCTGGCGCTCGACCTCGTCTGACAGCTTGTAGCCCTGCGGGCCGAATAATTTGATGCCGTTGTCCTCGTAGAGATTATGCGAGGCGGAGATCATCACGCCGAGATCGGCGCGCATGGAGCGGGTGAGCATGGCGACGGCGGGGGTCGGCATCGGGCCGAGCACCATAACGTCCATGCCGACAGAGGTGAATCCGGCGACGAGCGCGTTCTCGATCATATAGCCGGAGAGTCGCGTGTCCTTGCCGATGACGATGCGGTGGCGATAGTCGCCGTTCTGGAAGACGAGGCCGGCGGCCTGGCCGACTTTCAGCGCCAGATCCGGGGTGATGACCTTGTTCGCAAGGCCACGAATTCCGTCCGTGCCAAAATATTTGCGGCTCATCGCAGAACAATCTCCGTCAAACGCGGGGGAATCCCAGATATCGCGCTGTATATAATGGAATTCAGCTTAAGCGCGTTCAAAAAACATGACCAGTTTTAACAGGGATGCGAGCGCGCTGCAAAAGTGGTAGCCCGCGCGTCGAAATCGGGAGATTTCAACGCGCGGGCTTAAACCTTCGGCGTGAACTTTACGCTTGAGGCGCCGGGGCGAGGCCGGGGTCGCCGTCCTGTCCGGTCCAGCTTGACTTGCCGGCGGCGGGCACGGGCGAACGGCGCGGGCTGGCCGGCGTGTCGTCCGGATTTTCGCGCACCGGCTCGACGCCTTTCATCAGGCCGAGGATTTCGTCGCCGGTGAGGGTCTCATATTCCAGCAGGCCCTTGGCGAGCTTTTCGAGATCCTCGCGGCGCTCGGAGATGATGCGCCGCGCCTCGGCCTGTCCGGCCTCGACGAGACGGCGCACTTCGCTGTCGATCTTCTGCGAGGTTGCCTCGGAAATATTCTGCTGGCGGCCCATGGAATAGCCGAGGAAGACCTCTTCCTGGTTCTCGCCATACATGACCGAGCCGAGTTCTTCGGAGAAGCCCCAGCGGGTCACCATGGCGCGGGCGAGCTTGGTCGCCTGCTCGATGTCGCTCTGCGCGCCGGAGGTCACCTTGTCCTTGCCGAAGATGATTTCCTCGGAGACGCGGCCGCCCATCAGAACGGCAAGGCGCGAAGTCATCTGCTCGTAGCTCATCGACAATTTGTCGCGCTCGGGCAATTGCATGACCATGCCTAGCGCGCGGCCGCGCGGGATGATCGTGGCCTTGTGGACCGGATCGGTCGCGGGGACGCTAAGCGCCACAATGGCGTGGCCGCCCTCGTGATAGGCCGTGAGCAGCTTTTCCTGCTCTGTCATGACCATGGTGCGGCGCTCGGCGCCCATCATGATCTTGTCCTTGGCGTCCTCGAACTCGTCCTTGGTCACGACGCGCTTGCCGCGCCGGGCGGCGAGCAAGGCGGCCTCATTGACCAGATTCATCAGGTCCGCGCCGGAAAAGCCCGGCGTGCCGCGCGCGATCACCTTGAGATCGACATCCGGCGATAAGGGAACTTTGCGCGCATGGACCTTGAGGATCTTCTCGCGGCCGACGACATCGGGATTGGGCACGACAATCTGGCGGTCGAAGCGGCCGGGACGCAGCAGGGCCGGGTCGAGCACGTCGGGGCGGTTGGTCGCGGCGATGAGGATGATGCCCTCATTGGCCTCGAAGCCGTCCATCTCGACCAGCAACTGATTCAGGGTCTGCTCGCGCTCGTCATTGCCGCCGCCGAGGCCCGCGCCGCGATGGCGGCCGACCGCGTCGATTTCGTCGATGAAGATGATGCAGGGCGCGTTCTTCTTGGCCTGTTCGAACATGTCGCGGACACGGCTGGCGCCGACGCCAACGAACATTTCGACGAAATCCGAGCCGGAAATCGTGAAGAACGGCACGTTGGCCTCGCCGGCGATCGCGCGGGCGAGCAAGGTCTTGCCAGTGCCCGGGGGGCCGACCAGCAGCACGCCGCGCGGAATGCGGCCGCCAAGACGCTGGAACTTCTGCGGATCGCGCAGGAATTCGACGATCTCCTGCAGATCTTCCTTGGCTTCGTCGACGCCCGCGACATCCTCGAAGGTGACGCGGCCATGCGCCTCCGTCAGCAGCTTGGCCTTGCTCTTGCCAAAGCCCATGGCCTTGCCGCCCGCGCCCTGCATCTGGCGGGACAGGAAGATCCACATGCCGATGAAAGCGATCAGCGGCAGGCCGTTGACCAACAGGGTGACGAGCCAGTTATTGCCGTCGGACGGGGGCTTGGCGGTGATCTGCACGTTCTTCTTGTAGAGCGTGCTCACCAGGCCCGGGTCGCTGGGGGCATAGGTCGAGAAGGCCTTGCCGTCCGTGTAATGGCCGGCGATTTCGGAGCCCGAAATCGTCACGTCGCGAATGCGGCCCTGATCGGCCTCGCTCAGAAGCTGGCTGAAATTGATTTCCTGGTTCGGCGCATGCTCGCTGGGCTTCTGAAACAGCACGACGAGCGCGACCACCAGGAGAACGATGATCACCCATAAAGCGAAATTGCGGAAATTTGGATTCATATCCTGTCCTGCGAAGCCTCTCCGGACGAGCGTCGCGCGCCGGTCGCTGTTTTTCGATATGTAGGCCGAGCGGGGGGTCTTGCCAAGTAGCGCGAGGCCTCCCGAAGCGAAGCAACCCTTTATTCGGTCGGAAGTTCAACGAACTCGCCGGGCTGCGGCGTCTTTTCAGCGCCCGCCGTTCCGCGACAGCGCGGAGCCTCGCGGAGCAACGTCAAGATTTTCCTTTCATCGACTTTCGCGGCGCATCTGCCCAATGTGGCGCGAAAAGCCGAGCCATTCCTTAACGCGGCCCGCAGTTTCAGCGCGAAAAGCTCCAACCGCTCCAGCCGCGAAGGCGGCGCGCCGGCCGCCCGCTCGATG
This sequence comes from Rhodoblastus sp., assembly GCF_019449565.1. Taxonomy (GTDB): domain Bacteria; phylum Pseudomonadota; class Alphaproteobacteria; order Rhizobiales; family Beijerinckiaceae; genus Rhodoblastus. The sequence continues at coordinate 72,914 of NZ_JAGRPM010000057.1, read as the reverse complement.
GCGAGGGCAAGAAAACGCTCCAGCGCCGCTTGCGGCGCATCTTCCGCCTGTTGGAGATCATAAACATCACTTTCCGGCATTTTTGTGCGCCGAAACAATTCTTCAGCCGCGTGGTCGAGCGCCTCGTCTGCCTTGCGCGCCCGTTCGCCCAGTTTTCCCAGCCGTTCCGGCGTCAGGCCTAGCGCGTGGAGGGCAGGCGCGGCGGCGCGCCAGCGCGCGCGGTCGAAAACGGGGTTGGCGTTGGAGGGATCGGTGAAAAAATCCTGGCCTTGGCCTCGGCAGAAGTCGATCAGGGCCTGTTTCGGCACGTCGAGCAGCGGACGGAGCAGCCGGCCCTGCGGAAAAATCTGGTCGCGCGCCATGCCGGCAAGCCCGGCGAGGCCACTGCCGCGCGCCAGACGAATGAGGATGGTCTCCCATTGATCGTCGGCGTGATGCGCCGTGACGACGGCTTCGGCGCCTATTGCGCGGCAGTGACCGAAGAGCAGGGCGTAACGGGCCTCGCGGGCGCGCTCCTGCAATCCGCTTGCCGGCTTGTCGCCGCGCCAGACCAGCGTTTCATGCGGCAGGCCCAAGGCGCGGGCCCAGCGCCCGACCTGGGCGGCCTCCGCGCCGGACTCCGGGCGCAGTCCATGATCGACCGTGGCGACATGAAGAGGAACTGAGGCGCCCGCGTCGCGCCAGAGCGCGGCGAGATGCATTAAGGCCAGCGAATCCGGGCCGCCGGAGACGGCCAGAACCAAGCCGGACAGAGTTTCGAAGCCAGCGAAAAGGCGGGAGGGGTCAAGTTCGTCGCCGAGGCTCAGCAGGAGGCCTTTTTCGCTTCGCGTTCAGCCGCGAGCTTCTGGGCGGTCGCGGCGTTGGGATATTTGCGCGGCACTTCCGAGAAGAAGGCGCACGCCTGCTCCTTGGCGCCCAGGGCGTTGAGCGAAACGCCCAGCTTGACCATGGCGTCCGGCGCAACCGAGCTTTTCGAGAAATCGGTCGCGATCTTCAGGAATTGCTCGGCCGCCTCGCGATGACGATTCTGGTAATAAAAGCTCTCGCCAAGATGATAGATCGCCGGCGCGATCAGGCGATTATGCGGATTTTTCTGCACAAAGGCCGAAAAGGCGCGCTGCGCGGCGTCATAATGCTGCGATTTGAGCTGTTCCGCGGCGGAATCATATTCCTGCTTGACCGGATCGGCCGACGCCCCCGGCGCCAGCGCTACTCCAGTCGGTGCGGCCGCATTGGGCGCCAGCGCCGCGACCGACGCGGGCGGGGCGCCCGGTTCGGAGGCAAGCGAGGAGGAAGCGCGCAGGTTCGGCGGAGTCAGGTCCAGCGGGCCGGTCGGCGCGGCGGCGCGGGCCTGGGGCTTGCTGGCGGACTCGGGCGAGCCGAGCGCCAGCGGGGCGCCGGGCGCGTCGGGGCGGACGGAGGGATCGAAAGCGTCGTGCCTGCGGCCATCGGGGCTAACCGTGGCCGGCGCCGCGGCGACTGCGGCGGGCGCTTCCGGCGCGGCAGGCTCGGGGGCGTTGTCGGCGACGGCCTGCGGCGGCGCGGCGGCGTCTATGCCTTCAGAGAGGTCAGAACGGCGTTGCGGCGTCGTGGTCATGGCGGGCCTTGCCGCCGGCGGCGTCGGCTTCACGCCGGGAACGCCCGCGCCGGCTCCCCCGCTATCCTGGAAGCGCGCGTCGACATCCAGCTGGAACTTGCGCAGTTGGTCTTCCATCCGCTTGACCTGGAACTGCAACTGCTCGACCTGGCCGTTCAGCGCCCGGACCTGGCTTTCCAGGCGGTCGATGCGCAGGATCGACGACGCGTCGGCGCCCGGCGCGCTCTCAGGGGCCGGCTCGCGGGCGGCCGGACGATCGAAAAACTGGGCGCGGGCCGCGCCCGGACCTGCGACGAGCGCCATGGCGGCGACGGCGGTGAAAAGGGTTTTGCGCAATCCGATAAAGGACAATCCGGCAGCGGAAAGCACGCCCGGCGACAGAATTGCCATGTCTTCTCCAAGCTTGGCAGGAATCACAACAAGTTTAGCATATCTGGCGCAACGATAAGGTGAAAACGTGGCGCTTGTTTGCTTTCGCGCGCCGGGCGCAAAAAACTCCGGCGTCGCGGGACGCCGGAGCTGTTGGAAAGCCGCTTCGCTGCGGTTCAGCTCTGGCCGCCCTTGAGAATGGTGACGGCGCGGCGGTTCTGCGACCAGCAGGAGATGTCGTCGCAGACGGCGACCGGACGTTCCTTGCCATAGGAAATCGTCTTGATGCGCGAGGAGGCGACGCCGCGCGCAACAAGGTAATTCTTGGCGGCCTCGGCGCGGCGGGCGCCGAGAGCGAAGTTATATTCGCGGGTGCCGCGCTCGTCGGCGTGGCCTTCGACGGTGAAGGCATAGGTCCCGTAGCGGTTCAGCCAGGTCGCCTGCTTGTCGAGCGTCGCCTGGGCGGTGGCGCTCAATTCGCTGGAATCGCTATCGAAAAAGACACGGTCGCCGACATTGACGACGAAATCCTGCTGCGAGCCCGGCGTCGCCGAACCGGCGGCGCCGACGCCGACGCCCGCCCCGCCACGGCCATCGACGGCGGCCATGTCGGTCGGGTTCTTGGCGCAGGCCCCGAGCGTCAGGGCTGCGGCGAGAACGGCGGCGTATTTGAGGCCTTCCATCGAGGCGAAACTTTTCATCCGGTGCGCTCCATTGACTGACAGCCGGGGTTGCGGCCAAAGCCTGCGCCGCCCGGGCGCCCTTACGCTTCGTCCCCATAGACAGGGACCAGTTTCAACGCGTTCCCGCGCGGCCGGTCGGCTTGGCGGGTCTTGCCCTCAGTCCTAGCCCCCGAATGTTAAGCGAAGGTTTTCGTAACCTTGACGAAAGGTTAGAAAATCCGGCGCTTTTGTGACCATTGGCCGCATGGTTAACAAAGCTTTCATGGCCAGAATGGGGCGCTACGCGTCTTTTTCTCTCGGCTGGACTCAGCCCAGCAGCGGGCTCCATGACGGATCGGAGGCGGAGCCGGGCGTTGGGACGGGAAATTCCGCGCGGCCGAAAACATCGGTCATGAACAGTTTTGACCCGCCGCTCGCCTCGCGGAAGAACATCAAATACAGCCCGTTGGGCGCCCAGGTTGGGCCTTCATTGTGGAAGCCATCGGCCAGAATGCGCTCGCCGGAGCCGTCGGGCTTCATCACGCCAATGCCGAATTTGCCGCCCGCCTGCCGGGTGAAGGCGATGTAATCGCCCTTGGGCGACCAGACCGGCGTCGAATAGCGGCCATCGCCGAAGGAAATGCGGGTGGCGCCGCCGCCGCTCGCGCCCATGACATAGATCTGCTGCGTGCCGCCGCGATCCGATTCGAAACAGATGCGGGCGCCGTCCGGCGCATAGGAGGGCGAGGTGTCGATGGCGGAGGAATCCGTCAGCCGCGTCGTGGTGCGCGAGCGCAGGTCCATGCTGTAGAGATTGGCGACGCCGTTCTGCTCCAGCGACATCACCACGCGCTGGCCATCGGGCGAGAAGCGCGGCGAGAAAGTCATGCCGGGGAAATTGCCGACCACCTCGCGCTGGCCATTGTCGATGTTGAGCAGGAAGACGCGCGGGTCTTCCGCGCCGAAGGACATATAGGTCAGCTCCTGCGCGTTGGGCGAAAAGCGCGGCGTCACCACCAGATCGTCGCCCCGGGTCAGATAGCGCAGATTGGCGCCGTCCTGATCCATGATCGCGAGGCGCTTGCGGCGGTTTTCGCGCGGGCCGGTTTCGTCAACGAAGGCGACGCGGGTGTCGAAAAAGCCCTTTTCGCCCGTGACCTTGGTGAAGATCGCGTCCGAAACGATATGGGCGACGCGGCGGGAATTGTTGGGGTCCGTGACATATTGCTGGCCGGCGGCCTGGGTCCCGGCGGCGACGTCCCACAGCCGGAACTCGGTCTTCATGCGGCCATCGGGGCCGCGTCCGGAGCGGCCGGCGACGACATATTGCGCGTTGAGCGCGCGGAAGGCGGCCATGTCCGGCGCGGCGTCCGGATTGATGGCTGCGCCGGCCGCGCCCGCGTCCACCGGATTGATGAAGACCGAACGCTTGAAATTATTGACGACGATCGTGGTCATCGCCGGGCCGCTATCGCCGGCGAAGGGCACAATCGCGATGTTGACGGGCGTGAAATTGCCGCCGCCGTGCACGTCGAGATAGCGCTCCGCCGAGGAAACGCGGCCAAACAAGGGGGCAAGGGCGAGGCCGCCGAACATGGCGGCGGCGGCGCGGCGGCTGGGAGCGAAGGGCATGGGCGGGGTCCTGATCTTTCGCGCTATGGCTTTTTTAGTTCCGTGACATGACGGGATTAGTTCAAGATTTCGGGGTCGAATCCGACCACCCAGTCCTTCCACTGCTCATAATAGGGCTGGAACTGGGCGGGAATACGCAGGGGATTGCAGCGCCGCGCCGCGCGCAGGGCGCTCTCGGCGAGGCCGCGCAGGGCCGGGTCCGACGGCGGGTTGAGCAGCACGGGCTGGGCGGCCAGCGAGCCGTCCGGGCGGTAGGAGACGCGGATCTTGGCGATATATTTCTGGCCGCCGGTCAGCGGCAGATAGTTCCAGCACTGCTTGTACTGCTCCTGCAAGATGCCATTGAGCGAATCCGACAGCGAGGGCGACATTTTCGCCCCCGTTCCCCGCGCCGCGCCGAGCGAAGCCGTGTGGCTCACCTCGCGCCCCGTGGAAAATTTCGCCTCGGGGGCCTGGTTGTTGAGAAGCTTGGCGACTTCCGAGAGATCTGGCGAGCGATGCGGCGGCGCGCTCTCGTCGCCCGATTTCGGCTTGGCCGCGGGCTTGTCCTTGCTCTCCGTCAGCAGCTTGGCGACTTCATCGAGCTTCGGTTTCGGCGCAGGCTTTTCGACAGGCTTTTCGACGACCTTGGGCGGCGGCTGGGGCACGGGCTTCTCGACCGGCTTGGGGGGCGGCTGGGGCGCGGGCTTCTCAACCGGCTTTTCCGGGGGCTTTTCGGGCGGTTTCGGGCGCGGGGGCGGCTTCACCGGCTCGGCGTCGTCCGGTTCCGGCTCCTGCTTGGGGTCGGGCGGCGGCGGCGGCGTTTTCGGCGCGGGAGGCGTGGGCGGCGGTGGCGGCGGCGGGGCCGGGCGCTGCGGCGGCGTCGGGGGCGTTGGCGGCGTCTGGTCGGCCTCGCCGGGGTCCGGCAGGCGTTTCAGGGGCGGCGGCGGCGCCGGCGCGTCGCGCTTGGCCTCGGGCGTCGGGGGGGTAGGTTTCGTGTCGGTGAGGTCGGCGACCTTGTCGGCGCGGGGCTTGGTCGCCTCCTTGGCGGCCTTGTCGCCCTTCATGATTTCGCTGAACTGGTTCTCGGAGATCGTCTCGACCGGGATCGCTTCCTGCGCATCGTCGAATTTCTGCTCTCGCGAAAAATGGACGAGCAGAACCGCCAGCAGCCCAAGATGGACCGCCGCCGAGAGCAGAAATCCCGGTTCGGAGCGCGAGAATCTCACCGCGCGAGCCTCACTTGAGCCAAGACCTTATTTCTTCTCCTGGGTCGTCACCAGAGCGACCTTCTTGAAACCCGCCGCCGTGAGGTCGGACATGATTTCGGCGACGCGCCCATAGGTCACGCCCTTGGAGGCGCGGACATAGATGCGTTCGTCCACGCCGTCCTTCGCTTGCGCCTTCACGGCGCCGACGAGATCGGCGTCGGCGGTCTTCTGGTCCATCAGATAGATGTCGCCATGATCGTCGATGGAGACGGCGATCGGCTTCTTGTCGATGTTCAGCTCGCCGGCCTTGGTGGCGGGCAGGTCGATCGGCACGCCCGAGGAGAGCAGCGGCGCCGCGACCATGAAAATAATGAGCAGCACCAGCATGACGTCGATGAAGGGCGTCATGTTGATATCGGCCATGGCGCGATAGCGCGGCACGCCGCGCCGCCGTCTTCCGCCCTTGCCGCCCGATGAGACCGCCATGCCCATATTCGTCTCCCGTCAGGCCGCGTTGTTGCGCGAGCCGGCGTGCTGGTCGATCTGGCGCGAGAGAATGGCTGAAAATTCGTCGGCGAAGCTTTCCATGCGCGCCTGGGTCTTGGCGACGTCGCCCGAGAGCTTGTTATAGGCGATCAGCGCCGGAATGGCCGCGAACAGGCCAATGGCCGTGGCGAACAGAGCCTCGGCGATGCCGGGCGCGACCACCGCGAGCGAGGTGTTCTTCGACGCCGCGATGGAGCGGAACGAGGTCATGATGCCCCAGACCGTGCCGAACAGGCCGACGAAAGGCCCCGCCGAGGCCACGGTGGCCAGCACCAGCAGGTTGGATTCGAGCTTTTCGACCTCGCGGGCGATGGAGACGTCGAGCACTTTCTCGATGCGCGACTGCAAGCCGACGAAAGAGGCGTGGGCGTTCTGGAACGAGCGCTTCCATTCCTTCATGGCCGCGACGAACAGCGAGGCCGTGGCCGTGGTGGGGCGGGCGGCCAGAGAATGATAAAGATCGTCGAGCGAATTGCCGGACCAGAATACATTTTCGAATTCCTCGATCGCGGCGCGAGCGCGCCGGATCAGCATGGTCTTGTTGATGATGATGGCCCAGCACCAGACCGAGGCCGCGAGCAGGCCGATCATCACCAGCTTCACGACGATGGAGGCGCCCCAGAACATGGCGAAGACGGAGCCCTCGGCCCCTGAGGCGAGCGGCGTGGCGGCAATTTCGTTCATGAAAGCGGTCCTCGCAAATTCCTGCGGCACGCGGAGCTTTGTTGCGCGCGCGAACATCTGCCGTGCAAATCGGTCATTTCTGCGGCCCGGCGCGGCAAAACCGGCCCGGCGCTTTGCGGCGCCAGTTAAGCCCGCGCCATGGTTAACAGCAGGTTACGATTGGACGCAACCCTCGCGTAGCTCAAGTTTTTCGCGGAACTCGCGCGGCAGGCGGCGCGGCTTGCCATCGGCCAGGGCGGCAATGAGCACGCGGGCGGTGAAAAGAATTTCCTCTTCGCGGCGCACAATCTGCTCGAGCTCGATCACGGCGGCGGAGATTTTCGACGGCTTCGTCTCGACGGTCAGAAGGTCGTCCATCCGCGCGGGACGCAAAAATTCGAGCTGCATCCGCGCCACCACGAAAAACAGGGCGTCGCCGGTCTCGCCGGTGTGGATCGCGCCCTGGTGAAAGCCGAGATCGCGCAGCATTTCGGTGCGGGCGCGCTCTATGAAGCGCAAATAATTGGCGTGATAGACAATGCCGGTGAAATCGGTGTCCTCGAAATAGACGCGGATGGGGAAAGTGTGGGGAGCGTTCATCCGATCAATCTCGTCTCGAAATCAGCTTGTGGCCAGCCGCGCCGCCAGCGCGAGGAAAAGCGCGCCGGCCAGCCGGTTGAGGACGATCTGCGCCTGCGGCGAACGGCGCAGCCATAGCCCGATTTTTCCCGCGCCCAAAGAAATAAGGGCGAAAACGATAAAGGCGCAGAACTGGAAAATCAGGCCGAGCACAAAAATCTGGCCGGCCGTGTTTCCCGCCGCTGGCGCGACGAATTGCGGCAGGAAGGCGAGGAAAAACAGCGCCACTTTCGGATTGCTGATATTCATCGCGACGCCCCGCCAAAAATAAGCGCCGGGCTTTTCCGACGTCGCGGCGCTCAAACCTGCCGGCTCCGCGCGGAAGGCCTTGAAAGCGAGAATTGTGAGATAGGCGGCGCCCGCGATCTTCAAGGCGAAAAAGGCGGTTGGCGACGCCGCGAGGAAAGCCGCGACGCCCAGCGCGACCGCGGTCGTGTGAACCACCAGCCCGGCGCAGAGGCCCAGCGTGGCCATTAGCCCGGCCCGGGCGCCGCGCGAGGCGGACAGGGCGAGGACGAAGAGATTGTCCGGCCCGGGCGCCAAGGCCAGCAGAAGCGAGGCGGCGGCGAAGGCGGCGAGTGCGGAGGGCGAAGGCATGGCGCGGCGTCACGCGTCGTCGTCGAACAGCCCGGCCTGCGACGCGTTCGCCTGCGCCGGAACGGCCAGCCCGAGATGCCGGAAGGCCAGCGGGGTCAGCATTCTACCGCGCGGCGTTCTGTTCAAAAAACCTTGTTGCAGCAGATAGGGCTCGATGATGTCCTCGATGGCGTCGCGCGGCTCGGAGAGAGCGGCAGCGATGGTTTCGATGCCCACGGGCCCGCCGCCGAAATTGACAGCCACCATGTCGAGATAGCGCCGGTCCATCTGGTCGAGGCCGATGGAATCGACATCGAGCAATTTCAACGCCCGGTCCGCCACCTCGCGGGTGACGATGGCGTCGCCGTCGACCAGCGCGAAATCGCGCACCCGACGCAACAGGCGGCCCGCAATGCGCGGCGTGCCGCGCGAGCGCCGCGCGATCTCATTGGCGCCGTCCTCGTTCATCGGGCAATTCATCACGCGAGCGCCGCGCGCGACAATGCTTTGCAATTCCGCGACCGTGTAGAAATTCATGCGGATCGGAATGCCGAAACGGTCGCGCAGAGGCGTGGTCAGCAGCCCGGCGCGGGTGGTGGCGCCGACGAGCGTGAAGCGGGCGAGGTCGATCTTGACCGAGCGCGCCGCTGGGCCTTCGCCGATGATGAGATCGAGCTGGAAATCCTCCATCGCCGGATAGAGAATTTCCTCGACGGCCGGGTTGAGCCGGTGGATCTCGTCGATGAACAGCACATCGCGCTCTTCCAGATTGGTGAGCTGCGCCGCGAGATCGCCGGCCTTGGCGATGACGGGGCCGGAGGTCGAACGGAAATTGACGCCCAACTCGCGCGCGACGATCTGCGCCAGAGTGGTCTTGCCCAGCCCCGGCGGCCCGACGAACAGCACATGGTCGAGCGCGTCCTTGCGGGCCTTGGCGGCCTCGATGAAGACTTTCAGATTTTTGCGCGCGGCTTCCTGTCCGGTGAAATCCAGCAAGGTCTGGGGGCGGATCGAGCTTTCAAGATCGTCCTCGCGCTTTTCAGCGGTCATCATGCGGCTGGGCGCAGTGGTCATAGCGCCAGTTCCTTCAGGCCGCGCCGGATCAACGCCGGGGTCTCAGCGCCGTCGCCGAGCGCCTTCAGGCTTGCCGCTATGGCGGTCGCGGCCTGCGGCCGGCCATAGCCGAGATTGACGAGCGCCGAAATGGCCTCCTGCGCGGCGGTCGAGCCAACCGGAGCGTCATTACCGGCGAGCGCGATCGCGCTCGCGTCTACGCCGCCAAAACCGCCGGCCTTGTCCTTCAGCTCCGCGACGATGCGCGCCGCGAGCTTCGGCCCGACGCCGGGCGCGCGCGCGACGGAGGTCTTGTTCTGCAAGGCGATGGCCGAGGTCAATTCGGCGGGCGGCAGGATCGAGAGAATGGCCAGCGCGACCTTGGAGCCGACGCCCTGCACGTTTTGCAGCAGGCGGAACCAGTCCCGCTCCGCGTCGGAGAGGAAGCCGAATAGCCTGATGGCGTCTTCGCGCACCTGGGTTTCGATCGCCAGCACGGCGGCCTCGCCCACGCGCGGCAATCTTTGCAGCGTTCGCGTCGAGCAGGCCACGACATAGCCGACGCCATGCACGTCGAGGATCACGTGATCCTCGTGCAGCGAATCCACCACGCCCTTGAGTTTGCCGATCATTTTCCGCCCGCGCCCGAATCGCGTTGCAGCAGTCTAGCGAAATTTTACCGCGACGCGAACAAAAGAAGAATGAGGCTGGACTAGGCGCCGAGCGCGGCGGCGCGCTTTTTCGCGCCGCGATGCTGGGCGTGGCAGATGGCTACGGCGAGGGCGTCCGCCGCATCGGCGCTGTCGGCGTCGCTGCGCGGCAGCAGCACCTTCACCATCATGGCGATCTGCGCCTTTTCGGCATGGCCGGCGCCGACCACGGTCTTTTTCACCAGATTGGCGGCGTATTCATGGACTTCGAGCCCGGCGAGCGCCGGCACGACGAGGGCGATCCCGCGCGCGTGCCCAAGCTTGAGCGTGGATTGTGGGTCGCGATTGACGAAGGTCTCCTCGACCGCCGTCTCGTCGGGGCGGTGCGCGGCGATGACCGCGCAGAGTCCGTCATGCAATTCCCGCAGCCGTTCCGCGAGAGCGCCGCCGGTGCGGGAATGAATGGCGCCGGCGGCGACGAAGGACAGGCGCGATCCATCGGCCTCAATCACGCCCCAGCCGGTATGGCGCAGGCCGGGATCGATGCCGAGGATGCGGACCAGAGCCATATTATTCCTTGATCTTGAGGTCCTTGAGCTTGCCGAAGACGGATTCGACGTCGATGTCGTCCTCTTCCTCTTCCACCTTCTTCGGGCTGGAGCCGAAGACGTCCTCATGCGAGGTCGGCGCATAAAAATCGGGCTGGGTGGTTTCCTCGGCTGGGATGAGCGTCGGGCTGTGATCCTGCACCAAAGCGGGGCGATCCTTGGCCGCGCGCTGCACTTCGAAATCGAGGTCGATCTGCGAGCACAGGCCCAGGGTCACCGGGTCCATCGGCGAGAGCGCGGCGGAGTTCCAGTGGGTGCGGTCGCGGATCGCGGCGATCGTGGTCTTGGTGGTGCCGGCGAGGCGCATGATCTGCGCGTCCTTCAGCTCGGGATGGTTGCGCACCAGCCAGAGAATGGCGTTGGGGCGATCCTGGCGGCGCGACAGCGGGGTGTAGCGCGGACCGCGATGCCGCTTGGCCTCGGGCAAGCGAACCTTGGTGACCGCCAGCTTGAGCTGGTGCGCGGGCCGCTTCTCGGCGCGCTCGATTTCCTCTCGGGTCAGCTGGCCGGAAGTGATCGGGTCATGGCCGCGAATGCCGGAGGCGACTTCGCCATCGGCGATGCCCTTGACTTCGAGCGGATGCAATTTGCAAAATTCGGCGATCTGATCGAAAGTCAGCGAGGTGTTTTCCACTAGCCAGACGGCCGTGGCCTTGGGCATGAGCGGTGCATTGCTCATTCGTCTCTCCTCGAATCTCTTTGTTCCGCCGTCGGGCGCGCGTCATCGCGCTCCGGCCCGGCCGAGGCACAGCCTCAAGTTTCATTCATTGCGGGAATTGCACAAATATAGAGCGCGCGCCGGCGAAACGCAAATATTTCGTCGAATTTTCGCTTTGGCCTTTCGGCGGCGGCAAGGGTGATGAACATGGCGAGAGACGAAGACGAAGTTTTCGCGATGAAGAAGCCGGCGCCGTCCCGGCACAGCCTCGGCGAGCCGCTCGAGGCCCTTTCGGTCGATGAACTGACCGAACGGATCGCGCTGCTGCAGGAGGAGATCCTCCGGCTCGAAGCGGCCCGCGAGCGAAAAAGCGCCTCGCGCGCCGCCGCCGACGCTTTTTTCAAGACTTGATTTAAGACTTGAGAGGCTGTCCTACGCCTTTCCGCCATTAACACTAAAACGGATTGGCTGAGCGGCGCTTGCCGAATGGCGCTATTCTTCGTTTGTCTCGAACGAAAGGAGCGGTTCGCATTGCGCGGCCGCAAAAAAGGGTTGTTGGCCGGGGTGGGCGCATGAACTGGACGAATTCCGACGAAGAGCCCGTCTCTTTCGCGCATCGCCTGGCGGCTTCGGAAGCTTTCAAGGCCATGTTCCGCGAAGGCATGACGTTGGTCGAAGAGGCGGCGGCCTATCTCGACGGGCCGGGGAGGGAAGAGGCCAAGGCCCTTCCGCGCGGAGAATCCCTCGCTTATGCCGCCGAGAGCATGCGCCTGACGACCCGGCTGATGCAGCTCGCCTCCTGGCTTCTGCTCCAGCGGGCGGTGAATGAGGGCGAGCTGACCCTCGATCAGGCGGCCTCGGAAAAGCGCAAGGTCAAGCTGTCCTATCAGGAAACCGCGTCCTCGCCGGAAGTCTTTCCGCGGCTGCCGGATAATTTGCGCGACCTGGTCTGCGAATCCCTGCGCCTTCAGGCCCGCATCATCCATCTCGACCAGCTGCTTTATCTCGATCCCGACGCCGGGTTGGCCATGCCCGTGGTGAGCCCGGTCGAGGACCAGCTCAACCTTTTGCGCGCGGCCTTCGGCTGATCGCCGCGCCGTAACCGGGGGTTAAGGCGGGCCGCCTAGGCTTGCGCGCAATATTTTGCGCATCCTCAGGAGCGAAATGACTGGTCCCATCGGCGTCGCCATTGTCGGATGCGGCTATATCGCCGATTCCTACCGCCTCTGCCTGCCCATGCATGCGCAGGACCTGCGCCTGTGCGGCGTGTTCGACCGCGACGCGGCGCGGCTCGCGGCCTATGTGGCTTGCTGGGGCGACCGCGGCTACGCCTCGCTCGGCGAGCTGCTCGCCGATCCCGCCGTCTCGATCGTGATCAACGCCACCGATCCAAAAAATCACGTGCCCGTCACCCGCGCCGCGCTGGAGGCGGGCAAGCACGTCTATTCGGAAAAGCCTTTGGCCATGACGCGGGACATGGCGAAGGACTTGCGCGATCTGGCGGCGGCAAAGGGCCTGCGGCTGTCCGCCGCGCCCTGCAATATTCTGAGCGAAAGCGCGCAGACCCTATGGAAGGCGCTGCGCGCCGGCGCCATCGGCGCGCCCCGGCTGGTCTATGCCGAACTCGACGACGGCATGATCCACAAGGCCGATTACCGCAACTGGCTCAGCCGCTCCGGCAAGCCCTGGCCGGCGCGCGGCGAGTTCGACACCGGATGCACGTTCGAACATGCGGGCTATGTCCTGACCATCCTCTGCGCGATGTTCGGCCCGGTGCGGCGCGTCGCCGCTTTTTCAACTTTGGTGATCCCCGACAAGCAAACGGACATTCCCTTGCCGCATCCGGCGCCCGATTTTTCTGTCGGCCTGTTGGAGTTCGATGGCGGGATCACCGCCCGCATCACCAATTCCGTGGTCGCGCCCTATGACCACCGCCTGCGCGTGATCGGCGACGAAGGATCGCTCGAAATCCGCGACACCTGGGATTACGCCTGTCCGGTGAAATTGCGCTCGGTGTCGCAGGGGCGGTTGGCACGCTATCTCGAACGCCGTTTCGGCGGCGTTGGCGCGGCAAAGCCTTTGCCCCTGGTCCGTACGCCGGCCATGAAGCGCAAGCGGGGCGATCCGTCGATGGATTTTGCGCGCGGCGTGGCTGAACTGGCCGACGCGATCCGCACCAGTCGCGCCGCCCGGCTCGACGCCGATTTCGCCGTGCATATCGCCGAGGTGACGGAGATGTTGCAGCATCCCGAGCGTTTTCCGCGCCCGGCGCCGGTCCAATCGAGTTTCGCGCCGATCAAGCCAGCGGATTGGGCGGCATGAGCGGTGGGGCGCCCAAGCTCGACGCGAGCATCCTCACCCTCTCATATCGCGGCGATCTCGAATATTGCCGGCTGTTGTGCGAAAGCCTGGACCGTTTCGCGCCACCCGGCCTGCGCCATCGCCTGTTCGTCCCCGCGCGCGATCAGGAACTGTTCGCGCCGCTCGCCAATGAGGCGCGGGCCATTGGCGCGGAGGACAGCGACCTGCTACCCCGCTGGCTGAAGAAAATCCCCATGGCGGGACCGCGCCTGCGGCGGCTGCTGCGCCTGCCGCGCCGAAACATCTATCTCAGCCTCTACAGCCCGCCAGTGCGCGGCTGGATCGCGCAGCAGATCATGAAAATCGCCGGCGCCGCCGAGAGCCCCACCGAAATCGTGATGCATGTCGACAGCGACGGCGTGTTCATCCGGCCCCTGCCGGCGGCGATGCTGATGCGTCCCGATGGGGCGGTCCGCTTCTACCGCAATCCGCATCTCGAAACCCACGCCACCCATATTCTCTGGCGCGAGGTCGCTTGCCGCCTGCTCGGGATTGACGCGAAAAGCTTCATTCCAGGCGATTATATCGGGATCTGCATTGTCTGGCGCCGTTCGATCGTGCGGCGCATGATCCAGCGCATCGAGGAAGTGGGCGGCGCCGATTGGCGCAAGATCCTCGCGCGCGAGCCTCATTTTTCCGAATATACGCTTTACGGAATGTTCGTGGAATCGCTGGGCGTCGAGGCGGCCGGCCATTTCGCCGACGGCGTTTCGCCCGTTCTCGAAATATGGGACCAGGAACCCGAAACGCCCGCCGCGGAAGAGGCCTTCGTACAGGGGCTCCAGCCGCATCATGTCGCTTGCCTGATCCAGTCCACCGCGAAAATGAGCATGGAAAAACGCCTCGACCTGCTCGGGCGCGTCGTCGCGCGCGCCCGGACCCAGGATCAGGACGCGCTGGTCCTTGCCGAATCCTGAGCGCCGCGAGTGCGGCGCATTTCCAAAGATTTACCAAGATCTTAATTCGCCTCGTCTTTCTTGTTCCTGATTTGAGACGAATTTTGCCTGAAGGCGTAGTTTGGCGCCGTCCATCTTTGAAGGAGGCGCCAAGCATTGACAGCCAGCACGCGGAAAGGAACTTACGAGTCGATCCAGGTCCTGCGCGGCGTGGCGGCGATCCTCGTCACCTTGTTCCATGCGGCGAGCCATGCCTTCAGCTCGGAAAATGTGTTCCGCGTCGGCAATGCGGGCGTCGACATCTTCTTCATCATCAGTGGTTTCGTCATGTGGGCGGCGACCGCGCGCCGTTCTCCGTCGCCGGGCGAATTCCTGCGCCATCGCGTCATCCGGGTCGTTCCGCTCTATTACCTGTTCACCTTGGCCCTGCTGTTTGCCTGGCTGGTTGTGCCCTCGGCCTTTCCTCATCTGGCGGCGCCGACACCGGGCCATGTGCTGCTATCGCTCGCCTTCATCCCGCATGTCGATCCCGCCGGAACCGCGTTTCCGCTGCTGGCGCAAGGCTGGACGCTGAATTTCGAAATGTTTTTCTACCTGCTGTTCGCTCTGGCGCTCTTTCTGCCTGCGGCGCGGCGTTTGCGCCTGCTGGCCGCGCTGCTGGTCGCGCTTCCCCTGCTTGGCCTGCTCTTTCCCGAGACTCTTCTGCGCCGCGCGCCGGCTTTGGGACTTTTCAATCCGCTCCTTGTCGAGTTTCTCGGTGGACTCCTGATCGCGCGCTGGGTCGAAAGCGCATGGCGGCCGGGCGCGCCGCTTAGCTGGGCGGTTCTCGTTCTCGGCGCGGCGATCCTGACGCTCGCGCCCAATCCCGCCGCCGACAATGACTGGGCGCGCCTGTTGCTGTTCGGCGTTCCGGCCTTCCTGATCGTCATGGGCGCCGTTGGCGTCGAAACATCCGCGAAAAGCTTTCGCGTCGGGCGGGGGCCCTTGCTGCTGGGCGCGTCGTCTTATTCGCTTTATCTCAGCCACACGATCGTGATTTCGGCCGCCGGCAAGGTGCTGGGCGGCGCGAACCCGCTGCTCGTCGCAACGGTGACCACGACGGTGGCGGTTCTTGCCGCCGTCGCGGTTTATTTTGCGGTGGAGAAGCCCTTGCTCAAGCTCTTGCGCGGGCGCCGCGCGCCTTTGCCGCAGGTTCAGGTCGCGCCGCTCTGATCCGGCCCATTATTTCTGCTGATAGAGCGGATGGGTCTCGCCGAAGGAGAGCTTGCCGAGCACGCCCGCCCAGCGGAAGACGTAATCAGTCCGCGCATCGGCGCCGTTCCAGAGCGCGGCGGGGGCGCCCAGCGTCAGCAGACCCGCCTGAACAAGGGCCTTGGCCCGGATGATCCAGCGCTCCAGCCCCGGATCCCTGCCGCCGCGCGCGATGGCCTCGGCGAAGGCCTGCCCGCCGGCATAAAAACGCCGCCGCAAATAGGCGCGGTCGCAGCGCGAAGCCGGCACGAATTCGCGCGCTGTCGCCTCGGCCAGCCAGACGAAACGCCGGCCGCGTCTTTGCAGCCGGCAGAACAGGTCGAAATCCTCGCCGCCGCCCTTGCCGAAACTCGGATCGAAAACCTGCGCGTCATCGAGGCAGGTCGCGCGCCGGAACACGCAATTATTGGTCGCCAGCGTGATGCCGGCGCTGCGCCCGGGGCCGAAGGCGAATAGCTCGAAACCGGAATCTTCGGTGAGTTCGCGGGAAAACAGGTTCCAGATCGCCGGCGTAGTGCGTTCGGGCGCCTCGAACAGGCCGACGACCCGGCCGAGCCAGGCGTCGAAGCGATCGTCGCCGATGGCCTGAAACACGGCGGCGAGCCAGCCGGGATCGAGCGTCTGGTCGTCGTCCACGAAGGCGACGAAATCTTCCTTTCCGGCGGCGACGCCGGCATTGCGCGCCACGGAAATATTGGCCGGATGGGCTTCGAGCCAGACCAGTGGCCAGGGAGACCGCGTCGCCTCTTGCCTGACAATCTCCTGCGCGTCGCCTTCATCGCTATTGTCGACGACATAGACCTTGACGCCGCCATGCGGGCCGTCGGGCCGGCCTTGCGCCGCAATGCTGCGCAGGCAGAGGCGCAGAAGCTCCGGTCTCTTGAACGTGCAGATGACAATGGCGAGCGAAGGCGCCTCGGCGGTCATTGGAAAATCATCCTCGGAAATCATTCTTGGAAATCATCCTGTCGTCGCGCAGGGTCCGTCCGCAGGCGAAGCAAAACAGCAGCGCGAGATTGCAAAAAGGCGCGCCGCGCATCATCAGCGTCGCTTCGGTCAAATTGTGCAAAAGATAGAGAAAGAGATTGAGCGCCATCATGGCGTAGGCCGCCTGGGCGCCGAAGCCCGGCGTCATGATCGCGCGCCGGGTCGCCGCGCCCAGAGCGACGAAAACGGAGGCCACGGCCGCCAGCGTCATCGGGATGCCGATATGCAGGAAGAGTTCGAGGTAGCCGTCATGGGCCTGGTTGATGATTCCGACGCGGACGTCGCCGAGCCAGGTGCCCGGTTCGAGCTTGACCAAAGGATCATTGACGGCGCCGACGTCCCAGAAGGCGCCATAGCCATGGCCGAGCCAAGGGTTCTGGAGCGCCGAGCGCCAGGCGAAGGCCCATAATTCGTCGCGGCCCGTAAAGGACGTGTCCGTGACGAAAGCGCCCAGAATCCGCTGGACGTCGAAATCGCTGACGACGACGAGGCCGATGAAGCCCGCCAGCGCAATCGTGAGCCCCGCAAGCGCCAGCAGCGCGAAACGGAAGCCCAGCCTTTGTGCGAGCCAGAACAGAAAGCCGACCCCAAGCGCCAGAAAGGTGAGGCCGAGCGAGGTCTTGCTGCGGGTGATGACGAGGAAGAAAAAGCTGATTGCGGCGCCAAGCGCGCCCAAAAACTGCTCGCCGGCGCTTTTGGCGCCGAAGGCATAGGTCACGCACACGATGATGACGATCATCGCGACCATGCCGGCCGGGTTCTTCTGGCCGTAAATTCCGGCGACCCCGATATCGGTGACGGCAAGGTCGGGCCAGAGCGCCGTCGCCGCCAGATTGACCAGAATGACGAAGGTCAGCGCCTGAAAGATGCGGGTGTGGAAACGGCGGAGGTCGTCGATGCTGGCGGCGAGTCCGAGGCTGATCGTCGCCATGAAAAGCAGCGCGAGCGCGCGCCGCAGGGTCAGATCGGGATAGTTCGACCACAGGATGCTCGCCTGGCAAAACGCAAGGACGGCGACGAGCAGCTTGTTGGCGCGAAGTGCCTCCCAGGCCGCCTCGCGTCGCGCCCCGATCAGGGCGAGGCCGATGAGGGTCATGCCGGGCGCAAGGAGGCGGTCGAGCGGACTTCCGGCCAGTCGGTCCTCCGGCGTCGTCGTCGCGCCGACCAGCGGATGGGTGCCAATGAAGGTGAAAAGCAGGTAGGCGACGAGCAGAAATTCATGCGCGCGCGCGGACCAATTTGCGCGCGCGAACCGCCCAATAGCGGGTGGGGCGAGGAAATTTTCGGCTAGGCTCATCTGGTTCCAGCCCTCTCGCCCGACCCGGTTCCGGACGCCCATGAGGCCATTTATTGCTTTTGCCACGCAAAGGCGGCGCCGGGGAAATATTAACTTTGGCTGCTTAAGAAATTCATAGTCCGCAGGCGTTCATAGTCCGAGTAATCGTGATGATTGAGTAACTTAAGTCTTCGTAAATAGGACATTGAGGATCTTAATGGATCGGATCAGCGTTGTCACCCCCACTTTCAACCGTCCGGCGCCGCTGGCGCGGGCGCTCGCCAGCCTCATGGCGCAAAGGGGGGTGGAGGGCCTCGCGCCGGAACTGATCGTGGTCGACAATTCCCCGGACGCCAACGCCCGGGAGCTTGTCGCCGGTCTGGCCGAAAAGTCGCCCTTTCCGCTGCATTACATCAGCGAACCGCGTCCGGGCGTCGCCAACGCCCGCAACGCCGGGGTGGCGGCGGCGCGGGGCCGCTGGATCGCCTTTCTCGACGACGATGAAGAAGCTTATCCTGACTGGCTGGCCTCGCTGGCCCTGGTGGCGCGCGAGCGCCGGGCGGACGCCGTGTTCGGCCCGATCGAGGCCCGCGCCGAGGCCGGCGAGATCGGCCCCTTCGCGCCCTATTTCGAGCGGCGCGTCGACCGGCCGTCCGGCGCCGAGATCACCGATCTGGCGGCTTATCTCGGCACCAATAATTCCCTGTTCGACCGCGCCGCCTGCCTGAATGGCGGCGCCACCTTTGATCCGAGCCTCAACGAGAGCGGCGGGGAGGACGCCCTGCTGCTGCAGCGTCTCGTTCTGGCCGGAAAGCGCTTCTATTTCGCCGCCGACGCCAAGGTGGCGGAATGGGCGCCGCCGCGCCGCCTCACCTGGGCCTATGTAAAGAAACGCAAATTCCTGAGCGGCCAGATCCGGGTCTTCGTTCAGGATATGGCGCGGCCCGGCGACGTCTCGGTGCTCGCGCGCTGGATGGCGGCCGGGCTGGTGCAGGCTGTGGCTTTCGGAGCCGCCACGCTGCTTTGCGCGCCCTTCGGCGAAAACGCGCGGGAAAAAATGGCGGCCAAGGCATTCGGCGGCCTCGGCAAGATTTTCTGGACCCGACGCTTTCGCCTCGCGCTTTACGGGCGGGGCCTGGTGTCTTGAGCCGTCGCGGCGGGATCTCGCGGCGCTCGCTTGTCATCGGCCTATGCGGCGGAGGCGCGGCGGCCGGAGGGCTGACGCTGTCCGCCGCGCCGGCCAAGGCGGACAGCGTCATCCGCATTGACGACAAATCCGCCGGAATGCCGATCAACCCCTTCATCTATGGCTCGAACGAGATCGGGACCATGGACGGCAACGGCCCGAGCGTCGATTTCGATCGCAAGGCCGGGGCGACCATTCGCCGCCTCGGCGGCAATCTGATGACGCCCTATAACTGGCTCAACAATGCCACCAATGCCGGGAAGGATTATCGCCACGCCAATGGCGCCTTTCTGCTCGGTGTGCTCGACGTTCCGAAAGAGGCGTGGCGGGAGCCCGCCGCCGTCGTCGAGGCCTTTCTCGCCAATAGTCGCGGCGTGGGCGCGCGCAGCCTGCTCACCTTGCCGCTCGCGGGCTATGTCGCGGCGGATTTCGATGGCGACGTGACCCCGGCCCAGGCTGCGCCGTCGGCGCGCTTCCTGCCCATCGACTGGTCCGCGCGGGCGGAAGGCGAGGATAAGGTCAATATTCCCGCCTTGCTGGAACGTCTGGTCGCCCGCCATGGCGGCGCGGCCTCTGGCGGGATCAGAGGCTATTACCTCGACAACGAGCCGGGCCTGTGGCCCGAAACCCACCCGCGCATCGTCAGCAAGCCGGTGACGATCAAGTCGCTGATCGATCGGTCGCTGCGCGCCGCCAAGGCGATCAAGGCGGCAGATCCCGACGCTATCGTGCTGGGGCCGGCGAGTTGGGGCGCGACAGAATTCGTCGATTTCGTCAAGGCGTCCGATTGGGACGCCTACCGGGGGCATGGCTCCTTCCTCGGCGCCTATCTCGACGCCTTCCGCCAGGAATCCGAGCGCGCCGGACGGCGCCTGCTCGATGCGCTCGACCTGCACTGGTATCCGTTCAACCGGCGCGGAAATCTCTTCCGCACCGAGGGCGCGACGCTCGCCAGCGCGATCCTCGACGCGCCGCGCTCCTTCGACGAGTCCGGATTCTGCGAGAACAGCTGGGTGGCGGATGCGCTAGGCTGCCGCCCGCGCGACGGCCTTTTTCTGCCCTTGCTGCCGAGCCTCAAGCAGATCATCGACGAGAAATATCCGGGGACGGCGCTGTCCTTCGGCGAATTCAATTTTGGCGGCGCCGGATTGCTCGCGACCGGCCTCGCCATAGCCGATGTGCTCGGGCGCTTCGGCCGTTTCGGCGTGGGTTTCGCCAATCATTGGGGCTCGCTGGACGGCTATATCGGCGAGGCCTATCGCCTTTTTCGCCAGCCCGATGGTTCTGGCGAGTGCTTCGGCGATACGGCTTTGCCGGTGGCGGGCGTCGGCGCCGATGTGTCCGTTTTCGCCGCGCGCAGCCAATCCTCGGGGCGCTTGAGCCTTGTCGCGCTCAACAGGAGTGAGAAGCTAGCTCAACTGGAATTGGCTTTCGCTTCGGGCCGCGCGCCGGCGTTGCGCGGGGTCGCGGGCTTCGATCAGGCTAATCGGAGCTTCGCCGAACTTGCGGAGCGGCCACTGCCCGCCGACGGGGGAGCGATCCGGCTGGTCTTGCCGCCCCGCGCGGCGCGGCGCTACAGCTTCGCCTGAGCCGTCACAACCCGCAGCGGGACAGGCCTTCGCGCAGGCCGATGCGCGGCGCGACCTGCAGCAGGTTCTCCGCCGCCTCGCCGCGATAATCGGCGTCGAGGGCGAAAATTCCGATCTCGCCCGGGGTTGGCGCCAGCGCCAGCGCCTTGCCGAAGGGCAGGCCGAATTTTCGCGCGATCTTCGCCGGGACGGCCAAGGCTTGCCGCAGAGCCGTCTCGGACTCGGACCATTCCCGCAGCGGCGCATGGCCGAGTTGTTCCGCCAAGGCCTGAAAATAGGTGTTCCAAAGCGGGGCTTCCGGACCGACGGCGTTGAGCGCCGAGAAAGGCGCAAGTGTTTCGCGGGTCGGGCCGGTCAGGAGGCGGCTCGCCGCCAGCGCCTGTTCGGCCAGGTCGTCAATATGGATCAGCGCGGCGCGGCCCGTGGCGTTGGGAAAGAGCCCCCAGCCTCCGGACGTGATGCGCGCCGCCATTTTCTCGACCCAGAACGGACTGCGGGCGCCATAGACGATGCCGGGCCGCAAGGCTATGACCCGCCGCGGCGCCGCCCCCGCGCTCCAGCCGCGATAAAGCTCTTCGCAGCGCGCCTTGGCCGAGGCATAGGGCGCCAGCGGGCCTTTCGGCCCATCCGTTTCGACGATGCGGCCCTCGCGCGCGCCATAGACCGCGACGGAACTGAAGGCCAGCAACGCGCCGACCCCGGCCTGCGTCATCGCGGCCAGCAGGGTCTCCGCCTGACGCGGCATGGCGCCCTCGTCGCCATAGGCGGCGTGAATCACGAGATCGACGCCCTCGACGGCGGCGCGCACCTGCGCGGGGTCGTCGAGATCGCAGGCGACGATTGTGACGCCGGGGCGCGGATCGGGGCGGGCGCGGCGGGCGCCGGCCCTGACGTCGAAATGTTCCGCGAGCGGGGCCAGCAGGGCGGAGCCGATGAATCCGCCCGAGCCGGTAATCAGGGCGCGCGGGCGCGGCGAAGGCGTTACGTCCGGCATTCGGTCTCTCGAAAGGTCAGGTTTTCGCGGCCTTCTTGCCCATCAGCTCCGCCACGCCGCTGAGGCGCGAACGGGCGAACAAGGCCAGGAACAGGCTGTAGGCCGCGATTCCGCCGCCGATTTGCAGCGCGACCTGCGCCAACTGGCCAAAGGGCGGCAAAGCGTGGCGCAGGCCGACGACGACGGCGCCCATCAAGGCGGCGAGGCTCCAGGCCGGGGCCAGCGCCAGAAACCGGTCGCGCCGGCTCCAGTCGAGCAGGTTCGACGACACGCCGATGGCGATCAGCGCCTGCGCGAGGTCGCCGGCGATGCGCGCAAGGCCGACGCTGAGCGGGCCGAGCGGAACGCCTGCGAGCGTCACGCCGATGGTGACGACGGAAGCGGAGACATTGGCGATCACACTATATTCCGGCCGCGCGCGCGCCGACAGCGCCGTGAACACCAACCGCGCCGGAATGGAGATGGCGCTGCCGATCGCGAGGCAGATTCCGATGTCGATCGACTGGTCCCAGCCCGGCCCGGCGATCAGCGGCAGCAGGGTGGGGGTGACGGCGGCGAGGCCGACGAAAACCGGGGCGGTTCCGAGCGAGGCGTAAGAAATCACGGATTTCGCCCGCTCGCGCAGGCGGGCCTTATCGTGCTGCAACGGGGAGAAGAAGGAGAAGGCGATGTTGTGGGCGGTCGCGCCGACGGCGCCGCGGATCGGCTCGACGAGACGCATCGCCATATTGAGATAGCCGAGCGTGGTCAGGCCATAAATGCCGCCGACGAGATAGTTGAAGGCGAGAAAGGTCAGATTGTCCATCATCCGGTCGATCAGCGCGAGGCCGCCATATCGGGCGAGGTCGCGCAAATGGCCGATTGAGCGGCTCGGAAGGATGAGGACATCGCGCATCCAGGCCTGAAGCAGGAGCGCGCGGGCGACGGAGACCAGCAGCCTTTGCATGATCAGCGCCCAGACGCCGCCCCCCGCGAGGGCGATGGCGAGCGAGGCGGCGATGCCGATGGCGTTGCCGAGCAGGGTCGCCTTGGCGAGATCGGCGAAACGGCGGCGGCGGCGGATCAAACCGGTGAGAATGTCGGAATGGCCCGAGAAAAAGCATGAGATCATGCCGACGGGCAGCCCCCAGACGAATTGCGGCTCGTCATAGGCGCGCGCGAGCATCAGGCCGAGTGGAATGGACAGCGCGACGCAGGCGAGGCTGGCGAGCCAGCTGGCGGTGAGAGCGGCGCGCAGATGGGCGAGCCGCAGCACCTTGCGCTGGGCCAGCGCCTCCTCGAAGGGCGCGCCGACTAAGACGCCCGCCAGAGTCACCACGGTCAAAATAAGGGCCGAGACGCCGAAGTCGCGGGGGCTGAGGCAGCGCGACAGCACCGCCGTGCTGGCCGTGAGCATGGCGATGCGGCCTATCGCGTCGATGCTCGACCAGCCCAGCCATTTGAACAAACGATGACGCAAATTTCCGCTCCCGGCGCTGCCGCTTCGCGCCAAGCCTTCAGCCGCCATCATAGCCGCGCGCCGGGGCCGGCGGGGGAGTTTCGCGCCCGGCGGTTAATATTGGCTTCAGGCGGCTTCCGCTTCGCGGGCGTCGTCGAGCGGCGCGGCGCGGACAATGGCGGCGAAATCCTGTTCCGGCGCTCCGATGCGGCGCAGCAGATCGGGGGCGTCTTCCTCGTCTCCCGGCTCGTTCGAGACGACCAGCAGGATCTGGTCGGCGGCGGCGACGAGGTCGCGCAGGCCCTCCTCGTCGCTCGCGTCGGGTCCGTCCATCACGACGAAATCGAAATGGCCATTGATGCCGGAGACGGGCCGGAACACGCTTTCCTGGGCGATGGCCGCGCAAATGCTCTGCTCGTCCGGCCAGGACGGGATGAGGCTGAGCGATTGCGAATAAGGCGCGAGACGAACCAGCGGGCGCATCTGTCCGGCGGCCTCGATCAGGGTCCGGGGCGCGTTGTCGGCCGCCGCGTGGTGCTGCGCCGGATGGGCGGCATGGGCGTCGATGAGCAGGGCGCGCGCGCCCTTGGCGGCGGCGACGCGGGCCAGATTGGCGGCGAGCGTCGAGGCGCCGGCGCGCGGCCAGGTCGCGGCGACCAGCACGATCAACGGACGGCTCGCGTCATCATCTTCATCGCGCCGTTTCCGGGCCTCCGCCTCCAGCCGGTCGTAAATCGCCTCGACCGTCTCTGAAAAGGGCGATCGTGGGCGGCGGTAAGCCTCGCTCAGCAGCGCGACGGCGGCGTTATCACGCGCTCCGGCGGCGGTTTTGATGGCCGGAAGCTCCGCCAGACATTCGAGCGTGCGGCGCCGGGTCGCGGGCGGCTCGGGGACGGGCGGCTCGGGAACGGGGGCTTTGGGAGCGGGGGGCCGCGTTTCGCCTGTTTCGGCCTCTTTCGCCGTTTCGAACATGCTGGCGACGGCGAGGCCGCCGAGCGCCAGAGCGGAGCCGATCACGCCGCCGGCGATGGTCCACAGGACCGCGCCTATCGTCTTGCCCTGGGTATTAGGCGCGCGGGCGGGCGAGATGATGCGGAAATTGGGCGCCTCGCGGCGGCTCATGTCGTCGGCGTCGTGCCAGCGCGTCTGCAGGACGGTGAGCGCCTTGCGCTTGGCCTCGATGTCGGATTCCATTTCATGCAGCGGCGCTTCGAATTCGCGGGCGCGGGTGGTCTCGGCGGCGAGGTCGGCGAGCTTCTTGTTCATGGCCGCCGCTTGCGCCTGCGCCTCGGCGAGCTGGGATTTGGCGGAGCGGCGCAGGCCCGCCAGCGACTGGGAAATGCGGCGGTCGAATTCGCGCAGCCGGGCTTTTCCCGCGACGACGGCGGGGTGGAGGTCGCCCAGGCTGCTCTGGAGCTGTTCGAGTTCGCCGCGCGCAGCGGCGCGCCCTTCGATCAGAACCTGTAATTGCCGCGATTCGGGGTCCGGACCGAAGGCGGCGACGGCGCCGATGTCGGAGGGCGCCGTTTCGAGCTGCTTGAGCCGCGTGCGGGCCTGGGCCTCGCGATTTTCGGCGGCGGTAAGGGAATCGGCGGCTTCCGAGATGCGGCGCTCGGCGATCGCCTTGTCGTTCAGGCCGACCAGATTGTGCTCGATCTTCAAATTCAGCAGCCTCGTCTCGGACTCGCCGAGTTGCTGGCGGAGATTGTCGACGCGGGTGTTGAGGTCCGCCGCGAGCCGGCGCGCGGAAGCCATGCGGTCCACGGCGTTGACTTCGCCATAGGCCTTGACCATGGCGTTGGCGAGATCGGCGGCGCGTTCGGGATTCTTGTCCGTGACGGTGATGTTGACGAGGAAGCTGCGCTCGGCGCGCGTAATGGCCACGGTCTTTTGCAGGCCCAGCAAGACCTTGTTTTCGGCGAGATCGCGGGCGCGCCTGGCGTCGGCGCTTTCCGGCTGGGTCCCCGCGTCTGGTTGGGGCGCGCCGGCGCCGGCAGGTTTTTGATCGCCCACTAGACCCTGATCGCGGATCACGCGCAGGAGCACCCGCTCCGAGCCGATCACGCCCATCTGGCTTTCCACATAATTGATCGCCGAATTGGCCTCCAGCGTCGTCGCCGGGACGTCGGCGTCGAAGGAGCGGAATTCCTGCGGATCGATCAGGATTTGCGCGGTCGCCTTATAGGTCGCCGGCAGCACGAATTTGGCCATGCCGGCAAGCGTTCCGCACACCAGCCCGGCGACCGCGAGCAGCCGGATGTGGCGGCGAGCCTGGCGGCCCAGCACGACAGCGGCCTCGCGCCAAGGATTCGGGATGTCATTCGCGATGTCATCCGGGATGTCATTCGCAATGTCATGGCCGCTGTCATTGGGGCCGGGTCCCGCCGCTTCCGGGGTCTCGGCGGGCGACCGTCGCCCTTCCGTGGCCATGGTCTGCGAAGCGGTCATGGGATTCCCGACGATGAACTGCACGCGTCGCAAATTGGGGACGCTCGCCCCCAGCGCGACGCATGCAGCTTCCCCCATTATGGTTAAGAACTGCTTGCGCGCCGGAGGCATTTTACGCCCGTGCGAAACATCCTTGAGATTCAAGCGTCGCCACAACCCGATCTTAGGAAATTGCACTGCAATATCAGGCCGAACGGGACGCTGGGACGCGGCCCGCGCTTTATGGGAGCAGGGCTCTGTTTACCGTCGAAACGATCCGCGACCTGTCGCGTCTTGGCGAACTGGCGGAGGAATGGGAGCGGCTGGCCGCGGGCCTTTCGCCGCGCCTGCCTTTCAATTTTCCCAGCTGGGCGCTCAACTGGTGGCCGGCCTTTCGCCGCAACAGCTTCGCGGCGCGCGACGAATTACTGTGCTATGCGCTCCGCGACGCCGACGGCGCCCTGGTCGCGGTCGCGCCCATGTTCGTCACCCATCGTCCCGCCCATGGGCCGTTGCGGACGCGGGAGCTGCAGTTCTTCGGCGCCGACGCCAATGTCACGGAATGGCGCGGCCTGATCTGCCGTCCGGAACAGGTCGAACCGGCTCTTGCCGCCCTGTCGGCCCGGCTGCAGGAGGACAAGCCCGCCGATTTCGTGCAATGGCGCGGCCTGCCTGCCGGTCCCTGCGCGCGCGCCATTCGGGGCGAATTCACGCCACAGCCCGGCATGGACCTGCCCGTCTTCTATCTCGACCTTCCCGACAGCTGGGACGCGTTCAAACGGAATCTACCGCGCAACGTCAAGGAATCCCTGCGCAAATGCTATAATTCGCTGGCGCGGGATGGTCATCCGTTCATATTGCGGGTGGTCGAGGCGGAGGCGGATGTTCCGGCCGCGCTCGACGTCTTTTTCGCCCTGCATAATCTGCGCGCGGAAGCGCGGGATACCAGCGTCCGCCATCCCGACGTCTTCGGCGCCGCTCAAAGCCAGGATTTTCTGCGCGCATTCTGCGCCGATATGGCCCGGCGCGGCGATTTGCGCATTTTCCAGCTGGTCATCGCGGACAAGGTGGTCGCCACCCGCGTCGCTTTCATCCTTGGCGACGAACTCTACATGTATTTCAGCGGCTATGATCTCGAATGGAGCCGCTACAGCGTCATGACCACTCTGGTCGCCGAGGCGATCCAATGGGCCATCGCGCATCGCCTGCGGCTGTTCAACCTGTCGACCGGCAGCGACGTGTCCAAGACCCGCTGGCGCCCCGCGCGCGTCGATTTTTGCGGCGGCTATGTCCTGCTCGGCGGCGCCGTGAGCCGCATTGCGCTCGCGGCTCTGCTCGCGCTGCGCAACCGGCGCGGCCCGGCCAAACCTGCCGCCGCGCCGGCGGGGGGCGAGCCGCAGCAGGGCCTCGCGGCGGGATCGACCTGATCCGGCTTCGACAGGATCAGCGCCCCCGGGAGCCGAGCTGAGGCCGTCGCGCCCCTAAAACGCAAAACGCCGCCCGAGGGCGGCGTTCGCGGCGGCTGACGGCGGCGGACGTCAGGCCGATTTCAACTTCACCGCGACGGCGGTGGCGCAGACGCGCTTCAGCGGCGTCGCGCCGGGATGTTCCGTGCGCGGCAGGATTTCCTCGCGATAATCGACATCGACCAAGGCGTCGGCGTCGCAGTCCTCGGCGGCCTGCATCAGCTTGTGCAGCGCTTTCAGCCGGAACAGATTGGCGTCGATCGTTTCGCCCGCGCCACGCCAGTCGGAGGCGGCGCTGATCTTGCCCAGGGACGTCAGGGTCTCTTGGTTCAGTTCCTTGGATGAGCCGATACGCATATACATTCTCACGTTTCAAGTTCGCTTGTTGGGACGATAACAACAGCGTGAGGTTTCCGATTCCTTAATGGCGTGAATAAGACCAAAAATAGTATTTTAATCTGTGGGAAAGCCGCAAAGATTAATGTCTATTCATCAAGATGAACAAGTCATTAATATTCGACGGCTTCGACAATGAAAAACCCCGCCTGCGGACAGGCGGGGTTCGAAGCTTTGGCTCGCGGAAAGCTTTATTCGGCGGCGATCTGCACGGCCGGGGCGGCTTCCTTGACCTTGGCGTCGACATGCGGCTCGAAGGTCACGAAATTGTCGCGGAACAATTTCACCAGCTTCTTCGCCGTCTCGGCGAATTCAGCCTTCGAAGCCCAGGTCTTGACCGGGTTGAGGATATGCGGCTCGACGCCCGGCACCGAGGTCGGCACAGCGAGGCCGAAATAGGGGTCGGTGCGGAAGTCGGCCTTGTTCAGCGAACCGTCCAGCGCCGCCGAGAGCAGGCGGCGGGTCACGCGGATCGGCATGCGGCGGCCCGTGCCATATTTGCCGCCGGTCCAGCCGGTGTTGACCAGCCAGCAGTCGACGTGATGCTTGGCGATGAGGTCGCGCAGCAGATTGCCATATTCCGACGGGTGACGCGGCATGAAGGGCGCGCCGAAGCAGGTCGAGAAGGTGGCGGAAGGCTCGGTCACGCCCTTTTCCGTGCCGGCGACCTTGGCGGTATAGCCGGACAGGAAGTGATACATGGCCTGAGAGGCGTCGAGCTTGGCGATCGGCGGCAGCACGCCGAACGCGTCGCAGGTCAGCAGGACGATGTTCTTGGGATGGCCGGCGCGACCGGTCGCCGAAGCGTTCGGGATGTAGTCCAGCGGATAGGCGATGCGCGTGTTTTCCGTCTTGGAATTATCGTCGAAGTCCGGAACGCGGGTCTCGGGATCGAGCACCACATTCTCCATCACCGTGCCGAAACGCTCGGTGGTGGCGAAGATTTCCGGCTCGGCTTCGCGCGACAGCTTGATCGCCTTGGCGTAGCAGCCGCCTTCGAAGTTGAACACGCCTTCCTTGGACCAGCCATGCTCGTCGTCGCCGATCAGCGTGCGCGAGGAATCGGCGGAAAGGGTGGTCTTGCCGGTGCCCGACAGGCCGAAGAAGATCGCCGAATCATGGCCGTCGCCGACATTGGCCGAGCAATGCATCGGCATGACGCCTTCGGGCGGCAGGATGTAGTTGAGATAGGTGAAGACCGACTTCTTCATCTCGCCGGCATAGGAGGTGCCGCCGATCAGCACGATTTTCTTGGCGAAATTCACTGCGATGATGGTCTCGCTGCGGCCGCCGTGGCGCTTCGGATCGGCGCGGAACGAGGGCAGGTCGACGATGGTCAGGTCGGCGATGTTGTTGAGCAATTCGTCGGCGGTCGGGTTGATCAGCAGGTTGCTGATGAACAGCGAATGCCAGGCGTATTCGGTCACGACGCGGGTCTTGACGCGATGGGCCGGGTCGGCGCCGCCGAACAGGTCCTGCACGAAAAGGTCCTTGCCTTCGGCGTGCTTCAGGAAGTCTTCGAGCAGGGCGTCGAAATTGGCGGGCGTGATCGCGCCATTATTGTCCCACCACACGGTATTTTCGGTGGTCTCGTCGCGCACGACGAACTTGTCCTTGGCGGAACGGCCGGTATGGGCGCCTGTCTCGGCGACCAGCGCCCCGCCGGCGGCCAGAACGGCCTCGCCGCGGCGCAGGGATTCCTCATAGAGCGCCGGGGCGGTCAGGTTGTAATAGACATTCTTGAGTTTCTTGAACCCGAAGGTTTCAACCGGAAAGGCCGGATTGAAGACGCCCGACTGAGCCATGTGTTTCTCCCGACTGCGCTGAAAAAAGGAAGAGCGCGTAATTCTTGCGAAAGTTCCGGGTCCGTTTACGCGCCGCATAGGGGCCATGCAAGTGAGAAATAAGACGGTTCTTTGACCTAGATTAAATTTACCATGTCAGCCGTCCGCAGGGACGCTGTTTTGCGCTTCCGCCAAAGCTTCCCGCCACGCGGAGGGAGATGAAGCGGGCCGAACGAAGGCAAGCCGGGCCGATATTTGCGGGGCGGCGAGGTCTAGGCCCTCCGGATCCAGTCCGGTCGCCCGCCAGTTCAGGGCAGGGTCCGCACCGGCCGCGCGCGCCCAATCGCCGCGGCTTTCGCGGGGCAGGGCGTTGATCTCGTCGAGCAGGCTTTCTTCCGCCGCGAAGAGGTCTTCGGCGCTCGCGACATCGGCGAGGATGTCGCCGCCCGGATAATCCGCCGCGCGCGCAAAGCCGCCATTGAGATGGGCGGCTTCGGGCTCGAGCCGCCAGAAGGAGAAGTCCGGGAAGTCCGCGTAGAGCGCGGCCTTGGGATGGCGGCGCAGGAAACGGGCGCGCGCCCGGGGATCCGAGGTCGGCGCGAGGCGGCCGACCACCGTCAGGCGCGGATGGGCCAGTGGGTCACCCTTGCCGCCTTCGGCCAGCAGGAGCGAGCCGCGCGCGTCCGCGCGCAGGTTTTTCGTGTGATGGGCGAGGCCGGAAATGAGCAGCACGGGCGCGCCGTCGCAATCGGTGGCGACGCTGGTGAGGCTGGCGAAGGGATAGCCGGCGTCGCGGGTCAGGGTCGCCAGCGCGCCCGCCGGCGTCGCGCGCAGCAGGATTTTGGCGAGCGCCAGCCCGTCGAAGGTGTTCTCGGCGAGGGGGGCGAAGGGGGGCGCGACAGGGGCGAGAGGCGATTGCGGGGCGTCGTCGGTTGTGTTCATGGCGCATTCATTGAAAACGGAGTGAATTCTAGAGCGATGCTACTATATATTAGCGTCACGGAGTCGCTTCGCTGGCGCCCCCGTCCAAAAAAGAGGTTTGTCATGCCGACCATCGCGCTTGTCGACGACGATCGCAACATCCTGACTTCGGTCTCCATCGCTCTGGAGGGGGAGGGCTATCGCGTCCAGACCTATAATGACGGCATGGCGGCGCTCGAAGGTCTCAAGACCAATCCGCCCGACATGGCGATTTTCGACATCAAGATGCCGCGCATGGACGGCATGGAGCTGCTGCGCCGCCTGCGCCAGAAATCCGACCTGCCGGTGATCTTCCTCACCTCGAAGGACGAGGAAATCGACGAATTGTTCGGCCTGAAGATGGGCGCCGACGATTTTATCCGCAAACCCTTCTCGCAGCGCCTGCTGGTCGAGCGCGTCAAGGCGATCCTGCGCCGCTCCAATCCCAAGGAAGCCGCCGCCCAGAAGGAAACCGAGGCCAAGATCCTCGAACGCGGCCAGCTCAAGATGGACCCCGAGCGCCACGCCTGCACCTGGAACAACGAGCCGGTCGTGCTCACGGTCACGGAATTCTTGATCCTGCAGGCGCTGGCGACGCGCCCGGGCGTGGTCAAGAGCCGCAACGCGCTGATGGACGCCGCCTATGACGACCAGGTCTATGTCGACGACCGCACCATCGACAGCCATATCAAGCGGCTGCGCAAGAAGTTCAAAATGGTGGATGACGATTTCGAAATGATCGAGACGCTTTACGGCGTCGGCTATCGCTTCAAGGAATCGTGATCCAAGAGCCGGGGGCGGGCTTGCAGGAAAGCCTGGACGAGCGCGTCGGCGCGGAGCGCGCGAGGGACAGCGGGACCGCGCGCTGGCCGTCGAGGCTGATTGGCGCGCTGCCTTCCAGCCCGCGCGCGAAGCGGCGCGCCGTGGCCTTGCGCGCCCTGTGGCGCGGCTTCGTCTCGCGCTTTTCCTCATCGCTGACCCGGCGCATCATCCTGCTTAATATCGGCGGGCTATTCGCGCTGCTGATCGGCTTCCTCTATCTCAACCAGTTCCGACAGGGCCTGATCGACGCCCGTATCCAGAGCCTGAGCACCCAGGCCGAGATCATCGCGGCCGCGATCGCGGCCTCCGCGACGGTGGACGCCGACGCGATCACCATCGATCCGGAAAAGCTGCTCAAGCTCGCGCCCGGCCAGAGCTATGGCCTCGACGAGGAATCCAAGGCCGGCCTTGAATTCTCCATCAATCCCGACCGCGTCGGGCCGCTGCTGCGCCGCCTCGTCTCGCCAACCCGCACGCGGGCCCGCATCTATGACCGCGACGGCTATATGCTGCTCGATTCGCGCTCCATCGCGGCGCGCTCCAACATTCTGCGCAACGAACTGCCGCCGCCCGGACAGGAGGAAGGCCCACGCTGGCCGGAATGGCTGGGAGACCTGTTCCAGGGCAAGTTCAATTCCGAGAAACTGCCGCTTTACGAGGATATTGGCGTCGCCAATGGCCGCGCCTATCCTGAAGTGGCGAGCGCCCTGGAAGGGCGCGAAAGCTCTTTCGTCCGCGTCAACGCGCATGGCGAAACCGTGATTTCCGTCGCCGCGCCGATCCAGCGCTTCCGCACAGCGCGCGGCGCCTTGCTGCTCTCGACGCAAGGCAGCGACATCGACGAGGCGATCGCCGGCGAGCGGCGGGCGCTGGTGCGCATCTTCCTCGTCTCCGCCGCGGTGATGTTCCTCCTGTCGGCCGCGCTGGCCGGGACCATAGCTGAGCCGATGCGCAAGCTGGCCGAGGCGGCGGACCGGGTGCGGCGCGGCGTCAAGTCGCGCCAGGAAATCCCCGATTTCACCGACCGTAACGACGAGATTGGCCATTTGTCCGGAGCCTTGCGCGACATGACGCGCGCCCTGTTCAACCGCATCGAGGCGATTGAGCGTTTCGCCGCCGATGTCGCGCATGAATTGAAGAACCCGCTCACCTCGCTGCGCAGCGCCGTCGAGACCTTGCCCATCGCCAAGACCGATTCCGCGCGGGGGCGGCTGCTCGAAGTCATCCACCACGACGTGCGCCGGCTCGACCGGCTGATTTCCGACATTTCCGACGCCTCGCGCCTCGACGCGGAACTTGCGCGCGGGGACCGCGAGCCGATCGACATCGCCCAATTGCTGCGGGCCTTGGTCGACGCCGGCAACCAGATCGAGCGCGAGGACGGCGTCAAAATTCGGCTGAAAGTCGAGCCCGGGCCGCTGCCGGGCCACTGGCTGATGCTGGGGCATGATTCGCGTCTCGGCCAGGTGTTCAACAATCTGATCGACAACGCCCGCACCTTTTCGCAACAAGGCGGGGAGGTGCGCGTGACCCTGCGCCGCGCGCGGGGCGCCTTCGAGGAAGGGCAGGCGCAGCGTGCCGGCTTTGAAATTCTGGTGGAAGACGACGGCCCCGGCATTCCCGACCATGCCTTCGAGCGGATTTTCGAGCGTTTCTACACCGACCGTCCCAACCATGCCTTCGGCCAGAATTCCGGTCTGGGGCTGTCGATCTCGCGCCAGATCGTCGAAGCGCATGGCGGGACGATCCACGCCGGCAATCGCCTCGACGAGGAGGGCGAGACGCTCGGCGCGCGCTTCGTCGTCTTCCTGCCGGCGGCGGAATGAGGGCGCCCATGACTCTGCAGAGCGAGGAGGCGCCCTTTCCCGTCAGCGCCAATGCGGTGGCGCTGGGCGAAAGCGGCGTGTTGATTCGCGGCGCCTCAGGCGCGGGAAAGTCGAGCCTCGCCCTCGCGCTGGTCGAGGCCTGGACACGGCGGGGCGATTTCGCGCGTCTGGTCGGCGACGACCGCGTTCTGGTGCGGATTCGCGGCGGCCGGGCGCTGCTCAGCCCGCATCGCGCCATATCCGGCCTCGCGGAATGGCGCGGCATCGGCCTTCTCGACCAGGATTACGAAAAATGCGCCGTTCTCGCGCTGATCGTCGATCTGGAATCGGAAAGCCAGCGGGCGGATTGCCCGCGTTTGCCCGAGCCGAAGGAATTATGCAGCGATTTCCTTGTCTTGCACGACGTCCCGCGCTTGCGGCTCCCGGCTCGGGAAACCGAGAGGTCGGTGGCGGCCATCATGGCTTTTCTGCACAATTTTTCGACAAAGTAATACAAGTCGCTCATTTCGCTTGCCAAGTCGGTCGCAAACACGAAAATGGCTGGTCTGAAATTCGGCGATTTCGTGACCAGATGTGCGCTTTAGAGATGGGGCGCCCGGTTGCGGCGCCGGCCCGAAGGCTCTCCCCCCGCCGCCCGGCGGATTTGGGAGGCCGATGCGGGCGAGGACAGGATGGTAAGTGTCAATGATTGGCATAGTGCTTGTGACGCATGGCCATCTGGCGACGGAGTTTCGCGCGGCGTTGGAGCATGTTTGTGGTCCGCAATCGCAATTGGCGACCATTACAATTGGTCCCGACGATGACATGGAAATCCGCCGACGGGATATTATCGAGGCGATCTCCCAGGTGGATTCCGGGGCCGGCGTGGTGATCCTGACCGATATGTTCGGCGGAACGCCGTCCAATCTCGCGATTTCGGTGATGAATGGCGCTAATGTGGAAGTTGTGGCGGGCGTTAACCTGCCCATGCTGATTAAACTCGCTTCAGTCCGCGACGAGGCTCCGCTCGAACAGGCGGTGACTCAGGCGGCCGAAGCCGGCCGCAAATATATCTATGTCGCAAGCAAGATATTGTGTGGGAAATGAGCATTTTGGACGAAGCCGGACCCTGCGACTGCCCGCCTAATCCGCCGCCGCCGGATGGCGCGGTCACGCGCGAACTGCCGATTATCAATCGCAAGGGCCTTCACGCCCGCGCCACGGCGAAATTTGTCCATTGCGTCGAGCAATTCGACGCCGAAATTACCGTGTCGCGCTGCGGCGAAACGGTCGGCGGCCAGTCCATCATGGGCATATTGACGCTCGGCGCCGGCATTGGCAGCACGATCACCGTTTCCGCCACGGGCGCGCAGGCGCAGGCGGCGCTGGAGGCCATCGCCGCGCTCGTCGCCAACAGGTTCGGCGAAGACGAATAGCCGCAGTTTGGCGGCAAGCAGCGCGCAATCGCCGGGGCTTTCAGCGATACACCTCAAACAGAGCCCGGCGCGCGGAAATCAGCCCGGCGGTCGAGCCGTCGAGCCCGGAAAGGTCGGCGCTTGCGTCGGAGACCAGCGGCGCGAGCCGGCTGCACAATTCCTTGCCCAGCTCCACGCCCCATTGATCGAAGGGATTGATGTCCCAGATCACGGATTGCACGAAGACCTTGTGCTCGTAGAGCGCCACGATGCGCCCGAGCGTGCGCGGATTCAGCTGGCGATAGAGGAAGGTCGAGGACGGCCTGTCGCCCGAAAACACCTTGTGCGGCGCCAGCTCGTCGATCTGCGTGGGGCTGAGGCCCTGGGCGCGCAGGAGCTCGCGGACTTCCTTTTCAGTCCGGCCGCGTAAAAAAGCTTCGCTCTGGGCGAGGCAATTGGCGAAGAGAAGAGCGTGGTGCGCGTCGTCTGCGTGCGTCGGCTCGGCGGCGACGAGGAAATCGACCGGAGCGATTTCCGTGCCCTGATGCAGCAATTGGAAGAAGGCGTGCTGGCTGTTGGTGCCGGGTTCGCCGAACACGATCGGCCCGGTGGCGCGCGGCGAGGGCGAGCCGTCGCGCAGCACGCTCTTGCCGTTCGACTCCATGTCGAGCTGTTGCAGATAGGCCGGGAAACGGGCGAGGCGCTGGTCATAGGGAATGACCGCCTGCGCGGCGAAGCCCCAGATATTGCGGTGCCAGACCCCGATCAGGCCCATCAGAACCGGAATATTATGCGACAGCGGCGCTGAGCGGAAATGGACGTCCACATCATGGCCGCCGCGCAAAAAATCCTCGAAATGCTCGGGGCCGATGGCGATGGCGAGGCTGAGGCCGATGGCCGACCACATCGAGTAGCGCCCGCCGACCCAATCCCAGAAGCCGAACACGCGATCCGCATTGATGCCAAAGGCCGCGACCTTGTCGAGCCGGGTCGAGACGGCGGCGAAATGATCCCCGACGGCGGCCTCTCCCAGCGCCGAGGCGATCCAGGCGCGCGCGCTGGCGGCGTTGGCCATGGTCTCCTGGGTGGTGAAGGTTTTCGAGGAGACAATGAACAATGTGGTGGCCGGGTCGAGCGCGGCCAAAGTGTCGGCGATATCGGCTCCGTCCACATTGGAGACGAAATGCGCGCGCAGTTGCGGGGACGTAAAAGGCGAGAGCGCGCGGGCCGCCATGGCCGGACCGAGATCCGAGCCGCCGATGCCGATATTGACGACGTCGGTGAAGGAATCGCCACGCGCGCCGCAAATTTCGCCGGCACGGACGGCGTTTGCGAAGGCGGCGACCCGGGCGCGCACCTCCTCCACCGCCGGCATGACGTCCTCGCCGTCGACGCGGACCGGCCCGCCGGAGAAATTGCGCAGGGCCATGTGGAGGGCGGGCCGGCTCTCGGTGGCGTTGACCTTCTCGCCCGAAAACAGGGCCTCGCGACGTTCGTCGAGGCGGCAGGCGCGGGCGAGATCGATCAGATGGCCGAGGGTGGTCCGGGTCAGGCGATTCTTCGAATAATCATAGAGCAGGTCGTCGAGGCGAACGGAAAAATGGTCGAATCGCTGGGGGTCCTCGGCGAAGAAATCCACGGTGCGCCGGGCGGCGATATCGACGCGATGGGCTTCCAGGGCGGCGAAGGCGAAGGCGCGGTCCATGTCCTGTCTCCCAAGGGAATAGCTCTTTCCCCAAAGCTTAGCCTGCGGCGCGGGAAAAAAACAGCGCGTCGCCGGTTGCGGCGACGTTCCGGCGCCGCGCTCTCAACGTGGGGGATCTTGCGGTTGTCGCAAAATTCAGTTTGAACACTGCATGGCTCCTCCCATTCTCACCTTGCAGGGCGTCGGTCTGACCCTTGGCGGCAAACCCCTGATCGAATCCGCCGACCTTTCGGTCGAGCGGGGCGACCGCATCTGCCTCGTCGGGCGCAACGGCTCGGGCAAATCGACCCTGCTGAAAATCGCCACCGGCGAGATCGAGCCGGATCGCGGCAAGCGCTTTTTCCAGCCCGACGCCACCGTGCGCTATCTGCCGCAGGAGCCGGACCTGTCCGGCTATGCCGACGTTTTCAGCTATGTGATCGCGGGCCTGGGCCCGAGCGACGCCGATTATCGCGCGCATTACCTGCTCGACCAATTGGGCCTGACCGGCGCCGAAAAGCCGGAAAACCTCTCCGGCGGCGAGGCCCGCCGCGCCGCTCTCGCCCGTACTCTGGCGCCGGAGCCGGACATTCTGCTGCTCGACGAGCCGACCAACCATCTGGACCTTCCCGCGATCGAGTGGCTGGAAGGCGAGCTGGCGAGCCTGCGCTCGGCGCTGGTGCTGATCAGCCATGACCGGCGTTTCCTGCAAAATCTTTCGCGGGCGACCGTCTGGCTGGATCGCGGCGTCACCAAGAGGCTCGACCGAGGCTTCGGCGAATTCGAGGCCTGGCGCGACGCGCTGCTGGAGCAGGAGGAGCGCGACGCCCAGAAACTCGACCGGAAGATAGCGGCGGAGGAACATTGGGTGCGCTATGGCGTCACCGCTCGGCGCAAACGCAATGTCCGCCGCATGGCCGGCTTGTCGGCCCTGCGCCAATCGAAGCGTGACGCCAAGACGATGGTCGGCGAGGTCAAGATCAGCGTCGCCGAGGGCAAGGTGTCTGGCAAGCTGGTGGTCGAGGCCGAGAATGCCGCCAAGAGCTTTGGCGATCGTCCCATCGTCAAGGACCTGTCCTTGCGCATGCTGCGCGGCGACCGGCTCGCGCTGGTCGGGCCGAACGGCGCGGGAAAGACTACTTTGATCAATCTGCTCACCGGCGTGCTGGAGCCCGATTCCGGGACGATCCGGCTCGGCGCCAATCTGCAGATGGCGACGCTCGACCAGCGCCGCGCCGCGCTCGATTCCAACGCCACACTCGCCGACACGCTGACCGGCGGCGGCTCGGACTGGGTCGAGATCAATGGCGAGAAGAAGCATGTCATCGGCTATATGAGGGACTTCCTGTTCCAGCCAGAACAGGCGCGCACGCCGACGGGCAAGCTCTCGGGCGGTGAACGTGCGCGGCTGCTGCTCGCCCGCGCCCTCTCGCTGCCGTCGAATTTTCTGGTGCTCGACGAGCCGACCAATGATCTCGATCTGGAGACGCTCGACCTGCTGCAGGAAATGCTGGCGGATTATCCGGGCACGATCCTGCTCGTGAGCCATGATCGTGATTTTCTTGACCGCGTCGCCGGCTCCGTGCTGGTCTCCGAAGGCCAGGGCAAATGGATTGAATATGCCGGTGGTTATACCGACATGGTGGCGCAGCGCGGCGCGGGACTCGGCCCGGCGGTCAAGGCCAAGGCGCCAGAGAGCAAGAGCAAGCCGGCTGCTGTGAAGGCGGAGCGCGCCCCGGACACAAGGCGCCGGCTGAGCTTCAAGGAAAAGCACGCGCTGGAGACTCTGCCGGCGACCATGGAGAAATTGCGCGCGACGGCGGGCAAATTGCACGAGATACTGGATGATCACGTGCTTTACGCCCGCGATCCGAAGCGCTTCAATGACGCGTCCGCGCTGCTGGCCAGGACCGAAGAGGAGCTGGCCGCCGCCGAAGAGCAATGGCTGGAGCTGGAAATTCTGCGCGAGGAAATTGGAGGCTAGGCCTCCTCAGGAGACGGACATGAGCGCTTTCGACGTCATCATCTATCACAACCCCGCCTGCGGCACGTCGCGCAACGTGCTGGGCCTGATCCGCAATTCGGGGATCGAGCCGCATGTCGTGGAATATCTCAAGACGCCGCCAACGCGCGCGCTGCTGGAAAACTTAGTCGCACGCGCGGGGCTGAAGCTGCGCGACATCCTGCGCAAGAAGGCGCCGCCTTTTGCGGAACTGGGCCTCGACAATCCGGCAGTGTCGGATGACGATATTTTCGCGGCCATCACCAAGCATCCGGTGCTGATCGAGCGCCCGATCGTGGTCAGCCCGCTGGGCGTGAGGCTTTGCCGCCCCTCGGAAAAGGCGCTGGAGATTCTGCCCGCCCAGCGCGGCGAGTTCTTCAAGGAAGACGGCGAACGGGTGGTCGACGAAAAGGGCCGCCCGGTCGCCTCGGCCTGAGCCAGCGCCGCTAATGCGGCGACCATTGCGGCGCCGTCGGGCGCGCTGTCTTGTAATCGCCGCGCGCCACGAGGGCGAAGGCGCCCAACGCCAGCGCCAGCATGGTGATCCACCAGGCTTCGACGGAGGCGATGCCGAAGGCGCCCATGGCGAAGACAAAAGTGAGGGCGCCGATCCAGAACGGCGCTTGACGCTCCGGCTGCGCGGCGGCGGCGCGATATGCCAGCAGAACCAGAGCCGCGACAGCGAAGGCGCCGATCAGGCCGAGGTCCGTCCAGATCTGGAACAGGATGGAATGCGGCGCCGAGAGCGGCAGATAGCCGCGCCAATAGCCGGAATTCACGAAATTGAAGCCGTGCCCGGTGAAGATGCGCACGCCGTCATTGGCGATCATCGCGCCCCAGGCCTTCACGCTGAGCAAGGAAGACGCCGCGTCTGGCCCGATCAGCGGGCCGACCAGCAGCGGGACGAGCGGCGCGCCGGCGAAACAGGCCGCGCTGAAACGTCCCAGCCAAAGGCCCGTGGCGCGGGCGTTCCAGAGCGCGAAGGCGAAAGCCAGAGCCGCGAAAGCGGTCGCCGCGAGGGCGCCGGGCGCCGGCGCCGAAACCGCCGCCGCCAGCACCACAATGGCGAGGCTCGCCGAAAGGGTCGGGCGATTGCGCAAATGGGTCGCCGCCAGCGCCGGCCAGAGCAGGAGCAGCGCGGCCTCCATGCCGAGGACGAGATCCTCGTCGCCGGCTTGGCCGCCCCCCGCGATCCGCGCGCTCAGGACGAGCGCGCCAAGCGCCGTCAGGGCCACGCCGAGCGGCAGAAAATAGAGATTGGCCGCGCGGGTGCGCGGAGGCAGCGCCGCCGCGACCGGCAGGACGCTGGCCATCGTCAACATGGCCTTGATCAGGCGCGGCGCGGCTTCGGACGGAAAAGGCGTCCAGAGCAGGGAAAGCAGCATCCAGAAGGCGAGAAAGCACGCCGCCAGCCCGACGCCCGACAGCAGGAAGGCAAAAATGTCGCGCATGTTCAGGCGCGGCGCGAGCGCAATCCCCGTGGCGAGGATCAGCGCGCCGCCGATCGGCGGCAGAATGAAGATCGCGCGCGGCGACAGCAGCTGGAAAAAGGGCGTGGCGACGAAAACCACCGCGACGCCGATGCGCAGGAGGAGATTGGCGGCGTCGTCGGACGCTTTGTCGGCGGTTTGCTGGTTGATCATTACGCAAGCGATTCGTTATGAGAAAGAGGCTTCGGCGTCGTCCGGAAGACATATTCTAGACAATGCGGGGCGGCGGGGCTGTGAGCAATTCGCAACAGTGACGAGCGATTCTCCAGTTCAGCCTGATCAGGACGCTTTTGGCGGGCGGCAAATGATACGGATCACGCGGTCGATCTCGATCGACGAGTCGGAATTGCATGAGGATTTCATGCGCGCGTCGGGTCCGGGCGGCCAGAACGTGCAGAAGGTCGAATCCGCCGTGCAGTTGCGGTTCAACCTGTTCGAATCGCCCAATCTACCCGAGGCCGTGCGCGCAAGGCTGATCATTCTCGCCGGGAGCCGCCTGGCCCTGAATGGCGACCTGATCATCAATGCGCAAAGATTCCGCACCCAGCCGCGCAACCGCGCCGACGCGCTTGAGCGGCTGGTCGCCCTGATCCGCGAGGCGGCGTTGCCGCCGCCCCCGCCGCGCCGCCCGACGCGGCCGACGCTCGCCTCCAAGAAACGGCGGCTGGAGGGCAAGAAGCAGCGCGGCGCGGTCAAAAGCTTCCGGGGCAGGCCGTCCGAGGACTGACGCGCCTTTCGTCCCAGCGGCCCGGCCGCTTGCCGCTGGCTGGCGGCGATGCTAGGGCTTCGGCGCTGCGCGATCCCTGTGACGCGGGCGGCCGGACGAGAGACAGAATGACCATTCGCTTGCATCAGGGCGACCTGCCCGACGATTATCTGCCCGGCGCCAGCATCGCCATTGACACCGAGACGCTCGGCCTCAATCCGCATCGCGACCGCCTTTGCCTCGTGCAGCTCTCGCGCGGCGACGGCGAGGCAGATCTCGTCCAGATCGCCAAGGGCCAGACCGCCGCGCCCAATCTCGTCCGTCTGCTCACGGATCCGGCGGTCGCCAAGCTGTTCCATTTCGCCCGGTTCGATCTTGCAATCCTGCAAAAGACCTTTGGCATGCGCGTCACGCCGGTCTATTGCACCAAGATCGCCTCGCGGCTGATCCGCACCTATACTGACCGCCATGGGCTGAAGGATCTCTTGCGCGAATTGCTCGGCGTGGAGATTTCCAAACAGCAGCAGACCTCGGACTGGGGCGCGGAGCGGCTCAGCGAGGCCCAACTCGGCTATGCGGCCTCCGACGTCCTGCATCTGCACGCGTTGCGCGCCAAGCTCGACCTGCTGCTCGCCCGGGAGGGCCGGACCGAGATCGCGCAGGCCTGTTTCGATTTTCTTCCCACCCGTGCGGAACTGGATTTGCTGGGCTGGCCGGAAACGGATATTTTCGCGCATAGTTAAGCTTTGCCGCGTCGGGCGGCGGCGCGCCGAAGGATGATGGTTTCGAGGACATTATTTCGCCTCGCGGCCGGCTTACTGACGCGCGGGCGTCATGAATCGGAGCGGCGTTTTGCAGTCAGATCGCGTTTGTTCGAAGCTTCTTAACCGGCGGCGCCGCACATCGGGCGGAAGGACGCGTCGATGATTTCAGGGGGCGCCGCGGCCCGGGGCGGAACCATGCCGAGCGAGGGACCAAGACAGACCAGCGACGGCTTCCCCGCCGCCAATCCCATCCGCGCCCGCGCCTTCCGGTCGGCGTCGCGGCACAGCGCCCGCGTCAAATGGCTCCGGCGCGCGATCCTGCTTGGCGCAGCGGCGGCGATCATCGGCGTGCTCGGCTATTCCTATTTCGGCGCCCGGGATATCGGCGACGTGCATTTCTCGCTCGAACGATTCGGAATCAGCGGCGACAAGATCACCATGGAGCGCCCGCGCCTGACTGGCGTCCGCCGCGACGGCAAGCCCTATGATGTGAGCGCCGAGACAGGCGTCCAGAATCCGAAAGATCCCTCCCGCACTCTGCTGACCAAGCTGGTCGCCAAGCTTCGAATGGCCGACGATGGCGACACGCTGATCACCGGCGAAACGGGAGCCTATGATTCCAATACGCAGGTGCTTGACCTCGCCGGCAATGTCCATATCAAAGGCGTCAATTTCGATCTTGCGATGCGCAGCGCGACCATGAATTTCAAGACCAATATCTTCGGCTCGAATGAGCCGGTGCGGCTGGATTTCGCCAGCGGATGGATCGAGTCAGACGCTTTGTCCTCGACGGAGAATGGCGTGGAGGTCACCTTCGAGGGCAATGTGCGGTCGCAATTCGTCCAGCCGCCCGAGGATGCCCCGGCCGCGCCCGGCCAGAAGGAACGCTGACCATGATTCGCGGAATCTCCTCGCGGGCGCAAGCTCTCACCCTGGCGCTCGCCTTGTCCGCGACGCCCGTCTTGTTCGCCTGGCCCGTCCTCGCGGCGCCGCCGGCGCCCGCCGGCGCTCCGGCCAGCCCGGCGCCCGCCGCTGCGGCTCCGGGCGCGGCGCTGCTGCCGGGCGGCGGCAGCCGCGAGCCGATCAATGTCTCGGCCAACAAGCTCGATTATTTCGACAAGGAGCAGAAGGCGGTCTATACCGGCAATGTCGTCGCTGTTCAGGGCGAGACACGCCTCAACGCCTCCGTCCTCACCATCTATTTCGATCGCAAGCCGACGGCGGGCGCCTCCGGAACAGCTCCGGCCGCCAAGGAGGGCCCGGGCGGCGCCAATTCCGGCCTGCGCCGCATGGAGGGCAAGGGGCCGATCTCGATCACCAACAAGGATCAGATCGGCACCGGCGACGCGCTGGTCTATGACAAGCCGCAGAACAAATTCATGCTCATCGGCAATGTTGCGCTGTCGCAGGGCGAAAATGTCACGCGCGGCGACCAGCTGACCTATGACCTGTCCACAGGCCAGGCGATCGTCACCTCCAAGGGCCGCGTTCACACCCTGATCGTGCCCGGCGAGGACGCCAAACCGGGCGCAACGCCCGCACCGAAACCCGCTGCCCCCAAGCCTGCCGCCCCCAAGCCCGCTGCGCCGCCTGCGCTCAGAAATACGACGCCCTGACGCGACACGCCCGCCTCGATGCAATGCGCGCGCCTTGAGGGCGCCGACGACCGACCGATCGGCCTGACCATGCTCTACGTCCATCATCTGGGAAAAAGCTACAAGGCCCGCCGGGTCGTCGAGGATGTGAGCCTGAACGTCCGGCGCGGCGAGGCTGTCGGCCTGCTCGGGCCGAACGGCGCCGGCAAGACCACGGTCTTCTATATGATCACCGGGCTCATCAAACCCGACAAGGGCATGATTGAACTCGACGGCCACGACGTCACCGGCCTGCCCATGTATCGCCGCGCCCGGCTCGGCATCGGCTATCTGCCGCAGGAAGCGTCGATCTTTCGCGGCCTGAGCGTCGAGGACAATATTCGCGCCGTGCTGGAGATCGCCGAACCGGACCGCGACCGCCGCTCCCAGCAACTTGAATCCCTGCTGGAGGAATTCGACATCAAGCGCCTGCGCAAGTCGCCCTCCATCGCTCTTTCGGGCGGCGAGCGCCGCCGCTGCGAGATCGCCCGCTCGCTGGCCAGCAATCCGTCCTTCATGCTGCTCGACGAGCCTTTCGCCGGCATCGACCCGATCGCGGTCGGCGACATTCAGGATCTTGTGCAGCATCTGAAACGGCGCGGCATCGGCGTGCTCATAACGGACCACAATGTCCGCGAGACGCTGGGCCTGATTGACCGGGCCTATATCATCCATTCCGGCCATGTGCTGACCGAGGGCGAGCCGGACGCGATCGTCGCCAATCCGGACGTGCGGCGCTTCTATCTCGGCGAAGACTTCCGGATGTAACGCAAACGCTCGCCGAGCGTGAATGCGCGGACAAAGAAGTTTTGTGCTGAAACAAGGCTCTGCTCAGCAGGATCGGGGCGATTTTCGTTTGGTTCGCGACGTCTTTTTTCGTGGCCGACGTCTAAAAAAAGGTGTATGCAAAAAACGGGCCGAGCGGGTCCGTGTAAGCGCAGGGCCGATGGCCCGGCCTTTTCCGGTATGTGAGTTGCGAATGGCTCTATCCGCCAAAATGTTGCTTCGACAGGGCCAGTCCCTGGTCATGACGCCGCAACTGCTGCAGGCGATCAAGCTCTTGCAATATTCCAGCGTCGAACTGGCGGCCTTCGTCGAGGAAGAGCTGGAGCGCAATCCGCTGCTGGAGCGCTCCGAGGATGGTCCGGACCCGACGCCCACGGGAATCGACGCCGTCGCCGCCGCGCAGCCCGGCGATGAAACCACGGCCTTTTCCGGCGATCCCGCCGAGACCGACTGGAGTTCTCCCCAACTTGCCGTGTCTTCCGAGGGCCTTGCGGAAAGCCTCGGCACGGATGTCGAAAACGCCTTCGACGCCGACCGCGACCTCAGCCCGGCGGTGGAGCAGAACAAGCTCGAAGCCATGGGCCTGTCCGATTCGGCCTGGTCCGGCGTGGGCGGCGGCGAGGCGGGCGGCGAGGCGTCGAATATCGAGGCCTATGTCGCGGGCCAGACCACGCTTTCAGACTTTCTGGGCCAGCAGCTGGCGCTTGCGACGGACGATCCCGTCGAGCGCATGATCGGAACGGGTATCATCGACGCCATTGACGAAGCCGGCTATCTGCGCGAGAGCGCGGAGGAGATCGCCGATCGTCTCGGAGCGTCGCTGGAGCGCGTCGAAAAGGTCATCTCGCTCGTCCAGACTTTCGAGCCGACGGGCATCGGCGCGCGCGACCTCGCCGAATGTATCGCGCTGCAATTGCGCGAGCTGGACCGCTTCGATCCGGCTATGCAGGCCATGGTCGCCAATCTGCCGCTGGTGGCGCGGCGCGATTTCGCCGCCTTGCGCAAGATTTGCGGCGTGGACGACGAGGACCTGCGGGACATGCTGGCGGAAATCCGCCGGCTCGATCCCAAGCCCGGCCGCGCCTTTGGCGGCGCGCCGGTCCAGCCGGTTGCGCCGGACGTGATCGTGCGCGCGGCGCGCGACGGCTCCTGGCTGATCGAGCTGAATTCGGAGTCCCTGCCGCGCGTTCTCGTCAACCAGACCTATGCCGCCACCGTTTCGCGCAAGGGCGGCGCGGACGAGGACAGGAACTTCCTGTCGCAATGTCTCCAAACCGCCAATTGGCTGACCAAGAGCCTCGAGCAGCGCGCCCGCACCATCCTCAAGGTCTCCACCGAGATCGTGCGCCGGCAGGATGCTTTTCTGGCCCTGGGCGTCGAGCACTTGCGCCCGCTCAATCTGAAGAACATCGCCGACGCCGTCGGCCTGCACGAATCGACCGTTTCGCGCGTCACGTCCAACAAATATATGGCGACGCCGCGCGGCCTGTTCGAGCTGAAATATTTCTTCACCGCGTCGATTGCGGCCCATGGCGGCGGCGACGCCCATTCGGCCGAGGCGGTGCGCTTCAAGATCAAGCAGATGATCGACGCGGAGGAGCCGGAGGCCATCCTTTCGGACGACGCCATCGTCGAACGCCTCAAGGCGCAAAACATCGATATCGCCCGTCGCACGGTCGCC
Source organism: Rhodoblastus sp. (assembly GCF_019449565.1). Taxonomy (GTDB): domain Bacteria; phylum Pseudomonadota; class Alphaproteobacteria; order Rhizobiales; family Beijerinckiaceae; genus Rhodoblastus. Next base: position 28,271 of record NZ_JAGRPM010000057.1, on the reverse strand, counting down.
AAATATCGCGAAAGCCTGAGAATTCCGTCTTCTGTCGAGCGCCGGCGCGAGAAGCAGAGCGCCGCTTCGTTCTGACGCGCGAACCTCCCGGCGAGGGCGGCGCCGAAGCAGCGACGCTCCGTCGTTTGGGGGCGTCGGGTGCGGCATTGACTTCAGTCGCGGAGGCTTCTAACCCTTGAATGAACGCTTTGGCCTGGCCCGGAATTTCGCGCGGCGGCGCTTCGAGCCCCGCCGCAGGGAGCCGAGGGAATGCTCCTGACGGCGCCAAGAACAGTGGCCTGGAACAAGAGCGGCTTGAAACCAAGAAACGGAACGACCCGATGCCCCTGCGGATCTCTGGCAAGAACATCAATATCGGCGAGGCTCTGCGCAACCATGTCTCCGATCGGCTCAACGCGGCGACCGGTAAATATTTCGACGGCTCCGTCACCGGCCACGTCACGATCGAGCCCGAAGGCTCCGGCTATCGCACCGATTGCACGCTTCACCTGACCTCCGGCGTCACGCTCCAAGCCGAAGGCCGCGCGCAGGAAGTTTACGCCAGCTTCGACCAGACCGCCGCACGCATCGAAAGCCGACTGCGCCGATACAAGCGCAAGCTGAAGGACCGTGGCGCCGCGCGCGAGGCCGGCCCGGCCGGCGAGCCCATTCGCTATACGGTTATCGGCGCGCTCGACGAGGCCGCCGAGGCCCCGGCCGAACATGATTTCAAGCCTGCCGTGATCGCCGAATCTGAAAAGTTCCTTCAGGAATTCTCCGTTTCGGCCGCCGTGCTGGAACTGGATCTGACCGGCGCGCCGGTCCTCGTCTTCCGTCACGCGACCAATGGCCGCGTGAACGTGATCTATCGCCGGCTCGACGGCAATATCGGCTGGGTCGATCCGACCGTCGGCGATAAAGGCGCCGCGTGATAGCGGCTCATTTTTTGCTTGAGTTCGCGCGAGCGCCTTTTTTCGGGCTTGCGCGAACCCCGGTGGGTGGGCCGCGCGCGTTTAGCGACGCCTTGAAGGACGCCTGCGCGCGTCTCTTGAAGTGCGCCTGGGCGCGTTTTTCGAGGGGCGCTTGGGCGCGTCTTGCGATTGCGGGTCCTGCTGTCGGCGCCTTGACGGAAAACGATCTTCATGCCGCTTGAAAATCTTCTGGTCCCTGAGGCGATTTTGCCTTCCCTCCGGGTGAATGGCAAAAAGCAGGCGTTGCAGGAATTGAGCGAAAAGGCGGCGGAAGTCTCCGGACTTCCGGCCCGTGAGATTTTCGAAGCCTGGATGCAGCGGGAAAAGCTCAATTCCACCGGTCTTGGCGATGGGATCGCCATTCCGCATGGAAAATTGCTGAATGTCCCACGGATATTTGGCATTTTTGCTCGGCTGGAGCGCGGAATCGACTTCGAATCGCTCGACGGCCAGCCCGTCGACCTGCTGTTTGGCCTGATCGCGCCCGAGAATGCCGGAGCCGATCACCTGAAGGCGCTCGCCGTCATCGCGCGCTTGCTCAGAAATCCGGCGACGCTGGCCAAGATTCGGGCGACCCGCGAGGCGCCTGCGATCTACGCCATATTGACGCAAGCCGCGCCGTCCTCCGACGCGGCCTGACCGCCGCGCCGGCGCTGCAATCGCACCTCATGCGCGCCATAAGCTTCGTCTGTCGCGCGCCTTCGTCCAGAACTGAGCCGCCGCCATGATCGATGACGCCGTCGCCAGCCTTCGCGATATGTTCACGCCACCGTTCCGCGCGGTGCTTTGGAAGTCGCTCGGCCTGACCCTGGCCCTGTTGGCCGGGCTGTGGCTAGCGCTGGAGCGCGGGGCCGTCTGGCTCACGACCAGCGGAGAATCCTGGTTTGCCGGGGCGCCCTGGCTCAAGACCTTCGTCGAGGTCGCGGCGGCGCTGGGTCTGTTTGTCGCGCTGATCTTCCTGATCGCGCCCGTGGCCATGCTGGTGGCGGGCTTCTTCCTCGACGAGCTGGCCGAGCACGTCGAGGCGAGGATCTATCCGCCCGACCGGCAAGGCCGCGCCGCGCCCGCGCTCACTTCGTTGTGGCTGGCGCTGAAATTTTCCGGCGTGGCGCTGGCGGTCAATCTCATCGCCTTCGCCCTGTGGCTGATCCCGGGCGTCAACGCACTCATCTTTTTCGTGGCCAACGCCTATCTGTTCAGCCGCGAATATTTCGAACTGGCGGTGATGCGTTATCGCCCGCCGGAGGAAGCGCGCGCCCTGCGCCGCCGCCATAGGCTAACGATCTTCGCGGCGGGGCTGCTGATTTCGCTCTTCGTCGCCACGCCGGTGCTGAACCTGCTGACGCCTCTGTTCGGAATCGGCCTGATGGCGCGGCTCCACAAAAGGCTGACGGAGCCGCAGCCGGCGCCTTACCAGCGCTAAGGCCTTAAACCGCGCGCTGGTCGGCGTATTGGCCGGTCTTGCGGAAGCGGTAGAGATAGGTCGGGACGATGGCCTCGATCGATTCCGGCGCGATGCCGAGGCCGGCGAGGGTGCGGCCCTCGACGCTGGCCTGTTCCGAAACGACATTGTCGCGTTTGAGCAGTTCGACCTGGTCGGCGGTGAAGACGAATTCGGCCGGCAGGAGGCCGAGCAGCAATTTGTTGAGCGTCTCGGTCACGGAGCCGAGCGCGGCGGCCGGGCCGAAGGGCAGCGGCGCGAGCAGGCGGCGGCGGTGGATCGTCGCCAGAGTATATTCCAGCACTTCGCGCATTGACTTCACTTCCGGTCCGCCAAGTTCATAGACCGCGCCATCCTTGCCTTGACCGCCCAGCAGGCGGGCGCCGGCCTTGGCGACGTCGCCGACATAGACCGGCTGCAATTTCGTCACGCCGCCGCCGATCAGCGGCAGGGCGGGGAGGAAGCGGGCCATGGCCGCGAAACGGTTGAAGAACTGGTCCTCCGGTCCGAACACCACCGAGGGGCGCAGGATTTTGGCCGAAGGCAAGGCGGCCAGAACCGCCGCTTCGCCGGCGGCCTTGGTGCGCGCATAGGCCGAGGGCGAGTTGGGATCGGCGCCGATGGCCGAAACATGCACGAAATTGGAAATCCCGGCCGCCTGCGCCGCCTTGGCGACGGCCGCGGCGCCTTCGGCCTGGACGCCGTCGAAGGTCTGCTTGCCCCAGGGCGCGAGAATGCCGACGAGATTGACCGCCGCCTCGGCGCCGCGCAGGGCGGCGGCGAGCGAGTCCGGATAGCGGATATTGGCCTGAACGGCGTTGATCTGGCCGACGCGGCCGAGCGGCTGAAGATGGAAGGCGAGATCGGGCCGCCGCGTCGCGACGCGGATGCGCCAGCCATCGCGGGCAAGCGAACGGACCAGATGGCGGCCGATGAAGCCGGAGCCGCCGAAGACGGTGACGATGCGATCCTGGGGCTGAATGTCGGTCATCGATGCGAGCCTTTGATTCGTGCAACGGCGTTTTTTGGATTCGCGCAGCGGCGCTTTTGGATTCGGGCAGACGGCGCTTTGCCGTCTGATTAGACAAAACGAGGCCGCGCGTCCATGCGACTCTTCTCCAAAGCGAACCTCGCCAAAGAGGAGCCTCAAAGAGCGTCCCTCCGGCCAAGGCGCTGTCGGCGATCAGCCGCCGGCCGGCGTCAGGCGCGCCTCGCCCATCAGGGCGGGCGCTCCGCTCGCCGTATGAGCGATCAGCCGCAGGACGGCGACGAAACGTTTGTCCGCTTCGTCGAGCTTGACGACCCGCGCGGTCAGGGAGGCGGTCTCTCCTTCCAGCACGGGCGTCAGGAATTGTCCGGTCAGCCCGATGATGGTGAGTTCAGGGCGCCAGTCATGCAACATCGGCTCGAAGGCGGCGAGCAGCTTCATCCCGTGGACGGGGCGGGCGGAAAAGCCGAAGCCCTGCGCGAAGGCGAGATCGAGATGCAGCAAGTTGGAATCGCCGGAAACCGCCGCATATTCGGCCAGATCAGCGATGGTGAAGGGGCCGATGGTCCGTGGGGGAAGCTTTTCGCCGACGCGCGGCGCGGGTGGGGCGGAATTGGAAGCCGTCATGGTCGGGCGGCTCCGGGAACGGTCGCGGGGTCGATCAGGCGCAGCGTGGAGACGATGCGGCCGACGCGGATGCCCTCGGTGTCAAAGACTTCCGCAGTGACGATCAGCCGCGCGGGCTCCAGCTCGCGCCGGAACTCCAGCATGAGGTCATAGCTTTCGCCGAGCTGGATCGGCCGCACATATTCGAAATGTTGGGCCTCGTGCACCGGCAGGCCGATTTCCTGCGCGGCGGAGCGCACCGCCCCGCCGATTTCCGGCAGGTTCATCACGATGACCGGGAAGCTGGCGGGCGGAAGCCCCTCGGCCTCGCGCCAGCCCGTCGCGCGCCGGAAGGCGGCGACGACGTCCGGCGACGCCGTTGCGCGCAACGGTCCCATATTTTGGACGAGCGGCGTCGCGTTCATGTCTCAGGCCTGGGCGTGAGGCGTCACGATCAGCGAGGCGTTGATGCCGCCGAACGCAAGCGAATTCGACAGCACCGCGCGGATCGGCATTTGCAGCGCGGTCGGGCCGACCAGCCGGATCGCGCATTTTGGATCCTGAATCTCGGTGTTGAGATTAGGCGGGGCGACCTGTTCGCGCAAGGCCATGATCGAGATCATCAGCTCCAGCGCGCCGCTTGCGCCCATGGCGTGGCCATGCACGGGCTTGGTCGAGGAGACGGGAAGATCAGCGCAATAATCGCCGAAGGCGCGGTTGAGGGCTTCGGCCTCGGTCACATCGTTCATCACCGTCGCCGTGCCATGGGCGTTGACGTAATCGATGTCGGTCGGCGCGAGGCCCGCGTCGTCCAGCGCCATGGTCATGCAGGCGGCGGCGCTGGCCGCGTCCGGGCGCACCGGGTCGAGGCCATCGGTATTGGTGCCATAGCCAGCGATTACCGCGAGCGGCGTGGCTCCGCGCGCCAAAGCGACCTCCTCGGCCTCGATCACGAACATGGCGGCGCCTTCGCCGAGCACCATGCCGTTGCGGTTCTTGGCGAAGGGTCGGCAGAGGTCGGGCGTGAGCACGCGCAAACATTCCCAGGCGCGCATGGAGCCATTGGTGGCGCAGGCCTCCGAGCCGCCGACAATGGCGCGGTCGATCATGCCCGCGCGGATCATCTGCACGGCGAGGCCGACCGCCTGGCTGCCCGAAGAACAGGCGCTGGCGAGGGCGAAACAGGGCCCGGTCGCGCCATAGCGCATGGAAATCTGGGTCGGGCCGGCGCTCGGAATGAGCTTGGGCACCGTCAGCGTGTCTGGCCGCTTGTTGGCGAAATAGACGTTATAGATGCCGTCGTCGCAGGTGCGCATTCCGCCCGCGCCCGTGCCGAGCAGGGAGGCGCAGCGCGAGCCCTGACGTTCGCTGGGGTCGAGCCCGGCCTGCGCCAGCGCCTCGTCGGCGGCGACAATGGCGTAAGCCGTGAACGGATCGGCGAAAGGCGCCAGTTGCGGCCCGAGCAGAGCCTCGATATCGAAGTCGCGGACCTGGGCGGAAATGCGGATGCGGCCGCCATAGGGCTCGCGCACGATCAGCGGGCCGGTGCAGGGCGTGCCGTCGCGCGCCGCACGCCACAGGAATTGGGCTCCGATTCCGGCCGCCGAAACGGCGCCCATCCCGGTGACTACGACTCGCCTGGAACTCATTTCTCGGTTTTTTCCTTCAGGATATGGGCGCTGATCGCCTCGACCAGGCCCTTGAGGTCCGTGGCCTCCTGGAAAGAGCCGTCCATCGGGATATAGACGTCGAATTTTTCCTCGATGGCGGTCAAAATCATCACAATGTCGATGGATTTCAGGCCGAGGCTTTCGATCGTCGCGTCGTCCTGAAGCTTTTCACGAGGAATCATGCCCTCGGTGGCGATGACATCGAGAATGTCGTTGATCATCGTCGGCTGGTCATTCGAAACCGAAGTCAATGGCGCACCCCTGGTTGCGGTCGGCAATCCCGTTCGTCGCTCGGGCGGCCCTGAGGCGCGCGATCCGATGTCGCCGGGAGATGCGTCGGATCCCAAATAAATTGAATCCGGACGCCCCTCCATGTAGCAAAGTGTCTCAGGCGGCGCCAAACCAATTTTTTCGCGCCCGGCGGGCCGCCGCGCCCGGACCGGAAAAATGTTTCAGGACAATAAGATGCCGCACCCCCTCGCGATACGCTCCGCCGCCGTTGAAGAGCCGCCGCCGGGCCTGACCGAGGAAATGGTGGAGCGTCTGGTGCGTGAATTCTATTCGCGCGCCCGATCCGACTCGTTATTGGGCCCGATTTTCGAGGCGCGGTTGGCCGGACATTGGGAAGAACATATCGCTCGCCTGACTGATTTCTGGTCGCAGATCGGCCTGCGGACCGGACGCTATGAAGGGCGGCCTCTGCCGGCCCATGCGGCGCTTGGCCTGGAGCCAGAGCATTTCAAAATCTGGCTGGGCCTGTTCGAGCAGACGGCGCGCGACGTTCTGCCGCCGGATGGGGCGCGCTTTTTCATCGCCCGCGCCCACCGCATCGCCGAAAGTTTTCAGCTTGGCCTGAACATCGGAGAAAAGGCTCTGAATTTCCGCGCTGCCCAGCGGTCGCGCGATCCGGAATGACATCATATAAAGAGTTGCTTATATCTTTATTGCCTGTCGGCGGCGCGGCTGCTATAGAAGCCGCCAATCTCAAGCCGCCAGCCGCAACAGGATGGGAAAGTCATGAACGCCAGCCATCTCACCCATGATTATGTCGTCGCCGACATCGACCTCGCCGATTGGGGCCGCAAGGAAATCGCCATCGCCGAAACGGAAATGCCGGGCCTGATGGCCACGCGCGCCGAATATGGCGCCAGCCAGCCGCTGAAAGGCGCCCGCGTCGCCGGCTCGCTGCATATGACCATCCAGACTGCCGTGCTGATCGAGACGCTACAGGCGCTCGGCGCCGATGTCCGCTGGGCGTCGTGCAATATTTACTCGACCCAGGACCACGCCGCCGCCGCCATCGCCGCCGCTGGCACGCCGGTCTTCGCGATCAAGGGCGAGAGCCTCGAAGAATATTGGGACTACACCCACCGCATTTTCGAATGGGGCGACGGCGGCACGCCGAACATGATCCTCGACGACGGCGGCGACGCCACGCTGCTGATCCATCTCGGCCTGCGCGCCGAGCAGGGCGACACCGCCTTCCTCGACAAGGCGACGAATGAAGAAGAGGAAGTCCTCTTCGCGGCGATCAAGAAGCGCCTCAAGGCCAATCCGGGATTCTATGGCCGCTGCGCCGCCGCCATCAAGGGCGTGACCGAGGAGACCACCACGGGCGTCCACCGTCTCTACATCATGGAGAAGGAAGGCAAGCTGCTGTGGCCGGCGATCAACGTCAATGATTCGGTCACCAAGTCGAAATTCGACAATCTCTATGGCTGCCGCGAATCGCTGGTGGACGGCATCCGCCGCGGCACCGACGTGATGATGGCCGGCAAGGTGGCGATGGTCGCGGGCTTCGGCGACGTCGGCAAGGGCTCGGCGGCTTCGCTGCGCAACGCCGGCTGCCGCGTGCTGGTCTCGGAAATCGATCCGATCTGCGCCCTTCAGGCCGCCATGGAAGGCTATGAAGTGGTGACGATGGAGGACGCCGCGCCGCGCGCCGACATCTTCGTGACGACGACCGGCAATATTGACGTCATCACCATCGACCATATGCGCGCCATGAAGGACCGCGCCATCGTCTGCAACATCGGCCATTTCGACTCCGAAATTCAGGTCGCCGCGCTGCGCAACCTGAAATGGCATAATGTGAAGCCGCAGGTCGACGAGATCGAATTCCCCGACAGCAAGCGCATCATCCTGCTGTCGGAAGGCCGTCTGGTGAATCTCGGCAACGCGACCGGCCATCCGTCCTTCGTGATGTCGGCCTCCTTCACCAACCAGACGCTGGCGCAGATCGAATTGTGGACCAAACCGGGCCATTACGCCAAAAAGGTCTTCACCCTGCCCAAGCATCTCGACGAGAAGGTCGCCAAGCTTCACCTTGGCAAGATCGGCGTGAAGCTGACGGCGCTGACCCCCGCGCAATCGGCCTATCTCTCGGTGCCCACGGAAGGCCCGTTCAAGCCGGAGCATTACCGCTACTGAGCCTTTTCGACGCCACGCCCTGTGGCGCCCTTGCATGATTCTGCGCCTTCGGCTCCCGCCGGAGGCGTTTTCTTTTTCGTTCCCCTTTCTTAACCAAGAATCCAGAGAGTAAATTCGAGTGATTCGCACAGGCTCCGCCCTGTGGGGGAAGGAGACTCCCGGTCCATGCCGCAAAGAGGAAGCCAGACAGGTCGCCGCCCGCGTGCGCGCCTGCGCTTTGCGCGCTGGCTTTCGGCCGTTTCGACGCTGGTCGTTTCCGGCGCGGCGGGCGCGCAGGCCGCCCCCGCCTTCGGCTTCGAGGACGCCGGCGGCCTCGTCGGCCTGTCGCTGGGCGCCGGACTCGTCGTTTTCTCGACCATTACCGCGCTTCTTCATCTCACCGGACGGCAGCGCTGGGCGCGCCGCGAAGCGGAGCTGACCGGCGAAGTCGACCATTTGCGCCAGCAGATGGAGCGCGCCCGCGCCTTTCTCGCCGCCGAAACGCAATTTGTGGTCGTCTGGGGCGGCGCCCATGGCGAACCCGAGATCGAAGGCGATGTGAGCCTGGTTCTTGACGCGCCGCTGCCGCGCCGCGTGCTGGGCTTCGGCGCCTGGCTGCCCGCCGACCAGGCGCAGGCGCTGGAGGCCAATGTCGCCCTGCTGCGCGAGCGCGGACAGGGCTTTCGGCAGGATCTGGTCAGCCAGGGCGGCCGCCATCTCGAGGCTGAGGGCCGCGCCATTGGCAGCCGCGTCGTGCTGCGCGTCCGCGACGTGTCCGGCGACCGGCTGGAGCTGGTGCGGCTGCGCAAGGTTCAGGCCCAGCAGATGGCGCAGCTCGAAACGCTGCGCGGCCTGCTCGATCTCTCCGCTCATCCCGTGTGGACGCGCGGCCCCGACCAGAAGCTCGACTGGGTCAACGAAGCCTACGCCCGCGCCGTGGACGCCAGGGATCCGATGGACGCCGTCGCGCGCGAGCTGGAGCTGCTCGAAAGTTCGGCGCGCGAATCGGCGGCGCGAGCCCGGCAGGGCGGCAATATCTGGCAGCGGCGCGAAAATGTCGTAGTCGCGGGCGTGCGGCGGATGATGGACGTGCTCGACGCGCCACTGCCGGACGGCGCCGGCGGCATAGCGGAAGATCTTGCGGAACTGGAGGCCTTGCGCGCCGATCACGCGCGGCAGGTTGAATCGCATATCCGCACGCTGGACCAGCTCTCCACTGGCGTGGCGATCTTCGATCGCGCCAAGAAACTGGTGTTCGCCAACGCCGCCTATCGGCATTTGTGGTCGCTGGATCAGGCCTTTCTCGACCAGAACCCGACCGACTCGCAAATTCTCGACCGGCTGCGCGCCGCGCGGCGGCTGCCGGAACAGGCAGATTATCGCGCCTGGAAAACCGCGCTGCACAACGTCTATCAAAGCATCGACCCGGCGCCGCAGATCTGGCATCTGCCTGACGGGCGTACGCTGCGCATCGCCTTTGACCCGAATCCGCAGGGCGGCGTCACCTATCTGTTCGACGACGTGACCGAGCGCTACAATCTGGAGTCGCAATATAATTCTTTGGCGCGGGTGCAGAGCGAGACGCTCGACGCGCTTCAGGAAGGCGTTGCGGTCTTCGGCGCCGATGGGCGGCTCAAATTGTGCAATCCGGCCTTCGGGCGAATTTGGCGCCTGCCGGTGGCCATGCTGGCGGAGCGGCCGCATATCGACGGCGTGGCGGCGGCCTGCAAGCCGCTGCTGCCGGACGACGCGGCCTGGTCGGACCTGCGCAGCGTGATCGCGGGGCTCCATGCCGTTCGCATGGGTTTCGAGCGCCGCATGAACCGCACCGATGGGGCCATTGTCGATTGCGCGGCGGCGCCGCTGCCGGACGGCGGCACGCTGCTGACCTTCATCGACGTGACCGACGGCGTGAATGTCGAGCGCGCCCTTAAAGAACGCAATCAGGCCCTGCTCGCCGCCGAGCAATTGCGCAATGATTTCGTCCACCACGTGTCCTACGAGCTGCGCTCGCCGCTCACCAATATCATCGGCTTCATCCAGCTGCTCGGGGACGACAGCGTCGGCCCGCTCAATGACAAGCAGCAGGAATATGCCGGTTATGTCCTGAAATCCTCCGCCGCCTTGCTCGCGATCATCAATGACATTCTCGATCTGGCGACTATCGACCGCGACGCCATGGAATTGCAGCTCGGCGACGTCGATATCCAGCGCACGATCCGCGAGGCCGCCGAGGGCTTGCAGGACCGGCTGGCGGAATCCCATGTCGAGCTGTCCATCGTCGCCGACCCCAACATCGGCTCTTTCCGCGCCGACGGCCAGCGCGTCCGGCAGATCCTGTTCAATCTGCTGTCCAACGCCATCGGCTTTTCCGAGCCGGGCCAGACCGTCACGCTCGCGGCGCTGCGCCGCGAGAGCGAAATCGTCTTCAAGGTGTCCGACTGCGGGCGAGGCATCCCGCCGGAATTGCTCGACAAGGTGTTCGGCCGTTTCGAGAGCCACACGCTCAATTCGCGCCATCGCGGCGTCGGCCTTGGACTTTCTATCGTGCGCGCCTTCGTCGAGCTGCATGGCGGCGAGGTGCGGATCGATTCCGCGCCGGGCGAGGGCACGGTGGTGACCTGCGTCATTCCCCTTCGCGCCGACGCTGTCGAGGATCGCCCGCAAGACCGGGCTTTGGCGGAGGGCGGGGCATGAACGAGCCGGTCTGGCGGGTCGATTTGCCCGATGAGGCGGCCACCCGCGCCCTGGCCGTCGAACTGGGCGGCATGGTCGGCGCCGGCGATCTGGTGACGCTGAGCGGCGATCTGGGCTCGGGCAAGACCACATTCGCCCGCGCCATGATCCGCCGTCTGACCGGCGATCCGGAGCTGGAGGCGCCGAGCCCGACCTTCACTCTGATGCAGGTCTATGATTCGGAGGCCTTTCCCATCGTCCACGCCGATCTCTATCGGGTGAAGGACCCCTCGGAGCTGGCCGAGCTGGGCTGGGACGAGGCCGCCGAGGGCGCGCTGGTGCTGGTCGAATGGGCGGAGCGCGCGGGTTCGGCATTGTCGGCCGATCGCCTCGATATCGCGCTTTTCGCCGATTCGCGACGCGGGCCGGATTTCCGCCGCGCCGAGATCGTGGGCCATGGCGCCGCCGCGCGCCGCCTGATCCGCCTTCGCGGCGCGCAAGCCCTGCTGGAACGCTGCGGCTGGGACGATGCCGAGCGCATTCACATGCAGGGCGACGCGTCGACGCGCGCCTATGAGCTTCTTGTCAAACCGGACGGCGACAAGGCCGTGCTGATGATCTCGCCGCCCCGGCCCGACGGCCCGCCGGTGCGCGGCGGCAAGCCCTATAGCGCTTTGGCCCATCTCGCCGAGAACATCCGGCCTTTCGTCGCCATGGACGAGGCGCTGCTCGCGCAGGGCTTTTCGGCGCCGCGCATTTTCGCCGCCGATCTCGAGGTCGGCCTCGCCGTGCTGGAATATCTCGGCGCGGAGGGCGTCGCCGGGAGCGCGGGGCCGATCCCCGATCGCTATGCGGAAGCCGCGCTGCTGCTCGCGCAATTGCACGCCCGCGACTTGCCGCGCGACATCATCTATTCCGGCGGGACCTATCGGATTCCGCCCTATGATCTCGAAGCTTTGCTGATCGAGGTGGAGCTGCTGGTCGAATGGTATGCGCCGCATATCGCCGGACTTCAGCTCGCCTCTGGCGCGCGGGCGCAATATGAAAACGCCTGGCGCTCGGTTCTGGCCCGTCCGCTCGCCGAGCCCGCGACCTGGACGCTGCGCGACTATCATTCGCCCAACCTGCTCTGGCTGCAGGGCCGTCAGGGCGTCCAGCGCGTCGGCGTGATCGACTTCCAGGATTGCGTGCTCGGCCCGCCGGCCTATGATGTCGTCGCGCTGTTGCAGGATGCGCGGGTGACGGTGTCGGACGAGCTGGAGCTGAAGCTGCTTGGCGCCTATGCGCTGGCGCGCAAGAAGGCGCAGCCCGAATTCGACATGGCCTCCTTCGCGGCGGCCTATGCGATCATGGGCGCCCAGCGCGCGAGCAAAATCCTCGGCATCTTCGCCCGGCTCGACAAGCGCGACGGCAAGCCGGCCTATCTCGCGCATATCCCGCGCGTAAAATCCTATCTCAAGAAGAATCTCGGCCATCCGGCGCTCGCCGATCTGAAAGCCTGGTTCGAGCAATATCTGCCCCAGCTGTTCGCGCCGGAGGACTCGGCATGAGCGCGGGGCCGGAAAAAGCTTTGGTCTTCGCCGCGGGCCTCGGCACGCGGATGCGTCCGATCACCCTGACGCTGCCCAAGCCACTGGTGCGGATCGGCGGCAGGACCATGCTCGACCACACGCTCGACCGGCTCGAAGACGCCGGCGTGCGCGAGGCCATCGTCAATGTTCACTGGCTGGCCGATCAGGTCGAGGACCATCTGCGCGACCGCCGGGCGCCGCGCATAAAAATATCGGACGAGCGTGACACGCTGCTCGATCAGGGCGGCGGCGTCGTCAAGGTTCTCGACCAATTCGGCGGCAAGCCCTTCTTCATTTGCAACACCGACGCGCTCTGGGTCGACGAGCCGGAGCCGCAGGTCGCGCGGCTCGCCCGCGCCTGGGACGGCGCGAAAATGGATGTGCTGCTGCTGCTTGCCGATATGAAGACGAGCCTCGGCGTGGAAGGGCGCGGCGATTTTTTCCGCGACGCGGCGGGGCGTCTGTCGCGGCCCGCGCCGGGCGAGGCGGCGCCCTTTGTTTATAGCGGCGTCGGGATCATGAAATCGTCCTTGTTCGAAGGCTGTCCGCTGGAGCCCTTCCGCCTCGCGCCTTTCTTTTTCGCCGCCGCCGAGCGCGGCCGCCTGTTCGGCCTGCCGCTCAAGGGCCGCTGGCTTCACGTCGGCTCCCCCGAGGCGATCGAGGACGCCGAACAGGTTTACGCGGCCGCGACCACTGTGTGAGGCGCCTATTCCGGCCCGCAAGGGCGCGATATGGTTTCGCCTCAGGCCGCGAAGGATTGAAATTTGGCGCCGCGCGTTTTCACAATTCCCCCCGGCGCGCCGTTTCTTGAGGTTTTCGCGCGCGCGCTGCTCGACGGGCGGGTCGTTCCCGGCCTGTCGCGCGAGTCCGGCCCGCTGGCTCTTGCCAAAGCGAAAATTTATGTGCCGACGCGCCGCGCGGGTCGCGCGCTCGCCGCCGAATTGGCCCGGCTGAGCGACGTTCCGGCCGTTCTGCTGCCGCGAATCCTGCCGCTTGGCGCGCTCGACGGCGAGAGTGGCGAGGCCGGCCTCGACAATCCGCTCGATCCCGAACTGCCGCGCGCGGCCGGGGACATCGAGCGGCGAATGATATTGGGCGAGCTGATTCTGGCCTGGGCGCGTCAGCTCAAACAGGCCATTGTCTCGATCGACGCCGACGGCGCGATCCACCACGCGCCGGAAACCTTGTTTGTCGCCTCTCATCCCGCCGACGCCTGGCGCCTGTCGGGCGAACTCGCCGCGCTGATCGACGAGATGATCATCGAAAACGTCGCCTGGCAGGGTCTTGAAAAACTCGGCGGCGAATTCGATGAATATTGGCGGATCACGCTGAAGTTTCTCGACATCGCGATCAAGGCGTGGCCGGCGTTGCAGGAGGCGCGCGGCTTCGTCGATCCGGCGCGGCGCCAGCAGGCCCTGATCGAGCGCGCGATCAGGAATGTTGCGGGCGAGGGCGATCCCGTCATTGCGATTGGTTCGACCGGCTCGAACATCGTGACGGCGCGGCTGTTGGCGGCGATTGCGCGGGCCGAGCAGGGCGCGGTGGTTCTGCCGGGGCTGGACCTTCATCTCGACGATGCGAGCTTCGCCGGGATCCAAGGCGAGGAAGAGCCTTGCGCGACCCATCCGCAAGCCTTTCTCAAGCGCCTGATCGAGACCATCGGAATTTTGCGCGAGGACGTCATGACGCTTGGAGCGCCGAGCGGCGCGCTCGCGGCACGCGACACCTTCGTCTCCGAGGCTTTTCGCCCGGCGGACACCACGGATCTGTGGCCACATTGGCGCGCCGCGCAGGCGCCCGGCGCGGTGGAGGCGGCTCTCGCCGATGTGGCGCTGATCGAGGCCGCGGACGAACGCGAGGAGGCCCTGGCCATCGCCGCCTGCCTGCGCGAGGCGTTGGAGCACAAGGACCGCACGGCGGCTCTGGTGACGCCGGACCGCGCCCTTGCCGAGCGCGTGCGCGCCGAGCTGCTGCGTTGGAATGTCGAGATCGACGATTCCGGCGGCTTCGCGCTCGCCGCCTCAAGGGCCGGGGTGATCGCGCGGCTGATTCTGCGGGCGCTTTCAGGCGCTGGCGCCGATTGGGCGGCGTTGCTGTCGCATCCGGATTTTTCGCTTGGCTTCGGCGACGACGCCGAGCGTCTGGCGCACCAGTTCGAGCTTGGCGTTTTGCGCGCGGAGGCGGGCGGCATGTTCTGGCGCGACCGCATCGCCCCGGCGCAGGCGGCGGCGCAGGACGACCACGCGCATCCGCGCCAGAAGGAAATTTCGGCGCAGGATTGGACGGCGCTGCGGGATTTTGCGGAAAGGCTCGACGCCGCCTTCGCGCCCTTGCAGGCGCTGGCGCAAGCGGGCGAGACGGGGCTGAAGCCCTGGCTCGCCGCGCACCGCAAGGCTCTCGGCCTGATCGTGGCGGGCGACGAGGCTGCGCTGCCTGCGGGAGAGGACGGCGCTGCGCTTGAGCGGCTGTTTGCGGAGCTGGAAAATTTCGCCAATGCGGTCTTCACCTTCCATGCGGAAAGCTATGCTGCCTTCTTTGACGCGTTGATCGGCGAGCAGGTCCTGCGCGGTCCGGCCCGCGCGCATCCGCGCCTCAAAATTCTGGGCCTGCTCGAAGCGCGCCTGATCGGCGTCGACCGTCTGGTCATGGCGGGGCTGGACGAAACGATCTGGCCGCCGCGCGGCGAGACGGATTGTTTCCTCAACCGCCCGATGCGCGCGCAGCTTGGACTGTCGTCGCCGGAGCGGCGCATCGGCCAGACCGCCCATGATTTCGCGCAAGGTTTCGGTTCGCCGGAAGTGGTGCTGAGCCGCGCGAAGAAACGCGGCGGCTCGCCGACCAATCCGTCGCGCTTTCTCCAGCGCATGGAGGCGCTGGCGGGCGCGGCGATCTTCGCGGATTTGCGCGCGCGTGGAAAAATCTGGCTCGATTTCGCGCGCCAGCTTGACGCCGCAAAGCTGGCCGCGCCGCTTTCGCGTCCGGCGCCGGCGCCGCCGCTCGCCTTGCGCCCGCAAAAACTCTCGGTGACCCGGATCGAAACCCTGCGCCGCGATCCCTACGCGATCTATGCGGAATTCATCCTGAGACTTCTGCCGCTGCCGGAGCTCGATCAGGCGCCGGGCGTGCGCGAAATCGGCACGGCGCTGCATGACGCGCTGGAGCAATTCTGCCGGCTTCATCCCGTCGGATCGCTGCCGCCCGATGCGCGCGAAGAACTTGTCGCGCTGGCGCGGGAAAAACTGGCGGATTTCATGGACGACCCGGAATTTCTCGCCTTCCGCTGGCCGCGCCTTTTGCAAGGGCTCGATATCTTTCTGGCCTTTGAAGCGGAGCGGCGTCCGCAAATCGAGAGCCTCGCCGTCGAGGTCGGCGGACGGTTGACCATTCCGCTTGAGGATGGCTCGGACTTTGCGCTCACCGCCAAGGCGGACCGCATCGAATTGTTGAAGGACGGCACGGCGGCCGTGGCCGATTACAAGAGCGGTCGCCCGCCCTCCGACAAGGAAGTGCGCGCCGGCTGGTCGCCGCAACTCACGCTGGAAGCCGCCATGATCGAACGCGGCGCCTTCCGCGGCGTTCCCGCGCGCGAGGTGTCGGACGCCTTTTACGTGCCGGTCGGCGGGGGCGGCGCCAAGGCGCGCGGGTTCGACAACGCCAAGGAAAAGCCCTTCGCTGAACTGGTCGCGGGTCATTGCGACGAACTCGTCCGGCTCCTGAACGATTTCCGCGATCCGGCGCGTGGCTATCCAGCGCGGCCCTTCCCGCAATTCGCCTTGCGCTACAATGATTACGACCACCTCGCCCGTACGCGGGAATGGTCGGCTTCTGGCGCCGCCGAGGGCGGGGACGAGACATGAGCGGCGCGCGGCCCATTCCGGACGACACCCGGGCGCGGCAGGCGAAGGCCTCGGACCCGCTCAATTCGGCCTGGGTTTCGGCCAATGCCGGCTCCGGCAAGACCCATGTGCTGGCGCAAAGGGTGATCCGCCTGCTGCTGGCGCATTACGATCCGGGGCGCATTCTGTGCCTCACCTTCACCAAGGCGGCGGCGGCCAATATGGCCGAGCGCGTGTTCCAGAAGCTGGCGGAATGGACCGCGCTCGACGACGAGGCGCTGGCGGCGGCGATTGCGGCGACCGGCGCGCCGCGCCCGGAGCGGAAGGAGGAGCTGGATTTCGCGCGAAAACTCTTCGCGCGCGCGGTCGAGACGCCGGGCGGCCTGAAAATCCAGACGCTGCACGCCTTTTGCGAGCGCGTGCTTCACGCCGCCCCTTTCGAGGCCAATGTCGCGGCGGGTTTCGTCGTGGTCGAGGATGTCGAACAGCAGCAATTGATCGCGCGGGCGCGCCGCGACGTGCTGGCGCGGGCCGAGCGCGACGCAAAACTCGGCGCGGCTCTGGAGCGGGTCGCGCAGGACGCCGGGCTGGTATTCGACAAATTGCTTGAGGAGGCGCTGGGGCGGCGCGCGTTTTTTCGCGCCGAGACGCCGCAAGCCTTGCGCGCCGCGCTGGGGCTCGCGCCTGGCGACACGCCGGAGGCCTTGCGCGCCGAGATGCTGGATGGGGGAGGCGGGCCGGAAAGCTGGCTCGATTTCGCCGCCTTCCTGCGCGGCGGTAAAAAGACGGACAATGACAATGCGAGCGGTTTCGAGCAGGCCCATCGCCATTGGAAGGCTGGCCGCTTCGACGAGGCGCGCGCGGCGCTTTTCAGCGTTTTTTTCACGGGCAAGGGCGAACCGGCCAAACGCTTGCTGACGGGCGATCTTGCCAAGGCCCGCCCGGACCAGCTCGCGGGGCTGGAGCGCGAGCAATTGCGATTGCTCGGCCTGCGCGAAAAAATGAAAGCGGCCGAAACCGCCGAGCGCAGCCTCGCCCTGAGCCTGCTCGTCAACGCCATTCTCGACCGCTACGAGGCGCTGAAGGCCGAGCGGCAAATGCTCGATTTCGACGATCTCATCTCCCGCACCCGCGCCTTGCTGTCGCGCTCCTCCGCGCGCTGGGCGCTACAGAAACTCGACGCGGGGATCGACCATATTCTGGTCGACGAGGCGCAGGACACCAGCGCCGCGCAATGGGAAATTCTCGACCGCATCTCCGAAGATTTTTTCACGGGCGAAGGGCAGGCGCGGCGCGCGCGCAGCTTCTTCGCGGTGGGCGATGAGAAACAGTCGATCTTCTCCTTTCAGGGCGCCGAGCCCGCGCTCTTCGCGCGCAAGCAGAAAGAATTCCAGAAAAAGGCCCTTGGCGCACAAAAGCCCTTCGAGCCGGTACTGCTGACGCTCTCCTTCCGCTCGGCGCCGGGCGTGCTCGAAGCGGTGGACAAGGTCTTTTCCTTCCCCGAACATTTTCGCGGCCTTTCCGCGCAGGAAGACAATGTCCGCACGGTTCACGAGGCGTGGAAACGCGAGGCGCCGTCGCGGGTCGAAATCTGGGACGTGATCGCGCCGGGCGACAAGGAGGAGCGCCGAGACTGGCGCCTGCCGCTCGATTTCCGCGACGAGGCCGATCCGCCGGTCGCGGCGGCCCGGCGCATAGCCGAGACGATCCGGCTCTGGCTGGAGCCGGGCTCCGGCGAGACAGTGTTTGAAAACGGTGTGCGCCGCCCGGTTCGTCCCGGCGACATCATGATTCTGGTGCGCCGCCGCGACGCCTTTTTCGACGCCATGATCCGGGCCTTGCGCGAAAAACACGTACCGGCGGCGGGCGCCGACCGGCTGAAGCTCGCCGAACATATCGCGGTGATGGACCTGGCCGCCATCGGTCGCGCGTCGCTGCTCCCCGAAGACGATCTCACCCTCGCCACGGTGCTCAAGACGCCCTTGTTCGGCTTTGACGACGACGACCTGATCCGCCTCGCGCCGGGGCGGACGGGGTCGCTGCATGACGCGTTGCGGGCCTCCACGGAAGAGAAATATCAGGCCGCCTGCGCCCAGCTCGACTTGCTGCGCCAGATGGGCCGGACTCTGCCGCCCTTCGCCTTTTACGCCCGGCTGCTCGGCCCGCGCGGCGGGCGGCGGGCCTTTCTCGCGCGGCTTGGCCCCGAGGCCGGCGACGCGCTTGACGAATTCCTCAATCTCGCTCTGGCCCATGAGAGCGCCCGCGCGCCCTCGCTCGCCGCCTTTCTTGCCGAAGTCGCGGCGCTGGACGTTTCGATCAAGCGCGACATGGACCTCACCTCGTCTTTCGTGCGCGTGATGACGGTTCACGCCGCCAAGGGGCTCGAGGCCAAGATCGTGTTCCTGCCCGACGTTTGCGCGGCGCCTGTCGGCAATCGCGACGGGTCGCTGTTTGCGCTGGCCTCCGCGCAGGGCGATTCGCTTCTCGCCTGGTCGCCGAAGAAGGATCTCGATTGCGCCGCCGTCGCGGCGTCGCGCGCGGCGCGGCGCGAGGCGGCGGGCGAGGAATATCGCCGCCTGCTCTATGTCGCCATGACCCGCGCCGAGGAGCGGCTCTATATCGCCGGCCATCGCGGCGCCCGGGCGATCTCGCCCGAAAGCTGGCGCGCCTTCATCGAATTTGCTTTGCTTGAGGGCGCGACCGAGGCGCCCGCGCCCTGGGGCGGGGAGGATAAGGTGCTGCGTTTCGGGCAGCCCGAAACCGCGCCCGCGGCGCCTTTGGCCGCTGCTTTCCCCGCGTCGGAGCAACCCGTCGCGTCGCCACCCGCCTGGCTGTTCGCGCCCGCGCCCGCTGAAGCCGCCGCCGCGCCGCCCCTGCGCCCGTCAAGCGCGCTTGAGGGCGCCGATCAGGCGCTCGCGGACGAATCGGCGCTGTCGCCGCAGCGCGCTCAGGCGCTGGAAGAGGGGCGTCTCGCCCATCGCCTGCTGCAATTCCTGCCGGACCTGCCGCAGGACGCCCGGCGTGAGGCCGCTTTGCGCGATCTCGCCGCGCAGGGGCTTGCGCCGGAGCGGGCGGAAAAGCTCACGGGCGCCGCGCTCGCCATTCTGGACGATCCGCGCCTTGCGCCTCTGTTTGGCGCGAAATCTATCGCCGAAGCGCGGATCGCCGCGCGGCTGCCCCGGCCGGGCGGCGGCTTCGTCGATATTGCGGGCTCCATCGACCGCATGGCCGAAACGCCAGCCGGCGTCTGGCTCGTGGATTACAAGATGGGCGCGCCGCGCGCGGATCGGCGCGCGGTCTATGCCGCGCAGCTCGCGCTTTATCGCGCGGCGGTCGCCCAGCTTTACCCCGGCAAGCCCGTGCGCTGTTTTCTCATCCACGCCTCGGGGCCGGTCGTGTCAGAGATCGAGGCCGCAGAGCTTGACGCCGCCTTGAACGCGGCCTTGCGCGAAAGCCGGGGAGCGAAATTAGAAATTTTCTAAAGAAGCCGGATTTAATTGCGCGTCGGCGGCCGAAGTTGAAACTGGCGGAAAAGGAGTTCAACCCATGAAATTCGTGTCGCTTAAAGCCTGCCTCGCCGCCGCCACCCTTCTTGCAGCCGGTTCTTTCGCCTTCGCCAAGGAAACTCCCGTTGGCAAGCCGCAATCCGTCGGCGGCATGGAGATCGGCGCGGTCTATCTCCAGCCGATCGAGATGGAGCCGGCGGGCATGATGCGCGACGCCAAGGAGTCCGACGTTCATCTCGAAGCCGATATTCATGCCGGCAAGGAAAATCCCAACGGCTTCGCCAAGGGCGACTGGATTCCCTATCTCGTCATCGGCTATGAACTGACAAAGGAAGGCTCGGAGGAAAAGCGCACGGGCGATTTCATGCCGATGGTGGCGGACGACGGTCCGCACTACGGCGACAATGTCAAGTTGATGGGCGCGGGCCGCTATAAGCTGACGCTGCATATCGCGCCCCCGGACGCCAATCCCCACGCGCATTTCGGCCGCCATGTCGATAAGGAAACAGGCGTTGGCCCCTGGTTCAAGCCGTTCGACGCCGTTTATGAATTCACCTATGCCGGCACCGGCAAGAAGGGCGCCTATTGAGATGAAATTCGCCGCGTTTCTCAGCTTTCTCGTTCTGGCCTCCGCGCCGCTCGCCTCGGCGCGCGCCGAGGACGCGCCGAGTTTTCGCATCGAGTTCAATGACGGGAAGTTCGAGCCGCAACGGCTCGAAGTGCCCGCCAACAAGACCATCGAGATCGAACTGGTGAACAAGGGCCAGGGGCCGGCGGAATTCGAAAGCAAGCAATTGCGCAAGGAGAAGGTGCTCGCGCCCGGCGCGACCACCACCCTCGTCATTCGCGGTCTCGACCCGGGCGAATATGATTTCTTCGACGATTTCCACCCGGACGCGCCGCCGGCGGTGCTGGTCGCCAAATAAGGTTCGTCCAGCAGGGTTTGTAAGGAGAAAAA
This sequence comes from Rhodoblastus sp., assembly GCF_019449565.1. Classification (GTDB taxonomy): domain Bacteria; phylum Pseudomonadota; class Alphaproteobacteria; order Rhizobiales; family Beijerinckiaceae; genus Rhodoblastus. The sequence continues at coordinate 7,660 of NZ_JAGRPM010000057.1, read as the reverse complement.
AGTGGGTCAGTTCGGCAATGTCGTCTTCATCGTCTGGCGCGAGAGCATCGAGGCGTTGCTGGTCATCGGCATTTTGCAGGCCTGGCTCGGACAACGGGGCGAAGAAGGCCGCACGCGCGGCCGCGCCTTTCTGTGGGCCGGCGTCGGCGCGGGCCTGCTCGGCGCCGCCGCATTGGGCGCCGCGCTGATCCTGTTCGGCGACCAGCTCGACGACGACCGCCAGCAATTGTTCCAGACCCTGCTCATGCTGGTCGCTTCCGGGCTGATCGTGCAGATGGTGGTGTGGATGCGCCGCCACGGGCGCACGCTAAAGCGCGATCTTGAAAGCGCGCTCCAGCAGGCCGCCGACACTTCGAACTGGTGGGGCGTGTTCACGCTCGCCGCCATCGCCGTGGCGCGCGAAGGCGGCGAAACCGTGGTCTTCCTCGCGGGCACGCTTTCGGCTGCGCACGGCGCCGCGCTTGTCTCCGCCGGCCTTTCGGCGCTGGCGGGCCTCGGCCTTGCGGTGCTGAGCTATCTCGCGCTGCAATGGGGCAGCCGCATCCTATCCTGGCGCGTGTTCTTCCGCATCACGGAAGTCATGTTGCTGCTGCTGGCCGGTGCGCTGCTGCTGACGGCGGCGGATAATCTCGTTGCGCTCGGGTTCCTGCCGCGCCTGTCCGGCCGTCTCTGGGACGCTTCCGGCCTGCTCTCGGACGGCGGTGGGATCGGCGGCATGTTCTCTTCGCTCACCGGCTGGCGCGCGCGTCCGGACCTGACCGAACTGATCGTGTTCCTTGCTTATTGGGGGGCCATGGTATGGCTGTTGTATCGGCCTCAGACCGCGTCGCGGTGAGCGCCGCCGAGGCGCGCGCGGATCGGATCGACGCCGCCCTCGCGCGGCTCGGAACCTGGCTGCACGATCATCAGAAGCTCATTCGACGCCTGCAATGGGGCGTCGTCGGCGTTTACGTCGGGCTGCTGGTCGTGCCTGCTATCTTGCCCTTGCCGCAGGGCGCCGCCCATATCTGGACGAATGTCACCCTTTTCGCGCAATTCGTGTTCTGGGGCATCTGGTGGCCCTTCGTGCTGGTCTCGATGGTGCTGGTCGGGCGGCTGTGGTGCGGCTTGCTTTGCCCGGAAGGCGCGCTCAGCGAACGCGCGGCCGAACATGGGCGCGGCGGCGCCATCCCGGGCTGGCTGCAATGGAAGGGCTGGCCCTTCATCGCCTTCGTCCTGACGACGATCTACGGCCAGATGACCAGCGTCTATCAATATCCGGGCCCGGCGCTGCTGGTGCTCGGCGGCTCGACCGTGGCGGCGATCGGCGTCGGCTATCTATGGGGGCGCAACAAGCGCGTCTGGTGCCGGTTCTTGTGCCCGGTCACGGGCGTGTTCAACCTGCTCGCCAAGATGTCGCCGCTGCATTTCCGGGTCGATCGCGAGGCCTGGGCGCATTGGCCCAAGCCGCGCGGCAGCCATCAGGAGGTGCTAAATTGCGCGCCGCTGGTGCCGGTGCGCTCGATGCGCGGCGCCGGAACCTGCCACATGTGCGGGCGGTGCAGCGATTTCCGCGGCGCCGTGACGCTGGCGCGGCGCTCGCCCAGTCATGAGATCGTCCATGTCGCGGGCGAAATGACCAATCCATGGCAGAGCGCTCTGATCCTGTTCGGCATGCTCGGCGTCGCCGCCGCCGCCTTCCACTGGAGCTCCTCGGCGATCTATGTCGCGATCCGCCAGGCCCTGGCCGACCGGATCGTGGACGGGGGCCTGATCTGGCCGCTGGAGCCGGTGCTGCCCTGGTATGTCCTGACCAATTATCCCGCTCTCAACGACACCATGACTCCGCTCGATGGCCTGGTCCTGCTGATCTATATCGGCGGCTTTGCGCTTGCGGCGGGCGCGTTGCTCAGCCTTTGCGTCGCCGTGGCGACGCGGGCCTGCGGCGCATGGTCCTGGGCGCGCTTCCATCATTTCGCGCAGGGTCTGATTCCCGTCGCAGCCTGCGGCGTTTTCCTGGGCCTGTCCTCGCTGACCGTGACCATGCTCAAGGCGGAGGGAATCATCCTGCCTTTCGTGGGAGTCTTGCGTGCGGGACTACTGATTGGCGCAGGCCTGTGGGCCTTGTGGCTCGGCTGGAGCATCGCGCGAACCAAGACCGAATCGCTCTCGCGCCAGCTTGCGGCGACGCTGGCTTTCGCGGTCGCGGCAGCTCTGGGCTGCACGGTCTGGGCGACCCTGTTCTGGCGCGTGCTCTGAGCGCGGACTTGTCGCGCTTCAGGCCATAAAAAACCCCGCTTTCGCGGGGTTTTTTATGGTGCCCAGGAGAGGCGCTTAGATGACTGACGATCAACCCTAGAGCGTTGAACTTACCCGGTTATGCTACATCGTCAAACTAGCTTGTATCACCAAATGTATCACCTGACCTCGACAGGCCGCTGGGGCCAGCAAACGGCGCAAAACGGCGGACAGCGGACCACCGCCGAAGTCGTAGACGGAGAGAATAGCTGGGCGCAAAGCGAACTTAGGCAGCATTTCCGGTCCGCAGGAACAGTAGCCGAACCTGAGCAGGGCCTTCAGCAGGTGGCTCGGCCCGATACGTCCTCCGAAATGCAGGCTGCGCCTTGGGCCACCAAGTCCAACAACTTACTCCCGATATTTTGCCGAGTCGAAGATCACGTTTCGGTGATCGTGATCTTCGCTGGCATGGGGGTGGGGGCTAACGCAACGCTTTATTTTTTTGACTTTTTTTGACCATATTTTCCGCGTGCGCCTGCAACGCCATAGTTTATAAACTTAAGGTATAGCGAATGGATGCCGCAATGCTGAAGCAGCGCGGTATAACTCCGCCGGTTTTAATGCTATAATAAGCTGGCTTGAGCTAGGCCGAGGACAGATCGTCCAGATTTATGCTTACCTCTGCATAACAGGATGCCATGGTGATCCTAACAACTTTGGTGAGCTTCGCTGGCGGCCCAAACGGTGCCTCCCACTTGGGCAGCCTGATCGCCGACGCCAACGGCGACCTGTTCGGCACCACAGATGGGGGCGGACCGTATGGCGCCGGAACGGTGTTTGAGATCTTCAAGCCCGGCAGTGGCTACGCCAGTACCCCCACCATACTGTATAGCTTCACTGGCGGCGCAGACGGCGCCACTAAGGGTATTACATCTCTGAACGCCACAGGGGCGAGTTCGACTTCTAAGACCACCCAGGTATCGAGTCCAACAACACCCAGTTTGGACGCCTCTTCCACCCGAATATCCGCGCCAGAAAACAAGCGCCCCTATCCTGCGCCTGCCGAGGTGCAGATCCAAGAAGGCGCCAAAGGTGTTCGGTTCGATTTCAATGATGGCTGTCAAAATGGGAGGACGTAACCATGACCACTTACGATGTAAACCTCTCGGTTGGGACCGGCACGGTCGAGGGATCGATTCAAACAGATGGGGCTTTGGGCGTTTTGTCCCAGACTGATATCACGAATGCGGACCTGACTTTGACTAATGGCTCCTACACCTGGACGATTACGGGAACGGAGCCTTTTTCGTTGTTTGGGACGGACTTGTCAGCGACAATCAGCGGCCTCTTATTCAACTTTGGAGGTAGTGGTGGAGGGTTCGTCTGGCAAGAATTGGGCTTTGAAGATACAAGCGGCTCAGTAAGTGGGCATCCTTCAACTATATCCTTCAACCTACAGACAGTTGGTGACCCATCGAGTCCGATTTGGGTCCCACACACTGGCAACGTGGAAATTGCCCAGGTTGAGGAGGCAGACACCGGTGCGGAGTCGCCGACATTGAACGCCCCGAATAAGCTCAGTGTGTCGCCTAACCAGCCAGCCTCAATGGGGATCACGGCGTCGCCAGTTGATTCCGACGATATGCTCTCGGTGAAGATCAGCGGCGTTCCGCTTTTCGAATCCATAACAGCACCTGCTGGCGATACCGTCACCCGCCAGTTGGTGCATGGCCGCGGCAAGGGGGATACGCTAACCTTCACGATAACCGCCGGTACTGCCGGACAGGCGATTAGCGATCTGGTGCTGAACTCGACTTTCCCTGGAAAAGGCCACCCGGTGAACACCTTCACAGTAACGGCATCAAACAGCGCTACTGGGGAGACAGGGACCTCGGCGGCGCAAATCATTACCGTAACGGACCCGCCCGCGAGCGCAACGAATTTCAACTATGTTGGGCTAATGCAGGAGTGGCGGGATATGCTCATGCCGCAACCTTCGGCCTTCGGCGAGTACAGCTATGCCGACGCCCCGAAGGGTTCTTGGCTGACGAGCCTGGCTTCTCCGCTTTCGAGACAATAGTGGGAAGAATGATGGCTCAACCTCGATAAGCAGCCGTCTGCCCTAACCCGACGGACGGCTGCAGTGGGGCGACATGAAGCGTCCGTGACACTATCGCGTAGGTCGGCTTCGAGCCGATTCCCGTCATTGAGGTGAAGGTATCAAGCGTGTGATTTCGACCACTCTAGGCAAAGATAAGCAAACAAGTTTCCCGGATGCTGCATCTGGAAGCCTCGCCCTACCGGCCCTGTGCTGACCAGTCTGACAACATTAGGCTGACAGACACACCCGGCCCCCGCTGCCCCTTCACGCCACGCGAATGACGAACAACAACGGCGGCTTTAGGCCCCTTCTTTTGAAGTCGATTCCTGGCGGAACGTCCAAAAAGGAAGACCGGGAGGCCCCTATCCGCCCCCTAGGTTGCCGCTGGGTTACCAATCGCCACTTTGTAACGCCTTGCCGCCGCGCCTGTTTCAGGCGGCGCTATCAATAGACCAAGCCCTTGTGATTCGTCCCGAATATCTCCCTGAGCCTATCACACACATACCTATTGACTTTTGATAAGAAATTATCACTATGTCTTTGGTCCTAATGATTGGCTTGGGCAGGGCGGACAAACACAATGATCATCGGCTATGCGCGTACCTCGACCTCGGAACAGAAGGCGGGCTTGGAGGCCCAAGAGCGCGACCTTAAGGCGGCAGGCGTGAAGCGCACCTTCAGCGAGCAGACAAGTTCCGTGGGGCCACGTCAGGAGCTTGAAGCAGCCATCGACTATGCTCGCGAGGGTGACGTGCTGATTGTGACCAAGCTAGACCGTCTAGCGCGCTCCGTGAGCCACCTGGGAGAGCTTGTGAGCCGCCTAGAGACCAAGGGGGTATCCCTGCGAGTCCTCGCCATGGGAATGGACACAGCGACTCCCACAGGCCGCCTAATGATCAACCTGCTCGGGTCCATCGCTCAATTCGAGAGGGAAATTATGCTTGAGAGGCAGCGCGAGGGAATCGCGAAGGCCAAGGGCGAAGGGAAATACAAAGGGAGGGCTCCCACAGCGCGGGCCAAGGCGGATGAAATCATTCGGCTCACAGACGCGGGTATGTCGCGCGAAGCGATTGCCACCAAGCTGGGGATAGGCGTGGCGTCGGTCTATCGCGTCCTAAAGTCTGCCAAAGAGGCCGCTGCGTAGGGAAGGCCTTGAGAGGGCAAATCGGCTAATGGGTTATATCGGGAAGCCTCGCGGCCTCCTGTAGGAACGCAACGGGAGGGACTGGGATAAATACCGGACCTTAGGGCTGGAAACTATCTGATAACAGCAGGTTAACTCCAGCCTCCTTCGCCTGTAACCATCTCCCGCCTTAGGGTTAGCCTCCTCCATTCTGGACACGCCATCAGGCTCCAGCGAAACATTTGACACCTGGGCCGAAAACTAGCTGATTTCAGTGGTTTAGTTCCGGCCCGCTTCGCCTAGGAGCCTCTTCCGCCTTAGGGCAGTCCACACCACACCTGAAGACGCCATCTTGCATCGGGGCTAATTTTGGTACCCTAGGCAATAATAGCACCGTAAAAGCAACGGGATAGCTAACGCGGCCCTCCGTAGGTTGTCCCTTTTGAATAAACAGAGCTACCTCACGTGCCTGTCACTCCTGGCGGCCCCGATAGCTGCCACCCTTGGACCCCTTTAGCGGGTCCTTTTTTGTTTGTCGGATGAAAGACACCAATGACTATGAACATGACCAGAAAGTTCCGCCGAGAGGCCGGAGCCGAATCTAACACACCTTTCTATGGCTTCTATGTCCGCCTCGCTGGAGACGCGCGCAAAGCCTTCGTGACCACACAGGAGCGCATGACGGCCTCCATGGGTGGCGTCCCCAGTAACCCCATGCTGCTTGATGAGTTGCTTAGGGTTTATCTCGGCCAGTCCGAAGGGCTCCGACAGGAGAGCGCCAAGTGAGCAGGCCAATTGCTCCACAAAATGGAATATATACACCATGACAAACAGACGAAACACAGTGAGTGTACGCCTTTACGTTCGTCGCGACCTCTTAGAGCGACTAACGAGTGTTAGCTCGCAAGGGAGACATTCTCTCTCCACCTTGGCGAACGCGGCTATCGAAGTCGCACTTATCACCCCATCCAGCATAGCGAAGAACGCACAGGACGTTAGCGACACATGGCAACTCACTCTAGATTAATCGCGGCAGAGACAGCCCGACGTATGCTTGCATCTGGGGAGGCCGTGCGGGCGGGTTCCAAAGAAGAACAACAGATGATGGTTGAGCTTTGGGAGAAGGTAGCGAAGAAGTTTACGTACATCGCCAGCGCTGGGAAGTGGACCTATCGGGATAAGGGCACTGATAAGGGCTTGCTGGCCGACTGTGCCGCCCAAAGAACTATCGACGCGGAGTTTCGGACGGCGCTGCCTGTGCTGAGCTACGGTCGGAAGGATGAGCAAGTTAGGATGACTTACAAGACTCCCCAGCTGCCCGATGTGACTAACCCTTGGCTTGAAGCAAGCTTTGAGCAGTACCGAAAAGGCCGCAGACAAGAGCTACCACTAGCCAAGATGCTCATCGCGGACTTTTGGGACACGTATCCAAGCAAGCCTCGCATTGTTGAGCTTGAGGACGGAAGCCGGGCCTTCAATCTGTGGTCAGCGCCCACTGTCAAAGCGACAAGGTCGGAGAATTACCACGAGCCGCGCTGGTTTCTTGATGTGGTCGACAGGTTCTTTGGGAAGCATGGCACTGAGCGGGAATATTTCCTCGATTGGTGCGCTCACCTCGTTTGCCACCCAGAGGTCAAGATGCCGGTCTCGGTGTTGCTTACTTCGGGACTCACAGGCGCTGGCAAGAACTTCATAGCCGACGCTCTCAAATGGATGGTTGGCGAGAGGAACACCAAAAGCGTCACCTCAGATTCCTTGAAGGGGGGCTTCCACTCGTTCATCCCTGGCACGTCGCTCGTGGTCATCAGCGAGCTTTACGAGGGCGGAAACTATGGCTTTGCGGACAAGCTGAAGACGCTTCAGTCAGAGGACACGCTGCTTGTGAACCTCAAATACGGACCACAAGAGAACGTGCGGAACAGGACGCACTTTCTGGTCTTCTCGAACAATGCCGTGCCAATCAATCTCGATGAGAACGACCGCAGATGGTTCACCTTTGCGAGTCCACAGCGCGAAGCAATGCCTGCCGATTGGTGGGCGGACAAGTGGCGGTTCCTCAAGAACCCAAGGGGTGGCTTGCTGCGGATTCCGACGAAGCCGGCCACGCATTCCAATAGGAAGCCGGCCACCTATTCCGATCTGAAGCCGGCCAGCGTTCCGATTTGAAGCCGGCCACTTGCAGTTTGCCGCCGCAGGTCAGGATTGATGATGTTTCGCCG
>NZ_JAGRPM010000056.1 GCF_019449565.1 Rhodoblastus sp. | reverse complement strand
GTTGATGTTCGCAACCCAACTCTGACCACAGAAATCGTCGATGACCACCGCAAGCCGCTCGCTCGCTACGGCGCTATGATGAGCGCGCTTCGCAAGCGGCTTGCTCCCGCTCAGCTACACCACTCGGCGGGACGCGACCCAGCATCGGTCACGAGCGCTGGTTCATTTCGTTTTCGGAACGTCCGCTGAGTGTGCGATAGCCGCCGGCGGAACCTTCATTTCGTACGACCGCAGCGAGCCGGTTCCGGAAGATCGGCATCGCGCCCGGTAATGACCGAAGCTGGCGCGATCCGGTCCAACGGCGACGGGCGGCTATAGACCGGATAACGGCCTATCCTTCGTGCTGTTGGTCGGCTCATCCTGACCCAAGGCGGTCGGTCGCCGAACCTGCCCGGGATGTAAATCAAGGCCTCAAAGCGGACATTTGCTCTGAGGGGGCTGCTGCCTCATTTCCTGCTCATCGAGCCAGACTCGTCAGCATTTGAACGGGCGGAGGGCAGCGATGACGCCGAAGAACATTCGGCGTCGCGCAAGATCATCCCCCGGCGCGAATGAAGGCGAGGCTCAGGTCAAAATGCGTGACCGGCCGGCAACCATGCGCTTGGCACTCGTCCTGGATGAAGAGGATAGCCGTCGATAGATCGGGGAATTGGCCTCCGCCGCGCCCGTGCTTTTCACGGACGGTGTAGGATCGGTCGACTCAAGGGGCGGAAACAAGACAGTCCGAACGTTTGCAATAGAAGTCATCGCATAGTCCTTCATAACTTTGCTCCCCGGTCGCAACTTGCGCCTGGGCGATCTGATCGGGAGACGGAAAGTCGGCACGAAGTTGTCGCCGCGAATTTAGCGCTCGATGCGTTTCACAACGCCCTGGCGGGCGCCGGAAGCGATTAAAGCAACAAGCGCAATTTTCAGACGCATAGCCGTCTTTGTCTTAGCGCTTCGCCTTCGTCGATAAAAAGGGCCGCGAGGTTCGCGGCCCTGCAAAAGGTCAGGTTTGCTGAATTGCAGACAATTTCCAATCCGTGGCCGCCCCGCCCGGACGGCGCGCGAATGTCCAGATTTCGGTCGAAACCTCCGGCGTCACGGGATCACCCGAGACAACCTTGCCGGTCGCGCGATCAACCATCGTGTCGATCAGCGAGAAACGGACCGCGACGCTCGCATAATCGCTTTCGGGCTCGCGCCAGGCTTCCGCAAGATCACCCTGCAGAAAGGTCACGTCGGAGATTTTGTTGACCAGGCCTTTTTTTGCGGTCTCTTCGATCTCCGCGGCGAAATATGAGGCCATTTCAGGCGTCGCCAGAGCGCGCAAAGCGGCCATGTCCTCGGCGCCATAGGCTTTTTGGATGAGGCCAAGGCGCTGTTCGAAAACATTGAAATCCCCAGGACCGATTTCGAGCTTCACAGTTCTCCCGGTCCCTCCGCCGAAGCCTCCGAAACCGCCAAAACCGGGGCGCGGGCCTTGCGCAGCGCCGCTATCGTATGCGGCGCCTTGATACGCCGGCTGGCGCCTGCGCAGGAAGCCCATGACGAATTTAAACAGGAGGAATAGAAGCCCGATCTGAAGCACGAGGCCCAAAATGGACGATATTCCGCCGAGCCCGCCGCCGAAACCGCTTCCGAACAGCATGCCGACCAGCCCGGCGCCGACAAGGCCGCCAAGCAGGCCGCGCCCGAAACCGCCGGACATGAAGCCGCCGGAGTTCATGCCCGTCGATCCGGCATAATTCTGCGCCATCCCTGGTGACGGGGACGTCATCGAACGTTCGATCGGAGCGGCTGGGCGAGGCGCCGTCGCGGTTGGGGGCGGAGCGCTGAAAGTGCGCGCGCCGCGACTGCCGAAGGAGCCGCTAAATCCCGGTTTGGCGAAGCTGTCGGCGGAATAGCCAAAGGCGACAAGGGCAGCCAGAGTGAAAATCAAGGTTTTTTGGCGCATGGCCATGGTTTTGTCCTGAGGTTGCACGAGCGTGTCGCTGCCCGCATGGCTTATATTGTTTATCGTTGGTCAAAGTGCAAAGGCGGCGGCCGGATTCGGTCCTCCGGTTATGACGATTGATGCTCCGCAGCGATGAAAAACGCCTGGGGGTTATGCTTTCGGCTTGCCATAGAAGGCCGCCCCCAATTCCGGCGCTTGGCTGCGAGCGGGGATGAGAGAGTGAAACGAAATGTCCGAGCGGCGCCCGAGTTTTGAGTATGAAGATCTTATTGCTTGCGGGCGGGGCGAATTGTTCGGCCCAGGCAATCCGCAATTGCCATGAATTCAGGCCCGCGTCTTATTGACATCGGTCAGCGCGAAATCATCTCCTCCTTTAAACAAGAGCGGCGCCCAGTAGGCCTTGGCGCAAGCGTAGGAGAAACAGTCGGCGAGGTTGAGGCGCGCGGGATGGCGCGGGGTCGCCGGACGCTTGCGCTGGGCCAACTCCCGGCAGCGCGTTGCCAGCCAATCATTCAGCGCCTCAAAGCTGGAAAACCGCGCCAGCGGGGTGAACAACCATTCCCGAATGTTGCCGACCTGCCCCTTCTCCCGGCCCGAGGCCGGCGTGCAGGCGACCGGCTCGAACAGATAATGGTTCGCCAGCGCCATGAAGCGGCGATTGAACAGGCGCTCCTTGCCAATGAAGATCGCTTCCACCACCGCCTTCAGGTTGTCATAGACCATGCGCAAGGGCACGCCGCCGAAGAAGGCGAAGGCCCGGTTGTGGGCGTCGAACACCATTTCCTGCGTTTCCCGCGGATAGGCGACGACGAACATCTGGCGGCTGAAAGTCAGGCGGAAATGCGCGACCTTGATGGTCTGCATGACGCCAGCGAGTTCGACTTGCTCGTGGCTCCAATCAAATTGGCAGACCTCGCCCGGAGCAAAATTCAGAGGAACAAAGGCTTGCGGCACGGCTGGGCCGGATTTGGCCGTCTTCTAACCTCGCACGAACCGCCAAGGGAATGCCCGGTAAACAGCGCTGAGCGGACCATCTCAGACAGCTTCGATAGTCTCAACCTGACCCAAGGCGGCAATTCGCGCCAGGAATGCTCATCGGCACTATTGGGCGGAATCCGGTCGCAGGCCGAAGGTCCGATGTAGAAAAAAGCAGTCGATGGAGCGACGGAATCGAATGGCGCGATATTCGGGCCTATTCGGCATCGCTATGTTGCGAAGGATGAGCTGCGCGGAAGGCGGGCAATTCGGCGCATGCCGCCTCGACGGCCTTGATCTTCGGAAGATGTTCCAAAGGCGCCGCAAAGCGCCGCGCATTGAAGATCTGCGGTATGAGGCAGACATCGGCGAGAGTTGGGCTTGCGCCGAAGCAGAACGGGGCCGACTCGATCATGTGCTCGATCGAGTCGAGCCCTCCTTTCAGCAGCCAGTGGCGAACCCAGGCGCCAACGTCCTCCCGGCCATGGTGGAGTTCATTCTTGAGGTAATCGAGCACGCGCAGATTATTGAGGGGATGGATATCGCAGGCAATCGCGAGCGCGATGGCTCGAACCTTCGCGGCAAGCAGGGCGTCCGTCGGGATCAGTCGCGGTTCGGGCTGCAGCGCGTCGAGATATTCGATAATGGCGAGGGACTGAGTGAGCAAGGACCCGTCATCGAGTTCGAGCACTGGGACCAGTCCCTGCGGATTTTTCGCCAGGAACCCCGCCTGTCTCTGCTCGCCGCGCACGAGATGCACGGGCGCATATTCGGCCGCCAACCCCTTGAGGTTGAGCGCGATTCGTACGCGATAGGCCGCCGAGGAACGGAAATAGCCATAGAGCTTCATCTTTGGTCTCCGCGAATGCGCCGGGCTCCCCAAGGAGGCGCAAGTGGTCTCGGCCCATTTTCACGAATAATCTGTGGGATTGACGCGCAACGGAAGAAGCATCTTCGGGCGGAAGCCCAATGTGGCGCTCGCGTCTGTTTGGGGCCCCCGGCCTCTTTTCGTGAGGCCTGGCGCGCGCCATATATGAGACGAACGCCATCATTCGCGGCAAATGCGGGGCCTTGGGTTTGCCGTCGCAATGAAAAAGGGGACTTTTGACGGGCGTCCGAGGGAGAGCCAAGTCCGAGGGAGAGCCAAGTGAGCAACCAGAGCCTCGAGGCAGAGCCCTTAAATCCACGCAATCGCTACGCCAACGCGCGGCGAAATGCAGACTGGACCATCGACCAGAATTGGCCGTCCTATTCGGCGCAAGAGCACGACCGCTGGAACCGCCTTTTCGCCCGCCAGGCGAAACTATTGCCGGGCCGCGCGTGCGACGCCTTTCTCGAAGCCAAGGCCAGGCTCGGCTTGTCCGGCTCCGGCATCCCCGATTTCGCGGATCTATCCGAGAAACTGTCGGCGATGACTGGCTGGCGCGTCGTGCCGGTCGCCGGCCTCATTCCCGACGACGCTTTCTTCGACCATCTCGCCAATCGCCGCTTTCCGGCCGGCGCCTTCATCCGGCCCGAGGAGGAACTGGACTATCTCGAAGAGCCGGACGTCTTCCACGACGTCTTCGGACACGTGCCCCTGCTCGCCAATCCAGTCTATGCGGCGTTTCTCGAGGCCTATGGCAAGGGCGGCCGCCGGGCTCTCGACCGAGGGCAATTGCATCACCTCGCCCGCCTCTACTGGTACACCGTTGAATTTGGCTTGATGACCTCGCCGGTCGGACTGCGCATTTTCGGAGCCGGCATCATGTCATCGCCGGCCGAGACGATTTTCGCGCTCGAAGATACGTCCCCAAACCGGGTCGCCTTCGATCTCGAGCGGATCATGCGCACCAAATACCTGATTGACGATTTCCAGCAGACCTATTTCGTGATCGACAGTTTCGAGCAGCTCCTTCACGACTGCTACCAGGATTTCGCCCCCCTTTACGACCGCCTCCGCTCAGCGCCGGATATCGAGGCCCACGCGCTTGCCGAGGGCGATCGGATCATCGCCAAAGGCGATTTCCACTACTTCCGCGCCAAGGGTAAAGCTCCTGCCTCCGCTGCATGAGCCGGCTGTCTCAGCGCCCGTTCGATGTCACTTCCTGCTCGATGGCGCCGAAGATCGATTGGCCGCGTTCGTCGAGCATCTCGATGCGCACGCGGTCGCCGGGTTTCAGAAACGGCGTGCGGGTTTCGCCTTCCAGAAGTTTTTCCACGACCCGCAATTCAGCGAGACAGGAATAACCGAGGCCGCCCGAAGAAATGGGCCTGCCGGGACCGCCATCGGCGGCGCGGTTTGACACCGTGCCGGAGCCGATGATCGTGCCCGCCGACAGCATGCGCGTGCGCGCCGCATGGGCGATCAGCCGGCCGAAATCGAAAGTCATGTCGATTCCGGCATCGGGCCTGCCGAGCGGCGCGTCGTTGACGAAGGAGAGCAGTGGGAGGTTGAGCTTCGCGCCATCCCAGGCGGCGCCCAGCTCGTCCGGCGTAACCGCCACGGGTGAAAAAGCCGAGGACGGTTTTGATTGGTAGAAGCCAAATCCCTTGGCGAGTTCGGGTCCCGTCAGTCCGCGCAGCGTCACGTCATTGACGAGCATGAGGAGTTTTATATGCGAACGCGCCGTCCGTTCGTCGACGCCCATCGGCGTGTCGTCGGCGATGACGGCGATTTCCGCTTCGAGATCGAGCCCAAAACTTTCGTCGCCGATGAACGGGATCGGATCGCGCGGGCCGAGAAACGTGTCGGAACCGCCCTGATACATAAGCGGGTCAGTCCAGAACGACGGCGGCAAGTCCGCGCCGCGCGCCTTGCGGACGAGCGCGACGTGATTCACATAGGCCGACCCATCGGCCCATTGATAGGCTCGCGGCAGCGGCGAGGCGCAGTCACGCTCACGAAAAGGGAAGGTCTCGACTGAAAGCGCCTCAATGCGCCGCGCGAGCGCGGCGAGTTTTGGCGCGGCTTGCGTCCAGTTGTCGAGCGCCGCCTGCAGCGTCGGCGCGATGTCTGCCGCCAGCGCCGCGTGGGTGAGATCCTTCGATACGACGACGAGCCGGCCGTCCCGTCCGTGCTTGAGCGAGGCGAGTTTCATTGCCCGTTCATTCTCATGGTTTGCCGTTGAATCTTTTGCTTAGGTCGGCCCAGCAGTCGGCGTAATTCTCCTGCAAGGTCTCGAGCGTGGCGGCGTAAGGGGTCAGGTGCTGGGGAAAGCGCGTCTCGAACATGAAAGCGAGCGTTTTCTCGAGCTTTTCGGGCTCGAGCCTTGCGTTCGAGGCGCAGCCGAAGGCTTCCGCGTCGGGGCCATGCGGCAACATGCAATTGTGCAGCGATATGGCGCCCGGCGCGAATCCTTCCGGCTTTGCATCATACCGACCGTAGATCAGTCCCATGAATTCGCTCATAATGTTCATGTGGTACCATGGCGGCCGAAAGGAATGCTCGGCGACCTGCCAGCGCTCCGGAAAGATCACGAAGTCGATGTTGGCCGTGCCTTCCTCCCCCGAGGGCGCGGTCAGGACCGAGAAGATCGACGGGTCTGGATGATCGAACAGAATCGCCCCTATGGGTGAGAACGTTCTCAAATCATATTTGTATGGCGCGTAATTGCCATGCCACGCCACGACGTCGAGTGGGGAATGGCCGATTTCGCAGGCATAGAACTTGCCGCACCATTTGACTGTCAACCGGCTGGCCGCGTCCCTGTCCTCGAAGGCGGCGACGGGCGACTTGAAGTCGCGCGGGTTGGCAAGACAATTGGCGCCGATCGGACCACGGTTCGGAAGCGTGAACTTCGCGCCGTAATTTTCGCACATATAGCCGCGGGCGGGGCCGTCGATGAGTTCGACCCTGAATTTGACGCCGCGTGGAATGACGCAGATTTCGCCCGGAGCAAGCGCGATGCGGCCGAATTCCGTGAAGAAGGAGAGCGAGCCCTGCTGCGGGACGATGAGCAGTTCGCCGTCGGCATTGTAGAAATAATCGTCGATCATCGACTCGGTGACGAAATAAATGCTCGCCGACATGCCCGTTTGTGTATTGACGTCGCCGGCCGTAGTCATGGTGCGAACGCCGGTGACAAAGGTGAGCTTTGAGTCGGGGATCGGAACCGGACTCCAGCGATACTGGCCGATCGGCCTGTCGTGCTCGTGGATGGAGGGCGCCGTTTTCCAATGGGGCAAATCGACCTTCCCGAACCGCGCCGCATGCCGGACGGAAGGACGGATTCGATAGAGCCAGGACCGCTCGTTCGACCCGCGCGGCGCCGTGAAGGGCGAACCCGAAAGCTGCTCGGCGTAGAGCCCGTAAGCGCAGCGCTGCGGCGAGTTCTGGCCGACGGGGAGAGCCCCGGCGAGAGCTTCCGTCTCGAAATCATTGCCAAAACCGGGCATATAGCCTTCCGACGTGGCGGCCATTGGCGTTACTCCGCGGCCTTGGGTTTCAGGACACCGCGCCGGACCTGATCCTCCTCAATCGATTCGAACAGCGCGCGGAAATTGCCTTCGCCGAATCCCTCGTCACCCTTGCGCTGGATGAACTCGAAGAAAATCGGACCGATCATTGTCTTGGAAAAAATCTGGAGCAACACTCTGGTCGCGCCGCCCTCGCTTGCCTGCTCGCCGTCGATCAGAATGCCGAGTTCCCTCAGCCTGTCGACTGGCTCGCCATGGCCGGGGACGCGCTCGTCGATCCTGGCGTAATATGCATCCGGCGGCGGCGGCATGAACTCCAGTCCGGCCCGGCGCAGCGCCGCGACCGTCTCGTAAATATTCCGGCAACCGCAGGCGATGTGCTGGATTCCCTCCCCCTTGTAGGCGTGAAGATATTCCTCGATTTGGCTGCTCTCGTCGGCGCTCTCGTTGATCGGGATGCGGATCTTTCCGCACGGACTCGTCATCGCGCGCGATCGCAGCCCGGTGAGCTTGCCCTCAATGTCGAAGAATCGGATTTGGTGGAAATTGAAGAGGCGTTTGTACCAGTCCGCCCAATAGTCCATGCGCCCGCGATAGACGTTGTGGGTCAAATGATCGATGTAATGGAGGCCGGCTCCCTCAGGTTTTGGCTCGCGCTGTCCGATCCAAACGAAATCGGCGTCCCATAGCGAGCCTCTATCGCCATAATGATCGACAAAATAGATGAGCGCGCCGCCGACGCCCTCGATCGTCGGGACGCTCAGCGCCATCGGCCCGCCCTGGGTCGGAGCGGGCTTGGCGCCCAGGGCGATGGCCCGTTCAAAGGCGTGTCGCGCGTCGGCGACGCGGAAGCCCATGGCGCAGGCTGAAGGGCCGTGGTTTTTCGCGAAATCGGCGGCGAAGCTGTCGGGCTCGGCGTTAAGGACGTAATTGACGTCGCCCTGGCGGTAGAGAGTGACGTTTTTCGAGCGATGCCGCGCCACCGCCGTAAAGCCCATGAGTTCGAACAGCGCGCCAAGCTTATCGGTCGCGCCACAGGCAAATTCGACGAATTCGAACCCGTCCGTGCCCATCGGGTTCTCTGCAGTGATCGTTGCGGGTGGGGCGTCGTGGGGGAAGGGTCCCATGCTTTGGGCTTCCGTTTCTGAACTCGCGTTCAGAATATAGGCGCCGGCAAGTAAGCATCCAAGCGGGCGGCATTGGAATGTAAGCGGCTTTTCGGCGGTGTCCCGCGGGGCTACCGCTGGTTCCGTGGAAAGCGAGATCAGCGGCGTCTTGAACGGAGGCTTCCGAGCCGCGTCGGCGGATTTGCCGTGCCGACGGAATGACCGGTTCGCGCTCGAGAGGAGACGTCAGGATGTCAGGCCCGCCGTCTCATTGGGGTCGATTCCGGAAGCTCATGGTTCTGGCCGGCAATGGCCGCACTTGGCGCCGAGCCGTCCTTTCGCGATTGACTGCAATCTTGCCGATTTCGTTGAAAAAGTCGCCGTGCAAGCGATTGCTCGCCCCGCAACGATCATTTTCTCTGGTGATTGCGGCGTGGATCCCTCGATCCGGCGGCCTGATGGCCGTCCGGGCGCGGCCTATGCCGCGATTGGTTGCGTC
>NZ_JAGRPM010000055.1 GCF_019449565.1 Rhodoblastus sp. | reverse complement strand
TTACGGTTTCCAGGTGGTTAATTCGGAAACTGCAACGGTCCACTCTGGGCTGACTCCAGCCATTAGGCGCCTCAGATCGAGGATATGATCGGCACGATGCTGTCCTGAAACGTCATCACGTCATGCCGGAGACGGGCGGACAGAGGTCCCGGCGATCGATCCTCGATGCAAGCCATTAACAATCCCGCCCTCAAGCGGCCACAGAGGTCGTGCGCGCCAAATTCGAGAAAGGTGGTCGCGCCCCACCTAAATCTGAGAATCCGAGCCCTTTTCGCTAATGTACGCGGTTGGCGCATTTGCCATGATCCGCCAGCACTTCGATGACGCGGCATCCGGCGACGCGCCCATGGCTGCATCCGTCGACCATCGCTTCCAGTTCGGCCTTGAGGGCTTGCAGGCTACTAATGCGGTGCTCCACTTCGATCAACCTCGCCTTGGCGATGGCGTCGGCGGTCGCGCAGGGCTGGTTCGGGTCATCCTGCAAGGTCAAAAGCGCGCGGATCGCCTCGATCTCAAACCCAAGTTCGCGCGCATGGCGGATGAAGGCCAGACGGCGCAGGTCCGCGTCCCCGAAATGACGGCGGTTGCCCTCGCTGCGGGGCGGCGCGGGCAGAAGGCCGATCTGTTCGTAATAGCGGATGGTCGGCGCTTTCACGCCGCTAAGGCGGGCGGCTTCGCCTATCGGAATATTTTTTGTCATTCCCCTTGCTCATCTAGTGGCTAGAGGATGTAGCCTCGTCGGCGACAAATCAAGGATTAGACGATGACCGAGACGACGACACAGACCCGTTACCGCGTGGAAGGCATGGATTGCGCGAGCTGCGCCCGCAAAATCGACACCGCCGTGCGGCGGATGCCGGGCGTCATTGAAGTGTCCGTGTCGGCGACGGCAGGCACGATGATCGTCCATCACGACGCCGACAGCGACCTGGCCGCGATCGAAAAACAAATAACCGGCCTTGGCTACGGCGTAGCGCCCCTGTCGGGAAACGCCACCGCATCCGAGAAAGCCGCATGCTGCGGCGACGAGCACAATCATGTCCATGCCAACGACCGCAGCTCCGCCGCCCCATCGAGCCCGCTCGGCCATGACCACGCCCCATCCAGCGGTCCTTGGTGGCGCAGCAAAAAGGGCCTGCTGACGATCGCCTGCGGCTGCGCCTTGGTCGTCGCCTATGGGATCGGCAAGCTTGCGCCCCCTGTCGCCACATACGCTTTCATCGCGGCGATGCTGGTAGGCCTGCTCCCGATCGCCCAGCGCGCCTTCACGGCGGCGCGGGCTGGAACGCCTTTTTCCATTGAGACGCTGATGACCGTCGCCGCCGTCGGCGCGGTGTTCATCAACGCCGCCGAAGAGGCGGCGGCGGTGGTGTTTCTGTTTCTTGTCGGCGAGCTGCTGGAAGGCGTCGCGGCCGGCAAGGCCCGCGCCAGCATCCAGTCCCTGACAAAACTGGTTCCCAAGACCGCGCTGCTTGAACGGGAAGGTCAAACGCGCGAGGTTCCAGCCCAGAGTCTCGCTATCGGCGACATCATTCTCGTTCGGCCCGGCGACCGAATTCCGGCGGACGGCGTGATCGTCTCGGGTGAAAGCGCGATCGACGAAGCGCCGGTGACCGGCGAAAGCATCGGCGTTCGAAAGGGCGTCGGCGAAAAAGTGTTCGCGGGCACGATCAACGGTGACGCCGCCTTGCGCGTCCGCGTCACGGCCAGCGCCGCCGACAACACCATCGCCCGCGTGGTGAAATTGGTCGAAGAGGCGCAGGAATCCAAGGCCCCGACCGAACGGTTCATCGATCATTTCTCGCGCTATTACACGCCCTGCGTGGTGGCGGTCGCGGCGCTTGTGGCGCTTGTTCCGCCGCTGCTGTTCTCCGGCGCCTGGGACACCTGGGTTTACAAGGGCCTCGCCATTTTGCTGATCGGCTGCCCCTGCGCCCTGGTCATTTCGACGCCGGCAGCGATTGCGGCGTCGCTGTCAGCGGGCGCCCGGCGCGGCCTGCTACTCAAGGGCGGCGCGGTGCTCGAAAATCTTGGCAAGATCACCGCCGTAGCGTTCGACAAGACCGGCACGCTGACCGACGGCAAGCCCAAGGTCACGGACGTGATCGGCTTCGGTTTTAGCGAAGCGGACGTGCTGAAGTTCGCAGCCGCGCTGGAAGTGGGCTCAAGCCACCCGCTGGCGTCGGCTATCCTGGCCAAAGCTGCGGCGGAGAACATCGTTCCGCCCCACACGACCGACGCTGCGGCGCTCGGCGGCAAAGGCGTCGCTGCGACTGTCGAAGGCAAGGCGGTGTTTCTGGGCTCATTGCAAGCAGCGGCCGATCGCGCGCAGCTCTCGGCCGATCAAAAAGCCCGCGTCACGGCCATGCACGACGAAGGCAAGACGGTATCGCTCTTGATCGTCGATGGCGCGCCGGCGGGGGCGTTGGCCATGCGCGACGAACCGCGACCTGACGCGCACGCGGGCCTGAAGGCGCTGACTGACGCGGGCGTCAAGACTCTGATGCTCACCGGCGATAACCGGCGCACGGCGGCGGCGATTGGCCAAAAACTCGGCATTGAAGTGCGGGCCGAGCTGTTGCCGGAGGACAAACAGCGCCTTGTCCGCGAGTTACAAGGACAGGGTTTTAAGGTCGCCAAAGTCGGCGACGGCATCAATGACGCGCCCGCCCTCGCCATGGCCGATGTCGGCATCGCCATGGGTGGCGGAACCGATGTGGCGCTCGAAACCGCCGATGCCGCGGCGCTGCACGGCCGCATCGGCGACGTCGCCGAAATGATCGCTCTGTCGAAGCGCACCATGGCCAATATCCACCAGAACATCACGATCGCGCTCGGCCTCAAGGCAGTGTTTCTGGTCACCACCGTCGTTGGACTGACCGGCCTGTGGCCCGCCATTCTCGCGGACACCGGCGCGACGGTGCTGGTGACCGTCAACGCATTGCGGCTTTTGTATTCAGGACAAAAACATTGAATTTTGTCTCTTGGCTATCACAGCGGGAAGAGCAGGTTCCGCTCCTGCACTTCGGAATACGGATCGCGGTCACGCTGGCTCGCTCTATTTTCGTACCCGAACTATCGGAGACGAAAGTTTTTTGACGACGAAAACAATCTCTGAAGCGACAGCGCCCGGTCCCAGATGCTCAACGCCGCCACGCTCATTGGGAGAACGGCCGTGGGGGGCTCCGCTAAGCCGGCTCCCACTACTCTCGGCAATATAGGCGAATTTTGGCGAATTGCGCTGCGCCAAGGAGTCCCGGCAAGATCAGCTTCTGGATTCCTGCCCGCCGCCATCCGCAGCCAAAGACTCATAGCGTTGTCTCCTCCTCGTCCGCGTCGAACAACCAGTTTCGCTGCTTTTTCCGGTGCGTCGCTAAGCAGCGTCGGTCACGTGGCCGATCAATTCTATCAGGCGATCGACGCCGACAGGCTCTTCCTTCAGCGGCGGGACGACCGCATAGCGCGAAGCATACCGGGTCGCTACGGCCTCGATCTCGCGCAATTCGTTGCGCGCGCGCTGGTGAGCTACTCCCCGAAAATCGGACGCTGACGGAAGCTACGATCTGATGTCTGCTGGTCTTCAAGAACGAGGAGATCAGACATGTCGAAGCGCAGAAATCATGACGCCGCTTTCAAGGCGCGCGTCGCGCTGGAAGCCTTGAAGGGCGAGAAGACCGCGGCCGAGCTGGCGACGGCTTTTGGCGTGCATCCGACCATGATCCACCAATGGAAAAAGGCCCTGCTCGAAGGAGCGGCCGATATTTTCGAGCGCGGCGGCAAGAAGACGGCGGAGATCGACGAGAGCGCCGTCCGGGACTTGCACGCCAAGATCGGAGAACTGGCCGTCGCCAATGATTTTTTGTCCAGAAAGCTCAAGCCCTGGACCGGGAAGTGAGGCGCGGCATGATCGAGCCAGACCATCCGGCCCTGCCGATCGGCATGCAATGCCGCCTGCTGTCGATCTCACGATCGTCGTTCTATTACGAGCCGCAAGGTGAGAGCGAGTTGAACCTCGCGCTGATGCTGCTGATCGACAAGCAGTTTTTGGAGACGCCGTTCTACGGCGTCCAGCAAATGGCCTGGCATTTGCGGAACCAAGGCTTTTCGGTCAACGTGAAGCGCGTCCGGCGGCTGATGCGCTTGATGGGCCTGATGCCGATCTACCAGAAGCCCAACACCAGCAGGCCGGCGAAGGGGCACAAGACTTACCCGTACCTATTGCGGGGGCTGCGGGTCGACCGCCCCAATCAGGTCTGACATCACCTATCTGCCGATGAAGCGCGGCTTCCTGTATCTGATCGCCATCATGGACTGGCACACCCGTAAAGTCCTGGCTTGGCGGATTTCGAACACCTACGAGGCGGAGTTTTGCGTCGAGGCGCTGAACGAGGCCATTCACCGCTTCGGGCCGCCCGAGATGATGAACACCGACCAGGGCAGCCAGTTCACGTCATTCGTCTGGACCGATCGCCTGAAGCAGTCCGGCGTCAAGATCTCGATGGACGGCAAGGGCCGCTGCATCGACAATATCTTCATCGAACGGCTCTGGCGGTCGCTGAAGTATGAATGCGTCTACCTGCACGCTTGGGGAACCGGCTCGCAGGCCAGGGCCGGGATCGGCCGCTGGATAAATTTTTACAATCGCCAACGGCCTCACGCCGCCCATGGCGGGCAACCGCCTGCCGTGGTCTATTGGAATGCCATTCAACCCGACCAGCAGGCGAAGAAAGTAGCTTAAATCACCCCGGAATTTGTCCAACCAACGGGGAGTAGCTCACTGGCGCAACAGGGGGGAATGCGGTTGCGCTGCCGCCACGCTGTTATTGACGATCCAGGCCCAGTGCTCGATTTCGGCGCGGCGGAGGTCCACTTGCAGGCTGGCGGCCTCCAGCACCGGCGTCGTTTCCGCCAGAGTTACCAGCAACACCTTGGTCTGCTTGGGTGTCAGGCGCCATCTTGGAATGAGAATATGAAGAGTTTTTCAGTTTTAGCCATCAATAGTAAGAATTGTGGCTTTCGATATTCGCACTATTGATGGCTTAGCCGTTCGGCCTGCGGCAGTTCGAATTTCGCCTCGCGGCAAAATTTGTCGAAGTTTCTTTGGCCCCTCAGAAGGGTCGCCCTTCTCAGATCCTGAAGCACGGCGGGATTGGCCAAAACCCGCGCCAGCCCCGCGAGCAACGCCGGCCGAAACTCTATAGGAAGGGTGGTCATCGCCGTATGTGTGACTCGCCGCTTGATAGGACGCGCGCGCGCGTCAAAATGTGGGAAAAGCGTGCCCAACACCCATCCGACGCCAGGATGTTCGAGATTGCCAGTGATCGGCTTCCAGGTCTGAACCAGCAACAGTTGCAGGATTGCAATTGGGGAATGCTCAGAGTGTTTTCCGTCAGCGAGATATTGCTCGACAATCTGCTCGCCTGCGATGGCCTCCGACCATAGGTCTTCAAACGGCGTCGTCTCCAAAAGCGTCGCGCGACTTCCACGATGCTCGTTTGTATCCGTAAAGGCGAGGCCGCAGGTGGGACATGTAATTCGCCACGCCTTGCTCCAATGTTTTGAAACGGCGCCTTCCGCCCTGTCTTGAGCGTAGCGATCTGCGCAGGGGTAGCAGATTTGCGCGGCCCTGCCCCGGCTGATGAGATTGCAAACCTGGCCATCACGTTTGTTGATATGTGTCATGCTGATCAGCGCTGCGGGATCGCAGCGGAACTTTTCTGTCAAACGAGCGACTTGCCCTAAACCGAGGCGATGGTCGAGCGTTGAGAGCCTCATGTTGCCAAGGCCGAGCCACTTGGCAAAAAACGGACCCGTTACGCCGTAGAATCGAGCGTGCCGGGCAAGCCAAGACGAGAGCAATTCGTCGCGCGCCGCTTTGAGGACGACCGGCAATGGTTTGGCGTTGGCGTCGATCACGCAGCTCATTGGAAAGCCACCTCGTTTTCTGAAACCGGCTTATAGGTCTCGACCGAATTGTCGGTGATGCGTTCGTCGCCCGTTTCAATCGCTTCAATCGCCAAGTCGTTGAGCATTCGAAAAATGCGAGAGCTGACGCCGCCGCTAAGTTGGAGAACGCGGCGGAGGCCCTTCACGGTCAGCACGCTGGGTTCCCGCAAAGGAAGATTGCGAACAATGGCTAGGACAAGTTGTTCGAACTCTTTACCGGCAGTCCATCGCGGCAACGTGACCGCGTCGAAGCGGCGCGCCAATTGAACGTCGCCGTTGATTGCGTCTCTTGCCTCCATGATCCCGAAGCAGACGAGCGAAAGTTTCAGCTCGTTGCTGAGAAAGCGCAGGGTGTTCAGCACGATGCGCTGTTCTCGCCACGACCCGGCGAGAATATTGTGGATCTCGTCGAGAACAAGAATTTGGACGCCAACGTCGCGAAGCGTATTGATGGTGCCCCTCTCCATATCGACGATGCTGGCTCGCGGGCTATGCGGTGCGTCAACGGCGGCGAGAATTTGAGAGAAAAACCTTCGCTCAGTGGGACGCCCGCTCAGTTCGACGACAAGTAGCCTATTGGGGTTTGGCGTCGAGTCGGTCGCGCAGCCCATCGCGCAGTCCGCTTTGAACTTGTCTACCAGCATGGACTTCCCCATCCCGCTGTCGCCATAAACGATCAAAGACGGCATTCGCGTGGTGCGCGGATGCTTGAGCAACTTGTTCAAGTGGTCGAGGATGCGGACAGCTTTTGGGTAGGCGATCCAGCGCTTCGACTGGATAAAATAGACCCGCTCATCAATCGCACCGGCAAGAACGTTCGCCGCTTCATCTGTCAGGTGGCTTGGTTTGAACATCAGCTTGCCATTCCAAAAGCTCCAGTGCGCTAGGTATGCGCGAGTCGATGCCGGTCATCGATCCCGAATCGAAGTCATCCCCGACTATTTGTGATTGTGGCGGAGTTTTGCGCGCTGCCGCCGTCTTGGCGATCGCATCGGCGACAATTTGGCGTTGGGCCAGTGCCGTTCGCATAAGCTGGTCGTCGTCACGCTCTCCCCTACCCTTCTGTCGCATTGCTTTCCTGGCCAGCTTCCATTCACGTAGGCTGATCGCAGGGAACCCGAGACTGCGTGCGCGGGCCTCGATGAAATGGCCCGACAATGGGTGTTGGACAAAAATCCGCGACACATCTCTAGGGTCATACTTGATCAACAAATCCCCCGCGTGTCTGCCGACCTCCGCCGATAGGGCGTTCGACCAATAGGGGAGATCATGAATCCAAATACCGTCCGGTCTCAGCTTCCGAAATGCGTCGGGAAGGAACGACACCCAGAAGGCCATTCGGTCTTTTGGCATTCGTAGCGTGGTCGAAGCCTCGTGTTCGTCCCATACCGCAATCGGCGGACGGAGAAGCGCACTGTGTATCTCCTGATTATAACGCCCGGCGATTTCCCAGCCCAGAGCGCACTCGAACTCGCGGAACGTCATGGCCGAGAACCTGGCGGAGTCGTTGTCCTGCCGCGCCGTGGGATTGGCGAAAGTCGTCCCCGGGTAAAAATGCACGCGC
>NZ_JAGRPM010000054.1 GCF_019449565.1 Rhodoblastus sp. | reverse complement strand
ACGGCGAAACATCATCAATCCTGACCTGCGGCGGCAAACTGCAAGTGGCCGGCTTCAAATCGGAACGCTGGCCGGCTTCAGATCGGAATAGGTGGCCGGCTTCCTATTGGAATGCGTGGCCGGCTTCGTCGGAATCCGCATAACTGCGTGGTCGATGGCGACACGATCTGGCTCAGAGGGCAGAAGATCAGGGTCGCAGATATAGACGCGCCCGAGACGCACGATTATCGTTGCGCCTCGGAGAAGGCGCTTGGCGACCGCGCGACGAGGCGGTTGCACGATTTGTTGGAAAGCGGCCCCATCACATTGCTTCCGATTGACCGCGACGAGGACATCTACGGGCGCAAGTTGCGGATCGTGCAGGTGAGTGGCAAGAGCGTGGGGGATGCGCTGGTGAGCGAAGGCCTTGCGCGTTGGTACGGCGCTGGCCGCCGTCCGTGGTGCTGACCTCCGTGCTGGTCGGCGCTCACGGCTCAAATCGTGACATGCGCCTCGCGCCCTTGTTGATCGTTACTTTTCGGCCTGCTGCAAAATTGCGACGGATTGCTTCGTCGCCTCAGCCCGCCGCATCATGCTCGGCGTCCGTTTGGTCATCGGGCCGCGCAAAACGCGCCCGATGACAGCTACGGCGCCCGTAAGCCTTTTCCGTCCTGGCGCTGCGCGCCTGGGCGCAAAACTCAGCCGTGGACGGCCTGCTTGCGCTCGCGCAGGAACTGGAAGAATTCCACGCCCTCGCGCAGGCGGCGCTTCATCATGGCGCGGTCGCGCACCATTTCATTGACGATCGAGGCAATTTTGCGCGGGCGGAAGTAGAACTGGCGATAGAAGGTCTCGACGGCGTCGAAGATTTCCTTGTGGCTCAGGTCGGGATAATGCAGCGGAGCGATCTGCACGCCATTTTCGTCAACCAGTTCGGCGTTGGCGCTGTCGAGCCAGCCGTTTTCGAGCGCCTGATCATAGAGGAAGGTGCCGGGATAGGGGGCGGCCAGCGACACTTGCAGCGTGTGCGGATTGACTTCCTTGGCGAAGGCGATCGTCTCCTTGATCGTCTCGCGCGTCTCGCCGGGCAGGCCCATGATGAAAGTGCCGTGAATGGCGATGCCGAGTTCGCGGCAGTCCTTGGCGAATTGCTTCGCCACCTCGACGCGCATGCCCTTCTTGATGTTGTGCAGGATCTGCTGGTTGCCGGATTCATAGCCGACCAGCAGAAGCCGCAGGCCATTGGCGCGCATCACCTCCAGCGAGGCGCGCGGCACATTGGCCTTGGCGTTGCACGACCAGACGACGCCCAGCTTGCCCAGCTCCTTGGCGATAGCCTCGGCGCGGGGCAGGTCGTCGGTAAAGGTGTCGTCGTCGAAGAAGAATTCCTGCACCTGCGGGAAGTTCTCCTTGCACCATTTGATCTCTTCGATCACATGCGCCACGCTGCGGGTGCGGTAGCGATGCCCGCCGACCGTCTGCGGCCACAGGCAGAAGGTGCAGCGCGACTTGCAGCCGCGCCCCGTATAGATCGAAATATAGGGGTGCTTGAGATAGCCGATGAAATAGTTCTCGATCTTCAGGTCGCGCTTGTAGACCGGCGAAACGAAGGGCAGCGAGTCCATATCCTCGAGGATCGGGCGCTCGGGATTGTGGTGGATGTCGCCATTGGCGTCGCGCCAGGAGAGGCCGAGAATGTCTTTCCAGTCCTTGCCGTCGGCGACATCCTTGACCGTGAAGTCGAATTCGTTGCGGGCGACGAAATCGACGCAAGGCGCGTCCTTCAGGCTGCCGTCGGCGTCCACCGCGACCTTGGCGCCGATCAGGCCGACCTTGAGCTTGGGATTGGCGGCCTTCAACGCCTGTATGCATTTCACGTCGGAGGCGAAGGACGGCACCGAGGTATGCACGATGACCAGGTCGAAATCCTTGGCCTGCGCCACGACTTCGGCGAGGCTGGTCTTGTGCGGCGGGGCGTCGATCAGTTTGGAGTTCTCGACCAGCGCGGCGGGCTGGGCCAGCCAGGTCGGATACCAGAAAGAGGCGATTTCGCGCCGCGCCTGATAGCGCGAGCCGGCGCCGCCATCGAATCCGTCAAAGGAAGGCGCTTGCAAAAAAAGAGTGCGCATTCGGTCCCGCTCCGCCTAAGCTATCTGAAAAATAGAAAATTCTCGCGCCACAAAGCCCCGCAATCGCGGCCATTCCGTGGCGGCGTGTCCAAGTTCAACGCGTCTTAAACAACATCGCGCCCGATCAATCAATCGCAGGATCGTTTTCGCCGGCGACCGCCATTTCGGCCGACCGGCGCTTGGGCAGGCAGATAGAGGGCCAGCGGCGGTCAGACCAGGATGATCACGAGAACGCGCGTCGTCTGTGACGCCATGACAAGACGGCGCCGGGCCGCTGGCCAGCGGGTCGGGAGCAGGGCCATCAGCGCCCGCCAAAAACGCTGGCGAGCGCGGCCACGCTTGTCATTTCAGGTCCAGACGGATCTCTTCGACCTGACCGGTGAAGGCGAAAGGCGCGGCATAGGCGGGACTGACGGGCGAACCTGTATCTTTGCCGACGTCCAGCGTCTCATTATAGGAGGGAACCACGTTCTCGATGCGCCCTTCGCCGACCGCCGCGCCATTGATCGTCAGCCGGCCGGAGCCGCCGAAAGGGCCGCGCGGGCCGAGGGGGCCCTTGTCTGGAGAGCCCTTGGCCTCGTCCGGTGTGAAATCGAAGCCGACCTGGACCTTGCCCCTGGGCAGCGGCGCGGAGGCGACGATCTTGCCGGTGATATTGCCGAAGGCGTTGGCGACATAGGTGAGACGCCCGTTCTGCACATAGAGCGTGAAGCCGCCATAATCGCCGCCATCGGCGAAAATCACGCCTTCCGCGCCTTTTTCCGGCACGACGAGATCGGCGGCGAGGCTCAGCGGCTTGCCGGAAATTTTCGGGCCGACGCGCGAGGGAATATGATCGGCGCCCCGGCGATAGACGAAATGGGCGCGGCCGTCGGCCGGGGAGGGCAGCGGCGCACGGACGGGTATGAGCGGATAGATCTGCGTCCGCCTGGCCTCGCTGTCGAACAAGGCGACAAGCGCCTGAAGCTTTTCCGGCTGTGACGCAGCCAGATCATGCGCCTGGCTGTAGTCATGGGTCAGGTCGTAAAGCTCCCAGGGATGCTGGCCGATCGGCGTTTTGGCGTTCCGGTCCGCCCAGGGCGCCAAATGGCGCGCCCCGGCCCACCATCCGTCCTTGTAAATGCCGCGATTGCCCGAGGTTTCGAAGACCTGCTGGCCATGCGTGCTTGGCGCGCCGGGATCGGTGAAGCTCGCGGCGAAGCTGTGGCCTTCGAGCGGAATCTGCGCCACGCCGTCGACATGGTCGGGGAACTGGATTCCGGCGAGATCATAGATTGTCGGCGCGATGTCGGTGATATGCTGGAACTGGTTGCGCAAGCCGCCATGCTCCTTGATCCGCGCCGGCCACGACACGACCAGCGGATCGCGCGTGCCGCCAAGATGCGAGGCGACCTGTTTCATCCATTGGAACGGCGTGCTGCTGGCCCAGGCCCAGGCGGCGGCGTAATGATTGTCGAAGATTTCCTCGCCCTGCCGGTCGGCCTGCCGCAGTCGATCCTGCATGGAGGGAACCGAGCCGTCGCCCTTGATGACGTCGCGCCCTTCCAGCCCGCCTTCGCCGCTGCCGCCATTGTCGCCGGCGATGAACAGAACCAGCGTATTCTCGGCGAGGCCGTCCTTGCGCAGGGTCTCCAGCAGGCGCCCGATCTCATGGTCGGTCTGCTCCATGAAGGCGGCGTAAACTTCCATCTGATGGGCGAACAGGGCGCGCTGTTCGGCGGGCAGGGACTCCCAGGCCGGAAGCTCCGCCGGGCGCGGCGTCAGTTCGGCATTGGCCGGAATGACGCCCAGCGCCTTCTGGCGCGCGAAGATCTCCTCGCGCAGCTTGTCCCAGCCCTGATTGAATCGGCCCTTATATTTGCTGATCCATTGCTTAGGCACATGATGCGGCCAATGCGTGGCCCCGGGGGCGAAATAGAGCAGGAAGGGCTTGTCGGGCGCGACGGCCTCATGGCTGTGCAGCCAGTTGATGGAATCGTCGACCAGATCGGTGGTCAGGTGATAACCCTGCGCGGCGGTGCGCGTCTGATCGACCGGCGTGGTGTTGCGATAGAGGCGGGGCGTCCATTGGCTGTCATATCCCGCCAGAAAGCCGTAGAAATATTCGAAGCCCAGACCGTTGGGCCAGCGGTCGAACGGGCCGACGGGCGAAATCTCGGCATAAGGCGTGTTGTGCCATTTGCCGAAGGCCGCCGTGCTATAGCCATTGTCGCGCAGCACGCGCGCCAGCGAGGCGGCGGAGCGCGGCCATTGGCCATTGTAGCCCGGATAGCCGGCGGCGGCGTCGGCGACCGAGCCAAAGCCGACTTGATGATCGGTTCGCCCGCTCAGCAGCGACGCGCGGGTCGGCGAGCACAGCGCGCTGACGTGAAAGGCATTGTACCGCAGGCCGGATTGCGCCAGCCGGTCCAGCTCCGGCGTCTGCGCCGGACCGCCGAAGGTCGAGGTGGCGCCAAAGCCCGCGTCGTCCAGCAGGATCAGCACGACATTGGGCGCGCCAGCCTTGGCCTTCACCGGCGCGGCCCAGGCGGCCGGGGTGGCGTCGCGGGAGGGGTCCGTGATCGGAGGCGGCGCCGGTTCGGGCCTGGGCAGGACTTCAGCACGCGCGACTTCCGCACGCGCGCAACACGCCAGCCCGATCAAAACTCCGAGGGACGCCCCCAATTTTTTCATGTTCGCCTCATTCGCCAAACGCACGCAAGTGATGTTATCCTATAATAAATATAGGAATATTGACAAGATCGCTCGCGCCCTTCGCATTCAAATCGCGATTGTTGGGAAGCGAGGGCTTGTCCGGGGCGTCGGTATCGGGGCAGATTAAAAAGCCATGACGAAGCCCCTTCAGCAATTTGCGAGCGACAATTACGCGGGCGTCTGCCCGCAGGCCTGGTCGGCGATGGCGGAAGCCAATTGCGGCCATGCGGCGGCCTATGGCGAAGACGTCTGGACGCAACGGGCGTCCGACGCTTTTCGGAGCCTGTTCGAGACGAATTGCGAAGTCTTTTTCGCCTTCAACGGCACGGCCGCCAACGCCCTCGCGTTGGCGGCGCTGTGCCAGTCGTTCCACAGCGTGATTTGCTCCAGCGTCGCCCATGTCGATACCGACGAATGCGGCGCTCCGGAATTTTTCTCCAATGGCTCGAAGCTGCTGGTCGCGGCGAGTGAGAACGGCAAGCTCACGCCGCAAGCCGTGCGCGCATTGGCGACGGGGCGTTCCGACATTCATTTTCCCAAGCCGAGCGCCGTGACGATCACCCAGGCGACGGAAACGGGGCAGGTCTATTCCATCGACGAAATCAAGGCGCTTTCAGCCGTTTGCCGCGAATTGGGCCTGCGCCTGCACATGGATGGGGCGCGTTTCGCCAACGCCTGTGCGGCTTTGGGCTGCACGCCGGCGGAAATGACCTGGAAGGCGGGCGTCGACGTGCTCTGCTTCGGGGGAACCAAAAACGGCATGGCCGTGGGCGAGGCGATCCTGTTCTTCGATCCGCGCCTTGCCGAAGATTTCGACTATCGCTGCAAGCAGGCGGGGCAACTCGCCTCGAAAATGCGGTTTCTGGCCGCGCCATGGGTCGGCATGCTGGAAAGCGGGGCCTGGCTCTCCAACGCCGCGCATGGCAACGCCTGCGCCAAAAGGCTGGAGGCGCGGATCGCCGGCGTTCCCGGCGTTGCGCCGCTGTTCCCGGTTGAGGCCAATGCGGTCTTTTTGAGCGCCAGTCCACAGGTTCTCGAAGGCCTGCGGCAAAGAGGGTGGCGGTTCTATACTTTCATCGGCGGTGGGGGACGCTTCATGTTCGCCTGGGACGCAGATCCCGAACGCGTCGATGCGCTGGCCGCCGACATCCAGGACCTCGCCCGAAGCCATTCAGCAGCCTGATTCCCGCCCATGAGGCCAGCCTTCGATCGGCGGCGCCGCCCGGTCGGAGGGGTTCAACTTTTGGCCGCTTGAAATCCGGGCCGATATAATACTATTATAATAATCGGAAAATAGGGAAATCCGACGATGAAAAACACTTCGCTTGTTTCGATTTTCAGCCTGATTCTCGCCGCCGCCTTGGGCCAGAGCGTCGCACATGCCGCGTCGCTTGAAGAAGCGGCGGCCCGCCTCGGCGCGACCGATACGAAGACCCTCGAATTCTCCGGTTCGGGACAATGGTTCCAGTTCGGCCAGGCGCCTGTGCCGGGCGGTCCTTGGCCGCAATTCGACGTTTCGCGCTATGTCGCGGATTTCGATTTCGACGCCGCCGCCGAGCATGTTCAGCTGACTCGGCTTCAAACGGTCGTTCCAGATCGCGCGCGCCCGGCGCCGGTCGAGCAGAAGGTCGACGCCTGGATCCGCGGCGACAAGGCGTGGAACGTGGGGCCGCCGCCGAACGCCGCCCCTGACGCCGCGCCGGTCGCGACGCCGGCCTTCGCCGCCGTGGAAGAGCGCCGCGCTGAAATTCTGGCGACGCCGCAGGGCTTTCTGAAAGCGGCGCTCGCGAACAAGGCCAAGTCCGAAGCCGTCGATGGCGGCGTGCTGGTGTCCTTCGTCACGGACGGGAAATATCGCTTCCAGGGCCGCATCAACGCCGAGAACCGCCTCGAATGGGTCAAGACCTGGATCGATTCTCCGGTGCTGGGGGACACATTGGTCGAAACGAAATTCAAGGATTACAAGGATTTTGGCGGCGTCCAGTTCCCCGCCGACATTTCCCGCGATCAGGGCGGTTATCCCGTGCTGCATCTGGCGGTGAGCGAAGCGAAGCTGAACAAGCCCGTGGATATCGCCATTCCCGCCAATATCGCCAGCGCGGTTCCGCAGCCGGTCGTCGTCAAGAGCGACAAGATCGCCGAGGGCGTATTCTATCTGACCGGCGGAACGCACCATAGCGTCGCCATCGTCCAAAAGGACCAGATTGTGCTGGTCGAGGCGCCGCTCAATGAGGATCGTTCTCTTGCCGTAATCAAGAAGCTCGACGAGGTCGCCCCAGGCAAGCCGATCAAATATGTCGTCAACAGCCACGTCCATTTCGACCATTCCGGCGGCTTGCGCACTCTCGTCGATCATGGCGCGACGGTGGTGACGCATGAGCTGGACAAGCCTTTTTACGAAAAGGTCTGGGCCAATCCGCATGATCTACGGCGCGACCGGCTCGCCGCCTCCAAAAAGCCCGCCAAATTCGAGACCTACAAGGACAAATATGTCCTGAACGACGCCGACCATCCGGTGGAAGTCCGGCTGATCGCGGGCAGCGGCCATAGCGACGACCTGACGCTGATCTATCTGCCGAAGGAAAAGATCCTGATCGAAGCCGACGCCTATTCCCCGCTGGCCGCCGACGCACCCGCGCCCAAGTCGGTCAGCCCTTATGCGGTCAATCTCTATGAGAACATCCAGAAGCAGAATCTGGATGTGGAGAAGATCGCGGGCCTGCATGGCGCGCGCGTCGCGAGCCTCGACGACCTGCGCGCCTTCATCGGGCAAAAGTCGGCGGAGCGGTGATCTCTCGCAAAAACGAGCAACGCCGCATCTGGAGCAAATCCCGATGCGGCGTTGTAACCAGAGGGATCAGGTTACTCGCCGAAGATCGACCATTTCATTCTGCGCGCCAGCTTTTCCAGCGCGATTTGTCCGAGATGCGAATTGCCGGTCGGGTCGAGGCCCGGCGCCCAGACTGCGATCGACGCCTGGCCTGGCGCCACCGCCAGAATGCCGCCGCCGACTCCGCTCTTGCCCGGCAGGCCGACGCGATAGGCGAATTCGCCCGAGCCGTCGTAATGGCCGCAGGTCAGCATCAGGGCGTTGATGCGCCGCGCCCGCTCGGGCGAGACCATGCTGCAATTGGTGTCCGGGTTGCGCCCGGAATGAGCGAGGAAGCGGCCCGCCAGCGCCAGTTGACGGCAGTTCATGGCGATGGCGCAATGATGGAAATAGGTCCCCAGCACATAGTCCACCGGGTTTTGCAAGACGCCGAAGCTTTTCATGAAATTGGCGAGGGCGACGTTGCGGAAGCCGGTGGCTTTTTCCGAGCGCGCGACATGCTCGTCAATATGGACAGAATCATCCTGACACGCGAAGCGGATGAAACGCAGGATTTCGCCGAGCGCCTCGCGCGGCGGGTGGCCGGACAGGATGACGTCGGTCACGGCGAGCGCCCCGGCGTTGATGAAGGGATTGCGCGGCACGCCCTTTTCCAGCTCCAGTTGGGCGATGGAGTTGAAGGCGTTGCCTGAGGGCTCGCGGCCGACGCGCTTCCACAACTGGTCGCCGGCGACGCCCAGCGCGAGCGTGAGGGTGAAGACTTTGGAAATGCTCTGGATGGAAAAGGGAATATCGCAATCGCCGGCGCAGGCGATTGTCCCGTCGGCGGCGGCGACAGCCAGCCCGAAACGGCCCGGATCGACATGGGCGAGCTGGGGAATATAAGTCGCGACCTCGCCGCGATCTTCCCGTTGGCTCATTTCCTCGGCGATGTCGCGCACCACGGCGTCGAGTTGCGGCAATTCATTCTCCCTCGCGCCCTCGCGCGCTCTTGCCTTTGCGCCCTTTCGCCCGTCCCGGCGGGCGCTACATGCGAGCTAAAGGCTAGCGGAAATTCTTCCGCCGCAATAGCGTCAGATCAAGGCGCCATACTGGCGGCAGCGCTAATTCTTCTTTCCTTTTCGCAGTTTGAGGTATTCCTTTGAGCCAGAACAATGACGCTGGCGGACCCACCAGAACCGAATCGGGTCCTGACCTCGCCAAACCCGCACGTTTGCCGGCGACGGTTCCGCAGCCGGAGCAGGTTCCGGCGATCGTCGAGCATCATCCCGCGAGCCGTGGCTGGGTCTGGACGCGGCGACTCATCCTCATCGCACTGATTGGCGGCGTCGCCGGCTTCGCCTTCTGGCAGGCGCATCGCGCGCCAGCCATTCCCGCCTGGATCGTCTATGGCAATGGCCGGCTTGAGGCGGACCCGATCGACATCAGCACCAAATTCGCGGGCCGGATCGCCGAATTGCGCGCCGAGGAGGGCGACAAGGTTGCTGCCGGCCAGATCGTCGCGGTGATGGACACCCGCGATCTCGCCCAGACCCTGCAAAAACAGCAGGCGCAGATCGAACAGGCGCAAAAGGCGGTCGAGGAGGCGCAAGCCACGCTGGAACAGACCCGCAGTTCGACCTTGCTCGCCCAGCAGCAGATGGAGCGCGCCGAAAAGCTGCTCGCCAGCGGCTTCACGACCCGTGAAACCTATGACCAGCGCAAACAGGCGCTGGACTCCACGCGCGCGATCCAGATCGCGGCGGAACACCGCGTCAATGAGGCGCAGAACTCCCTGAAGGCGGCGCAGCACGATTCCCAGCTGACTCAGGTCAATATCGACGACAACAAGCTGGTCGCGCCGCGCGACGGGCGCATCGAATATCGCCTCGCTAATATTGGCGAGGTGCTCGCTGCGGGCGGCAAGGTCTTCACCATGCTCGACACGTCCTATGTTTATATGGACGTCTATCTGCCGACGCTTTCCGCCGACAAGGTCAATGTCGGCGCCGACGCGCGCATATTGCTCGACGCCTTTCCGGACCGGCCGATTCCGGCGAAGGTCTCATTCCTCGCGAGCCAGGCGCAATTCACGCCGAAAATGGTCGAGACCAAGAACGACCGCGACAAGCTGATGTTCCGCGTGCGGGTCAAGATCGATTCCGATCTCGCCCGGGCCCATGCTGAGGAGGTGCGCAGCGGTTTGCCGGGCGTGGCCTATGTCAAGACCGACGCCGCGCAGGCCTGGCCGGCGTCGCTGCAGGGGAAAACCCTCGCAGCGACCGCGCCCCCGAAGAACTCGCCGCAGGACCGCAAAGAATGAATCCGGACCCGGCTTCGCCGGTCGTCCGCCTGCTTCACCTGCGCCACGACTATGGCAGGACGCGCGCGCTCGACGGCCTCACGCTCGATATTCCCTCGGGCTGCATGGTCGGCCTGGTCGGGCCTGACGGCGTCGGCAAATCGACCCTGCTCGGGCTGATCGCGGGCGCCAAGGCGCTGCAGGACGGCGGAATCCAAGTACTCGGCGGCAATATTGACGACGCGCGCTTCCGAGACGCCGCCTGCCACCGCATCGCCTATATGCCTCAGGGCTTGGGCAAGAATCTCTATCCCGACCTGACAGTCGCGGAAAACATCCGCTTCTTCTCGCGCCTTTACGGGCAAGGCCGCGCCGAGGGCATGGCGCGGGCGATGCAGCTGATGCGCGACGTCGGCCTCGCGGCTTTCGCGGACCGCCCGGCCAACAAACTGTCCGGCGGCATGAAGCAGAAGCTCGGCCTGTGCTGTGCCCTAATCCACGATCCCGAGTTGCTTATCCTCGACGAGCCGACCACCGGCGTCGATCCGCTGTCGCGGCGGCAGTTCTGGGAACTGGTGGACCGCATGCGCCGGCGCGCAGCTAAAGCAATGAGCGTCATCGTCGCCACCGCCTATATGGAAGAGGCCGAGCGTTTCGATTTTCTCATCGTGCTCAACGCCGGCAAAATTCTCGCCACCGGCGCGCCCGCCGAGATCAAGGCGCAGACCGGCGCAGCAAGCATCGAGGACGCCTTCATCGCTCTGCTGCCGGAAGAAGAGCGGGGCAGGGCGCGTAAGCTGGACATTCCGCCGCGCGGCGATGACGGCGACGGGCCGGTGATCTCAGCCCGGGGGCTGACCCGCCGCTTCGGCGATTTCACCGCCGTCGACCATGTTGATCTCGACATCGAACGCGGCGAGATCTTCGGCTTCCTCGGCTCGAACGGCTGCGGCAAGTCCACGACCATGAAGATGCTCACCGGACTGCTGCCGGCGAGCGAGGGCAGCGCGCGCCTGTTCGGGCGGACCATGGAGGCCGGCGGCATGGAATCGCGCGGCCGCGTCGGCTACATGTCGCAGAGTTTTTCGCTCTATTCCGAACTGACCGTGCAGCAGAATCTCGACCTCCACGCGAGATTGTTCCAACTGCCGCGCGAGGAAGCCCGCGCGCGCATCGAGGATCTGATTGCGCGTTTCGGTCTCGAAGGCCATCGCGATGCGCTCGCCGCCGAGCTGCCGCTCGGCATCAGGCAGCGTCTGGCCCTCGCCGTGGCGCTGGTGCATCGGCCCGAACTGCTGATCCTCGACGAGCCGACCTCGGGCGTCGATCCTGTGGCGCGCGACGAATTCTGGCGTCTGCTGATCGAACAATCGCGCGCGCATGGCGTAACCATTTTCATCTCCACCCATTTCATGAACGAGGCGGCGCGCTGCGACCGCATTTCGCTGATGGACTCCGGGCGCATTCTCGCGACCGGGACGCCGGGCGAACTTATCAAGGCCAAGGGCGCCGCCAATCTCGAAGACGCTTTCATCGCTTATCTGGAGGAGGCAGGCGCAGGGCGGGGGAACGCGGCCGCGCCGGACGAGGCGGCGATCCCGCCATCGCCCGATGCGTCGCTGAAGACGCCGTGGTTCAGCTTCCGGCGCATGATGGCCTATACGATCCGCGAAATTCTGGAGCTGTCGCGCGATCCGATCCGCCTCGGCTATGCCTTGTTCGGTCCCGCCTTGCTGCTGCTGGCGCTGGGGTTCGGCATCACGACGGATGTCGATTCGCTGACCTATGCGGTGCTCGACCGCGACAATTCCTTTCTCAGCCGGGCCTATGCCAGCGAAATCCGCGGTTCGGCCTATTTTCTCGAACAGGCGCCGATCCAGGACGCCGAGGATTTGCGCGCGCGCCTGAAGAGCGGCGCGGTCAGCGCGACGGTGGAAATTCCGCCGGGCTTTGGCCGCGACATCAAGCGCGGACGTCCGACCGAGGTGTCCGTCTGGATCGACGGCGCCATGCCGTTCCGCGCCGAGACCATCCACGGCTATCTCTCGGGCGTGCATCAGCAATTCCTGGCCGATCCCGCCATTCGCGGCATGGGGGCGGACTCGGAGGCGGCGTCAGCCTCGATCGAGACGCGCTTCCGCTACAATCAGGATTTTGACTCGATCTATACCATGGTTCCGGGCGCCATCGCGCTTCAGCTCGCCTTGATTCCGGCCATCCTGATGGCGCTCGCCATCGTGCGCGAGAAGGAGCTGGGCTCGATCACCAATCTCTATGTGACGCCCGTATCGCGACTGGAATTCCTGCTCGGCAAGCAGATTCCCTATGTTGCGCTCGCCTTCATCGATTTCCTCGTGATGTTCGTGATGGCGCTCACAATCTTCAAGGTTCCGCTCAAGGGCGGCTTCGGGATTCTCGCGCTCGGGGCGCTGGCCTATGTCGCCGCGACGACCGCCTATGGCATGGTGGTTTCGGCCTTCACGCGCACGCAGATCGCGGCATTGTTTGGCACGGTCATTCTCACCATTCTGCCGGCGACCATGTTTTCCGGCCTGAGCACGCCGGCCTCGTCGGTGACCGGCTTCGGACGGGTGATGGGGGAGTTCTTCCCCATGACCTATTTCCTGCCGATTTCAGTCGGCGCCTTCACCAAGGGCCTCGGCTTCGCCGATTTGTCGCGCCATCTCGCTTTGCTGTCGCTGTTCGCTCCGGCGCTGATCCTGATCAGCCTTCTCCTGCTGAGGAAACAGGAGAAATGATGCAGACGCTTCGCAACATCTACTGGCTGGGGACCAAGGAGCTGCGCAGCTTCTTCCGCGACTGGGTGCTGCTCGGTCTGGTGATCTATTCCTTTTCGCTGGCGATCGTCGCGCAAGCGCAGAGCAATGCGCAGGAGCTGCACAACGCCTCGCTGGCCGTGGTGGACGAAGACCATTCCGAACTCTCGGGCCGCCTCGCGCGGTCCTTCCTGCCGCCCTATTTTCTGCCTGCAGTTCCGGTAGCGCAAGGCGATGTCGACCGGCTGATGAACACCGGCGCCTATACCTTCATCCTCGACATTCCACCCAATTTCCAACGCGACCTTCTGGCGGGCCGCAGGCCGGTGCTGCAGTTTAATGTCGACGCTACGGCCATGATGCAGGCGGGCATCGGCTCGGGCTATGCGCAGCAGATCCTGGCGAACGAGATCGCTAAATTCCTAACCCGGCAGGACGAACCCTCGCCCGTCCTCGTCGGCCAGGCGGTGCGCATCGCCTTCAATCCCAATCTCGTCACGGCCTGGTTCAGCAGCGTCATGGGCATCATCGGCTCTATCACCATGCTGTCGATCATTCTCGCCGGCGCGGCGGTGGTGCGCGAGCGCGAGCATGGCACGGTCGAGCATCTGCTGGTGATGCCGGTGACGCCCTTCGAGATCGCCATGGCCAAGATTTGGGCCAATAGCCTGGTCATCGCCGGCGCGGTCTGGCTGTCGCTGATCTTCGTGGTTCAGCGTCTGCTCGCCATACCTATCGAAGGTTCGATCCCGCTCTTCATGTGCGGCGTGGCGATCTATCTGTTCTTCGCGACGTCGATCGGCATTTTCCTCGCCACCATCGCCCGGACCATGCCGCAGCTGGGCCTGCTTTACCTGCTTGTCGCCGTGCCGCTGAACCTGCTCTCGGGCGGCAATACTCCGCTCGAATCCATGCCGCCCTTCCTGCGCACGATCATGCAGGCCTCGCCTTCCACGCATTTCGTCGCCATCGCCCAGGCGATCCTTTATCGGGGGGCGGGATTCGACATCGTCTGGCCGCGTTTCGTCGCCATGGCCGCGATCGGCGCCATCTTTCTGGCACTCGCGCTGTGGCGCTTCCGCAGCGTGTCCACGCAATCGGGCTGAAAATGCTGGCCTGAAACTTGCTTAAATATGAGGCAGAACTTTCGGGGAACCATGATGCCGCTCTATTCCTTCCATTGCGCCGAATGCGAACAGGATTCCGAACTGCTGATGGGCTTCAGCGACACCGCCGTCTGCCCGGCCTGCGGCAGCCAGAAAATGGAGCGCCTTGCCTCGCGGGTCGCGCCGGATTTCAAGCTGAAGGCGAAAGCCAAGATCTGGCGCGCCCAGGCGGAGCGGGAAGGCCACGCCAGCAATTTCAGCAAGGAAGAGCGCAAGTTCAAATAGCGGCTTCCGGACGTATGGCTTCGAACGATTTTGTCACGAAAGAGTCACGGCCTCCGGTCTAACCAATCGGAAAATGGAGGCCGCGATGCGCTGTTTTTCCGCCGTGATCATGATGCTTGCCCTGGCCGCGCCCGCGCTCGCGCAGCAGAGGCCGCATAATGTCGTGCTGTTCGTCGCCGACGGCCTGCGGCCCGGCATGGTCAATGAGCAGACCGCCCCCGCCATGATGGCGCTGATGCGCAAGGGCGTGACCTTCGCGAACAGCCATTCCGTCTTTCCGACCTTCACCACGCCCAATGCCGCGAGCCTCGCTACGGGCCATTTTCCGGGCGACCATGGCGACTTTTCCAACACGATCTACACCGGCTTTCCCGTTCCCGGCGCAGGCGACAGCGTGACGCCCTTCCTCGAAAACGACCCCGTGCTCGGCGACGTGGACGAGCATTTCGCGGGCGATTACCTGAACGAGGAAACGATTCTGCGCGCGGCGCGCGCCAAGGGCTATTCGACCGCGACCATCGGCAAGCTCGGCCCGGCGCTGATCTTCGATCACCTCGCCAACAGTCGCGACAAAAGCGTCGTTTCGGATGCCATCGTGGTCGATGACAGCACTGGCTCGCCGGCCGGGGTCGCGCTGTCCGGCGAGGTCAAGGCCCGGATCGCCGCCGCCGGCCTGCCCGACAAGGCGCCCGGGCGCGGTCCCAACAGGAGCGCCGGCTCGGCGACAGAGCCGGGGACCTTGTCGGCCAATGTCGAGCAGCAGGACTATTTCGTCAAAGTCGCGACCCAGGCGGCGCTTCCTTTGTTCAAGGAGCGCGGAAAACCCTTCGTGCTGGTCTATTGGTCGCGCGACCCCGACGGCACGCAGCATAATCAGGGCGACAGCCTGCTGCGCCTCATTCCGGGTATCAACGGCCCGACCTCGCTCGCCGCGATCCGCAACGCGGACAATAATCTCGCGGCCCTGCTCGACGCGCTCAGGGCCGAGGGGCTGGAGGGCGACACGGATGTGATCCTCACCTCGGACCACGGCTTTTCGACTATTTCCAAGGAAAGCGCGACCAGCTGGGCGGCGGCGCAGAGCTATCCCAATGTGCCGGCGCGCCTGTTGCCGCCGGGCTTTCTCGCGGTCGATATCGCCCATGGCCTCGGCCTACCTTTGTTCGATCCTGACGGCAAGAACGCTCTCGTCGCGCCGAGCGCTTATCCCAGCCGCGCCAATGGGCTGATCGGGCTTGATCCGGCGCAGCCAGACGTGGTGGTGACAGCCAATGGCGGCTCGGACCTCGTCTATCTGCCGAAAAAAGATTCTGCTCTGGCGCGGAGAGTCGTCGAGATTCTCTCGGCGCAGGATTATGTCAGCGGGCTTTTCGTGGATGACGATCTCGGCGAAATTCCGGGGACGCTGCCTTTGAGCGCGATTGCGCTGAAGGGGACGGCGGTGACGCCTTTCCCGGCGATCGCGGTGAATTTCCGCAGTTTCTCGCTCGGCTGCGACGACCCGACCACCTGCGGGGTCTCAGTCGGCGACACCGGTTTGCAGCAGGGGCAGGGCATGCATGGCAGTTTTTCGCGCGCGGACACCCGCAACGTCATGGCGGCGGCCGGTCCTAGCTTCAGGCAAAGCTTCGTCGATCCCGCGCCCGCCAGCAACGCCGATATCGGCAAGACGGTCGCGCGTCTGCTCGATCTCGACGTGAAGGATCGCGGCAAGCTGGTCGGCAGGGTGCTGGCCGAAGCCATGCCCAATGGCGCCATGCCCGAGTGGAAGTTGGAAACGCGCCGCTCCGCGCACGACGCGCTCGGCCATGTCACCGAATTGCGCTTCCAGACGTCGGGCGCCACGCTCTATTTCGATGTCGCGGGCTATCCGGGGCGCACGCTCGGATTGCCTGCCGACGAACCCAGATAATCCCCGGCTCAGTGCGCCGGGGCCTTGGCCCCATTGTGATGGGCGACGATGGCGTCGGCGGGTTTGCCGACGATTTCGGCGAGATGGTCGAACTTCTGGGTGAAGAAGCCGACGCCCGCCGTCGCGGAGCGCAGCTCCACGATCAGGCCGTCCATTTCCGCCTCGGGCATCAGGGTATTGAGCACATCCCAGCCTTCCCAGCCCGGACGTCCGTCATAGCCGAGAATCTGGCCGCGGCGGCTGGTCGCGATCGCGGTGACGCGAGAGAGCGCCTCGCTTGGCGCTGTGATCTCGACATTGAGGATCGGCTCCAGCAGGACCGGATTGGCCTTTGCCAGAGCCTCGGACACGCCGATGCGCGCCGCAGTGCGGAACGCCATGTCGGAGGAATCGACGGAATGATAGGAGCCGTCGGTCAAGGTCACGGCGACGTCCACCACCGGGAAGCCGAGCGGACCCTTTTCCAGCGCATCCTGGCAGCCTTCCTCGATGGCCCCGAAATAGTTCCTGGGCACGGCGCCGCCATGGACGGTCTCGCTGAAGGCGAAACCTTCGCCACGGGGCAGGGGCGCCACATCCAGAGCAACATCGCCAAACTGGCCATGGCCGCCGGACTGCTTCTTGTGGCGGCCGCGCACTGAGACGGCGTGACGGATGGTTTCGCGATAGCCGACGACCGGCTTGTGCGTCTCGACCGTCACGCCGAAGCGCGCGGCGAGCCGCTCCAGCGCGACCCGCAAATGCATCTCGCCCTGGCCATAAAGCTTCAGCTCGCCCGCTTGCTGGTCGTGAACGAAGATCAGCGAAGGGTCTTCGTCGTTCAGCCTGGCCAAAGCCGCCGCGAGACGCACCTCGTCCTTGCGGTCCTTGACGGCCAGCGCCACGGCGTGGGTCGGCTGCGGCGGCGCCACGATGGCGACGGCCGCGGCGGGGGCGCCGTTCTTGGCATCGGAAAAACTGTCGCCCGTCGCGACATGGTCCAGACGACCAAAGGCCGCGCTATCGCCCTCTTCGATCCTGCCCTGTTTCGAGCTGGCCAGCCCCATCAACCGGGACAGGCCCGAGATGCGGTCCTCGCCCTTGGCGCTCCGCACCACCCCGCCGTCGCTGAACGAGCCACGCAGCACGCGGGCGAAGCTCAGCTTGCCGCCATGCGCCGTGTGGACCGTTTTCACGACATGGGCGAGGGCAGGGCCTTCGTCTTCAATGCCGAGGCGGGCGCGCAGCCTGGCGATGCCGGGCGACTCATGGCGCAAGGCCTTCAGCAGGCGGGTGACGCCATGGCCGGCTTCCGCCGAGCCGATCAGCACCGGGGCGACGAGCCCCTCGCGCAAGTCGCGCGTGAGGTCGTCGAAAATCTGGTCGCGCGGCGGCTCGATGTCGGCGATCAGCTCTTCCATCAGCGCGTCGTCATAATCGGCCAGCCGCTCCAGCATGGTGTAGCGAGCTTCCTTCTCGCGCGGCATTTCGCCGGCGGGCACGTCCACGACTTCGGAGGGGGCGTGTTCGCGATAGACGAAGGCGCGCTCCAGCGCGAGATCGATGAACCCAGTGACGATGCCGTTCTGCCAGAGCGGAATCTGGCGCAGCAGCAGCGGGGTGCGCGAGGTTGGCTGCAGCATGGCCAGCGTCTCGCGGATGCGCAATGAGGCCTGATCGATCTTGTTGAGGAAGAGGATGCGGGGCGTTCCCAGCTCCTCCAGCTCGCGCAAAATGACGCGCAGCGCCGGCAGTTTGCGTTCGTCCGCCTCGCAGACGACGATGGCGGCGTCGCAGAGCTGCAGGATATTGCGCGCTTCATGCGCGAATTCGATCGAACCGGGGAGGTCGACGAAGGTCAGCCGGTCGCCCAGATAGTCGACGGAGGCGATATTGGCCTCGACGCTCGCGGCGTGGGCGCGGGCCTCGGCGCTGCTGTCGCCGACGGAGGAGCCGTCGCGCACCGAGCCCTGGCGGGACAGTGCGCCGGCGCGGGCGAGGAGACATTCGAGCAGGGTGGTCTTGCCGCTCTGGAACGGACCGACGATGGCAATTAATCGCGGCCCGCTCACACGTTTGTCCACGTTTCGGGAATCGCTCATTTTTCGTTCCTTCCCACGCGCGGGCCAGCCGGGGCCAGCGTGTCGCAAATATTTCATGCGCTGCGGGAAAAGCCAATGGTTTTGGCGGGGCGGATCGGAGCGAGCTTGGCGGTTGAAGAGAAGAAAAATCTATCACGATAAAAAATATTAATTGACATAATAGGTAGAAATTACAAATTTGCTCCGTAAAGCAGCGGGCGCATGATGCAGATCGGTCAGTTCATCCATTTCCCTTACACCTTCGCGGGCCTTGCGGTCGGCGGACTGGTCGGCCTGACCGGCGTTGGCGGCGGTTCGCTGATGACGCCGCTGCTGGTCTTGATGTTCGGCATCCATCCGGCGACGGCGGTGGGTACGGACCTGCTCTATGCCGGGCTGACAAAAATCACGGGCTCCGCCGTTCATCATCGTAATGGCTCGATCGAATGGTCTGTCGTTCGCCGCCTCGCGGCGGGAAGCGCGCCGGCCGCGCTGGCGACACTGGCTCTGCTCGCTTATTGGGGCGTCCAATCGCAGCGCTCGGGCTCTGCGATCTCCACTATCCTCGGCTATGCGCTGCTGCTGACGGCCACGGTGCTGCTGTTTCGCCCCTGGCTCGTGGAAAAGACCCGGCCGGCTTTCGCGAGATTGTCCGAGCGCCATATTGCGGCGCTGACAATCGTTCTTGGCGCGGCGTTGGGCGTGATGGTGACGCTCTCCTCGGTCGGCGCCGGCGCCATCGGGGTCACGGTCTTGCTGATGCTCTATCCGAAG
This sequence comes from Rhodoblastus sp., assembly GCF_019449565.1. Taxonomy (GTDB): domain Bacteria; phylum Pseudomonadota; class Alphaproteobacteria; order Rhizobiales; family Beijerinckiaceae; genus Rhodoblastus. Next base: position 13,032 of record NZ_JAGRPM010000054.1, on the reverse strand, counting down.
ATGTCAACCTTGCGCATCGTCGGGACAGACATTGCCCATGCCGTGCCGCTCACGCTGATCGCGGGCGCCGGCCATTGGGCCATCGGCTCGGTCGATTGGCCGATGCTGATCTCCCTGCTGCTGGGGTCGATCCCCGGCATCATGATCGCCAGCCATTTCGCGACCCGCGTGCCCGACCGCGCCTTGCGCACGCTGCTGGCCGTCGCGCTGGCGCTTGTCGGGGCCAAGCTGGCGTTCCAGTGATCGCTATCGAGGGAATTGTGGCATTCCTGCATCAGGCATCATGAAAGCACATTAGAAATCTTCTAAACAAGAGCATTTCTATTGGTGCGTAAAAGCCTGGATTTTATTCCTTGATATCAACTGGGCCGTTGGATTCGGCCGGGCGAGATCACGGGGAATTTCATGACTATCACCAAGCCAACTGAGGTGTCGCGCGTCTCCAGCGCCTCTGCAAAAGCTTGGCGTGCGGCGGCTCTGACGGCTCTGGTCGCCTTTCCGGGCGCGGCTCTCGCCGACGACGGGCCGCCGTCCATCGCGGACAATATTCCCCAGCTCGCCTCGGTCGCGGCCTTCAAGAAGCAGCTTGCGGAAAAGGGCATCGGGGTTTCGGTCAATTATATCGGCGACGTGTTTGGCAACCCGTCGGGCGGCCAGAAGCAGGGCGCGGCCTATGACGGGCGTCTCGAACTGGCGATCGACGCCGACATGGAGAAGCTGTTTGGCATTCAGGGCGGCGCCGTTCACGCCAATGGCTATTGGATCACGGGCGGCGGCCTGACGACCAATTATGTCGGCAGCTTGATGCCGGTCACGAATACCGAGGCCATGGTCACGGTTCGCCTCTTTGAATTGTGGTACGAGCAGAAGTTCTTCAACGACAAGGTCGGGCTGCGCTTCGGCCAGCTTGCGGCGGATAGTGAATTCCTGATCAGCAAATATGGATCGCTGTTCGTCAACGGCACCTTTGGCTGGGCGGCCTTCACCGCCGCCAACCTGCCGGCCGGCGGCCCGGCCTATCCGCTCGCAACGCCGGGCGCACGGCTGAAACTCGGCGGGGACAGCGATCCGTTCACTGTGCTGATGGCCGTTTTCAATGGCGATCCGGCCGGGAAGAACGGCGTAGGCAACGCGCAAAAGTGCAACGCCTATGGCACGACCTTCGCCCTGGACACTTCGCCGCTGGCGATGCAGGAAATCCAATATCGCTATAACCAGGCCAAGGATGCACAGGGCCTCGCGGGCTCGATCAAGCTCGGCTCCTATCAGCATTTCGGCCATTTCGACGATCTTCGCTATGACGCCAACGGGCTGCCGATCGCCCTGACCGGCAATGATCCCGGCCAGCTGCGCGGCAACTGGGGCATATATGGCGTCTGGGATCAGCAGATCCTCAAGCTTGCAGCCGATGGCTCGAAATCCGTGGGCTTTTTCGTCCGCGCGATGGGGTCGCCGGAAGACCGCAACCTGATCAACTTCTACATTGACGGCGGCTTGAACTTCGCCGGCCTCGTCCCGAACCGTCCGGACGACGTGTTCGGCGTCGCGGGCGCCTATGGGAAGATATCGAACGCCGTGCGTGGCGCTCAATATGACGCCGGCGTTTATCCGGTGCAGAACTACGAAGCCGTGATCGAGGTCACCTATCAGGCCGCGCTGATGCCGGGTTGGACCATACAGCCGGACCTCCAATACATCTTCCATCCGGGCGGCAATATCGCCGATGCGAGCGGCTTGCCGGCGAAGGACGCTGTCGTCCTGGGCGTGCGGACATCCATGGCTTTCTAAGCTCCATTCTCCCCTCTCGAATGGCGCATCGGCGCGGCGGCGGCCTCACGGCTTCCGCCGCGCTTTTTGCGTCGCGCATTTTTGAATTCGGGAAGCGGCGCGGCGCCGGGCGTCAGCCCCGCCCATCCAGGACGCGCTCCTCGAGCAGATATTTCAGGCCGCGATCCCAGGACTGATCGGTATTGCCGCGAATATCCACGCTGCCGCCCTTGAGCGTCTTGCCGGTCGCCACGTCCACGATCCTGATGTTGAGGTTCAGGATCAGATTGCTGATTTTCTGCGCCCAGGCCACGATTGCGACCTGCGCGCCCGCCTTTTGCGCCAGCTCGATCTCGCAGCCATTGCAGTCGTGGATGTCTTTCACACCGTCGATCTGCGACTTCAGCGGCGCAATGTCCACGATGCGATAGCGGCCAGATTTATCCAGCGCCGTTTTCAACGCTTCCGTCAAATGCTGAATGCGCGCGGTTTCCTCGGGCGAAGTCGGCTGCGGCGAGGCATTGACGAAGACGGCGTCGAACAAGGCGGCGCTCTGGGCCTCCTCTGCAACAGCGGTCCGAGCCGAGCCGAGGGAGAGGGCGGCCAGCAGGGCAGGGATCAAAATCGATTTCGCGCGCATGAAAACTCCGGCGTGTGGCGGGGCAGGCGGCGCCCCGCCTGCTGGGAGCCTATCACGGCGTTTGCGCCAATCGAAGGCCGAGCCTCAGTTGGCGAAGAATGCTAACGTCGCATCCATCGCGGTTTTGAAAGCCTCGTCGATGCGTAACCACAGCCTCCTGCCTTTGTCTTTCGTCCTGGCGCTGCTTTCAGCTTTCATGGCGCAGGCGGCGCAGCCCGGCAAATTCGTCACCTTTCTCGCGGGGCAAAAGCCAGGAGAAGGTAAGACCTTCGCCTGTTTCACGCGAACCTATGACGCGGTCTATCTCGCCGCCCACCCGGACCAGCGCGTGACAGCCGTCCGCATGCTGGCGACGGTCTATTCCAATCTGGATTACGGCTATCAGTTGCGTCTCGGCGTGAACGTCCGCGATCGCCCGGCGTCGCTCGAATCCGTAGCAGAATGCGGCAATGGGAAAGTGCGCGACAGGCTCGACCGCGCCGCGGTCTGCGCTGGCATTGGCGGCAAGGTGCGGCTGGCGATTGAGAGCAGGAATGTCGTTCAGCTCAGTCTGCCGCTGGACACCGATCTGTGGGCGCCCCGGCCGAACCAGAAGAGCGACATAGTGCAAAACGCCTTCGCCGAGGACGACAAACATTTCCGGCTCACCCGCGCGCCGCTCTCCCAATGCGACGACCAGGCGCTGGACGCCGAGGAAAAGGCGCTGCTCGACCGGGACCGGTGATTCCGCCACGCCGCCTCGTGGCTGGGGAAATGCCGCGGGGCAACCCAATTTGGCGTGTCTCGCGAAAAGTTGTTCTGGCTTCGTGGAAGGCAATGCGGCGACGCTTGAGCGGGGGGCGCCCGCGTTTCTGAAGGCAGACCGTAGGCGTGGGCGTTTCCGGGCCTTTCCTCAAAAAATTTCTGGAAATAGTCAAACGTGCTATCGTTTGCGTATCATTTCGACGGTCCGAGGCGGTCAAATGCCGTCAGGGCGCCTGATTTTGCCGCCGCACAAAACTCGCTCCGGGAACATCCGAAGTCGCCCCGACTTGTCGTGGAATATCCGATGCGCCGTCCGCCGGCAGAGTTTCGCCGGCGCCGTTTCACCCGTATTGCACGAGGGGCCGCCATGTTTTCCGTGGTCATACTGATCTGCTCGCTCTCGATGTCGCCCGGCGAGTGTCATGATTACAACGCCCTTCAGACCCTGAGCGGCGGCGAAGCGCGCACATGGGCGGCTTGCGGTTTTCAGGCGCAGGAAGCGCTCGCCCGGTCCGCAATTCAGCCGACGCCGGAACGCGAATACGCCAAGATCGAATGCGCTCCGAGGAAGCGGAGCCACATTTAGGCGGCGGCGGGTGACGACGCGAGGCGGCCCGTACAGCGGCAAAATGATAAAGAATTGGGGGAGGAAGACATGGCGTCGAAAGCTGATTTCACCGCGGAGGAATGGAAACTTATCATGGCCAGTCCGATGCTCGCGGGCCTCGCCGTGACGCTCGCGGAGCCGAGCGGCCTCTGGGGGCTGTTACAGGAAAGCATGGCGAGCGGACGCGCCCTGCTCGAAGCCGGGAAGGATCCGGCCGGGCTGTCTCTGGTCAAGGATATGGTGGCCGATATTGCGACCTCCGAAGGCCGCGCGGCGGCCCGGGAGGGTTTTAAGGACGACCTCACCGGCAAGACCCCCGCCGAACTCAAGGTTCAGGCGATCACGAAACTGACGCAGGTGGGCAATCTTCTCGACGCCAAGGCCGGGGCGGACGCCGCGCCTTTCAAGGCGTGGCTCAAGCATGTCTCGGAGAGCGTCGCAGAGGCCTCAACCGAAGGCGGCTTCCTGGGCTTCGGCGGCGTCAAGGTGACCGACGCCGAAAAGGCGTCCATCGCCGAAGTCGCCAAGGCCCTCAATATCGCCTGACAGGCGACATGCCACGAGCGCGCGCGCGTCAATGCCCCTCAGTCAGCGCCGGGCGCCGCATTTTCCCTGCGATATAGGAGACGATGATGTCGTCGTCCTCAATTCGGACGTCGGGCGAGAGGTCGAGGGCGCTTGCGACGGCCTCGAGCGCCTGCGTGTTGGCGACGAGTTGCCGGACGATGCGCAAGCGCGCTTGCTGACTGGCGCCGCGCGCCGGGGCCGGGGAAGGAATGATTCTTGCGGTCCAGAGCACATAGGCGCCGGGAAAATTGCGCCAAAGAACCAGGTCCGGGGCGATGGCCTCCCAATGATCGACGTCGTCGCGAACGATGAATTGATGAAAATCGGCGAGCCACGCGGTTGCAGCCAGAAGATCCTGCGCGTTCCGGGTCGTCGACACGACGTCGAGCACTTCGGTTCGAGCGGGATCGCCGGTCAGGATGTCGCCCGGATCGGCGACGGCCTTGGCGGGCTTGAATTTCTTGCGGAAGGATTTGAGGAAATAGGAGGTGTCGAGCTTGAGGAAATCTATGAGATTTTGAGCCACATAGGATTTCTTCGGCGTCTCGGTCAGATGCCGCGGGTACCTGAAGGAGGCCAGCGTAGTCTTCTCCATGACGCGCAATTTCCTTTCTGCCGCGATTGTAGGCGCAGAAAAGCGATTAGCAAGACCGGCGCCGCTTTTGCCGAGAAGTTATGGCGGAGAATATTTTGCGCAGTTTTCGCCAACCGGCGTTCATTTCTTCCGCAGGAAGGCGGCAATGGCCTCGCCAATGGCGTGATCGACATGGTCCTGACCGATTCCGCGCGCCTTGAGTTCGGTCTTGGACAAGAGCAGCGAATGGTCGCCGCCTTCTACGACATGCAGGTCGTTGGGCGCCTGCATCCGGCGCCGCACGTCTTCGAGCAGGTCGAGCGGACAGAGCCTGTCCCGCGAGCCTTGTACGAATAGCGCCGGCGTCGAGAGCGACAGCAGGACCTCATCGCGAAGCTTGGCTGGATCGCCGCCGCCGCACAGCGGATAGCCGAGGCAGACGACCGCCGCGACGCGCTCCACCAGCGCGACGTGGCAGCCGACACGGCCGCCCATGCTCTTGCCGACGAGGACAATCGGGCCATCATGCTTCTGGCGCAGCGCGTCGAGCGCCGCGCGGTGCGTGTCGATCAGTTTGGGCAGCCGGTCAGGACTTTTCCTGCCCTCGAGGGCGTAGGCATAGTCGAAGGGATGCACGGAGCCGATCGGCTCCAGCAGACGCGCAAAGGCCTGCATGCGCGGGTGGGTGGACGGGGCGCCGGCCCCGGGCGCCAGCAGGAATGCGATGTCACGGTCGGCCATTGGCGTCAGATCATCCCTTTCGCGAGGGTCCCGTTCAGGCAAGGCTGAGGGAATGTCCGCCGATCATTCCAGCAAGCCCGACCAGGATCAACGCGCTGATCCGGTAGCCGACGTGCGCGAAGCCCGGCTCGCGAAAGCGGCCGCGAAGCATATGGCCCAGCAGGATCCAGCCCAGGCCGACCGTCACGATCTGGAGCGACAGCATCGATAGCCATGGAGCCAGTTCGCCAATATCGCCGCGCTTCGGCAGCAGCGTAAAGGAAAAGATGATCGCCTTCGGGTTCAGAAGAGTCGTCACAAACACGCGCGGGAAAGTGATGGCGCCGCCTGCATTGATCTGACGCGCCCCCCGGCGCCAGAGCGCAAAGGCGAGATAAAGCAGATAGACGACGACGGCGCCATGCAACGCCATTGCGAAATTCGGATTGGCGGCCATGAGCGGGCCGATCAGGGCGCGCAACAGCAGGATCGCCAGGAGATAGCCGCCGAGTTCGGCGCCCAGCAGCGGAAGAGAGCGGCACAGGCCGGTTTCGGCGCCCGACGTGGCGAGCAGGGTGTTGGTGGGTCCGGGCGTCGCGAGCAGGGAGAGCGCGGCGGCGATGAAAGTGACTTGATCCATGAGCCGAACATTCCTTCGTTCGCGCGAGGCCGCCATGATCTGGCTCAGGTTCCAGCGAGGTCGCCGCCGTTTCAGCCAGCCTTGGGCCACCGTCCGGATTTTCGGCCTCGCCGCACCGTCCTTTTCCGATCTTTCGGGCTCGCCCGACGATGGGACTTTGCCACGGTTCCAAAAAGAAGTGAAATTTCAATCTGGTAAAAGGTCCGCGCTCAACGCGGGGCAGGCCCGCGCCGGTGGCATGTATCGTGCTGTCTTTATCGCCAACGAGAATAAAACTGCGTCTGGGGAGACGAAAATCATGACCGATCTGCGACAGCGCCGCTGAACTTGCGGGCGAAACCGCCCGCGCGCAATCCAACCAAATTTTCAAACTGAAGGCTCCGGCGGCCCCGCCGGCGCGCGGATTTTTGCGCCCGCTTGCAGAAGCTTGCCGGCGACAGGGAGGACTCATGGCTGAGACAATTTTGGAAGATCTCGATCCGGTCGAGACGCAGGAATGGGTCGATGCGCTTTCGGCGCTTGGAGTCCATGGCGGTCCCGAACGCGCGAATTTCGTCGTCAATGCGGTGGTGGATGCGGCGCGTCGCGACCGCCTTTTCGTGCCCAGCGCGCTGACCACCCCCTATTGCAACACCATTCCCCCCCACCAGCAGCCGCCGCTTCCGGGCGACCGCGCCATCGAGCACAAGCTGCGCTCGATCATCCGCTGGAACGCGCTCGCTATCGTGTTGCGCGCCAACAAGCACAGCTCGGAACTCGGCGGCCATATCGCGAGCTTCCAGTCGGCAGCGACGCTTTATGACATCGGTTTTGGCCATTTCTGGCATGCGCCATCAGAGGGCCATGGCGGCGATCTCGTCTTCGTGCAGGGCCATTGCGCGCCCGGCATTTACGCCCGCGCCTTTCTCGAAGGCCGCCTGACCGAGGAACAGCTTTTGGGCTTCCGGCAGGAGACTGGCGGCAAGGGAATCTCTTCCTATCCCCATCCCTGGCTCATGCCGGAATTCTGGCAGTTCCCGACCGTCTCGATGGGCCTTGGCCCGCTGCTGGCGATCTATCAGGCGCGGTTCCTGAAATATCTCCAGAACCGTGGCCTCGCCGAAACCGATAACCGCCGCGTCTGGGCCTTCATGGGCGACGGCGAGATGGACGAGCCGGAATCGCTCGGCGCCATTTCGCTCGCCGGACGCGAAAGACTCGACAATCTGATCTTCGTCATCAACTGCAATCTTCAGCGCCTGGACGGCCCGGTGCGCGGCAACGCCAAGATCGTGCAGGAACTGGAAAGCGTCTTCCGCGGCGCCGGCTGGAACGTCATCAAGGCGCTCTGGGGCTCGGGCTGGGACAGGCTGCTGGAAAAGGACAAGAGCGGCCTGCTGCTCAAGCGCATGGAAGAATGCGTCGACGGCGAATATCAGGATTTCAAGTCCAAGAGCGGCGCCTATATCCGCGAGCATTTCTTCGGCAAGTATGAAGAGCTGAAGGCGCTCGTCGCGGACATGTCCGATGACGAGATCTGGAAGCTGACGCGCGGCGGCCATGATCCGGTGAAAGTATTCGCCGCCTATTCGGCCGCGATGAAGCACAAGGGCCAGCCGACCGTCATTCTGGCCAAGACCGTCAAAGGCTATGGCATGGGCGAATCCGGCGAAGGCCAGATGATCGCGCATCAGGCCAAGAAAATGACGGCGGACGCGCTGCGCGGCTTCCGCGATCGCTTCCAGATTCCGCTCGCCGACGAGGAGCTGGAAAAAGTCCCCTTCATCACGCTGCCTGAGGACAGCGCGGAAATGAAATATCTGCGCGCCCAGCGCGCGGCTTTAGGCGGATGCCTGCCACAGCGGCGACGCAAGTCCGCTTCGCTGGAAATTCCGCCGCTCTCGACTTTCCAGCGCCTGTTGGAAAACACCGGCGAGCGCGAAATCTCTACGACGATGGCTTTCGTGCAGATGCTCGGAACGCTCGTGCGCGACAAGTCTATCGGCAAACGCATCGTGCCGATTGTGCCGGACGAATCCCGCACCTTCGGCATGGAGGGCATGTTCCGCCAGCTTGGCATCTATTCCTCGGTTGGCCAGCTTTACCGCCCGCAGGACGCCGATCAGCTGATGTATTACCGCGAGGATCGCAACGGCCAGGTTCTGCAGGAGGGCATCAACGAAGGCGGCGCCATGTCGAGCTGGATCGTCGCCGCGACCTCCTACAGCGCCAATGACGTTCCGATGATCCCATTCTACATCTTCTATTCGATGTTCGGGATGCAGCGGGTCGGCGATCTCGCCTGGCTCGCAGGCGACATCAGGGCGCGCGGCTTCCTGCTCGGCGGCACGGCGGGACGCACGACGCTTAATGGCGAGGGCCTCCAGCACGAGGACGGCCACAGCCACATCATTGCGGGCACGATCCCGAACTGCGTCTCCTATGATCCGACCTTCGCCTATGAGGTCGTGACCATCATCCGCGAAGGCATGCGCCGGATGTATCAGGAGCAGGAGGACGTCTATTATTACGTCACCCTGATGAATGAGAATTACACCCATCCGGGCCTCGCCGAAGCGGGCGAAGGCGCGGAAGAGGGGATTCTCAAGGGACTTTACCTCCTGAAAAGCGGCGGCCCCTCGGACAAGAAGGGTCTGCGCGTTCAGCTCATGGGATCAGGCGCCATCCTGCGCGAGGTGATTGCGGCGGCGGCTTTGCTCAAAACCGATTTCGGCGTGACCGCCGATGTCTGGAGCGCGACCAGCTTCAACGAACTGCGTCGCGACGGCATGGCGGCGGAACGCTGGAGCCGTCTGCACCCCACTGAACCGCGCCGCAAGAGCTGGGTCGAGAGTCAGCTCGACGGCCATGATGGGCCGGTCGTCGCCGCGACCGATTACATGCGCAATTTCGCTGACCAGATCCGCGAAAGCGTTCATGCGGCGGGCCGCAGCTATGTCGCGCTCGGCACGGACGGCTTCGGCCGTAGCGACTATCGCGCCAGTCTGCGCCGGTTCTTTGAAGTGGACCGGCATCATGTCGCTCTCGCCGCGCTGAAGGCGCTCGCTGACGAGGGAAAAATCGCCCCGGCGGTCGTCGCGGAAGCCATCGCCAAATACGAACTCGACGCCGGGAGCCCCGCGCCCTGGACGATCTGAATTCAATCCACCCCAGGCTCGAAGGTCATGATCTCCGAGCCTGGGCGCGACGCGACGCCGTCTCAAGGAAAAAACCATGAGCAATGTGATCGATATTCGTGTGCCCGACATCGGCGATTTCAGCGACGTGCCGGTGATCGAGATTTTTGTGAAGCCGGGCGACAAGGTCAGCCCGGAGGATTCCCTGATCGCGCTGGAATCCGACAAGGCGACGATGGACGTGCCCGCGCCGCGTGGCGGCGTCGTCAAGTCCATCAAGGTCGCTCTGGGCGACAAGGTGAGCGAGGGGAGCGTCATCCTCGAACTGGTCGAGGAGGGCGGCGCTGCCCTGCCGTCCTCGCCGCCCTTGCCCAGCGTCGCGGCGCCGCCCGCGCCCACAAACGCGCCGCAAGGCGTGGCCGAGGTGCGCATTCCTGATATCGGCGATTTCAAGGATGTCCCGGTCATCGAGATCTTCGTGAAGGTCGGAGACCGCGTGAAGGCCGAGGACCCGCTCGTCGCGCTCGAATCCGACAAGGCGACGATGGAGGTTCCCGCGCCGCTTTCGGGCGTCGTGCGCGAATTGAAAATGCAAGTCGGAGACAAGGTCAGCGAGGGCGCGATCATATTGGTCCTCGCCACGGACGACGCGCGGGCGTCAGCGGAAAATCCTCCCGGGTCCGCTTCCGTAGCGCCCGCGCCGTCGGCGCCGGCCGCCGCCCAACCGGCGGCCGGCGCAATCGACGAAAAGGCCTTTGCGCTCGCTTATGCCAGCCCTGCCGTGCGCAAGCTGGCGCGCGAAAAGGGCGTCGATCTTGGCAAGGTGACGGGAACGGGCCGCAACGCCCGCATCCTGCGCGAGGACGTTGAGGCCTTTGCGAAGGGCGGCGCGTCGAAGCCGCAGGCGGCGGCGTCCGCGCCGGCTGCCGGAGGCGGCGCCGGCGGACTCGATCTGTTGCCCTGGCCCAAGGTGGATTTCGCGAAATTCGGCCCCGTCGAGCGCAAGGAGCTTGGCCGGATCAAGAAGATTTCGGCGGCCAATCTGCACCGTAACTGGGTCGTCATCCCGCATGTCACGACCCATGACGAGGCGGACGTCACTGATCTCGAAAAGTTCCGCGTCCAGATGAACAAGGAGCTGGAGAAGAGCGGCGTCAAGCTGTCGCTGCTGCCTTTCATGGTCAAGGCGGCGGTGTCGGCGTTGAAGAAATTCCCCGAATTCAACGCCAGTCTCGACGGCGACACGCTCGTCTACAAGAATTACTGGCACATCGGTTTCGCCGCCGATACGCCGAACGGACTCGTGGTGCCGGTGATCCGCGACGCCGACAAGAAGAGCGTGCCGGAAATTGCGAAGGAAATGTCCGAACTCGCGAAACTGGCGCGCGACGGCAAGCTCAAGCCGGACCAGATGCAGGGGGGCACCTTCACCATCTCGTCGCTCGGCGGCATTGGCGGCGTCTATTTCACGCCGATCATCAACGCCCCCGAAGTGGCGATCATGGGCGTGTGCAAGGGCTACTGGAAGCAACATTCGCCGGATGGCGTTTCGTCAAGCTGGCGGCTGACTTTGCCTTTGTCGCTCTCATGGGATCACCGCGTCATCGACGGCGCCGCCGCCGCGCGTTTCAACGTGCATTTCGCCAATGTGCTCGCCGATCTGCGGCGCGTTCTGTTCTGACATCAGGGAGGGCGCGCAATGGCGGCTCAAATCGAAGTGAAAGTGCCTGACATCGGCGATTTCAAGGATGTCGCCGTGATCGAGATCATGGTCAAGGTTGGCGAAACCATCGCCGTGGAGACCAGTCTTATCATGGTCGAATCCGACAAGGCGTCGATGGAGATTCCCTCCTCCCATGCAGGCGTCGTGAAGGCTCTGAAGGTCGCGGTCGGCGACAAGGTCAGCGAAGGCACGGCGATCCTCGTCGTCGAAACAGCCGAGGCGGCGGCGACCTCCGCCCCGGCTCCCGCTTCGCCTGCCGCGCCGGCGCCGTCAGCGGCGCCCGCGCCGACACCCTCAAGTCATGGGGGCAAGGCCGATATCGAATGCGAGACGATCGTGCTCGGCGCCGGGCCGGGCGGCTATTCCGCCGCGTTCCGCAGCGCCGATCTCGGCATGAAGACCGTGCTGGTCGAACGCTATGACACGCTCGGCGGCGTATGCCTCAATGTCGGCTGCATTCCGAGCAAGGCGCTGCTGCACACCGCTTCGGTCATGGACGAAGTGCGGCATCTGCCCGACCACGGCATTTCCTACGGCGCGCCGCAGATCGATCTCGACAAGCTGCGGGGCTTCAAGGACGGCGTCATCAAGAAGCTGACCGGCGGCCTCATGGGTATGGCCAAGGCGCGCAAGGTGGAAGTCCTGACCGGCGTCGGCGCGTTCCTCGATCCGCACCACATCGAGGTCACTACGGCGGGCGGCAAGAAGGTGGTCAAATTCGCCAAGGCGATCATCGCCGCCGGCAGCCAGTCGGTGAAGCTGCCCTTCCTGCCGGAAGATCCGCGCATCGTCGATTCCACCGGGGCGCTGCTGCTGAAGTCCATCCCCAAGCGGATGCTGGTGGTCGGCGGGGGCATCATCGGGCTCGAAATGGCCACGGTCTATTCGACGCTCGGCGCGCGCATCGACGTGGTCGAAATGCTCGATGGCCTGATGCAGGGCGCTGACCGCGACCTCGTCAAGATCTGGGAAAAGATGAATGCGCATCGCTTCGACAATGTGATGCTCAAGACCAAAACTGTCGGCGCCAAGGCGACGGATGCGGGCATCGAGGTCAGCTTCGAGGGCGAGAAGGCGCCCCCGCAGCCGCAGGTTTATGATCTCGTGCTGATGGCGGTCGGCCGCAGTCCCAACGGCAAGAACATCGCCGCCGACAAGGCTGGCGTCGCCGTGACCGATCGCGGCTTCATCGATGTCGACAGGCAGATGCGGACCAATGTTCCGCATATCTTCGCCATCGGCGATATCGTCGGACAGCCGATGCTGGCGCATAAGGCGGTGCATGAAGCCCATGTCGCCGCCGAGGCCGCGCATGGGGAGCCGTCCTTCTTCGACGCGCGCCAAATTCCGTCCGTCGCTTATACCGATCCCGAGGTTGCGTGGGCCGGCAAGACGGAAGAGCAGTGCAAGGCCGAAGGCGTCAAATTCGGCAAGTCGGTCTTTCCTTGGGCGGCTTCCGGCCGCGCCATCGCGAATGGGCGAGACGAAGGCTTCACCAAGCTTCTGTTCGACGAGGCGACCCATCGCGTCATCGGCGGCGGCATTGTCGGCACACATGCGGGCGATTTGATCAGCGAAATCTGTCTGGCGGTCGAAATGGGATGCGAGCCGTCGGACATTGGCAAGACCATCCATCCCCACCCGACGCTGGGCGAATCCATCGGCATGGCAGCCGAAGTTTTCGAGGGTCATTGTACGGATCTTCCGCCGCAAAAGCGGAAGTGACGCAGAGCAAATTTCATTGGTAACAGCAGGCGGGGAGAGAGCAAAAGCTCGCCCCGAGGGAGGCAGACCATGTCGAGCCAAATCGCAACACCCATCAACATGAGCGGCGCCGCCGAGAGGCCGGAGACGCCGCCGCACAAGAAGCCCTGGTATCGCCAGCTCTATGTGCAGGTCCTGATCGCCATTTTTCTTGGCGTGTTGGTCGGCGT
>NZ_JAGRPM010000053.1 GCF_019449565.1 Rhodoblastus sp. | reverse complement strand
GCCGGATAACGCTCAATAACGCCATGTCTATCACTCCAAAGACCCCCGCTGACGCCAGCCGGGAGAAGTTCAAACATGGGTCAAATCTCAGTGGAAATGCCCGCCCAAAGCGGGTCAGTTCTCAGTGGCAATCAACAGCCAGATATTCAGATGTCGGCGTCACGCCCGTCAGCAGCAGATGCTCTCGCGCTCGGGTGCAGGCAACATAGAGCAGCCGGCGCTCGGTCTCATAGATGTCGTCGAGTTCCGCTTCATCAGCGGCATCGGCGACTCGTTCGTCGAGCGGAAGGATTCCTTCGTCGCAGGCCATTACGACGACGGCGCGAAATTCCAGGCCCTTGGCGAGGCTCATGGGTGCGGCGGTCATCTCGCCCTCGCCCGCGAGACCCGCGATCGCGGTCCTGGCGCGGGCGACGAGCTGCGGCGTGCGGACGAACAAGCCTATCTCGTGGGGCGCGATGCCGTCGTCGAGCCAGGCCTCGACGGTCTGGCGGACTACGTCGGTTTCCTGGGCGATCGTGGCGAGGGACTTCACTTCGGGCTCCGGACCGTCAAACACCGAGATGATTCCGCGGCGCTCGTCTTCCAGGCCGTCCGTGTCACGCAGAACCGTGGGCAACAGTTTGTCGGCGGCCCGTCTGATCTGCTGCGAGGTGCGGTAGCAGACCTTGAGCGTGTACGACCGGCCCCGCACGTCGACGCCAAGGCTCGCCCACGAGAAAGGATGCTGGAAAATGCGCTGCCCGACATCGCCCGCGAGGAACAGTCCATCGGCTTTCCCAGGCGCCAGAGCCGCGAAGAACCTCAGCTCCGCCGGCGCCAAATCCTGCGCTTCGTCGATGACGACATGGTCGAACGGTTTGCTCTCCCGTTTCGCCAGCGCAACCGCAAGGCCGGTGAAGACATCCGCCCAGGTAGTGTAGCGCTCGGCTTTCAGCGCATCGCGCACCGCCTGGAACACGGGCCACAGGCTCGCGCGCTGGTTGGGGCCGAGCCGGCTCTTGCGCCCCATCCGTTGAACGGTCGAATATGCGTCGAGCGATGTCAGCCCCCAGGCGTCGATGACATTGGTCCACTCGGACAGCAGAAACCGATCGGAAAATCCCTTGAGGCCCGAATCTGCCGCGGCGGCGCGCAGACGCTCGCGCAGCACGGCGTCGGGTGCGATGCGGGGACGCACGCCATGTTCGAGCTGAAACATCTGCTCTCCGATGCCCTGGAAGGACGCTGTGGTGATCCGAGGCACGATGCCGCCCGTCTCGGGCGCCAGGACCAACACTTTCTTCGCTAGTTCCGCCGCCAGCGGCCCCGAGAAGCTGGCCAGCAGCACCCTTGCTTCCGGGGTCTCGCGGGCGAGCCGGACCGCGCGATGGATCGCCACGATGGTTTTGCCTGTGCCCGCCGAACCCGCGACGCGCGCCGGCCCGGAGAAGGAACGCTCGACCAACGTCCGCTGCGAGGGATGCAGGAAGACGCCCCATTTTTCCCACGGAAACTCGAGGGCTTGTTCCAACTCCTCCTGATCGGAGATGAGCCTGATCCGCCGCAGCGCGTCGGGATGGGCGAATGGGCTGGCTATCGCTGGCGCCGGCGCTGGCGCAATCAGCCGGCCGGTTGTGGCATATTCCAGCAAGGCCTCCGACGCCTCGGCGGGCAGGTGGCCGGCGAGCGCGAAAAAGCCGTCTTCGGTCGCCGCGCGCACATCGGCAAGCCAGTCGGCGGGCACGCCGATGGAGAGCAGCGCGTTGTCGTCGAGATTTGAAAATAACGCCTTTTGCGCCTGGGCAGGTGCGCCGAATCGGGGCAAGGGGAGAACCAAGTCGAGCGTCGCCGGAGGCGCCACTTCTTCGACGCGTTCGCGAACTTCGACGATCTGGATCGCGCCAGTTTTTGGATGCGCCTCGATCCTTCGCCTCTCAGCCCAGGCATATGCCTTGTCGTGATGATCGACATAGGCGAGCAATATGCTGGCCGCCGCCTTGTGGATGATGATCCGGATGTCGGCGCTGGCCCGCACCGACCAGAAATTCGTGTCCTTCGACTTGTCGATACGATGGAACGAAAGCCCCGGAGACGACGGATCCATCTGGAGGTCGAACGCCGTCGTCTTGACCGCCTTCTGCTCTTGCGCCGTAAGCTTGGCGATGGCGTCCGTAAATGTATCGGCGATGCGGAAGTCCATGGCTTCAGCAGGCCCTCTTCAATGGCCCATCACCGATCGTCGCAGAAATGCGATTGGCGAGACCTTCGCGCAAATCCTCAGGCGTCTTCCAGGTGATATGGTTGTATTGGCGCGTATCGAAATGCACGCTGCCGATCACGTCCTCCCGACAGGTGAAAATGACCGGGATGTTCAGGCCGTGGGCAAAGCCGGCTTCATAATAAACGCCGCCGCGCGCGCCACTCTCGCCTTGAGTGAAATCTGCTACCAGAAATCGGGACCGCCTTATTTCGGCGATGATCTCGTCGTCAATCCTATTGTTGTGGTCCTTTCGGTCGATGCGGACAGGCTTATAGCCCGCATCGGCGATTCCTTCTGCGACCCCGTTCTCGTATGCCTCATTCAGGCAATCGTCGAACCACATGGCGACGAATACCTGAGACGAGTTGACGGACGCCTTCTCGAACTCCTCCAAACGGGAGTAGCCGTCGATGGTGACGATAAACTTCGGCCACATGCCTGCGTGTGCGGTGCCAGCAGGTGGATGAGTTTCGTCTATCCAGCCTTGCTTTTTAAGGTAATCCGTCAGAAATCGGATTTCTCCCCACTTTGCGGATTCCGTAGCGGTTAACGGCTCCCATGCGCGCGGCGCGGCATCGCCTAACGCCGGCTCACTCAAGATTACATTCGATCCAATAGACGACGATCTTCGAGCTATTAGCTGCAATAGCCTATCTGCGCGTTCATGTACGGGCATCGGAGCGCGGCGTCGCATCTCCTCAAAGATCTGGGTGGTAACCTTTGGACAGACGATACCGAGCCGGCGTTGGCCAACGATCCATGTCGTGATACGTGCCCTAAGTTGCTCATCAACTTGCGCCAACGGGCCGTCCGTCACCGTGTCATCGATGCCGTACCATCCGCCAGTCCGAGGGGAATTGACGGCCTGGTGCCACATATTTGACGCCACGCGCGTGACTTCGGCATCCGTGCCCCAAATCGGGCATTTTTCGTTCGCCATGCTTACACCCCAAATACCTTCATCACTTCGTCCCCGAAGTGATTGATCACTTTTACGGCTATGCGCCCGCCCGCCGGCCGCGAGAATGGGCGCGAGGTGTCTGAATAGAGCGTCGCCCAGGCGTCTTCATCGACGTCCGCCTGAAGCGCGGTCTTCAGGCTCTTGTAGGGATCGTTCGCGCCGAGGAAATAGGCGTGGCGGACGAAGAAGCTTTCCTCGTTGTAGTTGGTGTCGATGAACCAGGCGGCGATGCCCGCCGTGTCGTTCGAGCGGATATCGCCGGTGTTGGGGTCGAACACGTCGACGCCATGCACCTTGACGCGGATTTCCGGGCCGCCGTCGTCGAGGATTTCGACATCCGGCTCGCCGAACACGACGAACATGTTGCCGCGCCCGGTGTTCTTCAGCTCGTCCGACATGTGCATGTCAGGATTGATGCGGGCCTTGAGGATCTTGAGGCTGCCGAGGTTGTCCAGCTCCGTTGAATGGGCGTCGAAGTTGAAGGCGCAGGCGATCAGAATGTCGAAGCGGGCGTCGACAGCCTCGCGCGCGGCGGCGACGATGTCCTGCCGGCCGACGGTGCCGTATTCCGGGCCGATCAGGATCGCGGCGCGGCGTTCGGGGCCGTTCTCGCCCTCGATGAAGGTTCCGCTGGCTCCGATGAAATTGCCCGGCCAGGGGGCGAGGCTCTCAAAGGTGATACGGTCGCCTTTGGCCTGTTGCTTGACGCCTTCGGCCTTGAGGTAGTCGATGACGACGCCTGAGAAATCCTGTCCCGCGAGATCGGCATCGGCCGGAGAGCGCCGGCCTTCGGCTGCGTCGATGTCGTCGATCAGCTCTTGTTCGCTTGCCGGCAGCACGCGGTGGGGCGAGAGGCTCTCGACGGTGAATGGGCCGGCGACGCGGACGCGGGAATTGTCGACATAGGGCTTGTCGTACAGATATTCGACGTCGGCGCGCGCGGCGATGGAGGCATCGATCTCCTTCTGCCGGGCGATCCGCGCTTCCCACCACTTGGCGTGAGGCTCCTTGGCCAAATCGGGGGCGCCAGCGGGCAGATCGCGCGGAATTTGCCATTCCTCATAGGTCTTGCCGAGCGCGACGTTGAGCGCGGCGCGCAACGGCTCAAGCACCGCCAGCCACTGCTCCCAGATGTCGTCGATCAGAGAATTGTTGGCGATCGACTTCAGGGTAATGTGTGGCACGCGCTCATACACGAAGCCTTGACGAAGGTCGTTGCGGACCGGCGTGTCGGCTGGCACACGCTTCCTTAACGCGGCTTCCTTAGCGCGGCCCTCGCGGCTGTCGGCGAGGAGATACCAAGGGTACCGCGCTGCCATCAGCCGTGCGCGAGCGAGAGCCAAGGCGACACGGCTAGTGTCTATGGTGATCCAGCGTCGTCCCCATTGCTCGGAGACATAGGCGGTGGTGCCCGATCCGCAGGTGGGGTCGAGGACGAGATCGCCCGGGTCGGTGGCCATTAGGATGCAGCGTTCGATGACCTTCGGTGACGTCTGAACTACGTAAGTTTTGTCTGCGGCAAAGCCGGCAACTCCGGTGTCTGTCCAATTATCATTCATTGGAAACGCCGGATAATCGTCGAAGAAACGAACGTAGCGCAGGCCATTTCCAACTGCTTCGATGCGACTAGATTTGATCAAGCGCGGAAAACTAGCCTGTTCCGTTTTCCAATAGCCTTTCGGGGTAAAGACGTTGCCCTCGAACGGCACGGGATAGCGAGTGCCGGGGCTCTGACTCGTCAAGTCGCTGGTAGTGTAAGCTCGCACCAATGGATCGAGCGAGCCATCCGAAAGCAGATGAGGTGCAATCGGTCCGCGGGACCCGTCGATTCGCTGTGCTTTGGAATATGCTAAAGCGCCTTCGCCGCCGAGCGCCTTGATCTTGAATGGCTGCCTGTATTTTGTTCGAGCGCGGTCTTTGCTGTACCAGATGATGTAATCTGCCACCGACGCAAGCAGGTTGTCAGTTTGACCGGTCGTTTTTACAAATGTAATAAGTCTTACAAAATTCTCTGCCCCAAACACCTCGTCCATCACTGCCCGAACGCGATGCTCATTTTCGTCACTGATCTGCACGAAGATCGAGCCGCTTTCGGTCAGCAAATCGCGCATTGCCGTTAGCCGATCACGCAGATAGGTCAAGTAGCTGTGGATGCCATCCTTCCAAGTGTCGCGGAACGCCTTCACCTGCTCGGGTTCGCGGCTGATGTCAGCCTGCTTGCCGTCCTTCACATCGCGCGACTGCGTTGAGACCTGCCAGTTGGAGTTGAATTTGATCCCATAGGGCGGGTCGAAATAGATGCATTGCACCTTGCCCTTGAGACTCTCGCGCTCGGCGAGGCTCGCCATCACCTGAAGGCTGTCGCCCAGGATCATCCGGTTCGACCAATGCTGATCGTGCTGGTAGAACTCGGCGCGCTGCTCGGGCGTGATCCCGTTGAAGTCGGCGAACAGGTCGGGCGTGTCGCTCTCGGCCTCGCGCTTCGCGGCGGTGCGGCGTTTCAGGTCGTCGATGATCGCTTTGGGATGAATCTTCTCCTGGATGTAGAGCGGCGGCACATTGACGACGAGGTCGGTCCAGTCCTGCCGATCTTTGCCGCGCCAGACCAGTTGCGCGTCGGAGAGAGTGAGCGTGCCGGTCTCCGCCAACTCCTTCATCTGCTCGTCGGTGATGGTGATTTTCGCACCATTCCAGATCAGCTCCGGCTGCCTCGGCTCCTCCGGCGTCCGCGTCTCGCCCTCGGCCAGAGGCTGCGCGCGCGGATAGTGCTTCGGCGGCAGCGGCGCGGCATCCTCCTCGCGCCGGAAGAAGCTTTCCATCTCCGCCGTCGGGATGTTCCGGCGGGTAGCCTCGTTATGCTTGAGAGCGTCGATCTGCTTAGTGGAAGGCTTGCCGTTGGAGGATCGGGGAGTACGGGCCATCAGGCGGGAACCTTCGTGAGCAGTTGTTCGACCAGCGCGGCGAAGTCTTCGTCCATCAGGGCCCAGTCGCGAAACTCGGCGAAGGCCCAGCGGCCGAAGCCGCCAAGCGCGTTGACGCCAGGAACCCAGAGTTCGCGCGTGGTCTGGGCCTTGGCCTTGTCGCTCTCGTCCTTGATGCCTTTCACCTCGAGCACGAGGTTGAGCGGCTGTTCGTCGCCATCGTCGAGCCGGACCAGGAAGTCGGGCAGGTAGCGTCGCGTGACACCACGATCGAGATAGGGGATTTCAAAGCCCAGCGCCTGGTTCTTGGCATAGGCCAGCACGCGCGGATGGTTTTCTAACGTCAGCGCAAGCTGTTCTTCCCAGCTTGAGTCCAGCACGACATGGCTGATGTGGCTCTTGGGCGGCTGCGCTCCGGTTTTCCAGCAGGGCTTCGAGGTGATGAAGTTGACGTGGCGCGTCGATCCTTTGGGGTTATAGGGATCGAGCACCGCCACGATCCGCCCTTCACTGCCACGCGTGCAGGCGATGTCGATTTTCTCCGCCGCGCGCGCGAGCTGGTCCTGATAGAGGATCGCGCCGATCGGAACGCCTTTGGTGACGAGATAGCCTTCATCCAGCCAGCGGCGCGCGAGTCGCTGAATCTGCGGAAACAGGTGCTGCTTCGGGAAACCGTCCTCGTCACGGAAGCTCGTGTAGAGCAGGTGCTTCGCGAGGTTGAAGCTGATCTCCGAGGGCCGCAGGCGCTCCAACACCTCGGGCGTGATCGTGACCCCGGCGCCTACGATCCCTTCCATGACGACGGACGTGGGACCGATGTCGGCGGGCGTGATCTCCAGGCAGCTCTCCTCGGTGAAGACCGCTTCGAGCTTCTCCGACGGCAGATCGCGGCGATAGCCGCTTACGCGCGGGAAGACGATTTCCAGCGCCGCGCGCTCCTTGATCGCGTGGACGCGCGTGACCGGCTTCGGCTTGGTCGGCTTGGCGACCTGAGGCGAGGCGGCGAAGTCGAAGGGGATGCCCATGATGTCGGCATATTCTACGTCGAACAGGCCGGTTTCCGGATTGAGGTCATAAGATTGGCGGCGCAGGCCGCGCCCGACCACCTGCTCGCACAGAAGCTGGGTGCCGAAGGCGCGGACGCCGAGGATGTGGGTGACGGTGTTGGTGTCCCAACCTTCGGTGAGCATGGACACGGAGACCACGCAGCGTATCTGCTCGCCGAGCCGGCCGGTGCGGCCGACGGTGTTCATCACTTCGCGCAGCAATGCGCTTTCGCTCGCTTCGCCCTGCGCCGCACCGGCGCCCTCGCGGGCCGCCAGTTCGCGCTTGAACTGCTCGATCTCGGGACCTGCGGCGTCCCGGAAGCCCTTGTCCAACGCGTCGCCTGCCTCGATCTGGCGGGAGTCGATCAGAAGCGTGCGCGGGCGCGGGAGGCGACCACCCTGGTCATCATAGTTGCGGAACAGCTCCAAGTGGCCGGCATGAAAGGCCGCGCGCTCGCCTTCCTCGGCGTCGCCGCGCTCGAAGCCTGCGATCCACTCGAACACCAGCTTGGAGATCGCGGTGTTCTGGCACACCACTATGAAGACCGGAGGCACGCCGATCCCGGCGCGCCGCCAGCGATCGAACTCGCCCTCGTAGTGGCTGTAGAGGGCATTCAGAGCTGTCTTCAGCGTGTTGGGCAGATCGAAGGGGCTGAGCTTTGCCGCGCCCGCGGCGGTCTTCGGCAAACCCTTGCCAATGTGCTTCCACAGGTCACGATAGACGACGGTGTCGGTCTGCACGAGGTTGTCGCTCACCGGCACGCGCGGCAGCTTGACGATGCCGCTTTCGATCGCGTCCATCAGGCTGAAATCGGAGACGACCCAGGGGAAAAGTGTGCCTTCCTCGTAGCCCGAGCCGCGCAGGAAAAAGGGCGTGGCCGAAAGGTCATAGACCGCGCGCACGCCCTTCGACAGCTTGCGGTCCAGCGCCTCGATCCCGTTGATCCAGAGCCGCGCCGCCTCCTCGTTCTCGGCCGCTTCCTTCTTGTCGTCGCCGGTCAGCGCCCCCTCGGCGTCGCCGCCGACCTTGTGCCGATAGCAGTGGTGCGCCTCGTCGTTGAGGACGTTGACGCGGTCGTAGCGAAGCAGCTTGCCGCACGCGCGCTCCAGCATTTCCGCGTCGGTTTCCGTCGTCTTGAGTGGCTCGGGATCGTTCCCCTGGAGGAAGCTGCGCGCGACCTTGGGTAAGGCCAACGTCTCGCGGTGCTGGAAGGCGTGGTAGTTGGTGATGACGATCTCGGCACGACGGATGTCGGGCAGCATGTCAGGCGGGACGATCTCGCGCGTTTCATAGTAATTGTCCGGCTCGCTCGGTTGCAGCACGCGGAGCCGGTCCTTGATCGTGATGCCTGGGGCGACGATCAGGAAGGCGCGGGAGAAGTTCTTCGATTCCTTGCGGGAGGCGTTCACCGCCTGCCAGGCGATCATCATGGCCATGACGGTGGTCTTGCCGCTGCCCGTCGCCATCTTCATGGCCAGGCGGAAGAGTTCCGGATTGGCCTCCTCGTTGGCCTTGCCAATCTGATCCAGGAGGCCCTTCGACGCCGCGCGCCTGGGCGCGACCTCGGTTAACCAGATGATCGTCTCGACGGCTTCGACCTGGCAGAAGAAGGGACGCGGGCCGACGAACTGGTGATGGCGCCAATGCTCCAGAAGCCGCTGGGAGACCGCGGTCACGCCCCAGTCGGCGGGATTGCGCAGGCTCCGCCACCGCTCGACGTAGCCGCGTATCTCGTTGATCAGCGCGTTTTCGGTGTAGGTCTCAAGGTCAAGGATGGCCTGATTGGCCGACGCCTTCTTCCGTGAGGCCGGAACGGGGACAATGAACCGGGAGGGCCGGCGTCCCTGCCTCGGTTCCCCCTCCAGCGGTTGACCATTCTGGTCGAGCGGATGATGCAATTCCGGCGCGCGATAGGGCGAGTTCAGAATGGGCCGCTCATAGAAACTGTTCAACGTCGTCGCCCCGCCAGCCGCTAAAATCTTGCTCGAAAATTTACTCAATACCCATCATTCGTTGCTGTTCTCTAAGCGGTCGAAGACAGCTTGCATCCTAGCGCGAGTCGCAACGGTTAAGCTCCGCGAATTTGAACGTGTTTTCCCACTTCGGCAAGGATGACCCGGAATGGAGTTGTGAAGGCGAGGCATTTTCCTAGCGTGGGATTGGGTGCGGCGACGATTTCCTGACCCGAAAGGCAACGGGACTCGGAGAATGACGAATCCCCCTCCAAGATCGAAACCGATTAATCGATTAGGGAAAAATGGTCGCTTCTTTCGTTGAGAAAGGTGCTATTTTGCAGTCGATTTCGATAAAAACGGAAACTCTCCGATGGGCGGGATAGGATCGGGAAGGCCGAGGCGCGGCGGTCGCCGCAGGGTGGAAAGCTGCTCCGTCCTTGACGTGAATATTCTGCGCCGAGAGGGGCGGCTGCGGCCGGGCCTTTCGACGGTCGTCACCTTGTCGCCGAGCCAGGAAAACGTGGGCGTGCTTGCGGACGAAGAGAGCCTGCGCCTCGCTCGCCGCGTGACTTTCGGCCAAGACATCGTGGTTTCTTATCAAGCGGTCGGACTCGTTCGGAGCCCGTGCAATCTCGGCGGCGAGCGGACATACTTCATCTGTTCAGGCGTTGGCAGTGGTCACGTTTGCGGGAGGCGCGTCGTCAAACTCTACGCGGCGCGCCAATATTTCTTGTGTCGCAAATGCCTTGGTCTCGCCTATGCCAGTCAGAACGAGGATGCTTGGGGTCGGGCGCAACTGCGCGCCTCAAAGACGAGGCGACGCATCACCCGCGATCCCGACATCAACGCGTCGCTGCCCTTCGCGAAGCCGAAATATATGCACTGGCGGACTTTCAGCCGCCTTCATGCCGAAGCGGACAGGGCGCAAGCGTGTATGCACGACGCTTTCGTCCAAAAAGCCCTGAAATGCTTTTGAGGTGTTGGAGACTGAGCCCTACCGCTTGCGGTTTGTGGGCTACTTTGTGGGCTGCAATCTGAAAATGATTCTAATTATTTGAATTAACGCACTATTCCTAGAATGAATGGTGCCCAGGGGCGGAATCGAACCACCGACACTGCGATTTTCAGTCGCATGCTCTACCAACTGAGCTACCTGGGCGCTTCGACGGCGGGCCGTCGAGGTTCGGGCCTTATAGAAAGCGATTTGCGGGTTGTCCAGCCCTCAAGTGGCCAAGCGGGGCGCCCTTTTCAAAATTATGTCATGGCGCCAAGCCGAAGCCCTACTCAGCGCGACGAGGTGAGCCGGCGGGCGTTGGCGCGGACTTTCCGGCGCGCGGGGCGCGTCGCGGCGGCGGCGACGTCGATCATGTGGCCGGCGACGGCGACCGGGTGATTCTGGCCCGTCAGCACTCTCAGCGCGACCTTGGCGCTTTCCAGGGCCCCGGCTTCCGCTCCTTCGGAGGCGGCGCGCAGCTTTTCCGCGACCATCACTTGAGTTTCCCGATGGGCGCGCTTGTCGCCGAAACCGGAGGCCGCGGCCGCGATGATCGGCATGCGGGCGGAAACGGTCGCGACCGTGGCGATATAGACTTCAATCAGCTCGAACCAGGTGCGGATCAGGCGGGTTTGCAAAACGAACAGATCACTCATCCCAAAAACCTTCAGTGTTGCCGAAAAGTCTTGGACGGTCCCACCCCTGCGCGCCATTGGCAGGCGCGTCGCAATTTGTTATAGCGCGGCTTAGTTGAGCGGGCGCGTTTGGCGGCTTGGATACTGCGAACCCGCCGCCCAGGCAACCCATCCTGGACGAGCCAAGCTGTTGCCGATTGAACAATCATGCTTGCGTCCGTCCATGTTGGCAACGCGACTTCCGACCTAACCCGTTATCCGCCGCCGTTTTGGCGCGAGCGCTCAACCGGGGCGCGAGCAATGCAAGGACCCAGATGTCGAAAGAAGAATTATTGGAATTTCCCGGCGTCGTCAGCGAGCTGCTGCCGAACGCGACTTTTCGGGTGACCCTCGAAAACGATCATGAAATCATCGCTCATACGGCGGGCAAGATGCGCAAGAACCGCATCCGCGTGCTCACCGGAGACCGCGTGCTGGTTGAAATGACGCCCTATGATCTGACCAAGGGCCGGATCACTTATCGCTTCAAATAGGCCAGCCTGTTCGGAAAGCCCGTGACCTCAGAGCCGAAAATCCGTTCCGCGCGCCTGGCGCTCGCCTCCGGCTCGCCGCGCCGGCTGGCTCTGCTGCAACAGATCGGGCTTGAGCCCGACGCGCTGCTGCCCGCCGATCTCGACGAATCGCCCGGGCGAAATGAATCGCCGCGCAAGCTCGCCGCGCGCCTCGCGTTGGAAAAAGCCCGCGTCGGCGCAAAGACGGCTGCGGGCCGCGCGGAACTGCGGGGCGCCTATGTTGTCGCCGCCGACACGGTGGTCTGCGTCGGCCGGCGCATCCTGCCGAAATGTGAAACCAGCGAGGACGCGGATCTCTTCCTGCGTCTGCTGTCCGGCCGGGCGCACCGCGTCTACACCGGCGTGACGGTGATCGACCCCTCGGGGCGCGAGCGGTCGCGGCTGGTCGAGGCCCGGCTGAGGTTCAAGCGGCTGTCGGGCAAGGAGATCGCCGCCTATGTCGCCTCACGGGAATGGCATGGCAAAGCGGGCGGCTACGCTATCCAGGGCGTCGCGGGCGGCTTCGTGATCAAGCTGGTCGGCTCCTATACCGCCGTGGTCGGGCTGCCGCTCCACGAGACGATGGCGTTGCTCGACGGGCTGGGCTTTCCGGTCTCCGAGGCCTGGACGCGGCCCGGGGTCGTCGCCTGATGGCCAAGGAGGCGGCCAAGCAGCCAGCCAAGCAGGCTCCGTCCTGCTCCATGTGCGGCAAGCCGGTCGATCCGGCTTACAAGCCCTTCTGCTCCAAGCGCTGCGCCAATCTCGACCTGCACCGCTGGCTGAAGGGCTCCTATGTCATCGCAGGGCAGACCGAAGCCGAGACGGAGGAAGAGCCCCTGGCCGAGCGCGACGCCTCTCAAGACGATTTCTGAGCCCGGAACGAGCCGGAAGCGGAGCCGGAAGGCTTATTTTTCGCCGCTTTCCTTTGACGCGACGGGCTTCTGCGCTTATTAGGCCTCATCGAAATTCAACTGCGGCGGCGCCCGCGCCCCTTAAAACCCGGAAAGCTGCAAAATGCGCGTTTATTACGATAGCGATGCCGACATCAATCTGATCAAGGGCAAGAAGGTCGCCGTGGTCGGCTACGGTTCGCAGGGCCACGCCCATGTGCTGAACCTGCGCGATTCCGGCGTGAAGGACGTCGCGGTCGCCCTGCGCGTGGGCTCAGCCACCGCCGCCAAGGCGGAAGGCGAGGGCGTCAAGGTGCTGAGCGTCGCCGATGCCGCCAAATGGGCCGACGTGCTGATGATGCTGACTCCGGACGAACTCCAGTCCGACATCTACAGCGCCGACATTGTGAATAACATCCGTCCCGGCGCGGCGCTGCTGTTCGCCCATGGCCTCAACGTGCATTTCGGCCTGATCGAGCCCCGCAAGGACATTGACGTGCTGATGGTCGCGCCCAAGGGTCCCGGTCATACCGTGCGCGGCGAATATCTCAAGGGCGGCGGCGTGCCCTGCCTGATCGCCATCCATCAGGACGCCTCGGGCAACGCCCATGACATCGGCCTGTCCTACGCCTCCGCGATCGGCGGCGGCCGCTCGGGCATCATCGAGACCACTTTCAAGGAAGAATGCGAGACCGACCTGTTCGGCGAGCAGGCCGTGCTCTGCGGCGGTCTGGTCGAGCTGATCCGCGCTGGTTTCGAAACCCTGGTCGAGGCGGGCTATGCGCCGGAAATGGCCTATTTCGAATGCCTGCACGAAGTGAAGTTGATCGTCGACCTCATCTATGAGGGCGGCATCGCCAACATGAATTATTCGATCTCCAACACGGCCGAATGGGGCGAATATGTCACCGGCCCGCGCGTCATCACCGCCGAGACCAAGGCCGAGATGAAGCGGGTGCTGAACGACATCCAGACCGGCAAGTTCACGTCCGAATGGATGCAGGAATATCGCGCCGGCGCCGCCCGCTTCAAGGGCATCCGTCGCGTCAATGACTCGCATCAGATCGAGGAAGTCGGCGCCCGCCTGCGCGGCATGATGCCCTGGATCGGCAAGAACAAGCTGGTCGACAAGGCCAAGAACTGAGCCTTCTCAGGTCGCCTGAGCGATTTCTGGAGCGCGCCCGCGAGGGCGCGCTTTTTCAATTTGGCCAAAAAAAAGCTTTATGCGCGAGAGCTGGAAAAAACTTCCATTTTCGTACAGATTGAGCAATGGACGAAGCAGCCACGCGAGCGTAGCAAGTCTTTATTTTTCAACCTACTCGCCCCTATGAGCCGCTGCTTTGGCTCAAGCTTGGCGCTCAACTTGGCAGTGACGGATTTTTCGTATATTTTATAATAAAAAATAATTATTCGCCTTTATTGTTCGTGACTGCTAGCGGAATCAAGTCGAAGACTTTCTGGCAAAAAAGTAATTGAGGAAAAATATTTATTTGAGAGAGAATCAAAGGATATTTGTGCACGAGCTGCGCTTATTCGCCCATAATTAAATAATAAATTCATCAGTATCATAATATTTCACGGAATAATAATGGATCTTAAAAATTTAACCCATGAGCAGCGGCTCGCCATTGTCCGTGATATTTACGCGAAGCGCGCACGCGGAGATAATGAGCCTGGGCTTTTTTTCTTCCACGACAATGCGACTTACAGGCTGCTCGGCTCGCGCGCGCTGATCCCCGCCGCGGGCGTGCGCGTCGGCAAGGACGAAATTCGGCAGGCCTGGCGCGCCTTTGACATCGACTTCGAGATCGTGAATTTCGTCGTCGAGGATTTCGTGGTCGACATGCCGCGCACGTCCTACATGTCCTGGCAGATGACCCTGCGCCATCGGGGCACGGGCGCGGTGGTCGAACTTGAGGGCGTCGATCGTCTGAAATGGCGCGACTTCAAGATCATTGACTGGACACGCTATTTCGACACGGCGCTGGTCGCCGCCCTCAGGCAGGGCGAGGAAGACGATCCGAATGCGTGATCAGCCGCCGTTTCCCGTGACGTTATGCGGCGCGGGCGGCGGGGCGGCCGCATCGCCGGCCTGAGCAGGCGTATCCGGCAAGCCCTTCTCGATCTTGTCCAAAATCTTCGGCAGATCTTCCTTTTCAGGGTTGAGATCGCGCGCGTGGTTCCATTGGAACCTGGCGTCGAGCCTGCGCCCGACCCGCCAATAGGCGTCGCCGAGATGGTCGTTGATGACCGGATCGCCCGGCTTCAGTTCAATGGCGCGCTCCAGCAGGCGCAGGGATTCGTCGTAATGGCCGAGCTTGTAATGGGCCCAGCCGAGCGAGTCGACGATATAGCCATCCTCGGGCTGCAATTCGACGGCGCGACGCAGCATCTTGAAGGCTTCGTCGAGATGCAGGCCCTGATCGACCCAGGAATAGCCGAGATAGTTCAGGACCAGAGGCTGTTCCGGGTAAAGCTCCAGAGCCTTTTGCAGATCCGGCTCGGCCTTGTCCCAAAGCTTGGCGCGCTCGTAATCGACGCCCCTGAAATAATAGATCGCCCAGCGGCTCTTTTCCGTCGGGCTGGTCAGCGCGAGGACCCGCGTATAGGCGTCAGCCGATTCGACGAATTGCTTGTGCGAGCGCAACACGTCGGCGAGCGCGGAGAGCGCGTCGACGTTCTGCGGATTCTCGGCGACGATTTCGCGCAGGCGCTTGATCGATTCGTCGGACTTGCCCATGGCGTCGAGCAGGAGGGCGATGCGGACGTCGGTCGTGACGCGCAGCGGGCTTGTGTCCGGCACCTCGTCATAGATTTCGACGGCCGATTCATATTGCTTTATCTTGGAATAGGCCTCGCCCAGCGTGTCGAGGGCGAGCGCATTGTCCGGGGCGAGGGCAAGTGCCAGCCGCAGGAAGACGATGGCGGCGATTTCGTCGCCCTGCCGGCCGGCGGCGGCGCCGAGGCCATAGGCGCCGAGGCCGTAAAGAACCTCCGCCGCGCCGGCATTGACGTTCTTCACCATCGGCTCGAGCTTCTTGCCCGCGGCGAGATCCGAGAGCGCGGCCAGCACGACGGGATTACGCGGCTGGAGCTTGGCGAAGGCGAGATAGACCTCCTTGGCCTCGTCAGTCTTGCCTTGCCGGGAAAGGTTGCGCGCATAGGCGTCCACCAGCCGCAAGGTGGTCTGGTCGCCCGCATAGGCGGCCTTGAGCCGGGCGCCAGCCTCCTGCGTCCTGCCGGCGACATCGAGCATCAGTCCGGCGTGGAAGTCGCGGAACACGGCAAAGCTCGGGTCGCTCATCGTGTCGACGAGCGCCAGCGCCTTCTTGATTTCGCCGGAGCCGACATAGCTCCAGGCGGTCAGAAGGATGGTCGTGAGGTCGCGCTGGGCGACGGCGACGCCAGAGTTCAGCTGGTTGCGGACCGCCGCGAAGGACTTCGCCTTGAAATCGCGCACGGCGAGCGTCAGCCGAGCCGAGGAATTGTGCGAATCGCGCGCTACCAGCTTCTGCGCCAGGGCAAAAGCGTCCGGCATGTCGCCATTGGCGAGCGCGGCGACGAAGGCACGCTGGATCAGCTCGTTGTTATGCGGGTCGGCGCGCAGGGACTCGCGCAGGAAGGTCGAGGCCGCGAGCGTGTCGTGCTCCGCCTCGGCGACGCGCGCGGAAAGATAGTTTCCGGCTGGGCTTTCGCCGACCTCGAAGGGCGCCGATATCTCGACCGCCTGTCGCGCCTGGCTGGGGAAAGGAAGAAGGCCGAATGCGAAGGCGAGGCCGAGCGCGACCTTTTTGTTCACGGAAGCGGATTTGAATTGCACGAAACCGGACTTTCCCAAACGCGCGGCGAGTCGCGCGCTCTTCGATGTTGGACCCGAGGAAGATGGCGTTTTTACGCCCTCAGGGCAAGGGTGGCTCAGCCGATTTCAATATCCAGGCCAAGATCGAGCACCGGCGCGGAATGGGTGAGGGCGCCGGAGGAAATCAGGTCGACGCCGGTTTCCGCGACTTCGCGCAATCCGGCCAGATGAATGCCGCCGGAGGCTTCCGCCTTCATCCGGCCGCCGATCATGGCCACGGCCTCGCGCAATTGCGCCGGGTCCATGTTGTCCAGCAGGACGGCGTCGGCGCCTTCCGCCAGAACCTCGCGCAGCTGGTCGAGCGTGTCGACTTCAATCTCGATCTTGACGAGATGGCCGACGAAGGCTTTTGCCGCGCGCAGGGCGGGGGCCACGCCTCCTGCGACCGCGATGTGATTGTCCTTGATGAGGACGGCGTCGTCGAGGCCGAAGCGGTGATTGACCCCGCCGCCGCAGCGCACCGCATATTTCTCGAAGGCGCGCAGGCCGGGCGTGGTTTTGCGCGTGCAGCAGATTTTCGCCTTGGTGGGCGCGACAGCCTCGGCATATTGCGAGGTCAGGGTCGCGATCCCGCACAGCCGGCCAAGAAAGTTCAGGGCGACGCGCTCGGCGGAAAGAATGCCCCGGGCGGAGCCTTCGATCCGCGCCAGCACGGCGCCGGGCGCGAAATGATCGCCGTCCCGCGCCAGAGCCTCGAAACGCAGCGAGGGATCGACCAGCTCGAAAGCCTTGCGAGCGAGGCCCAGTCCCGCCAGCACGCCGGGTTTTCTGCGCGCGGCGATCACCGCTTTGGCCTGGGCGGAGGCTGGAATGGTGGCTTGAGAGGTGATGTCGCCGGCGCGGCCGAAATCTTCCGCGAGCGCGGCGCGCACGGCCTCTTCGACCAGATGGGGATTGAGTTCGGGCAGGTTCATGCGGCCTCGGAAGCGGCGACGCTGCGCGCGAGGCTCAAGGCCTCGTCCAGCGTGATGACGGAACGATGCGCCTGGGCGGGATCGGCCGACGGAAAATCGGTGCGGAAATGGCCGCCACGGCTCTCGCGCCGCAGGTAGGCGCTGGCGGCGATGAGAAGGGCGGCCTCGGCGCGGTTGCGCAGATCGGCGGCGCCTTCGGCCAGCGCCTTGCCGCGCAGGGCGTAAAGCGCGCGCAGGGCCTCGCGCAGGCCGGAGGCGTCGCGCAGCACGCCGACATGGCGGGACATGATGCGGCGGACTTCCGTCGCGTTCTCCGCGTCAGCCCGCGCCGGCTTCTCGGCCGCTGTGGAGGGCTGGGGGGCGGGCAGGCCGGGCAGGGTCTCCGCGATGTCGCGCGCGACGCGGTCAGCGAAGACGACTGCTTCCAGCAAGGAGTTGGAGGCGAGGCGATTGGCGCCGTGCAGACCGGTCGAGGCGACCTCGCCCGCCGCCCATAGGCCGGGCAGAGAGGTCCGGCCCTTCGCGTCGGTCCAGATTCCGCCCATGTGATAATGTTCCGCCGGGGCGATCGGGATCGGCTGGCGGGCCGGATCGACGCCGGCCGAGCGGCAGGTCGCCGCGACATTGGGGAATTTTTCAGCGAAGGCCGCGCCCACGGCTTTCGTCGCGTCGAGAAAGGCGCCGCGCCCGGCGGCGATTTCGGCGAAGACGCCGCGCGCCACGATGTCGCGCGGGGCAAGCTCGGCGTCCTTGTGCAACGCCGGCATGAAGCGATGGCCAGCGCGATTGACCAGAATGGCGCCTTCGCCCCGAAGCGCCTCTGTCGCGAGCGGCGCGGGGTCGCGGCCGATGTCGATGGCGGTGGGGTGGAACTGCACGAATTCGGCGTCGGCGATGCGCGCGCCGGCCCGCGCCGCGAAGGCCAGAGCCGCGCCATTGGCCTGGGGCGGATTGGTGGTCAGCGCGTAAAGCGCGCCGATGCCGCCGCAGGCGAGAACGGTCGCCCGGGCCGGGAAGGCGCGCAGGGCGCCGGAGCCGTCGCGGGCGAAAACCCCGGCGACGCGGCCGGACTGAAGAATCAGATCCTCGGCGACGACATTTTCATGGAGCGTGATGGAAGGCGTGCGCCGCACGGCCGCGATCAGGGCCTGCATGATGGCGGCGCCGGCGCCGTCCCCCTTGACGCGCACGATGCGCCGCGCGGAATGGGCGGCCTCCTGCGAGGGGGTGAGATTGCCGGCGGAATCGTGATCGAAGGGCGCGCCGATGCGCAACAGGTCATCGACCCGCGCCCGCGCCTCGCGGGCGACGGACAGCGCGGTTTCATCATCGACGATGCCTGCGCCAGCGGCTTTGGTGTCGGCGGCGTGCAGTTCGGGGCTGTCGCCCTCGGCCACGGCGGCGGCGATGCCGCCCTGCGCCCAGACTGACGACGAGCCCTCGCCGATGGGCGCGGCGGCGAGAACGGCGACCGGGAGCGGCGCCAGCTTCAGGGCGCAGAACAGTCCGGCCAAACCGCCGCCGACGATAAAGATATCGGGTTCTGACATTTCAGGCCTCATTCTCTCCAGCGCCAAAGAGCGCCGCGCGGGAGAGCGCGCGGAGAGGGAAGGACCCGCTCACTTCAGCTCGATCATCCGTTCGACCGAACGGCGGGCGCGCAGGGCGAGAAGCGGGTCGATGGTCACTTCCTCGCGCATATAGACAAGGCTGTCGAGAATTTTCGGCAGCGTGATCCGCTTCATGTGCGGGCAGAGATTGCAGGGGCGCACGAAATCCACGCCGGGATTTTCCGCCGCGACATTATCGGCCATCGAACATTCCGTCACGAGCAGAACCCGCTTCGGCTTGCGCGTCTTGACGTAATCGATCATGGCCGCGGTCGAGCCGGAGAAGTCGCAGACATCCACGACTTCCGGCGGGCATTCGGGATGCGCGATCAGCTCGATCGAGGGATCGTCCGCGCGATAGCGCAGCAGTTCCTCGGCGGTGAAGCGCTCGTGCACTTCGCAGGCGCCGTGCCAGGCGATGATCTTCACCTTGGTCTGGCGCGCCACATTGGCCGCGAGGAAGCGGTCTGGAACCATGATGACCGTGTCGGTTCCCAGGCTCTCGACCACCTTCACGGCGTTGGACGAAGTGCAGCAGATATCAACTTCCGCCTTCACGTCGGCGGAGGTGTTGACATAAGCGACGACCGGAACGCCGGGATATTTGCGGCGCAGCGCGCGCACGTCCGCTCCTGTGATGGAGGCGGCCAGCGAACAGCCGGCGCGTGAATCCGGGATCAGCACGGTCTTGTCCGGGCTGAGCAGCTTCGAGGTCTCAGCCATGAAATGCACGCCGCCCTGCACGATGATATCGGCGTCGGACTGGCCGGCGAGGCGCGCGAGCTGGAGCGAGTCGCCGACGACGTCAGCGACGCAATTATAGATCTCCGGCGTCTGGTAGTTATGGGCCAGGATGACGGCGTTGCGCTGCTTCTTCAGCTCATTGATCGCCTTCACATAAGGCGCATGGAAAGGCCATTCGATCGGCGGGATGATCGACTTGACCTTTTCATAGAGATGCGCGGTCTCGCGGGCCACTTCAGGCGTCCAGGCGAGATTGGGCATCGGAAGGACGCCATGGCGCAGGGCGGCCGGGCCTGGCTGGGCCGAAGGCTGCTCGGACATCGGGTCCGCCGAACGACGCGAAGACGAAAGAACCTGCATGACGCTCACTCCCTGTTATGCTCAGCTTGAGCATAACTAGAACCGATAAAAAGGCCGTCGAAACGGCTCTTCAGGATGCTCTCCTGTTCACACTTCCTACATATACTCATTGTGAGTATAAAGGCAAGTCCGCTCCGAGGCGTTTTTTTTTGCCCCGCGATCACGCGTAAACGCCACCAGCCGACCAATCCGTCAATCTTTTCCATATAGGCTTCGCTCGCTCGTTTTGGGATGGCGGCATGACCGAGTCGGCTGTTTTTGATGTTTCCGCCGCGCGGAATGCGCCAGCGCGGTCGAATTCCTTGTTGGGCCGCCTGATCCTGCCGCCGCTCGCCGCCGCGCCGCCGCTCGACTGGCCGCAGGCGATTTTGGCCGGCCTCGGGATTTTCGCTCTGCTTCTTCCGTCAATGGCGAGCCTGCTGGCCGATCCCGACATGCTCTGGCATGTCCGCACCGGGCAGGACATTCTCGCCTCGGGCCGTTTCCCGACCGTCGATACCTATTCCTGGACCATGGCCGGGCAGCCCTGGATCGCCAAGGAATGGCTATCGCAGGTTCTTTATGCGCTGGCCTTCAAATTCGCAGGCTGGACCGGCGCGGCGCTGCTCGCCCTTTTCGCGGCCAGCGCGGCCTATGCGATCATCTTCGCCCATGTCGAGCGCCGCGCCGGCGGGCTTTTCGCGCTGGCGGTCGTCGTCGTCATCGCGCTGGCGGGCAATTTCCACCTGCTGGCGCGGCCGCATGTGCTGGCCTGGCCCGTCGTGGCTTTGTTCGCCGCGCAATTGCTGGAGGCCGCCGAGCAGGGCCGCACCCCGCGCTGGGCCGCAGCGCTTCTCATCACGCTCTGGGCTAATCTGCATGGCTCCTTCCTGTTCGGCTTCATCCTGATGCCCTTTTTTGCCTGGGAAGCCCTCGCCCGGACGGAAGGTTCGCGCATGCGGCTCGCCCTGCGCTGGCTGGCTTTCGCTTTGGCCTGCGGGCTGGCGGCGCTGATCCATCCCTATGGCTGGGGCGTGATCGTCGCCGCGCGCGGCGTTCTGGAACTTGGGCCGGCGATGAGCCTGATCGTCGAGTGGCGCCCGCAAAATTTCGCGGGTTTCGGCCATTTCGAATTCATCTTGCTGCTTGGGATCGGCGCGGCTCTGCTGAGCGGGTTGCGCCTGCCCGCGCCGCGCGTCGCTTTGCTGGCGGCGCTGCTGCATTCCATGCTCGCCCATGTGCGGCAGGAGACGCTTGGCCTGATGATCATCGCTTTGCTGCTCGGCGCGCCGGTTGCGGCACTGGGCGGCGTCACGCGCCTGCCGCGCGAAAAACGACCGCTGGCCGCTTTCGGAATCGCTGTTCTGCTGGCGGTCGCGGCCGGAATGGCGATCCGGCAGGGGCCGCTGACTCTGCCCGCAGAGTCGGCGCCGCAGGCCGCGCTCGACGCCGCTATCGCCGCCGGCGCCACGGGCGGGGTGCTGAACGAGGATCGGTTCGGCGGCTTTCTGATCAGCCAGCATGTGCCGACCTATGTCGATGGCCGCGCCGAACTGTTCGGCATGATGCATTACGACCTGTCGCTGGCGCTCGCCGGACGCAAGCCTGAAACGCTGACGGCCCTGCTGGCCGATCCGAAGATCGGCTGGACCCTGCTGCCGAGCGTCATGCCAGCCAATCAGATTCTTGCCGGCTCGCCGGACTGGCGGCAGGTTTTTCGCGATGACATCGCGACCGTTTTTGTGCGGCGCTAGGACCGGTTCTCGGTCAACGAGAACCGGTTAGGAGCGAATGCGAAAGGGCGTCGAAAGACGCCCGTCTTTCGACGGGCTTCTGGCCGAGCCTATGCGAGGGGACGTTGATTGCGATTTATCGCAATCGACGAAACAGAAAATCAGGTAATGACGCTGGGCTTGTCGCGGCCAGTATGGCCTTGGATGTCCGCGATCTTTTCGGCGCAGGCGATGAGATCGGCGAGAGCGGCCTGCGTTTCCAGATCGTGCCGCGCCGGGTCGGGCTCATAGCGTTCGATATAGACGCGCAGCGTCGCGCCCGAGGTGCCGGTGCCGGAGAGGCGATAGACGATGCGTGAGCCGTCGGCGAAGAGAATGCGGATTCCCTGCTGTTTGGAGACCGAGCCGTCGATGGGATCGCTATAGGCGAAATCATCCGCAGCCTCGATCTTGAGCGCGCCGAAGCTCGTTCCGGCCAGCGCCGGCAGTTTTGCGCGCAGATCGGCGATGAGCGCATTGGCGGCTTCGCTCGCCACTTCCTCGTAATCGTGGCGGGAATAATAATTGCGGCCATATTCCGCCCAATGCGCGCGCACGATCTCCTTCACGCTCTGCTTGCGCGCGGCGAGAATATTGAGCCACATCAGCACGGCCCACAGGCCGTCCTTCTCGCGGACGTGGTTGGAGCCTGAACCCGCGCTTTCCTCGCCGCAGATCGTGACCTTGCCGGCGTCGAGCAGGTTGCCGAAGAATTTCCATCCGGTCGGCGTCTCGTACATGCCAATCTTCAGCTTTGCCGCGACGCGATCGGCGGCGCCGCTGGTCGGCATGGAGCGCGCGACCCCGGCGACGCCGGTCTTGTAGCCGGGCGTGAGATGGGCGTTGGCGGCGATGATGGCAAGCGAATCCGACGGCGTGACGAACTGGCCGCGCCCGATGATCAGATTGCGGTCGCCATCGCCGTCCGAGGCGGCGCAGAGGTCGGGCGAGTCCCCCGACATGGCGAGATCATAGAGATGTTTGGCGTGGACCAGATTGGGGTCCGGATGGTGGCCGCCGAAATCGGGCAAAGGCTCGGCATTGACGACGCTGCCGGGCGCGGCGCCCAATGCATCCTCGAAGATCGCCTTGGCGTAGGGGCCGGTCACGGCGCTCATGGCGTCGAATTTCAGCGTGAAGCCGTCGCGGAACATTTGCGCGATGGCCGGGAAGTCGAACAGGCTTTCCATCAGCGCCTTGTAGACTGCGACCGGATCGACGATCCGCACAATTGCCCCGCCGACTCGCGTCTCGCCGAGCGTGTCGAGATCGACATCGGGCGCCTCGATCGTCTGGTAGCTTTCGATGGTCCGGCTATGGGCGAAGATCGCCTCGGTGATGTTTTCCGGAGCGGGGCCGCCGTTGGAAATATTATATTTAATGCCGAAATCCTCGTCCGGCCCGCCGGGATTGTGGCTCGCCGAGAGCACAATGCCGCCGAAAGCCTGTTCCGCGCGAATGAGCGCCGAAGCGGCGGGCGTCGAGAGGATGCCGCCGCGCCCGATCAGGATTTCGCCAAAACCATTGGCAGCGGCCATGCGGATCACGATCTGGATCGCTTCGCGATTGAAGAAGCGCCCATCGCCGCCGACCACCAGCGTCTTGCCCCCAAAACCTTCGAGCGAGCTGAAAATCGACTGGACGAAATTGGCCAGATAATGCGGCTGCTGGAAAGTTTTCGTCTTCTTGCGCAGCCCGGAGGTGCCGGGGCGCTGGTCGGGAAAGGGTTTCGTGGCGATGGTCAGGACGTTCTGGAGCGAAAGAGTCATGCGGCGGGGTTCCGTATGGGATTCGATCTCGATGGGCCGGGGCGAGCCGACGGGGATTTCATGCCAGCTCAGGCGCTGTCGCGCCAGCGCGGCTTTTGGCGAAAGGACGGCTTGGTTGACGGCTAGGCGGGTTCGGGCCGGCTCTCTTTGGCTTGCTGCGGCGCTTGGGACTCCTGCTGCGCTTGAGCGTCCCGCCGAGACTGGGCCTCCTGTCGCGACTGGACGCGCCAGACCGCAACGCAGATCAGGGCCACGGGGATTCCGATGCAGGAGGTGGCGATGAAAAAGGCCGGATAGCCGAAGGCGGCGACGGCGAAGCCGGAAAACCCGCCCAAAATCTTGCCGGGCAAGGCGTAGAGCGAGGAGAGCAGCGCATATTGCGCCGCCGCGTAAAGCGGCGAGGTCAGCGAGGACATGAAGGCGATCAGCGCCGTTCCGGCGAAGCCGCCGGCGAAATTCTCGACGCAGATCGCCAAAGTCAGCATCTTCAGGCTGGCGCCCGTCGCCGCGAGCGCCGCGAGGCTGAGATGCGAGGCGCTGGCGGCGATACCGCCGATCAGGAGAGACGGCATCAGGCCAAAGCGGGCGACGGCGATTCCGCCCGCGGCGATTCCGCCGAGCCCGACCCAGAAGCCGAACAATTTGGTAACCGTGGCGATGTCGGCCTTGGAAAAGCCGAGGTCGATATAGAGCGGATTGGCCATCACGCCGGAAACGAAATCCGGCAGGCGGTAGATGGCGAGCAGGCAGAGGAACAGCAGCGCGAAGCGGCCGTTGCGACGGAAGAAATCCTTCAGCGGATCGGCATAGGCAGCAAAGACATTGTCGTGGCCGTCGCGCCGCGCCACGAGATGGGCGGCGGGTTCAGGCGCCAGCAGGCTGGCGGCGAGGCCCACGGCCATCATCCCGGCCATGGCGAGATAGGCGGCGCGCCAGCTTGCGAATTGCGCGAGATAAAGCGCGCCGGCGCCGGCGCAAAGAATGGCGAATTTATAGCCGACCTGGCTCGCCGCCGACATTTCGCCCTGCTGTTCGGGCGGGGCGACGGCGATGCGCCAGCCGTCGATCACGACATCCTGGGTCGCGGCGAAAAAGCCGAGGCAGAAGGCGAAACCAATGGTGTAGAGTAGGTTGTTGGCCGGGTCGCCGAAGGCGAGGGCGCAGAGGCAGAGCGCAATCGCGCCTTGTGTGAGGACCATCCAGCCGCGCCGCCGCCCAAGCCAGCGGCCGACGATTGGAGCGTCATAGCGGTCGAGCAGGGGCGCCCAGAGGAATTTGAAGGAATAGGCCAGCGCCACCCAGCTCATCAGGCCGATATGTTCCTTGGCGACGCCGACCTCGCGAAGCCAGGCCGATTGGGTCGAGAAGACGAGCAGGAAGGGCAGGCCGGAGGAAAAGCCCAGCGCCAGCATGAGCGCCAGTCTGCGGTCGGCGAAGACGCGGAATATGGATCTGGAGGGCGATTCGGCCTGCATGGCGCGAATATGCCACGGACATGCGACAAAAGCGAAAAAGGCCCCAAGCGTTTTTCCATCGTCTTTATGGGTTTTCTCAATCAATGCTGCTATTTTAGTGGAATTCGGCTTAGGCCGGTCCTGACAGGCCGAAGCCTGTCAGGACCGGCTAGGAGCGAACGCGACCGAAAGCCCGTTGAGAATCGGGCGTCTTTTGATGTCTTTTGGGCTTATGCGAGGGATTCCCTTATCGCGACGGGTCGCGATAAGGGACAGCGGATATTACATCGCGGGAACGGGGCACATGCTGACCAACAAGGGGAAATACGGGTTGAAGGCGATGGTCCATCTCGCCGG
This sequence comes from Rhodoblastus sp., assembly GCF_019449565.1. Classification (GTDB taxonomy): domain Bacteria; phylum Pseudomonadota; class Alphaproteobacteria; order Rhizobiales; family Beijerinckiaceae; genus Rhodoblastus. Next base: position 8,915 of record NZ_JAGRPM010000053.1, on the reverse strand, counting down.
GCTGGAGCAGGGCGCGCTGGCGCAGGTTCAGGACATGGCCGATTCCAATAATATCCCGAAGAAATTCCTCGACCAGATCCTCTCGGAATTGCGCAACGCCGGCCTGGTCTTTTCAAAAAAGGGCAAGGGCGGCGGCTATGCCTTGGCGCGGCCTGCGAGCCAGATCGCCGTGGGCAATATCGTGCGCGTGCTCGATGGGCCGCTGGCCCCGATCCAATGCGCCAGCGTCACCGCCTACCGGGCCTGCGACGATTGCTCCGACGAGCGCGCCTGCGCGGTGCGGCTGATGATGGTCAAGGCGCGCAACGCCATTGCCGAGGTTCTCGACAACCACAGCCTCGCCGACATGCGGGCGCTGAGCGCTCCGCTCGAGGCGGCGCTGACTTTTCAGATCTGATCGGCGGCCTTTGGATTGCCTCCCGGCGTCCAAAGCTGGGGCAACAGGCGCCGTGCGATCTTGCCGTTCTTGGTGCGCGGCAGACTTTTCAGCGCCAGATATTGCTTTGGGTTCTTGTAAGCGGCCAAATGTTCCGCGCAATGGCGGGCGAGGGCTTGCTCATCGAGCGCCGCGCCCGGCGCCGTCACGATGAAGGCGCAGATGACGGACACATCCTCGCGCACCCGGCGTTCCGCGACCGCGACATCGGCGACGCCCGGCGCATGGCTCAACACGGCTTCGACTTCCGCCGGCGAGACGCGATAGCCCTGCGCGTTCATCAGGTCGTCGGCGCGCCCGTGCAGCCAGACATAGCCGTCGGGGTCCATCTCGGCGACGTCGCCGCCGACGAACCAGTCGCCGCGAAACACCTCCGCCTCGGCCTCCGGGCGGTTCCAATAGCGGAGCATCAGGCCGGGGTCGGAGCGATGGACTGCGATCAGCCCGCTTTCGCCCGGCGCGAGCGGCGTTTCGCCGCCCTCCAGCGGCAGGATGACGACCTTGCGGCCCGGCTGCGGCTTGCCCGGCGAGCCGGCGGGGGGCGGGACGGTCGGGCCGCTGGAAATATAGGTCGAAATTTCGCTCATCCCGAGCGCCTCATAGAGGGGCTTGCCGCAACGCTCGCGGAATTGCGCCTGCAAGGCTGGGGCGAGCGCTTCGCCGGCGGTGAGACCGTGGCGCAGGCTGGCGAGATTCTCCGCAGTGCAGGACGGCTGCCGCAGCATCTGGCGATAAACGCCGGGAACAGCGGCAAACAGCGTCGCGGAAAAACGCCGGATGAGCGCCGGCCACACGCCCGGATCGGCCGGGCCGTTGTAAATCACCGCCGTCGCGCCTCGTGAAAAAGGATCCATCAACCCGACGCCGAGCGTATAGGTCCAGTTGATCGCGCCCGCATGCAGCATGATGTCGGCCCCGGTCAGGCCGAGCCAATGGTCCAGCATCGGCGCGCGGCCGAGAATCACGCGCTGGGCGTGCAGCACGCCCTTGGGCCGGCTGGCGGTGCCGGACGTGTAGATAAGATAGGCCGGGTCGTCCGGCGCGGTCGCGGCGTAGGCGCGCGGCGGAAAAGCGGCGAGCCGGGCGAGTTCGGCGTCGTCGATGATCGTCGCGCCATGGGCCGTCAGGCCGCCAGAGCAGATGACCGCGGCGGCGCCCGAATCCGCCGCGAGAAAATCGGCCTCTTCCTCCGTGAGTTGCGACGAGGAGGGCAGGGCGACCAGTCCGGCGCCGATGCAGGCGAAAAAGCTCAGCACATAGAAGAGGTCGTTGCCGCGCCGGATCATCACCCGCGCGCCGGTCGGCAGGCCGAGCGCGGACAGGCCCGCGGCGAGGCGGCGCACGGCGAGATCGAGTTCGCCATAGCTCAGGAGCAGGTCATGGGCGCCGTCGGTCAGGACCAGCGCGGTCTTGTCCGGATGGCGGGCGGCGTTTTCGGCGAGGCAGAAGGCGGCGAGATTGAAGGGAGAGGTGTTGAGGGGGGAGGTCATGGGCCGAAAAGACCAGACCTTCATGGTGCTGTCACCTGATTTTCATAGGCAGGCGAGATCAATCGCGGCCGAAAGGAAAGCCGATGTCTCAATCGATGCAAGTCGAAAGTCTGAACGCCCGCAAAACCTATGAGCGCATCGCCTCGATCTACGACCTGCTCGACGCCCCCTATGAGATCGGCTGGAAACGCGCCTTGCGCCGCCGCATGTTCGAGGGCCTGACGGGCGCTATTCTCGACGCCGGCTGCGGCACTGGCTGCAATTTCGTGGCCTATCCGCATGGCGTGAAGGCCTCGGGCTGCGACGCCAGCGCCGCCATGCTGGAGCGCGCGCGGATGCGGGCCGACAAGCTCGGCATGATGGTCGAATTGCGCTGCTCCGACCTGACACGGCTCGACTGGGCCGACAACACATTTGACGGCATTGTCGCCACATTCGTCTTCGCCTGTATCGAGGATCATGAGCAGGCGGCGGCGCTGTCCGAATTGCGTCGCGTCTGCAAGCCGGAAGGCGAAATCCGCATCGTCGATTACCGCCTCTCGCCGCGCCCGCTGGTGCGCGCCCGCCAGAAGCTGATGTCGGCCTGGCTCAATGGAACCTTCGCCGCGACCTATACGCCGACCACCGAGAACTATTTCGCGGAGGCGGGCCTTGAGGTGATCGAGGAGAAATATATCCGCAGCGACGTGCTGAAAATGATCCGGCTGCGCCCGCGCAAAGCGAACTGACCGCGTTAACGCATCTTCTGAAACGCCGAAGCGCCGCTCGCAAGAGCGGCGCTTCTTTTTGTCGTCTCGCGCAAAAGAAAGGGGCGGCCCTCCGGCCGCCCCTTGGTTTGTTGAAATTCGGCTTGCGCTCAGAAGATGGTGCGGAAGAACCAATAGAGGCCGCCCGAGAGCAGCATGGCGCAGGGCAGGGTCAGCACCCAGGCCATGGCCAGATTGCGCAGCGTGCTCATTTGCAGGCCCGAGCCATTGGCCGCCATGGTTCCGGCGACGCCGGAGGACAGCACATGGGTGGTGGAGACCGGCAGGCCGAAGGCGTCGGCGGCGCCGATCGTGGTCATGGCGACCAGCTCCGCCGAGGCTCCCTGGGCGTAGGTGAGGTGGGTCTTGCCGATCTTCTCGCCGACGGTGACCACGATGCGCTTCCAGCCCACCATGGTGCCGAGACCGAGCGCGATGGCGACGACGATCTTCACCCAGGTCGGAATGAACCGGGTCGCCTGGTCCATCGAGCCCTTGTAGGTCTTGAGCGTGGCGGTGTCGGAGGCCGAAAGCTCGGCTTCCTTGTCCTTCATCAGGAAGCGGATCGCCTCGGACGTCAGGTACATGTCGTTACGGGTGTTGCCGACCTGGTCGAGCGGCACCTTGTCGATGGAGCCATAGGATTTCACCTGATTGGCGATGTCCCGGATCAGCACCGACAGCGCGGGGAACGTGCCGCCGGTGATCTCGTGCCGCGAGATATAGGAGGTCACGATGGGGCGCGGATCGCCGATGATATTGTAGCCGGAGGCATGGGCGTCCACGACCTTCGAGGCGGCGGTCGACGACTGCACGAATTGCTCGATATGGCTCACCGGCAGCGAGCGGTTGAGGGCGTAGGCCGTGGGGACCGTGCCGATCAGGATCAGCATGATCAGGCCCATGCCCTTCTGGCCGTCGTTGGAGCCATGGGCGAAGGAGACGCCGGTGCAGGTGAAGATCAGCAGGGAGCGGATCCACAGCGGCGGCTTGGCTTCGCCGGTCGGCGCGGAATAAAGCTCCGGCTTGCGGATGAGGAGCTTCATCAGCAGCAGCAGGCCGGCGGCGCAGAAGAAGCCGACCAGCGGCGACAGCAGCAAGGCGTAGCCGATTTCAGTGGCCTTGGCCCAATCGACGCCAGACGTTCCGTCGCGGCCGCGCATAAGAGCGTTGGCGACGCCGACGCCGATGATCGAGCCGATCAGGGTATGCGACGACGAGGCCGGCAGGCCCAGCCACCAGGTGCCGAGGTTCCAGATGATCGCCGCGATGAGCAAGGCGAAGACCATGGAGAAGCCCGCGTCCGAGCCGACCTGCAGGATCAGCTCGACCGGCAGCAGCGAGACGATGCCGAAGGCCACCGCGCCGCTGGAGGTCAGAACGCCCAGGAAGTTGAAGAAGCCCGACCAGGCCACCGCGAAATTCGCCGGCAGCGAATGGGTATAGATGACGGTCGCGACCGCATTGGCGGTGTCATGGAAGCCGTTGACGAATTCAAAGCCGAGCGCGATCAGCAGGGCGACGCCGAGCATGAGGAAGGGCCAGAACTTGGCTGCGTGAATTTCCTGCCCCATGTCGGCATAGATCGACCAGGCGGCGTAGAGCACGGCGGCGACGCCAATGGCGATCAGGGCCCAGACGGTTTTCGGTTCGGCGGGATGGTCGAGATTGGGGCGGACGACGGCCGGTCGGGCCTCGTCTTGCGTCGCTGCGGTCATGATCACTTTCTTCCGGCGGGGGAACTGATCGCGAATAAGCCGACTAAAGTTACAAGCGGATGACAAAAGGCGCCGGGCGGTCCTCGCGCGGCGCGAGAACCGATCAAATTTTCGAAAAATGCCGAATGTCGACTTCGTCAGCCGACGGCGCGGCGCAGCGGAAGGCCGTCCGGCTCCGCATGGCAGCGGATGACGCTGTTGGGCCGGTTCGGCACGTCGGGCGTCTCGGGGTCGAAATAGGCGACGAGGTTGCGGCCCGCGCGCTTGGCGACATAGAGCGCGGCGTCGGCGCGCCTCAGCAGGTCGTCTATGTCGTCGCCGGGAGCGCCGATGGCCACGCCGAAACTGCAGGTCACCGTCACGGTGGCCGTCTCAATGGCGATTTCGCGCGCTTCGATCTCGCCGCGCAGGGCCTCGGCGGCGCGCCAGGCGTCGTCGGGATCGCCCTGCGGAAGCAGCAGGGCGAATTCCTCGCCGCCGAGCCGTCCCGCCAGTTCGCCGTTTCCGATCAGGCGTTGGGCGACGGCGCGAAGGGCCGTGTCGCCCGCGGCGTGGCCGAAGCGGTCGTTGATCGACTTGAAATGATCGATGTCCACCATGATGGCGGCGAGCGGCGCCGTGGTTTCCCGGCACATTTTGACGGCCCGCTCGAAGAAGGCGGGGCGGTTCAGCATCCCGGTCAACCCGTCGTGCGTCGCCATTTCCACCATTTTCAGCTGCATCTGGTTGAAACGCTCGGCGGAGCGAAGGCGGGCGTGGAGTTCGTCAGGGGAGAGCGGCAGATGCAGCACGTCGTCCGCGCCGCAATCCAGCGCCTCGACCATAGTGTCGGACGACAAGGGCGCTGACAGCAGGCAGATGTAGATCGGACGCTGGAAGCTCGCCAGCAGGCGCCCCTCCCGGCAGATATCCATGCCCGCCGTGGCGCTTTCCACGCCGGCCACAATGAAGGCGTTGGCGGCCTGATCTTCCTTCAGATAAGCGAGGGCGCTCGCGGTTTCCGCGAAGCCGGCGACGACATGGCCCGCCCTCTCCAGAATCGCGGCGATCGACTCTCTCAGGGGCTGCTGGGTCGCCACGAGCACTACGCGCATTGAGCCGTTCCTCCATGGTCGTCGGGCAGAAACCAAGACGAGGCGGCGCCAAGAGCCAAGCCTCCAGCCCCAGACTAGGCCGAAAAGATGAGCGACGCGTTAAGGCCGAGGCGCCCCTGGACGGGGGCGCTGGCTGGCTTGCGGCCGCAGCGGCCGGCCAGCCTCGCGCAAGCCTTGAGGCGCAAAAAAGCGATCGAACGCAGTTGGGAGACGGAAAGATGAGTCTATACGACGCCATGAACGCCAGCGTGACGGGCATGAACGCTCAGTCCAACTATCTGACCAATGTCGGCCAGAACATGGCGAATTCCAGCACGGTGGGCTACAAGCAGGCCGATACGGAATTTTCCACTCTGGTCAATGAGGCGGGCGTCGGGCAGACTTCGGCCGGCGGCGTGACGACCAGCACCCGCCTCGATATTGCCAAGCAGGGAACGCTTACCGGGACCAGCTCGTCCACGGATCTCGCGATCTCCGGCGATGGCTTTTTCGTCGTCTCCGACGCCTGGGGCCAGCAATATCTGACCCGCTCGGGCTCGTTCGTCGCCGACAAGAACGGCAATCTGGTCAATGCCGGCTTCACCGCCCCTTTGCTGACGCGGGAGCTGATGGCCGCTGGCTTCTCCTCGGTGGCGCATCTTCGCCGTCCGGCGTCGTTCGATCTGTGGGCCGTCGCAAGCAAATCGCCGCTCGCGGAGCCGGTCTTGCGCCAATTGGCCGAGTCGCACCTGCCCAATTGAGCGCGCTCACGCCGAGTCCCGCTCCATTCGCCGACAGGAAATGTAAAATCGTGTATTTTCTGTCGTTTTTTCCCACGTGGTAAAAGCCGCATCCTTTTCACATATTGTGGGACCTTTCCGAACCCGGTATCAATTCGCTCGAACGGAAACGCGAATATATTAGTGACGAAAGGCGCCCACATGGCGAACACGACAGCAGAGCTTGAGGCGTTGCTCATCCAGCGCTCCCTGACCGATCCGCAGCTTCTGGCGGCGGCGGAGACCTCGGCTGACTTCCGGATCCTGCCGGAAGCGACGGTCATCAAGATTGGCGGACAGAGCGTCATCGACCGGGGCCGCGCCGGTCTCTACCCGCTGCTGGACGAGATCGTCGCCGCCCGCAAGAACCACCAGATGCTGATCGGCACCGGCGCCGGCACCCGCGCCCGCCATCTCTATTCGATCGCGGCCGGTCTTAACCTGCCGGCGGGCGTGCTTTCCCAGCTTGGCTCATCGGTCGCCGACCAGAACGCCGCGATTCTGGGGCAGCTTCTGGCGAAATACGGCATCTCGCTGGTCAGCGGCGCCGGCATGTCGGCCTTGCCGCTCTACCTCACCGAGGTGAACGCGGTCGTCTTCAGCGGCATGCCGCCCTATGGCCTGTGGACCCGCCCGGCCGCCGAGGGCGTCATTCCACCCTACCGCACCGACGCTGGCTGCTATCTGGTCGCCGAGCAGTTCGGCTGCAAGGCGATGATCTTCGTGAAGGACGAGGACGGCCTCTTCACGGCCAATCCGAAGACCTCGAAGGACGCCAAGTTCATCCCGAAGATCACGGTCGACGAGATGAAGGCGCAGGGGCTGCATGACTCGATCCTCGAGTTTCCGATGCTGGATCTGCTGCAATCGTCGCGCCACGTCCGCGAGGTGCAGGTCGTGAACGGCCTCGTCCCGGGCAACCTCACCCGCGCGCTCGCCGGCGAACATGTCGGCACGATCATCACCGCGAGCTAAAGAGACAGCCATGACCGAGAACACCATCAAGCACGTCGCTTCGCCGCTTGCGCGCCAGACCCTTCAGGACAAGGATCTCACCCGCCCCGTCGCCGGCCGGCGCCCGGTGCGGATTCTGCCCTGGCTGCAAGTCGTCAAGATCGGCGGCCGCTCTATCATGGATCGCGGCGCGGAAGCGATCCTGCCCGTTGTGGAAGAGATCCGGAAGCTCCTGCCCGAGCACCGCCTGCTTATCCTGACCGGCGCGGGCGTGCGCGCCCGCCATCTCTATGGCGTCGGCCTCGACCTCGGCCTGCCGGTCGGCTCGCTGGCGCCGCTCGCCGCGAGCGAGGCGGGCCAGAACGGCCACATCCTCGCGTCGCTGCTGGCGCCGGAGGGGGTCTCCTATATCGAGCACCCCACCATCGCCAGCCAGCTCGCGATCCACCTCGCGGCGGCCCGCGCGGTCGTCGGCAGCGCCTTTCCGCCCTATCACCACCACGAGTTCCCGAACTCGCGCATCCCGACTCACCGGGGCGATACGGGCGCGTTCCTGCTCGCCGACGCGCTTGGCGCGGCTGGCCTCACGATCGTGGAGGACGTGGATGGCGTCTATGACGCCGATCCGAATGGTCCGAACGGCAAGCAGGCGAAACTGATCCGCGAGACGACCTCGGCGGAGCTGGCGGGGATCGAAGGCGCGCTGCCATTCGACCGCGCGCTGATCGAGGTCATGGCGACCGCGCGTCACATCGAGCGCGTGCAGATCGTGAACGGCCTCGTCCCGGGCCGCATCACGGCCGCCATGCGCGGCGAGCATGTCGGCACCATCATCCACACCGGCGCGCGCCATAACTGAGGGCGTAAGCCCCCGACGCGCAAATAGGGCCATGAAATTCGCCGGCGGAGCAATCGCTTCGCCGGCGAACGCTTTTTTTTCTGGCGTCGCCCTATCTATACGCGGAACCAGACCGGCAGGCCCTCTGGCGCGAAAGGTTGCGCGGGCAAGGCTTGAAGATTGGCCTGTGCTGGCGCGGCAATGTCGATTTCCGCGTCGATCCACGCCGTTCTATCCCACCTGAGGCCCTGACGCCTTTCGCGAGCCTTGAGCGCGTTCGTCTGTTCTGCCTCCAAAAAGGGACCCGCGCAGACGAATTGCCGCCCGAATTGGCCAGAAAGCTCGAAAACCTCGGAGAAGAGTTCGATTCCGGTCCCGATGCTTTCATCGACACGGCGGCGATGATGATGGAGCTGGATCTCGTGGTGACCTGGGATACGTCCATCGGTCATCTCGCAGGGGCTTTGGGGCGACCGGTCTGGGTTGCGCTGCGCCATATCGCGGAATGGCGCTGGCTCGATGGGCGCTTGGACTCGCCCTGGTATCCGACCATGCGGCTGTTTCGTTGCGAGCGGGGCGATAATTGGGGCGAACTTTTCGCTCAAATGGCGGATGAAATCCGCATTGCTTGAGCGCAGCAATAAAATTTGCGTTTGCAGCAAGTCATTATTCTAAAAAGAGAAATACCTAAAAATTCCCGCCGCGCCATTCGATTTTTCCACCGCTGTCGCAAAAAATTCGAAAAACCTGCTTGACCGCCGGGCTTGGTGGGTCCTATAAGGCGGCCATCGACGGCGTCGCCGCGGAATTGAGCGGCGGGCGCTGACGCGTCTCCATTAGAGCCTTGGGTGGTTCGCTGGCTTAGGAGCCAGGTGGATATG
>NZ_JAGRPM010000052.1 GCF_019449565.1 Rhodoblastus sp. | reverse complement strand
GGCACGGTCAGCCTGATTTATCCGCAGATCAACCGCGAGACGCGCACCGCGCGGGTCCGCGTAGAGCTGCAAAACCCAGATCTCGTTCTGCGGCCCGATATGTATGTCGAGGCCGAAATCTCTGCGGGCGATGGCGACAAAGTCGCGACGGTTCCCGAGAGCGCCGTCATCGATTCTGGCGCGGATCAGGTGGTGATCCTCGATCGAGGCGAAGGCCGATTTGAACCGCGCCAGGTTAAAACGGGCCGGCGCGGCGAAGGCCACGTCGAAATCCGCGAGGGCGTCTCCGATGGCGACAAGGTGGTCACCGCCGCCAATTTCCTGATCGATGCGGAAAGCAATCTGAAGGCTGCCCTCAAAGGGCTTGGCGAACGACCGAGCCAGCCGGAGGAAACGAAATGATCGCTCGTCTCATCGCGTGGTCCGCGCGCAATCTCACTCTGATCCTGATCGGCGCGGTCTTCATCATTGCGGCGGGCGCGTTCGCGCTGCGCACCTTGCCGCTCGACGCCATCCCCGATCTCTCCGATGTCCAGGCGATCGTCTATACCGAATATCCGGGCCAGGCGCCGCAGGTCGTCGAGGACCAGGTGACCTATCCGCTGACCAGCGCCATGTTGACCGTCCCGCGCTCGAAAGTGGTGCGCGGCTTTTCCTTCTTTGGCGTCTCCTTCGTCTACATCATTTTCGAGGACGGCGTTGACATCTACTGGGCGCGCTCGCGCGTCCTCGAATATCTGAGCGCCGCCAGCAGCCGGCTTCCCGCCGGCGTGACGCCGGTGCTCGGTCCGGACGCGACAGGAGTCGGCTGGGTCTATCAATATGCGGTCGTCGCCAAGGAAATGACGCTCGCCGAACTGCGCTCGATTCAGGACTGGACCATCCGCTACGGCCTCGCCAAGGCGGAAGGCGTCGCCGAAGTCGCCAGCGTCGGCGGCTTCGTCAAACAATATAATGTCGTCGTGGACCCGAACCGCCTGCGCGCGCTCGGCATCCCGCTCTCGAAACTGCGGGACGCGATCCGCGCCAGCAATACGGATGTCGGCGGGCGCACCGTCGAGCTGTCAGAATTCGAGTTTATCGTTCGGGGCCGCGGCTATCTGCGCGGCGCGCCCGATCTCGAATCCATCGTTCTTCGCGCCGACAACGGCACGCCTTTGCTGTTGAAGGATGTGGCGCGCGTCGAAATCGGCCCCGATGAGCGGCGCGGCATCACGGAATTGAACGGCGAGGGCGAAGTGGCGAGCGGCATCGCCCTCCAGCGCTATGGCGCCAACGCGCTCACCGTCATCGATAATGTCAAGGCGACCCTGGCGCAAATGGCGCCGAGCCTGCCGAAGGGCGTCGAGATCGTTCCGGTCTACGACCGCTCGCAACTCATCCATGCGGCGATCGAGACCCTGAAGGGGACTCTGTTCGAGGAAAGCGTCATCGTAGCGCTCGTCTGCATCGTCTTCCTGCTGCATGTGAGGAGCGCCCTCGTCGCCATCATCATGCTGCCGGTCGGCGTGCTGATGGCCTTTGGCGCGATGAAGGCGTTGGGGCTCGGCTCCAACATCATGAGCCTCGGCGGCATCGCTATCGCGATTGGCGCGATGGTCGACGCAGCGATCGTGATGATCGAAAACGCCCACAAGCACCTCGAACGCGGACCGCCCGGCAAGCCGCGCCTCGACATCCTGATCGAGGCGGCGACGGAAGTCGGACCCGCGCTGTTCTTCAGCCTGCTGGTGATCACCGTCTCCTTCCTGCCGATCTTCACTCTGGAAGCGCAGGAGGGCCGGATGTTCAGTCCGCTCGCCTACACGAAGACCTTTTCGATGGCGGCGGCGGCGCTGCTGTCGGTGACGCTCGTGCCCGCGCTGATGGTCGTCTTCGTGCGCGGGAAAATCATCCCCGAGAGCAAGAATCCGATCAATCGGTTCCTGATCTGGGTCTACCGGCCGGTGATCCGTCTGGTTTTGCGGGCCAAAGTCCTCACGATCGTCCTGGCGCTTGCGGTCCTTGCCGCGACCGTCTGGCCGGCGCGACAAATCGGCAGCGAATTCATGCCGACGCTGAACGAGGGCACGCTGCTTTACATGCCGACGACCTTGCCGGGACTGTCGGTCACAAAAGCCGCCGAGCTTCTGCAAACGCAGGACAAGATCATCAAGACCTTCCCCGAAGTTCAATCGGCCTATGGCAAGGCCGGACGCGCTTCGAGCGCGACGGACCCGGCGCCCACGGAAATGTTCGAGACCGTCATCGCTCTCAAACCCAAGGAACAATGGCGTCCGGGCGTCACGATTGACTCGCTCGTCGCCGAAATGGATGCGGCGTTGCAGTTTCCCGGCGTCTCCAACGCCTGGACCATGCCGATCAAGGCGCGCCTGGACATGCTGGCGACCGGCATACGAACGCCGGTCGGCGTCAAGATCTTCGGGCGCGATCTGACCCAGATCGAGGGTCTCGCGCGTCAGGTCGAAACCGTGGTGAAGCGCGTCCCGGGCACGTCGAGCGCTTATGCCGAGCGCATCATCGGCGGCTATTATCTCGACGTCGTGCCGGATCGCGCGGCGCTGGCGCGTTATGGCCTGACCATCGGCGACGTCCAGGAGGTCATCTCCACGGCGCTGGGCGGCGAAACGGTCACGACGACGGTCGAAGGACGCGAGCGTTACGGGGTCAATATCCGTTATCCGCGCGATTTTCGCTCTGATCCACGATCGATCTCCGACGGCGTGCTGGTTTCGCTGCCGGGCGGCGGGTCCGCGCCGCTTGGCGAGGTCGCGAAGGTCGAACTGGTCCGAGGGCCGACGTCGATCCGCACCGAAAACGGCCAGCTCGCCGCTTACGTCTTCGTCGACGTCCGCGACCGCGATATTGGCGGCTATGTCGCCGAAGCGCGCCAGGCCGTCGCGGAGCAGGTCAAATTCCCGGCGGGCTATTACGTCGCCTGGAGTGGGCAGTTTGAATATATGGAGCGGGCGGAAGCCCGTATGCGGATCGTCGTGCCAGTGACGCTGCTGGTGATTTTTCTGCTGCTTTATCTCAACTTCAGGCGGCTGACCGAGACCCTGATCGTCATGGCCTCGCTGCCCTTCGCCTGGGTGGGCGGCGTCTGGCTGATGTGGCATCTGGGCTTCAACATGTCGGTG
>NZ_JAGRPM010000051.1 GCF_019449565.1 Rhodoblastus sp. | reverse complement strand
GGAGCGGCGACGATCTGGACCTGTCAGCAAAATGGAATGAGCCATGAGCAACTCTTAAGCGCGCTCGTATGAGCGCTCGTAAGAGCGATCTCTCCGCCAAATCCGATCTCAACGGAAGGCGGCCGCCACCGAAGGGATACGGCGATTCCGCGGCGAAGGACGATGAGGCATCTCATTTTCGTAGATTTCTGACAGTATTCAGGGAGTTTCCAAAAGACGCGGGCTGGAAACCCTCCGGTGCGCTAATCCCGATTTGTTGGACAATTTCCGGGGTGACGGCAGTTACTTTCTGCGCCTATTGGGGCTTACGGTCCAATAGGTAGCAAAAGCCGCCGACTCGCTGGGGGTGCCAGCCGCCGCAGCCACGCTATTTCCGTCGCTCCGATGTCCCTCTTTTCCCAGCCAAGATTTACGTCGTGGAACGTCAGCAGACGCATGACCGCTCCATTGGATTTTATTAGCTTCAATATCTCCTCGGCCTTGTCAGGAAATTCGGTCTCGGCGCTGGAAATGCCTAGCGCCTGATCAGCTAAAGTCGGAAAGGCGCTGAGAGTCGAGCAGGTCCGCGGCCATTCGGTCAACAGGACGATCCACCGCGCAAGAGCTTGCCATTCTGTCGTTCCCGGCTGCGCCAGCCGTTCCAGCCTCGCTATTTCCTGGATCAACGATATGGAGTTCACGATCCTCTTTATTTGCCGAGGATTTGCGGGCAGCAATGGGGCGAGCGCTTCAAGCATGTGGCTTGTCGCACGCTCTGCCGAGACATCGGCCGCGGCGCGTAGCGCGAGGCGCTCTTCAAAGCGGCGCAGCACTTCGTCCTTTTCGCGCTTATCGAGGTCTGGAAGGGTGGACTCGGCGCGCATTTTTGACGCGGCTTGTTCACGCTTTGCATAGTCTTCGACGCCGAGCACTTCCTCTTCTCGTTCGTTCAGTCTTGCTACCGCCGCTTGCCTGCTCGGCGAGGCCATTTTGTCGCCGTCGTCTCGGGCGTCTTGTTTTTGGTCATCGAGGCGCAGGAGGCCGCGCACGTAGGCCTGTCGTGAGGGACCGGAAATCTTTGGCAAGACGAATGAAAACTGGATCGCTTTTTCGACAAAACGACTGCCAAATTCGTGTTCGCCTCCAACATCAATTCCCTTCATGGTCTTGTTTGTTTCCGCGAAGGCTTGCTCAATCCAGTCTTTGTCGCCAAGAAGGAGGAAGACGATGCGTGAGCTCGTCAGGATCGTTTGAATGCCGCGAATGAGCTCGACCACATATTCAGGTTCGCAACGATCCAAATCGTCAATAATGATCAAGACAGGTCGTGAAAAACGCTGGATCACCCTTGCGAAATGTCGTCGAAAGCGATCAAGGGGGTCCCCGGCGCCTAACGCGTAATTCTGGGCCGCCTCCGGCGTTCCGCGAAACAGCGTCTGCGTCGCGCCCGACAAAATGGTCCAGACGGCCGGCGCGCCCGTAAAGAGAAGAACGAGGGGCGTCAACCATAAAGCTTGAAAGCTATCGGCGTGCGCTCCAAGTTCCGGGGAGAGCGCGATGCCTTTCTCACCAAATCGAATGATTTTGAACGCGAAAAGGCCAGCAACAAAGACTGTCGTCACGACAGAAAGAATAAACTTCGCGCGGAAGTCTGGCGTCCAAAGACGCCAGACCAGCTCCGATCCCCACTCTTTAAAGCCTCGTAGCCGGCGCGATAGCCAAGAGCGACCGTAGAAACGATCAGCGGGCGATGGCAACTCGGCCGCCTGTCGATTCAACTCGGATAGAGCGGCTTCGGCACAATGCCGGCGGACGACGTCGTAAAAAACCCACCATGGTGGCTTCACCTGCTGATGGCGCCATGCGTTGAATCCGACTACATGCCAAGGCCGACGATTTTCTTTGGGCCAGAAGCGTTCGTCTTTCATGGGGAGAGCGTCAAGCCACATCGGCAGCGGAACGTCGTGACGGTAAGGGTTCAAGATGGTGGCAAGAAACGACGCGAAGGCTGTCTTGCCTCCGCCCCAAGGCGCATCGATTTGCACGACGAAACCAGGGCGGATCGAATCGCGCGCGTGCTCCCCGCTTTCGTTTGTCGCATTCTCTTTGTTCCATATGAGGTTTAGCCTGCCGGCCAAAACGAAGGCCTGCTTCGCCCGATCGAGATAGTCGACGTCGGGGTCATGGACGTCAGAGAGAAATACCGTGCGGGTTTCCCGCCGCCCGTCTGGCCGGGTGAACTTTTCAGGCCCATCAGGAGGCGGCGAATTAAACCGGATGGCTTCGCCACGCCGCAATCGGTCGACGTCCACCAGGACGTCATCTGTCTTGCGTCGCCAAAAATCATCGGGCATTGCCACCAGCTGCAGATCAGCCTCTTCTCCGAAAGCGCTCTCCGGCTTGGCCGTCCTCGTATTTGGAAGCAAGGCTCGATACCAGTCGACGAAAGACCTCCAGTGTCCCTGTGCGCCATCCAATTGACCAGCAATAGCGTCAAAGGCTTTTCGAGCCCATAATGGAAAGTTCGCCTCAAAGGTTGGATCGCCACGCACATCCCCGAGCCAGAGCGGTTCGTCCACCAATTGGCCATCGATTTGGTTTAATGCCCCGATGTCTTGCAGAACGCTTTGCCGAATTTGCTCGACTGCGTCGTCGTCGCCGATCGTGCGAGCGGCCGCCATGCTCGCACCCAGAACATTCAGCATGTTAACTCGATTTGGAGACTCCGGTCCCATAAGGGCAGCAAGAGCTGCTGCATGCGCCGCCATTTCTCCTGGGTCGTCAATGTTTCTGGCGATATCGTATCCGCCAGCTGGGATCGATGCTGTCTCAGGGGCGATAACGTCCGCATATTTGTTCATGGCCCAAGATGAAAAGCCGAGCCTGAAGGCGACGACACCCAAATCGGGATTGCCTGTTATGAGGCCAGGGCAAACGAGTGGCAGGACACGCAGCGCGACACGCATGCCCAATGCCTGATGAAAACGTGGATCGACTTCCGCCAGCCGTCCTGCAAGCTCGCTATCGTTTTCGACATATGAGGAAAAGCTTTCCTTCTGCTCCGCCATTGTCGGATCCCCAGAGCGGGAAGCGAAAAGTGGAAACCGGTTTTTCGCAAAAAATCCCGCTTTTTTAACAAATCCAGAGCAGGATGCGTTCCCACGGAAACGCATCCTGCTCTGGCTAAGCGTTCGCGCGGCGCAAACCGCGAGTTTCGAGCCGCAGAGCTTCCATCTCTTGCACGTTTATGCAAACAGCGCGACTGTGATCTCGTCTCGAACCATAGGCTGTTGATTGCCACTGAGAACTGACCCGCTTTGGGCGGGCATTTCCACTGAGATTTGACCCATGTTTGAACTTCTCCCGGCTGGCGTCAGCGGGGGTCTTTGGAGTGATAGACATGGCGTTATTGAGCGTTATCCGGC
>NZ_JAGRPM010000050.1 GCF_019449565.1 Rhodoblastus sp. | reverse complement strand
TCCTTCCTGAGTGGGGTTGAACGACCCTCAAATCTCAGGACGGGCTGCCCGTCGCGCCATCGCTATCCTATCGGCTTGCTACCCGCCGTCGCGGCTCACGCCCCCGCGCAGCGGGCCGGAGCGGAGCGACTTCGTGCTATGACGCAACCCTGCCGTTGGACCTTCGACCGGTCTACGTCCGAGACCAGTCCTTCGCTCGTGGGCCACAGTCAGGCCATCTTCGCCCTTGCCGACGGCGACGACGGTCTTCCGCTTTCCGCCCAACGAGACAGTCGCCGACCGGGAGCAGAAGTCGGCCTCGAGCCGACACGCGTGATGTGGTGTCTCGGAACAAGAATGATGTGAACATTTCTAACTTTCTGGCGTGGCTATCGGTGAGTTGACCGGCCATCAGGGGCGTCTAACCTCGAGGGCATGCAACTTGATTCCGAACAGCACGCCTGGATTCAAAAAATTCTGGCCCGGACTGGGGTGACGGCGCCAGAGGCGGCGGCGGCTTTGGCGCGGAATGTGGCCACAACGATGTCGGATTTTACGACCGGACGGGAAGGGGGCGACCTGACCTTTCGGAAAATCCATGACCGTCTGCGCAAGTTGTGGCGACTGGCGGACGAGGCGGACCCTGAGATCGGAATTATTCGTGGCAAACTCAGAACCCTGCCGAAGGCGACGCTGAACACGATCGAAACGCGTGCTGAGAGGCTTTGGCCGATAATTTTCAGCGAGCCGGCTCCCATCGTATCGCGCCCCGGATGGCTGTGCGACGCGCCGAAGGAGAAGCTCGCGGAGATTGTTCGAAGGAGCATCGCCGGTGGAGGCGTGGTTATTCCCGGTCGTCGCAGGGGGCCGTATAAGCGCTCGCAGCCCAGATACGAGCCCCTCATTTTCGGCGTCGCGCGCGGGGCGAGAGTTCCGTCAGAAGCCACGCCGATAGAGGGCGCCCGCGTTGTGAAGCCGGACGTCATCGCCAATGGCCGCCCGCGAGACGATGAGGCGATTGTGCTGATCATGTGGCTGGCGGTGAATTGGCTCGAGGCAATGGAGCAGACCCCGGCGCCAGGGCGCAGCGATAAGACGCCGTTCGGCGAACTCGTCCACCAGGTCTTTAGCTGGTTGAAGCTGCCCGATTCGACAGGGGCGTTGCGGCGGTATTGGGACGAGTACAAGAGCGGCCAACGGGGATCCTGAAGGCCTGGTCTTCGATGCAACGGATTTTGCTGGCGCCGGGTTTTCGCCAGTTCGCAGACGGGAACGCCCCTAAATTGCGGCCATGTCCACCGTCCCGCCGCCCGAATCCTCCTCCTCCGCCGCCGACGCCCAAGTCGCCGAGGTCGCGCTGGCGCGGCTCGTGCGCGCGCTGGCCCGACAGGCGGCGCGGGAAGAGTTTAATGGGCGATCGGAAGGCGACGCCGTTCTCTCTGACCGCGAGCCGCCGCCGGCGGAATCCAGGCCGCAATTCAATTCGGAAGCGGTCGACGAATGAGCGCGCCGCCTCCAACGCCCGGATCGGGCCCCCGTCTTTTCAGCGTCGTCGTTGTCGCCGACCGACTGGGCCTGTCGGTGAAGACGGTGCGGCGGATGATCACGCGCGGGGATCTGCCGGCGCATCGGATCGGCAAACTGCTTCGCGTTAGTGAGCAGGACCTTGAGACGCTCTTGGCCCACACCAGAAACACACGATCAATGTAAGTGGCCACACATAAACAAACGTGATTTCGTATTTTACGTATCAATACAATATAGATGCCATTTATATCGCTAGTGACTGTGTTTTATAAAGTTGACTTGCAATTTTATGCTTGCGTTATCACGAATGTCACCGTAATGTCCACTAGCGGACACTGGAGTCCACACATGTCCACCAACGCGGCCTCACTAGCGCCACTGCCCCGTCCAGCTGACGTCTTCGAGCCCGGCCTCGAGCCGATCGCACCCACTCTCTCGTGGCCTTCGTCAGAATCGCCGCAGGCTTCAGTAATTCCCGCCAATCCCCAGCGCGCGCCGGCGACCCTGGGCGAAGTCCTCGCCCGCCTCGCGCAGAGGGCCGACCTGCCGCGCCAACGGCGTCACGATTTGAGTTCCGCCGTCCGCAAGGTCGCAGGCCTGATCGGCGTGCCGGCGACCGACATCCCCGCCGATGCGGCGGTGCTGCGCAGCCGGCTGTCGCTGCTGACGCCCGCCGGCGCCGGCATGACCGCGCGCCGGTTGAAGAACGTTCGCGCGCTGCTGACCGCGGCGCTCGACCTGACGGGCGCCAAGATCGTGCGGCGGCGCAGCCTCTACGATTTGGCGCCGTGCTGGAAGGACCTGCTGGCGCGTGTCGACGATCGCTACGACCGCGCGCGGCTGTCCAGGTTCTTCGGCTATGCGTCGGCCCAGGGACTCCCGCCCGATCACATCAACGACGAGGTCGTCGCCCGTTTCGCCGAAGGCCTTCGCGACAACTCGCTGGTCGAGCGCCAGACGCAGATCGTGCGTGATGTCTGTTTGACCTGGAACCGCTGCGTCGCCGCCGTCGAGGGCTGGCCGAACGTCTGCCTGAGCGTTCCCGACCGCCGGCGCAATTACGCCCTGCCCGTCGCGGCCTATCCCAAATCCTTCGCCGATGATCTCGATGCCTATCTGACGCATCTCGCCGGCGACGACCTGTTCGCGGAGACCGGTCGGCGCCCCGCCAGCCCGACGACGCTCAAGGACGTTCGTCTGCGCGTTTTGCAGATCGCAGCCGCCCTGGTTCATTCCGGACGCCCGCCCGACACGATCTTGAGCCTCGCAGACCTCGTCACCAAAGAGGCGATGAAGATTGCGCTCAATTTCTTCTGGGTGAGAAACGGCAAGCGCAAGACCGGGCAGATCCACAATTTCGCGCTGACGGCGATCAAGATCGCCAAGTATTGGGTTGAGGCGCCGATGACACAGGTAAACGCGCTGCAGGTCATCCGGCGCCACGTGGATCCGGGCGGATCCGGCATGACCGTGCGCAATCGCGCGCGCCTGCGCCAGTTCGACGATCCCGAGAACCTGCGGCGACTGATCGATATGCCCGATGCGATCTTTGCCAGGCTGCCGAAGTCGGGTGCGGTGAGCTACGTCGACGCCGTCAGGCTTCAATCCGCGCTCGCGGTCGCGACTCTTCTTGTCGCGCCGATGCGGATAAAGAATCTCGCCTCGCTTCGGTTCGACCGTCACCTGGTCCAAACCCGGATCGGCGGCGTGCGCCACATCGTCATTCCGGCGCAGGAGGTGAAGAACCGCGAGGCGCTCACTTTTGAAGTTTCGGCCAATCTCGGCGAACTTCTGGACGCCTATCTCGCGCGCGGCCGGCCGGTCCTGGCCGAGGACGCCGGCGGCTTTCTGTTTCCGGCGCGCCAGGGCGGCGCCAAGACGCCCGCGCAACTCGCCGCGCAGATCAAGCGGACGATCGCCCAGGAAACAGGGGTCGATCTTAATGCTCACGCCTTCCGGCATCTCTTGGCGACGCTGTTCCTGCGGGAAAACCCCGGCGAATATGAAACGGCCAAGCAGTTCCTCGGCCACAAGAGCCTCGCGACGACGGTAAAGTCCTATTGCGGAGTCGAGCAGAGCGACGCCCTGCGCCGTCTCGACGCCTTGATTGATCGTCACCGCACCAGGGATGGGGCGCCTCGTCATGCATGACTATCGTCGTTTGCCACTCGAAGACTGGCCTGCACGCGATCGCGCGCTCTGGACCGAGGGCGTCGAAGCCAAAGGCCTGTTTGACGCCGCCGGCGCCGGCGCCAACTGGTCGGCGCCGTCGCGGCGCAAAACCGCGGGCGGCTACGGCTACTGGCTGTCCTGGCTGCAGGCGCGCGGCGCGTGCGACCCCAATCTCGCCCCCGCGGAACGGGTGACGCCTGAACGCGTCGCGGCCTATGTCGCGGAGCTTCGCTCTCAGCACGCGGACTATACGGCGCTCTGTAGAATCCAGGAATTGCTTGATGCGCTGCGCGTTCTGGCCCCCGACAAGGACTGGAAATGGCTGACGCAGGTCTATCGCAATCTTCGCGCGCGAGCCCAACCGGCGCGAGACAAGCTGTCCCGCCTAAAACCGATCGACGAACTCGCCGCCCTTGGCGAACGGGTCATGGACGAAGCCGAGGCGGCTCTCGATTGGTCGGCCAGGCGTCGGGCTGTTCATTTTCGCGACGGCCTGATGATCGCTGTGCTGGCCTATCGGCCGGTGCGGATCAAGAACCTCGCGGCGATGCGGCTTGGCCAGCAACTGCAGAAGATTTCCGGGAACTGGTGGATCCTGTTCGCCGCCGATGAGACCAAGTCTCATCGCGCCTATGAGGCCCTCTTTCCGCTGGCTCTGCTGCCGCGGCTGCAGCGCTATCTCGATCTTCACCGGCGTGTTCTGCTGCGCGGCGAAAGCGGCGGCGCCGAGGCCGATATCGACGCGCTCTGGGTTTCCGAAGTCGGCACCCAGCTCGAGACCGGCGCGCTGGCGAGGCGGATCGTCAATCACACCAAAACAGCCTATGGGAAAAGCGTGCCGCCGCATTGGTTCCGCGACGCCGCGGCGACCTCGATCGCCGTGGACAATCCCCGCCATGTCGGCGATGCTCACCTCGTTCTCGGCCATGCCGGGCTCGAGACGACGCAGAAGCATTATAATCAGGCCAGAAGCCTGCAAGCGTCGCGTCGGCAGGCGGAGACCCTGGCGCGCCTGCGCGCTGCTCTCGACGCCGGCAATATCTCCGGCAAAACCCGTTGAGGGCCCCTCTTATGCGCGCCGCCATTTACGCCCGCTATTCCTCGGATCAGCAACGCGAAGCCTCGATCGAGGACCAGATTCGTCTCTGCAAGGAGAGAATCACCAAGGAGGGCTGGACACTGGTCCAGGTCTTCCGCGATTCCGCGATGAGCGGGGCGACGACGCTCCGGCCTGGCTACCAGGCGATGCTCGAAGCTGTGCGCGAAGCGGGGTTCGATGTCATCGTCGCCGAGGCGCTCGATCGTCTGTCGCGCGATCAAGAGGACGTCGCCGCGCTGTTCAAACGCCTGCAATTTGCCGGGATCAAACTCATCACGCTCGCCGAAGGCGAGATTGGCGCCCTCCATATCGGCCTGAAGGGCACGATGAATGCGCTCTTCCTGAAGGATCTCGCCGACAAGGTGCGGCGCGGCCTGAGGGGACGGATCGAGGACGGCAAGTCGGGCGGCGGCAATTCCTATGGCTATGATGTCGTCAGGACGTTCGACGCCGAAGGCGAACCGATCCGAGGCGAGCGTAGAATCGATCCGGTCGAAGCCGAGATCATCAAGGAGATTTTCGCCCGATACGCCGCCGGCGCCTCGCCGCGGAAAATCGCGATGGATTTGAACGCGCGCGGCGTCAGCGCGCCGCGCGGCGGGACCTGGAGCGGGAGCACACTCAACGGCAACCGCGCCCGCGGCACGGGCGTCCTGAACAACGAGATGTATATCGGCCGGCTGGTGTGGAACCGGCTTCGCTACGCCAAGGATCCAGAGACCGGCAGGCGCCGCTCCCGCGCGAACGAAGACGAAGCTGTCATTACGACCGAAGCGCCGGAACTGGCCATCGTGTCCAACGAGGTCTGGAATGCGGTCAAGGCGCGACAGGCCGCGCTTGGAAAGGGCCGATCTCGGCACGGGGACGGAAAGGGAGCCGCGGTTGACGACGCTCCGGCGCCATTCTGGTCGAAGCAGCGACCGCGTTATCTGTTTTCGGGACTGATGCGCTGCGGCGTTTGCGGCGGCGGCTTTTCCAAGATCAGCGCCGCGCATTTCGGGTGCTCGACCGCGCGCAACAAAGGCGAAAGCGTCTGCGCCAACCGGCTGACGATCCGCCGCGACGTGCTGGAGGCCACGGTCATGGATGGCCTCCGCCATCGGCTGATGGACCCTGCCCTGTTCAAGGCCTTCGCGCAGGAGTTCACGGCGGAATGGAATCGTCTGCAGGCGGACGCCGGCGCCAGTCTGGCCCAACCGCGCGCCGAACATGAACGCGTGAATCGGCAGATCGAGCGGCTCGTCGACGCCTTGGCCGAAGGCGAGCCTGCGGCGCGCGTCACACAAAAACTGCGCGAACTCGAGCGCCGCCGCCTCGACCTCGAAGCGGAACTCGCGACCGCCACGGCGCCCGCGCCGCGACTGCATCCCAATCTCGCCGAAGTCTATCGCCGCAAGGTCGAGGATTTGCAGGAGGCTTTGGCCGACCAGGAAGCCGGCACCGCGCGCGAGCTGGTGCGCGGCCTCGTCGAGGCGATCGTCCTGGTTCCGGAAAGTGGTCGCCTGCGGGTCGCGGTGCGCGGCGAACTCGGCGCGATTCTGCGGCTTTCGGGGTATCCATCCGGCGTAGCACGCAGGCGGCCGGCATCAGGTTGATCGCCTCGCCAGGATCGTCGGATCGTCTTTGTGCATTTTGATGAGGTCGATCAGGTTCTCGATGCCGAAATCGGTGAAGGCCATCTCGCCATCTTCG
>NZ_JAGRPM010000049.1 GCF_019449565.1 Rhodoblastus sp. | reverse complement strand
GCCCCACCGTCTGGCCGGTACCGCCCGTGGTCTGCACGTCGTCGACCAGCTCAAGGTCCGAACTGGCGGCATAGATGGAGCCGGACGCCATCTGCTCCACATCGTCAAGCGACGCCGCAATCCTCGTCTCGAAAATGGTCGGGTCTGCCATGGCGATTCCTCTCATCAACTTCTGCTGATCGAAAGCGCGCGACAGAGATACTGTCATCGGACCGGGAGCCGCGCCCCGCATGCAAATCTTTGACGATGCATCCCAAACCGCGATCATCTCGCGTTAAGGCATGCCCTCGTGCCTGCCTGATGTTTGGCTTGAACGATCCGCTTGCGATGAGAGGATAATTTTGAATCGCGCCGGGCCGAAATACTCCAATGCGCCGCCGGCTACCGCTTTTGGTTAACGCCAACGACCATCAGGACGAATGCCGCGACCTTCCAGCAGAAGGCCGCTCGGTCTCAATTTCGGAAAATGCAAAGCGCCTTGCTCAAATAAGTCCGCGCCGCGCCGGGCGGGAAGTTCGCGATTTGGCCTGCGACGACAAAGCCATTGGCGCGATAGAAGTCCAGCGCACGCGGGCTGAACGTGTCGAGATAGATCCCGACGCAACCATTTTCGCGCGCAAGGCTTTCCGCCTCCGCGAGCAGGGCGCGGCCCAGACCCTTTCCGCGCCAGTCCGATGCGACGACAAACTGGGCGACATAGAGCCAGCGCCAATGGATCAAGCCATTGATCCCGCCAATCCAGCCGCCCGACGCATCGCGCGCCGCCAGAACGAAGGCGCTTTCCTCGCGCGGGCCGAATTCCGAAGCGACCTCCGCCGCCAGAGCCTCCCGCGTCATTTGGCCGGAATCGGGCGCGGCCTCGCGTCGAATGGAAAAATTCTTGGGTTGCGGCGAATTTTCGGTCATTTGTCTCGGATATGAGAAAAGTTCTCGCTCTGGCTCTCGCACTCTGGCCCCTGACTTTCGCAGGCGCAAGCGCCGCCGATTGCGCCGCACCCTTCGTTGTGGCGGCCCCGCTCGACGGATCGCTGCAGCCGATGAGCCGGGTCGAAAATCTCCAAATCATCTTGCAGAGCTGCCGCCGCGATGGAGGCGAAGAGGTTCTGGCCGCGCGAAGCCTGCGCTTCGGCGGCGAAGAGCTTTTCCTTGCGGTCGATCCCGAAAAGCTCACGACGAGGCTGGAGCGGGCGGCCTGCTGGACCTGCAAGCCGACGACCGCCGAAGCCCAGGCGCACACGCGCTTTATCGCGTCGGTCGACCGCTTCGCGCGGGAGCCCGGCAAGCCGCTCGCTCCCGGCGCGACCTGGCTGGACAACGCCGGTCTCAAGAGCGGACGCGGCGGCGGCGCCTTTCTGACCGGGGATCTCTGCCCCTCGCATCGGCCGCTGGACCGCGCCTTCCTGAAATCGCTGGAGCAGGATGGCCCGGCCACGCCCATCGCGCTCTCCATCACGGGCCGGTGGATGGAGCAGCATGTCGCGGATTTTCTCTGGCTGCGGCGCGAAAAGGCGGAAGGGCGACTGGCGATCAGTTTCGTCAACCATTCCTTCCATCACCCCTATCGTCCCGGCGTTGCGGATGCGCAGAACTTCCTGCTCGTTCCCGGCGTGGACATGACCAGCGAAATTCTGGACGTCGAGCGGCTTCTGATCGCCAATGGCGAGGTCCCGAGCGTCTTTTTCCGCTTTCCGGGCCTGATTTCAGACCGCGCCCTGATGGAGAAGGTCCGTGAGGCGCATTTGGTCCCGCTGGGCGCCGACGCCTGGCTGGCGCTTGGGGCCGCCGCCCGTCCCGGAAGCGTCATCCTCGTCCATCCCAATGGCAATGAGCCGTTCGGGCTCAGCGCCTTTGCGCGCTTGCGTGGAGCTGGCGCGCTGCCGCACCCCTTCCGGCCGCTCCCTGAGGCACCTTAGGGACGGAGCAAAAAAAAGACCCGCTGTTCGCGGGTCTTTAGCAGCGCATTCCCCGGCCAGGCCTTGCCCCCTCCCCGAAGGACATCAGCCGCACACGACGACCTTCCGCTTTTTGCCATTCTTGTCCGTGCTGCGGTCGTCGCGATAGTCACGCGGGTTCAGCGAACATTGGTCGACGCGCGCTCCCGATTCGATCGCGATCGGCGGCGTGCTTTCATATGCCGCCACGATCATTACCGGAGCAGGCTTTTCCCGTGCAACGACCTTCGGCTTCTGCGGCTGCGCGGCTACCGCCGCCAAGCCGGCGCCGAGCGCCAGAACGAGAACGAAACGAAACAGCTGCCGATCCAAACCCCGCATGGCCAAACCCTCCGCACTGGCCTCCTGACTTCGCTTGAACGCGGGGGCGCGGAAAAAGTTCAAAAAAAATTTTGACGTATCTAAAATGCAACGCTTTCTTAATCCTATCCCGGCAAAGCGAATCACGGCCGGCCGCGCGAGACTGCGCGCGAAGGAGCTTTTCATGGCAAATAGCGGCAGTGAGGATTCGCAGGCGACGACGCCAAAGGCCGGGGCGATCCAGCCGCGCGGCTGGGCGATCGTCTGCGACGCCCAGGCGGCGCGTATGGTCGGACATTCCGCCAATCTCGCCGGTCTGCTTCCGCCAGCGAAAGGCGTCTTCATTGGCGCGGCTCTGCGCGACCTCGTCGGTTCGGAAACCTCACACGCCCTGCGCAACGCCCTTTCGCGCGCAAGCGCCGCGCCACGCCCGTCGCTGCTGCCGTTCCGCCCCATCGCGGGCTGCGAGGGCGCCTTTGATTTCTCGGTTCATGGCGCCGGCGAGCAGACGATCATCGAGATCGAACGTTCGGCCCAGCCCGACCTGGACGCACTCGATCGCGCGCGCGCCCTGATCGACCGGCTGTCCCGCTCCGACAGCCTCGACAAGCTGGCTCTGATGGCGGCGCGGCTGGTCTTTTCAGTGTTGCAATGGGACTGCGTCACGATATTGCGCCTCACGCCGGAGGGAGCGGCCCACGCGCTCGCCCAGCACAAGCACCCGGACTGGCCCGACGCGGCGCAATTTGCGGCCCTTTCGGCGGATTTTTCCGCCGAGTCGCGCGATTTTTATCTGGGCGCGCGGCTGCGTTTTCTGTCCGATTGCGGGGCGGCGCCGGTTGATCTGATCGGCGCACCCGCGCCCGATCTCGCCCTGGCCCATTTGCGCGCCGCAACCGCCGACGAAGCCGGCCGCGCCGCAAAAGCGGGCTTCGCCGCGCTTTTGTCCATGCCGATCCGGGTCGAGGGCGCGCTTTGGGGGCTGCTGCTGGCGCATGATCGACAACCCCGCAGCCTGAACATGAACGAGCGCGCGGTGTTCGAATTATTCGGCGATTTCCTGTCGCTATCCGTGCAGTCCGCGCTCTGGCGGCAGGAAGCGGCCCGGACGCGGAGCCCGAGCGCGCTTTAACGGCAAGCCCTCAGGCGGCCGCCCCACAGCACTTCTTGTATTTCTTGCCAGATCCGCAGGGACAGGGATCGTTGCGGCCGGGCTGCGCCCCGAGCACAACCGTCTCGCCCTTCATGGGCAGTTCCTGAGCGAAGCGCCACCGCCCCTCGCCGTCGCGGCGAAACAGCGAGCGCTCCTTATGGGTCAGCTTCTTGCCGTCGCGATTGAAATGGGCGGCGAAGCTCACCACGCCGGTCTGGTCGCTTTCCTGGCCCTGTTCCGTGGCGAGGATGTCGAGGCCCAGCCATTCCGATTTCTTCGCCCAGTCGCTCGTCGCGGCGCGGTCGAAATCCGTGCGCTGGTCGTCCGCAAGCGTATCGAACAGATAATCGACATCGCCTTGGGCGAAGGCGCTGTAGCGCGAACGCATCAGGGCTTCCGCCGTCGGCGGGAATTTCGTCCGGGCGAGATAGGGGCCGCAGCAATCGGCGAAGGCTTGCTTGTCTTGCGACAGGGCGCGGCAGGGGCAGGTTTGTTCGGTCATGGCGCGGGTTTTAGCCGATTTCGCGAGTCATGCAACGACAACGATTATTTCTGCCAAACTCATTTCGCTTTGGCGAATTCCTCGAGCACCAATTCGCCATAAGGCGACGGCTTCGGCGCCGAATCGGCGGCGGCAGGCTGGACAGTGGCGGGCTCCGGTTCGGAAGGCGCCGCAGCGGCGTCGGCCGGACTTTCCTCGGCGGGCGTCTCAGGCTCCGCCTTGTCCGCCGGCTTGTTCTGGGCAGGAATTGGGCCGTGATAGAACCCGAGCTTGGCGGCTTCCGCCTTGTCCACGCAGCTCTTTTTCGACTTCCAGAAAATCTGGCCGCGCGGGCATTGCTCCGCCCCCGCCGGCGAAGCGGCGAGGCCAATGGCGAAGCAGGCGCCCGCCAGCGTCAGGCCGGCGGCGCGTAGCGATAAATGGAAGGCGAAAACCTTTTTCATTCCGTCCTGTCTGCGTGAAACGGCTTTTTCGCAACCTCCCGTGACGGAAATATGGCCAGCGCGCAAGGCCTTATGCACGGCCCGTCCGCACAAGTTGGGCTTGCCTTTTCGCCACGCGGGCCGCATACGGCGCGACAATTCCTCAATTCCAACCGGCGAGCGTTCCCATGGGTTTCAAATGCGGCATTGTCGGCTTGCCCAATGTCGGCAAATCGACCCTTTTCAACGCGCTGACGCAGACGGCGGCGGCCCAGGCGGCCAATTATCCGTTCTGCACCATCGAGCCAAACGTCGGCGACGTCGCCGTGCCGGACCCGCGTCTTGAGATGCTGACCAAGATCGCGGGCTCGAAGGAAATCATCCCTACCCGACTGACCTTTGTGGACATTGCCGGCCTGGTGCGCGGCGCCTCGAAAGGCGAGGGCCTCGGCAACCAGTTCCTGGCCAATATCCGCGAATGCGACGCCATCGCCCATGTCGTGCGCTGCTTCGTCGATGGCGACATCACCCATGTCGACGGCGAGGTCGATCCCATCCGCGACATCGAGACCATTGAGACCGAGCTGATGCTGGCCGATCTCGAATCGCTCGAAAAGCGCATCGTCGCGCTCGAAAAAAAGGCCAAGGGCGGCGACAAGGACGCCAAGGAAATCGTCGATCTGATGAACCGCAGCCTCGTGCTGCTGCGCGAGGGCCAGCCCGCGCGCCTGGCGAAGATCGAGCCGGAAGAGCGCAAGCTGTTCGCCCAGCTCGGGCTGCTGTCGTCCAAGCCGGTGCTTTACGTCTGCAATGTCGAGGAAGCCTCCGCCGACAAGGGCAATGAATTTTCTGAACGGGTGCTGGCCCGCGCCGCCGAGGAAGGCGCCGTGGCCGTGGTGGTCTCGGCGCAGATCGAGAGCGAGATCGCCGTCATGCCCGCCGCTGAGCAAAAGGACTTTCTCGAAGCCGTCGGGTTGGAGGAGCCGGGCCTCAACCGCGTGATTCGCGCGGGCTATGGCCTGTTGCATCTCATCACCTATTTCACCGTCGGCCCCAAGGAGGCCCGCGCCTGGACCATCGAAAAGGGCGTCAAGGCCCCGGCGGCGGCGGGTGTGATCCATACCGATTTCGAAAAGGGCTTCATCCGCGCCGAAACCATCGCCTATGACGATTATGTCGCCTGCAAGGGCGAGGCGGGCGCGCGCGAAGCCGGCAAGTTCCGCCTCGAAGGCAAGGAATATGTCGTCGCCGACGGCGATGTCCTGCATTTCCGCTTCGCCAATTGATCGGCTAAAATCGG
This sequence comes from Rhodoblastus sp., assembly GCF_019449565.1. Taxonomy (GTDB): domain Bacteria; phylum Pseudomonadota; class Alphaproteobacteria; order Rhizobiales; family Beijerinckiaceae; genus Rhodoblastus. The sequence goes on along the minus strand of NZ_JAGRPM010000049.1, from coordinate 38,762 downwards.
GTTCATAACGCCGGACGGTTTATTTCGCCCTTGATCCATCCGGCGCGGCGCGGTCTATCCTTGTCGCGGCAAAGGCGGGAGCGATGAACGGCGAAACAGGCGGCCAAGATCACGTAGATCACGATCACAAGCATCACGGGCATGATCATAAGGATCACGCCCAACATGATCACGCGCCTCACGATCACGGCTCTCACGACCATTCCGGCGGGTGTTCGGGCCATAGCCATAGCCACAGCCACGGCCATGTTCACGCGCCGGCCAGTTTTGGCCTCGCCTTCGCCATCGGCATCGGGCTGAACGTCGCCTTCGTCGTGATCGAAGCCGTCTATGGCTTTCTCAGCAATTCCATGGCCCTGCTCGCCGACGCCGGACACAATCTCTCCGACGTGCTCGGCCTCGCAGTCGCCTGGCTCGCCAGCGAATTGGTGAAACGCACGCCGACGCCGCGCTTCTCCTATGGCCTGCGCAGCTCCTCGATCCTCGCCGCTCTTTTCAACGCGGTGTTCCTGCTCATCACCGTCGGCGCGATTTCGCTGGAGGCGATCCAGCGCCTCGGCGCGCCCGAACCGGTCGCCGGGCGGACGGTGATGATCGTCGCGGCCATTGGCATCGCGATCAACGGCTTCACCGCGTGGCTGTTCGCCTCAGGCGGCAAGACCGACATTAATTTGCGCGGCGCCTTCCTGCACATGGCGGCCGATGCGCTGGTCTCGGCGGGCGTGGTGCTGGTCGGCCTTTTGATCCTGCTCACCGGCTGGCTCTGGCTCGACCCCGTCGTCAGCCTGGCCATCAACGCCGTGATCGTCTGGGGCACATGGGGCCTGCTGCGCGAATCCCTGTCCATGTCCATGGCGGCGGCGCCAACCCATATAGACCCGGACAAGGTTCGCGCCTTTCTCGGCAAGCGCGCAGGCGTCTCCGCCCTGCACGATCTGCACATCTGGCCGATCAGCACCACCGAGATCGCATTAACCTGCCATCTGGTGATGCCCGGCGGCCATCCCGGCGATTCCTTCCTGCACGATCTCGCGGCGGATCTGGCGCGGACATTCAAGATCAATCACGCCACGTTCCAGATCGAGATCCATCCAGAACTCGCCTGCGCGCTCGCGCCGGAAGACGTGGTCTGAGCTTTATTTCCTGTCGCAGCTGTTGAAGCCCAGCAGCGTATAGGCCGGGCAGAAACGCAGGAGTCCGGTGAGCAGCGGGATCAGTCCTACCCAGCCCCACGGGGTCCGCGGGCCGACGAAGACGCAGGCGATGAGGACGAGGCCGACGGCGATGCGCAACATGCGATCGAGGCTTCCAACATTTGGGGTCATGGGGTTCTCCTTTTTTCGAGCCTCCTGAGGCTTAGGAGATCCGGGCCGAAAAGTCGGTGATTTATGTCACCAAGCCAGATCGGCCGAAGCGAGGTCAGCCAGCGCCTTGCGGTCGGCCAGGCCGATCCGCCCGCGCCCGAGCCGCAACAGTCCGGCGCGCTGGAACTCGGCGAGCTGGCGGCTCACCACTTCGCGCGCCGCGCCAATGTCCTCGGCAAGGTCTTGATGGGTCGCGCTCAACTCGCCTTCCCCGTCGGCGCGGGCAAGCAAAGCCGCGGCGAGGCGGGCGTCCACCCGCAGAAAAGCGATGGTCTCGATCAGCCGGGTCATTTCCGCAAGCCGCGCCCCGAAGCGCTCGAAGACAAAACGCGCGAAATCCGGCGATTCGCGCAACAACCGCTCGAACAAGGCCGGCGGGACCCAAACCAATCGCAAATCCGTCTCGGCCGCCCCTTCGGCGGAATAGTCCAGTCCGCCCATCAGGCAGAGCGTGGTCTGGACGCAGGTTTCGCCCCGCGCGACGCGATAGAGCAGCAGGCGGCGGCCATTCGCCGCCGCGACGCTGACTCGGGCGACGCCTTCGAGCAGCAGTACGAAGCCCTGGCATGACGAGCCGGGCGCGAACAGAGTTTTGCCGCGCGGAATGGTCAGCACCGGCAGATGCGCCAACGCTTCTCGCGCCGGCGCCGCGAGGCGGCCGAAGGGCGCGAAGGCGTCAAGCCAGGGGGCTTCGCGTTCGGGCGTCAGTCGCTCGCCTCCTTGTCGATTACGCCTTTGGCCTCGATAGCTGCGCTAAAGCAGCCGTCTGACGAACCGCCCGCCTGGACAGGCGGACAGGGCGTGTCGCCATAGGAACAGAAGACGCAGCAGTCGCCGGGCTTCGGCTTCAGGACGACGCCGCAGGACTTGCACTCGTAAAAAAACTGGCAAGCATCTGTAGGCATGGTTTCGCGCGAGCGGTGGCCGCAGTTTGGGCAGGTCAGTATTGAGGTTGGAATCATGGAGCCTCCGTCGCCGCTCAGTGCCGCCCCTCAGTGCCGCCACATGGGCGCATTGGCGACGAGGAAATCGCGGAAGGCCTGGACGCGCGCCACCGTCTTCATTTCCTCGGGATATGCGAGCCAGCAATCGAAGGTCGGCATTTCCGCGCCGAGATCGAGCCGCGTCAGGGGCGAATTTTCATTCACGACATAATCAGGCAGCACGCCGACGCCCGCACCCTGCTCGATGGCCCCCATCATCGCGAACAGATTATTGATCGAAAGCACCGAATCGCGCGGGTTCTTGGCGTCGCGTCCCAGCGTCAGCAAGAGGTTGAGGTTGCGCAGATAGGGCGCGCCGGTCACGCCGAAGGCGACGATGCGATGGGCGTCGAGGTCGTTCGCGTCGCGCGGAGAGCCGAAGCGTTGTAAATAGGACCGCGAGGCATAGGCCGAATAATGCACCGTGAACAGGCGGCGGCGGATCAGGTCGCCCTGGGTCGGCTCCCACAGCCGCAGTGCAACGTCGGCCTCGCGCATCGAAAGATCCAGCTCGTCGTCGGTGAGAATCACCACGACTTCGATGTCGGGATAAAGCTCGCGGAAATCGGCCAGGCGCGGCGCGAGCCAGGCGGCGCCGATGCCGGTATTGGCTGTGACCTTGAGCAGGCCGTGCGGCTTGTCGCGCGCATCCGACAAGCGCACCCGCGCGCTTTCCAGCTTGCTCAGCACCTCCTGAACGGTGCGAAACAGGATTTCGCCCTGTTCGGTCAGCAACAGCCCGCGCGCATGGCGATGAAACAGCGGCGTCTTGAGATCATATTCCAGCGCAGCGACCTGCCGGCTGACGGCCGACTGGCTCAGGCGCAACGCTTCGCCGGCATGTGTGAATGAGCCAGCCGAGGCGACGGCGTGAAACACCCGCAACTTGTCCCAGTCCATGCCGTCCCCGTTCTCTTGCCCGTTTTCTTGCCACGTTTTTTGCGGCGCATTTTATTGCGGCGCTTATAGCGTTAAAAATTGCGGGAGGCCTCGTCAATTCGCACCTGCATCCCCAAATCTGGAAAAACCCGAATTCTGGCAAAACCTGAGGGCGTCATGTTCTTCACGCGCAAGAAACTGCAACTCCCCACAGCCGCCGAAGCCCTGCCGGGCCGGGCGGAGCCGATCCCGACCGCGGAGAAACATTGCGTCAATGGCCGCGATCTCGCCCCGCCTTTTCCAGAAGGAACGGAGTGCATCCTGTTCGGCATGGGCTGCTTCTGGGGCGCCGAGCGCCGGTTCTGGCAGGCGGGCGAGGGCGTCTATGTCACCGCCGTCGGCTATAGCGGCGGCGCGACGCCCAATCCGACTTATGAGGAGACCTGCTCGGGCCTGACCGGGCATGCGGAAGTGGTTCTGGTCGTCTATGACCCGAAAAAGATCGAACTCTCACGCCTGCTCGCGCTGTTTTGGGAATCGCATGATCCGACCCAGGGCATGCGCCAAGGCAATGATGTCGGCACGCAATATCGATCCGCGATCTATACGACCAGTGAAGAGCAACTGAAGGCGGTGGAAAAATCGAAAGAGCTTTATCAACAGGCTCTTTCCGCTCATGGCCTCGGCGCGATCACCACGGAAATACGCCCGGCAGGCGAATTTTACTTTGCTGAATCCTATCATCAGCAATATCTTGCCAAGAATCCGGCGGGCTATTGCGGCCTCTCCGGCAGCGGCGTCGCATGCCCCGTCGGCGTAGGCCTGTGATCCCTGACAACGGGGCGCGAGAGTTCGCGCATGGGTTTTGGCAAGAGAATTGAACTGATCATCCAGACCGTGCTGTTCGCCAGCCGCTGGCTGCTGGCGCCTTTCTACGTCGCCCTCGCCTTCAGCATGGTCATCCTGATGATCAAGGCCGGGCAGCATGTCGTCCATCTCGCCCATGATTCATTTTCGGCCGACGAATCGACCGTCGTGCTCGACACGCTCGGTCTGATCGATCTGACGCTCACCTGCTCGCTGGTCGTGCTGGTGATTTTTTCCGGCTTCGAAAATTTCGTCTCCCACGTCGCGCCCGATGGCGAGACCAGCCGCCCGGCCTGGCTGACAAAGATCGATTTTGGCGGCCTCAAGCTGAAATTAATGTCCTCGATCGTCGCCATTTCGGCGATCCAGACCTTGCGCGTCTTCATGGACCTGTCCAACACCAGCGACCGGACCTTGGCCTGGAATGTCGGGATCCATCTCTCCTTCGTGCTTTCGGCTGTGTTACTGGCGCTCAGCGACCGCATTTCCGGGCATGGCGCCGCCACTCCCGAGGATAGCGGACACTAGCGCGCGCGTGTATTGAGACGCATCGCAAGAAAGAACGGCGAAAGGACCGATAATGCCTTCTCTGAAAAGACTGAAGCCCGGCAAGCGCATGAGCCAGGCCGTGATCCGCGGCAACGCCGTCTATCTGGCGGGCCAGGTGGCGGAAACAGCGGCCGGCGCCTCGGTCGCCGCACAGACCGCCGAAGTGCTCGCCCAGATCGACGCCCTGCTCGCCGAAGCCGGCACAGACAAGACCAAAATCATGATGGCGACGATCTATCTCGCCGACATTTCGACCTTCGGCGAGATGAACTCGGTCTGGGACACCTGGGTCGTCGAAGGCGCAACGCCGGCCCGCGCCACGGTCGAAGCCAAGCTGGTCGCGCCGGAATATAAGGTTGAAATCGCCGTTGTGGCGACGATTTGACGACAGGCCCGCGTCTCCCTTCTCCCCCATAGGGCGTTCGATAGAACGCCCGTCTATCGACGGGCTATGGCGGGAGAAGGTGGATCGCGGCTTAGCCGCGAGACGGATGAGGGGCGTTGCGGCCGTTAAGCGGATTGTCCTCGTCCCAGCCATAGGACAGCGTTTCGAAGCGCATGGCGGCGAGGTCGAACAGGGCCAGCCGCCCGACCATGGATTGGCCGAAACCGACGATTTCCCGCACCACTTCCAGCGCCATCAGCGCGCCAACCATGCCAGTCAGAGCGCCGAGCACGCCGGCCTCCGCGCAGGTTGGCAGGCTGCCGGGCGGCGGCTTGTGCGGAAACAAGCAGCGATAGGTCGGGTTGGGCACACCGTCCGGCCCGGTTTCGAAGGGCCGCAAGGTGGTCAGCGAGCCGTCGAATTGCCCGACCGCCGCCGTGACCAGCGGCTTCTTCGCGTAAAAACAGGCGTCGGAGACCATATAGCGCGTGTCGAAATTATCCGAACCGTCAGCGACGATATCGCAGCCCTCGATCAGGCCTCGAACGTTGCTCTCCGTCAGCCGCGCCTGGTGGCCGATGACCCGCACATGCGGGTTGAGCCGCCGCAGGGCGTCCGCCGCCGCCTCGACCTTGGGCCGGCCCAGGTCCGCCTCTCCGAAAAGAACCTGACGCTGGAGATTGGAGGCGGAGACGATGTCGTCGTCGACGACATGAATTTCGCCCACGCCGGCCGCTGCGAGATAGAGCAGCAGCGGCGCGCCAAGGCCGCCCGCGCCCACGACGCAGACTTTCGCCGCCTTCAGCTTGCGCTGTCCCGCGCCGCCAATGTCGCGCAGCACGATGTGACGGGCGTAGCGCTCGATCTCCGCGCTCGTCAGCTCCGGCAGAATTGTCATGATCAACCCTTGTGGCGCGCCCAGTCGAGCGCCTGTTCGAACCGGTCGTCGCCCCAGAACAATTCGCCGTCCCGGGCGACGAAGGCGGGCGCGCCGAAAATTCCCGCGCGTTTCGCGGCTTCGGAATTTTCGCGCAAGGCCGTCTTCACGTCCTCCGATCTCGCGCGCGCGAAAATCTCGTCTGCGGGCAGATCCAGAGCGGCGAGACTATCGCGCAGAACCTGTTCGTCGGCAATGTCGCGGCCTTCCTCGAATTCAGCGCGGAAAATGGCGCGGCTGAATGCGGCGCGACTTTGCTCCGGGAGGGCAAGAGCGAGCCGGGCGGCGCGCAGGCTGTTCTGTGGGAACGGGTCGGGCTGGCGCAGGGCCAGGCCGCGAAGAATGCAGAGGCGCTCAATGTCGCGCCACATATAACGCCCCTTGGCCGGATAGAGATTGAACGGCGAAGTCGTCCAGCCCTGCGCCGCAAAGATCGGCCCGAGCAGAAAGGGGCGCCAGTTTAGCCGCACGCCCGCGGCGCCCGCCAGAGCCTCGGCGCGCATCGCCGCGAGATAGGAATAGGTGCTGGCGAATTCGTACCAGAAATCGAGTTCGGGCATGGCCGCCTTCCGTTGCCGCATGGCCCCGAAAAGTGGAAACCGGGTTTTCGGACAAGGCCATGCTCATTCCAAACGTCCGGCGCACTTGAGCCGAGGAAAGGATTCAGTCTAGAGCAGGGGCGGTTGAAAGCTCAAGGACCACCGTGACGCGCAACATCCTGATCGCACTCCTCATCGGCACGGTCTATTGCTTCGCGATCTTCGCGCTCTGGCCCGGGCTTGATCTCGGAGTCGCGTCGCTTTTTTACAAGTCGGGCCAATTCATCGGACGCGGCGAGGCGGGCGAGCATTTTCGTCGCATCTTCTATGACGCGCCTTTTTTCCTGCTCGGCGCGCTGCTGCTCGCGGCGATCGCCAAATGGACCGGCCGGGCCGAGCGCGGGCCGAGCGGGCGCGCCATCGCCTTTCTGCTGGTCACGCTGGCGCTCGGCCCCGGCCTGCTGGTCAATGGCGTGCTGAAGGAAGTTTCGCATCGCCCCCGTCCGGAGCAAACGCAGGATTTCGGCGGCCCGTGGCGCTTCCAGCCCTATGACAGCTTCGCCGGCCAATGCCGCCGCAACTGCTCCTTCGTCTCCGGCGAGGCGGCGACCGCCGCCTGGACGCTCGCCCCCGCCCTGCTGGTTCCGCCGCAGGGGCGGCCCCTCGCCGTCGTGGCGGCGCTGCTGTTCACACTGGCCACCGGCGGGCTGCGGATGGCCTTCGGCGGCCATTATTTCTCCGACGTGACCTTCGCCGCGCTTTTCACCTTTATCATCGTGCTGGGCTTTTATTGCTGGTATCGTCGAGGCGAAAAATTGAAGGATTAGAGGCGCATGGACTTTTTCGCCGTCGCTGTGGACGATGCCGCTTTCCTCCTGCGCTGGGCGCATGTCCTCGCCGCCGTTCTCATGGTCGGCTCCGCCTTCGCCCTCCTGAAGCTCGATTTCGCCATGAAGCCGCGCGCGGAGGATCCGACGCCGCAAAGCCTCCTGCTTCACGCCGGCGCCGGTTTCCGCTTTTTACGCGCGCGCGACGCAGATGCGGCGGAGCGGGCGCTCAGCTTCAAATGGGAGTTTTACGCCACCTGGGCGAGCGGCTTCGCTTTGCTCTGCCTGGTGTTCTGCGCCGCGCCGCGACTCTATCTGATCGATCCGCAGCTCTGGAACGCCTCGCCCTGGGCGGCGGTCGCGGCCGCGCTGATCCCGCTGGCGCTGACCTGGCTGGCCTATGATTGGCTGTGCAAGAAGGGCGGCCTGAGCGGCGACGCCCTGCTCGTCGCGCTCTTTCTGTTTGCCGCCCTGCTCGCCCTCGCGTTGACGCAGGTTTTCTCCGGGCGCGCGGCCTATGTCCTGATCGGCGCCCATCTCGGCACGCTGATGGTCGCCAATATCGCCCATGTCGTCGCGCCCGTGCAGAAAAGGCGGCTCGCCAGCCTGCGCGCCGGACTGCCCGCTGACGAAGCCGACGCCAAGGCCGCAGGCGCCCGCGCTCTGCACAACCAATATCTCGCGCTGCCGACCTTGTTTTTCATGCTGTCAGGCCATGCGCCGCTGCTCTTCGCCGGTCCTCGCAATGGGTTGGCGGCTGTCCTTTTCATCGCCGGGCTCTTCCTGACCCGCCGCCTCTGGCTGAAATTTTCGCGCGGGCTGGGCGTGGACCGGCGCCTCGGCGGCGCCGCGGCGGCCTGTCTCACGCTCGGCTTCTGCCTTTCGGCGCCGGGCGGTCCCAAGGCGGGCGGCGAGGCGCTCAACGCCAGCCAGGCCATTGCGCTGGCGGTACGGCCCGACGCGTCCGAGGCGCAGAAGATCATCGACGGCCATTGCGTCGCCTGCCACGCCGCTCGGCCCCAGGTGGAAGGCCTCGTGACTGCGGCGGGCGGTCTGGACTTCTCGACGCCGGGCTCGATCGCCCTGCATCGCGGCGCCATTTTACGCGCGGCGGTCTATTCGCGCGCCATGCCGCCGCCCGGCATGGCGCCCGCGCTTGGCGATCATGAAAAAAATCTGCTGATCCGCTGGGCGCAAATCGAACACTGAAACGAAAACGACCGCCCGGAGGCGGTCGTTCTCAAAATTGCTGCCGGCTTTCGCCACGCCGACGTCGTCAGAAGGCGGTCCAGGCGTAGACCAGGAAGGTGTTGTTGTCGCTGGCGTTACGGCAGTTCCAGCAACCCATCGGATCGATATTGCTCGCGCCGCCGTCGAATTTGGTGAACATCGTGTAAGACATGCCAAGACGCGTGTTGAACCACGGCCAGATCTGAGGCCCGCCCTTCGAGAAGGGCAGATAGGCGATGTCGAAAATAAAACCAGCCGAGTTGGGCGAGGTGTTCACATTGGAGCCGAAGATGATCGCGTCCGGGCTACCACTGATGTTGAAATAGGTCCCGGTAACAGCATAGGTGTGATCATAGACATATTCGGCCGATAGCTTCAGAGTTTTCAGATAATTATTGGGGTTGGCGCTGTTGCCCTGCGCATAGGTCGAATTCAGGCCCTGGTTTTCATAAATGAAATTGCCGCGCAGAGTGACGGCGTTCTGGTCGCTGATCCATTGATATTGCGCATCAATGCCGGTGTCATAGAAATGATCGACGCCAAAACCCCAAATATTGTTTGGGATAATGCTGGCGCTCATGCCATAGGCGCCGACCATGAGCGAATGATCGCCCCAGTTACGTTCCATTGCGACCCGGTAATAGGGCGCGACGCCGTCGATGGTGAAGCCAAGTTGCGGCGGCGAAACGCCAAGAGAATTCTGGATGCGCGACGACAGCGAGCCATAGCCGCTGATTTCGGCGTAAAACATGTCGTTGACGAAGACATAGCCGCCGGCGCCCAGAACCTGGCTCGGAGTCCAGCTTTCGATCATCGTCGCGGCGACCGGCGAAAGCGCGAAGCTCGACTGGATGAAGGGGTTGCCCCAGACCGGGGTCGTGTTCCAGGGATCCTGAACCGTGGGATTATTGTTGACGGTCAGGCCGTAGAGCACCTCGACGCCGTTCATTTTCACCGTGTCGGCGTAACGGATGTCGGTGTTGTCCAGCGCGAAGGCGCGGCCGTAATCATTGCTATAGGTCGCCTGGACGAAGGCGCCGAGATTGCCCCACACCTTGCCGCCATAGAACACGCTCGATTGCTGGGCGAGATCTGTGAAATTATTGGAGTTGGGGAAGCCGCCGTCGGGATCCGGAACCGCATAGGTCGTGCCGGGCGGCCCATTGAGACCCATGTTGTAATGGGTGAAGGTCGACTGGATCATGAAGGAGACGGCCGGCAAATTCCTGGTGTCGCCGCCTTCGAGCGTGTATCCGCCCAGTTTGAAGCGGCGGCCAAAGGGCGTCAGCTGCGGAAAGGCCGTGTGACAGGCCGAACAGGTCTGGCCGGTCTGGCGCGCGAAGCTCGGCAGCGCGGAGGCCGGATCAATGGCGGCGCCATAGAGGGCGGCGGAAAGCGCGAAGGCGACGCTCGCGGCGCGCCCGAAAAAGGCGCGCGCAAGTAACGCATGGCCACTGGCTTTGCTTCTTCTTGCTTTGAAATAGCTGAATAATTCGGTCATTCTCTCCCCCATCGCCGCACCGCGACATCACACAAGTCGTTGAAAATTTTCTTGCTTCTGCCACGACTCACGTTATTCCTAATTATCACGATATCGTCATGAGATGAGCCGTGCGGATTTGATTCGGATCAATGGCGGCGCATATTTGGCGGCGATGTTGCAAAAATGGCGCAAAATCATAGTAAGAATAGAACGATTCCAAGTATAATGCACCGCATATATTGTTTTGCGGCGCAGCATTGCGCTGATGTTTGAACGATGATTTCTTATTTTCCTCAGAAATTGTTTAGTATTTAACTGCGTCACGATTGACGTGGATCATGACCGCCCGGTCGCGGACCCGCTGCTATGGGCCGTGGGCGGCTGGGATCAGGGCGCGGCCCATTCTGGCCACAATGGAGAAACGACAATGAAAAAAGAAGCCAGCAAGCCCGAAATCCAAATGTCCCGCCGGACCCTGCTTCAGAACGCGGCGCTCGCGGGAGCTGCCGCCGTTCCCGTGATCCTTGCGGGCGCGCGTTCGGCCGGCGCGAAAATGTCGCCGTCCGCCGTCGCCTATCAGGACAGCCCCAAGGGCTCGCAGAAATGCAGCAATTGCAAGCTGTTCGAACCGCCGTCGGCCTGCAAGTCCGTCTCCGGGGTCATTTCCCCCAATGGCTGGTGCAAGATCTGGGTGAAGGCCTGAAGTCAGGGCGGCGACGTCCGCCACCTCCAGACGCGACAAAAGAAAAGAGCGATTTTCCGGGAGGACGGAAAATCGCTCTTTTCATTTACACGACCCGCGAGTGCGGAGCGAACTCTCAGAACTCGACGTCGAGCTCTTCCATTTCATCCGGCTCGACCTTCGCGCCCTCCGCCCATTCGACCATCGGCTCCCAGTTCAGGATATGGTCGCGGTAGGCGGCGCATTCGGAATCGAGCGGCACGTCATAGGTCGAGAAGCGCGAGCAGACCGGGGCGAACATGGCGTCGGCCACGGTCGGGCGTTCGCCGAAGAGGAAGGGGCCGCCATAGCTGGCGAGGCAGTCGCGCCAGATCGTGGTGACGCGCTCGATATCGGGCTTGGCGCCGGACCACACCCGGAAATTCGGGAAATGCGCCTTCATGTTCATCGGCAGGGCCGAGCGCAGATTGCTGAAGCCGGAATGCATCTCGCCGGAGACGGAGCGATTATGCGTGCGCGCCGCGCGGTCGGCCGGCAGGATTTGCGCCTTGGGACAGACTTCCGCGAGATATTCGGCGATCGCCAGCGTGTCCCAGACATTCAGGCCCTTGTGCTCCAGCGCCGGCGTGAGAAACGAGGGGGAAAGCAAAAGAAGTTCCGCGCGGGCGCCGGGATCGTCGATCGACTGACGTTTCTCTTCGAAATCTATTCCCGCAATCTTGCAAAGAAGCCAGCCGCGCAATGACCAGGACGAGTAGTTTTTACTGCTGATCGTCAATACCGCCTTGGCCATTTTTTTCGCTCCCGGTCCGTAGCAAACTAGCCCATTCGCCGGGCTGTTCGCAACGCGCAAATAATAGACATTGTGCCTTGCTTTTGAGCGCAAGTTGCCGAATCACAACCGTTAATTGGCAAATGCGCCGTTTTCTCTTTTGCACTTAGACCTTTAGCAAATTGTATGCGAGCATTGCAAAGGCGTAACAGTTTATGCTTGAAATGAGGGTGGCCTGAGAACGGCCTTTCGAAACGGTGGGTGCGCGCGTAATGCTCTATGAAGCCTATCAAGCCCATTCAGACCTGATGGCGCCTGTAAAGGCATTCGCGAGGTTGGCCCTGGAAGCACTCAACGGCCCGTTCCCGGCCCTTAACGAGAATGCTCTGGTCCGCAATTTTTCCGCCGCCTATGAAATGATCGACCGTGCGGGCCTCACCCATGTGCGCCCGCCCTATGGCTTCAAGACGGCCCTGGTCGGCAATGAGATCGCCAATGTGACCGAAGAGGCGGCGCTGAAAACCCCCTTCGCCACCCTGCTTCATTTCAAGAAAGACATTTCCGCGCAGCAGCCCCGCATTCTGGTGGTCGCGCCCTTGTCCGGCCATTTCGCGACCCTTCTTCGCTCCACCGTGCAGACTTTGCTGCAAGACCATGACGTCTATATCACCGACTGGCACAACGCGCGCGACGTGAGTCTCGCGGACGGCCCGTTCGGGTTTGACGATTACGTCGCCCATGTGATCCAGTTCCTGGAGCATATGGGCCCGGGCTCCCATGTCGTCGCCGTCTGCCAGCCCTGCGTACAGGTGCTCGCCGCCGCCGCGATCATGGGCGAGGATGACAATCCCGCCGCCCCGGCCTCCATGACCCTGATGGCCGGCCCCATCGACACGCGCATCAGCCCGACCAAGGTCAATGAACTGGCCAAGGAAAAGCCGATGTCCTGGTTCGAGAAGAACCTCATCGCGCGCGTTCCGCTGCGCTACAAGGGCGCGGGCCGCCGGGTCTATCCGGGCTTCGTCCAGCTCTCGGCCTTCATGGCGATGAACATGGACCGCCACATGAAGGCGCATGTCGACCTGTTCCACAATCTCGCCGGCGGCGACAAGGAGAAGGCCACCCATACCAAGGCCTTCTACGACGAATATTTCGCCGTGCTGGACCTTTCCGCCGAATTCTATCTCGAAACGGTGCAATGGGTCTTTCAGGAGCACCATCTTCCGCTCGGCACGATGAAGTTCCGCGGCCGCAAGGTCGATCCCAAGGCGATCCGCCATACCGCTTTGCTCACCGTCGAAGGCGAGCGCGACGATATTTGCGCGGTCGGCCAGACCATGGCGGCGCATGATCTCGCCGCCAATCTCAAGCCCTTCCGCAAGAAGCACCATCTGCAGGCGGGCGTCGGCCACTATGGCGTCTTCAGCGGCAAGCGTTGGGAAGGTCAAGTCTATCCCATCCTTCGCAACATGGTCTTGCAGAACGACTGAGTTTTACGCAGACCGGCGGCGCGCTCTCACTTCCACGCGTCGGCCTGGACCACGCTGTCTTCCTTCCAGGCGTCGCGCGCTTCGCGATTGGCCTGCCAGTTGGGCAGGAAGGTGAAAGCCTCGTCGAGAATATGCGGCGTATGCTGGCCCGGCGAATATTTCAGCGCCCGCTCCAGATATTCGTCCAGCGCCGGCTTGAAAGTCGGGTGCGCGCAATTGTCGATCACGAGGCGGGCGCGCTTCTTCGGCGACAGGCCGCGCAGATCGGCCAGCCCCCGTTCCGTCACGATCACCTGAACATCATGTTCGGTATGATCGACATGGGTGACCATGGGCACGATACAGGAAATCGCGCCATTCTTGGCGCTTGACGGCGTCATGAAGATCGACAGCCAGGCGTTGCGGGCGAAATCGCCCGAGCCGCCTATGCCGTTCATGATGCTCGATCCGCGAATATGGGTCGAGTTGACGTTGCCATAGATGTCGGCCTCGATCAGGCCGTTCATGGCGATCAGGCCGAGGCGGCGGATCACTTCCGGATGGTTCGAGATTTCCTGCGGCCGCAGCACGATCTTGTCGCGATAGAGGCCAGCGTCGCGGTTGAATTCCTCCGCCGCGTCGGGGCTGAGCGACAAAGCAGTGGCCGAGGCGAAAGCCATCTTGCCGGAGCGGATGAGATTGAACATGCCGTCCTGCAGCACCTCGGTATATGCCGTGAGATTTTCATACGGCGCGGCCTGCAATTCCTCCATCACGGCATTGGCGACATTGCCCACGCCCGATTGCAGCGGCAGCAGATCCTTTGGCAGGCGCCCCATCTTCACCTCATGGGCGAAGAATTCCAGAATGTGATGGGCGATCGCGCGTGAATTGGCGTCAGGCGGCGTGAAGGCCGAATTGCGGTCCGGCTTGTCAGTCTCGACAATGGCGATGATCTTTTCGGGGTCGCAATGAAGATAAGTCTCTCCGATCCGGTCCGACGGTTTGACGATCGGGATCGGCTTGCGATGCGGCGGCAGTTGCGTGCCGTAATAGACGTCGTGCATCCCCTCGAGCGCGCTGTTCTGCCAGGAATTGACCTCCAGGATCACCTTTTCGGCGCGGTCGAGCCAGGTCTTGTTGTTGCCGACTGAGGAGGACGGGATCAGCATGCCGTCCTCGCGAATGCCTGCGACCTCGACAATGGCGACGTCGAGCTTGCCGAGGAAGCCGCCCCACACGAATTGCGCGACATGGGAAAGATGGATGTCGATATATTCCATCTCGCCGGCGTTGATGCGCTTGCGGCAGGTCGGATCGGACTGATAGGGCAGCCGCAGCTCCATGCCGTCGACCTTGGCCAGGGCGCCGTCGAGTTCAGGCGCGGTCGAGGCGCCGGTCCAGACGCCAATGCGGAAGTTTTCGCCGCGCGCATGGGCCTCGTTCATCCGCTCGGCCAGCGCCAGCGGGACTTCCTTGGGATAGCCGGCGCCGGTGAAGCCGGACATGCCGACATTGCAGCCCTTGGGGATCAGGGCGGCCGCTTCGCGGGCGCTCATCACCCTTGAGCGAAGGGCGGTATTTCGGATGCGATCGGAAATGGGCTCGGAAACGGACATGGCGGTCTCGCACAAAGTTTGGGCAGCGGCTCAGAGAGCTTTGCTCCTGCCTAAGACGTCCAGGGCCCGTTTAGCTATGCGACAATGGAATGATATTTGGATGGAATATGCCTATTTACGCCTCATCAGGCCGGACAAGCCGCCGTAGGCGAAACAGGGATCGTCATTTAATTTACTGTTTTAATTTATTTATTTTTGTAATCGGCGGATCTGTTCGCACTTGACGACGCGCTGATCTGATATTCCATTTTTGCATGGCTTAAAACGCGCAGCGATGGCCCCTTCTGGCCTTTTCGCATGAAGAGCATTACCTCCTGCCCAAAGAGGCCGATTTGGAGCAGCAGGAATGGGAAAGGTCGTCAGCGTCGATGTGAAGCACAGCCTCGGGGCGACGGAGGCGAAGAGGCGCGTTCAGGAGGGCGTCGAAGGCCTGCGGCAGAAATATGCCTCCCACCTTTCAGCCCTGCAGATCGACTGGGCCGAAACGACCGCCGACGTCACCATCACCGCTATGGGCCAGACCTTCAAGGGCGCGCTGGAATTCCTGCCTGACGTCGTACGCGTCTCGCTGGAGCTGCCCTGGGTGCTGGCCATGATCGCGGAAAAGGCCAAGGGCCTGATGGTCCGGCATACCGGCGAGATGCTCCAGCTGCCGCCGCCCAAAGCCTGAATCACGATGGGCCGCGCCCCAATGGATCGCTCCGGCGTCATGCGCGCGGTCAAGGGGCGCGACACGAGCCCGGAACTTGCGGTGCGCAAGGTTCTGCGCGGGATCGCCCCCGGCTATCGCCTGTGCCGGCGCGATCTGCCCGGCGCCCCCGACATCGCCTATATCGGGACGAGAAAGGCGATCTTCGTCCACGGCTGTTTCTGGCACGGCCATGACTGCAAGCGCGGCGCGCGCCTGCCGAAAACCAACGCCGATTACTGGATTCAGAAGATAGCCAGCAACCGCGCGCGCGACGAAAAGCACCTGGCCGCTTACGCCGCGCTGGGCTGGCGGGTCCTCACGATCTGGGAATGCGAGACGCGCGACGAAGCAGCGCTAGCGGAGAGATTGCAAGCCTTTGTAGGAAATCCAACTTAGCCCTTCGCCGGTCTTGGATTGCAGCGCACAAAGGCGTATGGGAGCGGCATCTTTCGAAACCATCGGGACCGCCGCGATGACTGCTGCTTACGCTCCGCTTTTCCCCCTCGGCAAGGACGAAACGCCCTATCGCAAGATCTCCGACAAGGGCGTGCGCGTCGAGAAATTCGACGGCGAGGACATTCTCGTCGTCGAGCCTGAGGCCTTGCGCCTGCTCGCCGAAGCGGCGATGAGCGACATCAACCATCTGCTGCGCCCCGGTCATCTCGCCCAGCTGCGCAAGATCCTCGACGATCCGGAAGCGACCGGAAACGACAAGTTCGTCGCCTTCGATCTCCTCAAGAACGCCAATATCGCCGCGGGCGGCGTGCTGCCCATGTGCCAGGACACCGGCACGGCCATCATCCTTGGCAAGAAGGGCCGCCGCGTCTTCACCAAGGGCGGCGACGAGGCCGCTCTCTCCGAGGGCGTCAAGGACGCCTATGAGAAGAAGAACCTGCGCTATTCGCAGCTCGCGCCAATCTCGATGTTCGAGGAGAAGAACACCAAGACCAATCTCCCCGCCCAAATCGACATCTATGAAGAGGGCGAGGACTATTACAAATTCCTGTTCATGGCCAAGGGCGGCGGCTCGGCCAACAAGACCTATCTGGTGCAGGGCACGCCTTCCATGCTGACCCATGACCGTCTGCTGGAGGTGCTCAAGAAGCAGATTCTGGCGCTCGGCACCGCCGCTTGTCCGCCCTATCACCTCGCCATCGTCATCGGCGGCCTTTCCGCCGAGCTGAACCTCAAGACGGTGAAGCTGGCCTCGGCGCGCTATCTCGACAGCCTGCCGACCGAAGGCGGCGACGACGGCCACGCCTTCCGCGACCTGAAACTCGAAGCTGAAATCCACAAGCTGACGCAGGACCTCGGCGTCGGCGCGCAGTTCGGCGGCAAATATTTCTGCCATGACGTGCGCGTGATCCGCCTGCCCCGCCACGGCGCCTCGCTGCCTATCGGCATCGGCGTGTCCTGCTCGGCCGACCGCCAGGCGCTCGGCAAGATCACCAAGGACGGCGTGTTCGTCGAGGATCTGGAGCACGATCCGGCGAAATATCTGCCTCATGTCGAAGGCGAACTCGGCGGCGCTGTGGTCAAGATCGACCTCAACCAGCCGATGACGGACATTCTGGCGACCCTGACGCAATATCCGGTCAAGACCCGCCTGTCGCTCACCGGCACGATCATCGTCGCCCGCGACCTCGCCCACGCCAAGATCCGCGAGCGGCTGGAAGCGGGCGCGCCGATGCCGGATTACCTGAAGAACCATCCGGTCTATTACGCCGGCCCGGCCAAGACGCCTGCCGGCTACGCCTCGGGCTCGTTCGGCCCCACCACGGCCGGCCGCATGGACGCCTATGTCGACGCCTTCCAGGCCGCCGGCGGCTCAATGGTCATGCTGGCCAAGGGCAACCGCTCGGCGCAGGTGACGGAAGCCTGCAAAAAGCACGGCGGCTTCTATCTCGGCTCCATCGGCGGCCCCGCCGCACGCCTCGCGCAAGATTGCATCAGGAAAGTGGAGATCGTGGAATATCCCGAGCTCGGCATGGAGGCGATCTGGAAGATCGAGGTCGAGGATTTCCCCGCCTTTATCGTCGTGGACGACAAGGGCAATGATTTCTTCAAGGAACTGAACCTCTCCTGATCGGAAACCTTCGATGCAAAGCGACGAAACCCTGCGCAAACTCAGCGCGCTCGATCGGGAGTTGATCGAGCGCCGCGTCCGCGCCATGCTCGAAATGCGCGCGGCCGGCAATTTGCGTGGAATGCTCGATTATGCCGCGGAGGATATTGTCTATAACCTGAAGGGAAGCTGGGCGTCTTTCCCTTACGCTTCGCCCGTATGCGGCAAGAAAATGGTGGCCCAGGCGCTGGCGATCATCGCCATGCAATTTGAAAACATGGGATCCGTCATTCATGAACTCGTCATCGACGGCAACCGGATCGCCTTGCGGCGCAGCGTGAAGCTCCGGCATCGCGGCACGGGCAAGGTCGGGAACGTCGACATCGCGGATTTTCTCCGTTTCCGCGACGGCTTGGTGGTGGAATTCACCGAAGTCGCGGATTCCATGGCGCTAACGCAGCTGGAAGAGAGCTAAGAGGGCGACGCGAAGGCGCGCCTCACCGCCCCGGAAAGATTTCGATCCGCACCCGGCCATTGGCCTGTCGCTTCGGGCCATGTGCGGCCTCCGCCACGGGCTTGCTCGCCCGGCTCTTGCTCGCCCGAATTTTGCCCGCGCCAGCCTTGTGCTCGCCCCGGCGCAGCGGCTCTGCTTCGTTTTCCGCCGCCGGCGCCCGCGTGAATCTATGTTCGCCGACCGCCGGACCATAGGAGGCGAGGCAGGAATTATAGGCGTCGGCGTCCTTGATCTTCTCGCAGGACTCGATCCCCGCCGTCCAGCCGCGCGGCGCTGATACAAGCGCGCAAGCCAATGCGACCGCAACGCGCAGGGAGCTGGCTTTCCCGATGATGTGAAAAGGTCGACGCAACACCAAATTCGCCTTCCAGAAGGTCCGCGCGATCCGAACCGCCTCGCGCCCGAACTGAACTTAACCGCCCGGCAAGACGTTATCTTTTCGACGCGCAGCCGCAGGTCTGGCCGCCGCGCGTCTGCAAGAAAAACATTTTAAGCCAGGCGGGGAGGATCAACCCATGACAACTTTCGTCACGCTTTACAATTTCACCGGACAGGGACGGCGCACGATCAAGGATACCGTCAAGCGCGCGGAGGCGGCTAAGGCCGCCGCCTTGCAAAGCGGGGTCAAGATCAAGGAAATTCTCTGGCTGCAGGGCCAATATGACATCATGGTCATCACGGAATCTCCGGATGACGCCGCCGCCAACGCCTTCTCGATCGCCCTACTCCAGATGGGCAACCTTCGCGGCCAGACCCTGCGCGCCTTCACCGCGACGGAAATGACGGAAATCCTTGCGAAGGTTCCCTGATCGACCAATACCCATTCAGCGCTTGGCGGCGAACAGCGAGAAAAACGCCCCCTGCGGGTCGAAACATTGCGCGATCCAGCCGCCGCCAGGCACTTCCATCGGGCCATTGGCGATCTTGCCGCCGGCCTTCTCGACCTTGGCCAGAGTGGCGTCGAGCGTTGGCACTGTGAAATAATAATTCCAGAAGCTTTGCGGGACCTCCGGCGGCCGGCGCATCATGCCGCCAACCGGATGCTCACCCGTGGAGAACAGCTGATAGGAGCCCATGGGGCCCATATCCAGCGCCTCGCCCCGAAGCCACCCGAATTTTTCCGCATAAAAGCCGAAGGCTGCTTCGACATCGTCGGTATAAAGCTCGTGCCAGCCGACATGGCCGACCGACATAGGCGGCAGTTCGGGCGCCTTGACGCCGCTAAGATCCTTCCAAAGCGCGAAAGCCGCGCCCTGCGGATCGGCCACGACGGCGAAACGGCCGATTTTCGGCAAGGTCTCGGTCGGCCGGACAAGCTGCCCGCCAGCCTTGACGATGGCGGCGACATCGGCGTCGACATCGCGCGACGAGATATAGCCGAACCAGGACGGCTTCGCGCCCTGCGCCTTTGCCTCCTCTGGCAACAGCATCAGCCCGGCGGCGGCGTTGCCCTCCTGAAAGAACAGGCGGTAGTCGCGCTCGGAATGGCCGGGCGCCGCGCTCGTCCAGCCGATGACTTCACTATAAAAGTCCTGGGCGGCGTCGATATCGCTGGTCAACAGTTCGACCCAGCAGAATTTTTCCGTCATCTTTCCCCCCGATCAACCGCGAAGGACCGCGCCGGTCTTCTTGCCCGCCTCGGCGACGATCCTTGCCGCGACCGCCTCGATTTCCGAATCGGTCAGAGTCTTTTCGCGCGGCTGCAGCGTCACGTTGAGGGCGATGGATTTCTTGCCCTCCGGCACGCCCGGCCCCGCATAGAGATCGAATACGCCGACATTGACAATCAGATTGCGGTCTGCGCTCTGCGCGGCCTTGATAAGATCGGCCGCTTTCACAGTCTTGTCCACGATGAAGGCGAAATCGCGCTCCACAGGCTGGAAATCCGACAGTTCCAGCTTCGGCCGCGCCTTGGTCGGCCGGGCCTTGGGCGCCGGCAAGGCGTCCAGGACGATCTCGAAGGCGACGACCGGACCGGCGGCGTCAAAAGCCTCCAGCACGCTCGGATGCAGCTCGCCGAACCAGCCGACGACATTCTTGGGACCGAATTGCAGGGTCGCGGAACGGCCGGGATGCAGGAAGTCCGGCCCGCCGGGGACGATCTGCACGGCGCTGGCGGACACGCCGAGAACGGCGAGCACGGCCAGCACATCGGATTTGGCGTCGAAGACATCGACCGGCGCCGCCTTGTCGGACCAGTCGCGGCCGGCGCCATTGGGCTTGGCCGTTCCCCGGCGCAGGCCGGCGGCCGCGACGAACTGACCGTCCTCGGCGTCGGATTTGAACACCTGCCCGACCTCGAACAAGGCGACATCGCCGAAGCCCCGGGCGACATTGGCCTGGGCGCCGGCGATCAGGCCGGGAACAAGGCTCGGCCGCATGTCGGAGAGTTCCGCCGCGATCGGGTTGGCCAGCGCCAGGTCCGGCGCGCCGCCGCCGAAGATTTCCGCGCGGGCTTTCGAAATGAAGGACCAGGTCACAGCCTCGGCCATGCCGCGCGCGGCGAGCGCCCGGCGTGAGGAGCGCACGCGCTTTTGCAGCAGGGTCAGGACAGGGCCGGAAATGGCGGATTCGCGCTCCAGCGGAACCGGCGTGATGCGGTCGAGGCCGGCGAGGCGGATGATTTCCTCGACCAGATCGGCCTTGCCCTCGATATCCGGGCGCCAGCTCGGCGCACGGACATGGATGTGATCGGCGTTGGAGACCTGGCCCGCGACGGCAAAGCCGAGTTTTTCCAGCGTCCCGCCCATTTCGCCGGGATCGAGATGAACCCCCGTCAGGCGCTCCACCTCGCTCAAGGGGAAGTCGATTCCGGCGGCGGGAGCCGGCACATGGCCGGCGACGACATTGTCCGACGCCTCGCCGCCGCACAGCTGCAACACGAGTTCGGTCGCAAGCTCCAGCCCCGGCAAAGCGAAGGCGGGATCGACGCCGCGTTCGAAGCGATAGCGCGCGTCCGACACGATGCCGAGCTTGCGGCCCGTCCGGGCGATGTTGTTCGGGTCCCACAGCGCCGATTCGATCAGCACGTCGGTGGTGTTTTCATCGCAGCCGGAGGATTCGCCGCCCATCACGCCCGCAAGCGATTCCACGCCATGATCGTCGGCGATGACCACAATGCTTTCATCCAACTCGTAAGTGCGGCCATCAAGCGCCAGCAGGCTTTCGCCGGCTTTTGCGCGGCGCACGACGAGCTGGCCGGCGACCTTGCCGGCGTCGAACACATGCAGCGGGCGGCCGCGATCGAAGGTCATGAAATTGGTGATGTCCACCAGAGCGTTGATCGGGCGCAGGCCGATGCTCTTGAGGCGCTTTTGCAGCCACTCCGGGCTCGGGCCGTTCTTGACGCCGCGCACGAGACGCAGGGCGAAGAGAGGCGCGAGATGGGCGTCCTCATGGCTGAAATCGAGCGTCACGCTGACGGGACAGGGAAACTTGCCCGCGACCGGCGCGCCGGCCTCGCCCTTGAGCTTGCCGAGACCGGCGGCGGCGAGGTCGCGCGCCACGCCATAGACGCTGGCGGCGTCGGAGCGGTTGGGCGTGAGGTTGATCTCGATCAGCGGATCGTCGAGCCCCGCCCAGGCGGCGTAGCTGGCGCCCACCGGGGCGTCGGCGGCCAGTTCGAAAATGCCCGAGGAATCGCCCTCAAGGCCCAGTTCCTCCGGCGAACACATCATGCCGGCGGATTCGACGCCGCGAATGACGCCCTTGGCGATGGTGAAATTCTTGGCCGGAATGAAGGCGCCCGGCGCGGCGAACACGGTCTTCAGGCCCGCCCGCGCATTTGGCGCGCCGCAGACGACCTGAAGGGGCCCGCCCTCGCCTGCATTGACCTGACAGACCTGCAAGCGGTCGGCATTGGGATGCGGCGCGGCGGAAATGATTTCCGCGATCCGGAAGACGCCCAGCGTCTCAGCCGGGTTTTCTACGCCTTCGACCTCAAGCCCGATCTTGGTCAGGGTCTCGACGATGGTTCCGAGCGAGGCCTCGGTGTCCAGATGCTCTTTCAGCCAGGAGAGGGTGAATTTCATTTTTCTGTCTCAAGTCGCGCGCCGTCGTCGCGGACGCGGCGCAGCCATGACGCATTTTGCGAAAATTCAGCTCGAAAGCCCGCCAGCGAGCGACGGCAGGTCGAGCGGCCTAAAACCGTAATGCGACAGCCAGCGCACATCGGCCTCGAAGAAGGGGCGAAGGTCCGGCATGCCATATTTCAGCATGGCGATGCGGTCGATGCCCATGCCCCAGGCGAAGCCCTGGAACTCGTCGGGGTCGAGGCCGCAATTGCGCAGCACGTTCGGATGGACCATGCCGCAGCCCAGAATCTCGAGCCAGTCGTCCCCCTCGCCGAAGCGCATTTCGCCGCCCTTGCGCGAGCATTGAATGTCCACTTCGGCGGACGGCTCGGTGAAGGGGAAGAAGCTCGGCCGGAAGCGCATCTTCACATTGGGCACTTCGAAGAAGGTCTTGCAGAATTCCTCAAGGATCCATTTGAGATGGCCCATATGGGCCTTCCGGTCGATCACCAGCCCCTCGACCTGATGGAACATCGGCGTATGGGTCTGGTCGGAATCGCAGCGATAGGTGCGGCCCGGGCAGATCACGCGGATCGGCGGCGGGTTCTTCAGCATGGTGCGCACCTGCACCGGCGAGGTGTGGGTGCGCAGCAGCTTGCGCGTCCCATCTTCCTTGCGATTGAAGAAGAAGGTGTCGTGCATTTCCCGCGCGGGATGACCGGGCGGGAAGTTCAGCTTGGTGAAGTTGAGGTCGTCGCTCTCGACATCCGGTCCTTCGGCGATGGAAAAGCCCATGTCGGCGAAGATCGCGGTGAGTTCGTCCATCACCTGGCTAATCGGATGGATGCGGCCGGTCTCCAGCCCCGAGGCGCGAGCCGGCAGCGTCACGTCGAGCGTCTCGCTCGCGAGGCGGGCGGCCAGCGCGGCTTCCTTGAGGGTCGCCTTGCGGGCGGAAAGCGCCTCGCCGACCTTGTCCTTCAGGGCGTTGATCTTCGCGCCTGCGCTTTTGCGCTCGTCTGGCGACATTTTGCCCAGAGTGGCGAGCAGAGCGGAAATGGAGCCTTTCTTGCCGAGGGCGGCGACGCGCACATTTTCGAGCGCGGCTTCGTCGCTCGCGGCCTCAATGGCGGCGAGGGTCTCGTTTTCGAGTTGGCTGAGGTCAGACATGAAAATTTCCGGCGAATTCGTGCACGGGTAATGCCACGCGGGAGCGGCAAGGCAAAGCAAAAAAGCCCGCCATCGCTGGCGGGCTTTGAAAGGAAGACGCTTGGCGCCTCAGGCGGCGGCCGGCAGCGCGGCCTTGGCCTTTTCGACGATCGCCTTGAAGGCGGCCGGCTCGGAAATGGCCAGTTCCGACAGAACCTTGCGGTCAACTTCGACGCCCGACTTGGCGAGACCGTCGATGAAGCGGCTGTAGGTCAGGCCGAATTCACGCACGGCGGCGTTGAGGCGCTGGATCCACAGGGCGCGCATTGTGCGCTTCTTGGCGCGGCGGTCGCGGGTCGCATATTGCATCGACTTGTCGACGGCGGCCTTGGCGGCGCGGATGGTGTTCTTGCGGCGGCCATAGAAGCCCTTGGCGGCCTTGAAAACTTTCTTGTGCTTGGCGTGCGAAGTGACGCCGCGTTTGACGCGAGCCATGGATGATCTCCGAAAACGTTGAAATGAGCAGAAAGGCTGGGAAGGCTCAGCCGTTGGGCAGGAAATACTTCTTCACGTTGTCGCCATCCGTCTTGAACATGACGTTGGTGCCGCGAAGGTTCCGGATCTGCTTGTTCGTGCGTTTGATCATGCCGTGGCGCTTGCCGCGCTGGGCGTAAACCACCTTGCCGGTGCCGGTGATCTTGAAGCGCTTTTTCGCGCCGGACTTGGTCTTCAACTTGGGCATTTTGCTCTCTCTTAGTCTGGCGGCGTAAGATCTTTCGACCTGCCGCGCTGCGGCCTTGCGGCCCTTCGTCTCTTGAACGAGCGAAACAACCCGCCACGGCAGCCCTAACTGGCCGGGCGGATCGAAGCGGCGCTTATAAGGGCAAAAGGGCGGTTTTGGCAAGGGGCATGACGGTCCCAATAAAGCGCGGCGCTTCATCGAGACGGCCCGCGCCACATTGACGAAGCCAAGGCGATGGCCATGATGGACCGACCGCCGGGGTCAAGTTGAGGAAGCCGCCATGTTCACGCTCGCCAATCTCGTCACCTGGATCGTCGTCGGCCTGATCGGCGGCACTTTGGCCGGCCGCCTCATCACCTGGCAAAGGGCCGGCTTCGGCCTGTTCTCCAATCTGGCGCTGGGCTGCGCCGGCGCCATTGTCGGCGGCGCATTTTTCGAATTGCTGAACCTCCTGCCCAACCTGGACAAGGTGTCCATTTCGGCGCGCGACCTCCTCGCCGCCTTTCTGGGCTCAATCCTCGTCCTGGGCTTGCGCTGGGCGTGGATGCGCTGGACCGAGGAAACCGGCGGCGGTCTTGGCTGAGGTCTTTGGCTGACGCCCCCTCCGCCTATTCCAGCACCTCCATCGCCTCACGGTCGAGCACGGAGGTCTTCTTCGTATCGGGCAGGAAGAAATAGACCAGCAGCGAGCAAAAAATGACGCCGCTGGCGTAATAATAGAAGCCGCTCTCCATGCCCTGCTGCTTGAACCAGAGCGCGATATATTCCGCCGTGCCGCCGAAGAAGGACACCGCCAAAGCATAGGGCAGGCCGACGCCGGTCGCGCGCAGGGCGGCCGGAAAAAGTTCGGCCTTCACCACCGCGTTGATCGACGTATAGGGCGCGGTCATGATCCAACCGATGGCGACAAAGAAAAAGGCCTCCCAGGGCCCCTTCGCATGCGACAAGGCCGTCATCAGCGGAACCGTGCCGAACGTGCCCAGAATGCCGAAGGCGAGGAGGACCGGGCGGCGGCCGACGCGGTCCGAGAGTGCGCCATAGATCGGCTGCAGGCACAGCGCGAAGATCAGCGAAGCGGCGCTGACCCAGGTGCTTTGCGCATCCGTCAGCCCCACGGTCAGCTTCAGGAATTTCTGCATGTAGATTGTATAGACATAGAAGGCGAGCGTGCCGCCCATGGTGAGGCCGATGACGATCAGCACTTCGCGGCGATGCGACCAGAGCGCCCGCAGCCCCGTCTCGTGGCCCTTCGCCTTGGCGTTCTGGAAGGCCTGGGTTTCTTCGAGATCGCGCCGCATCCACAGCGCGAATAGCGCGAGGGCCGCCCCGATGAAGAAGGGAATGCGCCAGCCGAAGGCGCGCAATTGCTCCGGCGTCAGCACGAGATTTTGCAGGATCAGCAAGACAGCGAGCGCGCCGAGCTGGCCGCCGATCAGCGTTACATAGAGAAAGCTTGAGTAGAAGCCGCGCCGGCCGGAATCGCCCATTTCCGCGACATAGGTTGCGCTGGCGCCATATTCGCCGCCAAGACTCAGGCCCTGAACGAGGCGGGCCATCACGAGCATTACCGGCGCCCAGACCCCGATCTGGGCATAGACGGGGGTCAGCGCGATCACCAGCGAGCCGCCGCACATCATCAGGACCGATAGCATCAGCGAGATGCGCCGGCCATATTGGTCGCCGATATAGCCGAACAGCCAGCCACCAACCGGGCGCATGAAGAAGCCGAGCGCGAAAACGCCCGCCGAGGCCAGCATCTGCGCGATCGGGTCCGTGCCGGGAAAGAAGGAGGGCGCGAAATAGAGCGAGAAGGCGGCGTAGACGTAAAAGTCGTAATATTCGACGAGATTGCCGAGCGAGCCGACGACGATGGCCTTGAGCCGCGCCGGATCGATTTTTTCTTGCGCAATTGTCTGCGTCATGGTTTCCCCCGTCCGGCGGCCCGAAGCAGCCGGACGGACAGGATGAACCAACGGCGCAGCTCACGCAAGCACCTGAGCGGAAAGGGCTTTCAGGCGTTTATTTTGGCGCCAGGATCATGATCATCTGGCGGCCTTCCATCGAAGGCTCCAGCTCGATCTTGGCAAGGCCGAGGGTTTCCGCCTTGACGCGCTCCAGAACCTTGAAGCCGAGTTCCTGATGGGCCATTTCGCGGCCACGGAAGCGCAGGACGAACTTGACCTTGTCGCCTTCTTCGAAGAAGCGACGGACGGCCTTCATCTTGGTGTCGTAGTCATGGTCGTCAATGCCCGGACGGAGCTTGATTTCCTTGATCTCGACGATCTTCTGCCGCTTGCGGGCCTCGGCGGCCTTCTTCTGCTCGGTGAAACGATATTTGCCGTAATCGAGGATCTTGCAGACCGGCGGTTCGGCGTTGGGCACGATCTCGACCAGGTCGAGGCCCTGCTCCTCGGACAGGCTCAAGGCTTCGGCAATATCGACGACGCCGCGATTCTGGCCTTCCGAATCGATCAGCTGAACCTCGCGGACTCGAATCTCCCGGTTGGTGCGAGGTCCCTCCTTCTGCGGAACCGGGGGGGCTTTCATGGGACGGCGAATGGCGTGTTCTCCTTGGAAAGGGTCAGAAGACCGGGAAATGAGGTCAAGACCGGAAACTGAGCAAGCGGCCGCGCGTTTGGCGCGGTCGGCGTTCCTCTCGGAACTTGGGAAAATGACAGCTACGGCAAAAACCCCCGCGACCGAGATCGCGGGGACCAACCATAGCCTAAATTGTGATAAAGCGCAGTAAAGTCAATTGCACAATTGCTGTTGTCGCGCGAATCAGGCGTAAATCCCCCTCAAAATCACGCTCTTGCCGCCCCGCCTACTCGCCCGCGCCGAAGTGTCGGGCGTAGATGGCGAGCGTCAAGGCGTTCATGCGCTCCGACGAGAAGTTCCGGGCGTGGGCGCGGGCGTGATGGACGAGGTTTTCCCGCGCCGTCGCGCCAAGCCGCGTGGCGTCCTCGACCGCGCGGATGAGGCCCGCAGGCG
This sequence comes from Rhodoblastus sp., assembly GCF_019449565.1. Classification (GTDB taxonomy): domain Bacteria; phylum Pseudomonadota; class Alphaproteobacteria; order Rhizobiales; family Beijerinckiaceae; genus Rhodoblastus. The sequence goes on along the minus strand of NZ_JAGRPM010000049.1, from coordinate 12,015 downwards.
GTCCCGGCGGAATCAGCCAGCCCGTTCGCTGCGCCGGCTCAACCTGCGGCGGCGCGCAAATTTCTTCGACCACGCCCGCCCCGCCGGACGTCTGCAAGACCGCGAGAGGGGCGCCAAGCGCCTGGGCCTCGATGCACAGCGTCGGCGCGCCCGCAGGCGCGACCACGAGGGCCGCCGCAAGGCAGGCGGCGGCGCGGTCCGGCCAGTCGCTTTGCAACACATAGCCGCCAAGGCCAAGTCGCGCGACCTCGGCGTCGAAGGCGTCGGAGGCCTCTTCGCCCTCGCCCCGCAGCCAGATGAAACGGGCGTCCTGCGTCTCATTGCCGAAAAAGCCCTTGGCCTTGAGCTGGGCCGCCGCGGCGAGAAACATCTGGCGGCGTTCCGGTGGCAGGCCGACGGCGATGACCAGCCTGACATGCGGCTTCACGCCCAGCGCATCGCGCAAGCGGCGAACGCGCGCGCAATCGACCGCCTCGGACGAAAACTGGCGCAGGTCCACTCCGCGCAAGCCGCGAAAGGCCCTCGCGGCCAGGTTCGGCTGGCGCGCGACCGCCTCTTCCATTTCGGCGCGCGAGTAGAAAATCAGCGAATTGGCGTCGAGCGCGGCGGAATCCTGCCCCGGCTCGTAATCGGCCACCAGAGGGACACGCGCCTGTTTCGCCGCATGGAGCGCGGCGCGCGCGCTGGCGCCGGCATGAACATGGATCAGCTCGACGCCTTCGCGCAGCGCCAGACGCGCCAGCTTCCTCCGGTTGAGCCAGGAGCGCCAGGGATTGAGCGTCGCCGCCGCGATGGGAACGAAAATGCCGCCGCGCGCCTGCAACTCGCTCGCCAGCCGCCCGGGCGCGCCGGCAACCAGGGCGCGCGCGCCGGCCTCCGCTAGGCTCGCCGCGACCTCGACGCAGGCGAGCGCGCTGGCGTCGAGCGCCGGAACGATCTGGAGTATCGTGCGGCCGAACAGGGCCTGGCTGTCAACCTCGCCTTCCACGCCCCATGGCGTCATGCCGGCTCCCGCATTACAAACGACGAATCATTATCGGCACTCTATATCATCGGGCTTTGAAAAATGACCGAATGATCTCCGCGCCGACCGGCGCGGAGACATGAACCTGACGCGGACCCTTCGCGAAATGACGCATATCGCCCCACAAGAAGCCGCCGCCCCGCAAAAAACCGGCTTTTTCTCCACCGGCCCCGACGCGCCGCGCCTCGCCTGGCTCGCCCGCCCGCCACGCCGGGAAAACGCCGCGCCTGGATTGGTCTGGCTTGGCGGCTTTCGCTCGGACATGCGCGGAACCAAGGCCCAATTCCTCGATTCGCTGGCCGAGACTCAGGGCCGCGCCTGCCTGCGCTTCGATTATTCCGGCCATGGCGAATCGGAAGGCGACTTCGCCGACGCCACCATCGGCCTATGGGCGGAACAGGCGCTCGCCATCTTTCGCGCCCTCACGAAAGGACCGCAGATCGTGGTCGGCTCCTCAATGGGGGGCTGGATCGCGCTCCTGCTCGCCCGCGCGCTGGCGCAGGCCGGCGAAGCCGACCGCCTCGCCGGCATGGTCCTGATCGCGCCGGCGGTGGACTTCACCGAGGCGCTGATCTGGCCGCAATTGCCGGCAGCCGTGCGCCGGACCATTGAAAGCGAGGGCGTCTGGATGCGCCCGGCCAACGACTATGGCGAGGGCTATCCCCTGACCCGCTCCCTGTTCGAGGACGGAAAGGCCAATAGTCTGCTCGGCGGCAAAATCCGCACTTATTGCCCGGTGTCGATCCTGCAGGGCATGGCGGACCCGGATGTTCCCTGGCGCCACGCCATGCGTCTCGTCGAGAGCCTCGCCTCGGACCCGGCGACCATCACCCTCGTCAAGGACGGCGACCATCGCCTCTCCCGTCCGCAGGATCTTCAGGCGCTGCAAAAGGCGATCGAATATCTCGACGGCGCGGCGGCGGCAAAGCCTTGAAGCCGGCCGGGGCAGTGGCGCGCGGCCTCGCGCGTTTGAAGGAGATCCCCTCCGGCATTTGGGCGCTCGGCTTCGTCTCGCTGCTGATGGATGTTTCATCGGAAATGATTCACGCGCTGCTGCCGGTCTATCTCGTGACGGCCATGGGCGCGTCGATGGCGGCTGTGGGACTCATCGAGGGGATCGCCGAAGCCACGGCCTCGATCGTCAAGATTTTCTCTGGCGCGATCTCCGACTGGCTCGGCAAGCGCAAGTTGCTCGCCGTGATTGGCTATGGTCTCGCCGCGATCACCAAGCCGGTCTTTCCGCTGGCCGGAACCATCGGATGGGTGGTCGCGGCGCGTTTCGTCGACCGCATCGGCAAGGGAATTCGCGGCGCGCCGCGCGACGCGCTGGTCGCGGACATCGCGCCCGCCCATCTGCGCGGCGCGAGTTTCGGCCTGCGTCAGTCGCTGGACACCGTCGGCGCCTTTCTCGGGCCAGCTCTCGCCATCGCGCTGATGGCGATCACCGGCGGCAGCTTCACGGCGGTGTTCTGGATGGCGGTCATTCCGGCCTTCCTATCGGTCGGCCTGCTGATGCTCGCCGTGCATGAGCCGGAGCGCCCTGCCGGCCAACGCAAGATTCGCTTTCCGCTCGGCTTGCACGAGCTGCGAAAGCTCGGACCGAGCTATTGGCTGGTGGTGGCGGTGGCGACGCTGTTCGCCCTGGCGCGGTTCAGCGAGGCGTTTCTCGTGCTGCGGGCGAAGATGGTTGGCCTGCCCCTCGCCCTGATCCCGATGGTGCTCGTGGTCATGAATGTGGTTTACGCCCTCGCGGCTTTTCCGGCGGGCGTGTTGTCCGACCGGACCAACCGCATCAACGTGCTGCTGATCGGCTTCGCCCTGCTGATCGCGGCGGATGTCTGGCTGGCGTTTTCGGACGGGCTTTTGGGCGTGACGATCGGCATTATCCTGTGGGGGCTGCATATGGGCCTGACGCAGGGGTTGCTCGCCACGCTTGTCGCAGACACCGCCCCGGCTGAACTGCGCGGCGCAGCGTTTGGCCTTTTCAACTTGCTCGGCGGACTGGCCCTGTTGGCGGCCAGTGTGCTGGCCGGGGCGCTATGGGACGCGGCCGGGGCGCAGGCGACCTTTCTCGCAGGCGCGGGCTTCACCGCCCTCGCGCTGCTGGGGCTGGGCGTGGTGCGCTGGCGCGCGCCCGCCTTGGGTGCGTCGCATCGAAGCTAGCGCTGAATGTAGTGCAGCAATTGCTCGATGGTGAATTCCTGATGGCCGATGATGGCGTTGACGAGATCGCCCATCGAAATGAGCCCGATCAATTCGCCACGCTCGAAGACGGGCAGATGGCGGAAGCGCGTGCGCGTCATCACCGCCATGCTTTCCTCGACCGATTGCTCTGGCCGGGCGTAGGGCACATCGCTCGCCATCACCTCGCGAACCAGCGTGGTCGGCGAGGTCCGGCCCTTCAGCACGACCTCGCGCGCGTAAATCCGCTCCGTGATGAGCCCGACCATCCGGCCGCCCTCCACAACGACCAGTGCGCCGATATTGCGGTCGGCCATGGCCTTGATGGCGTCGAATACCTTTGCGTCCGGGCCGATGGTGACCAGATCGCCGCCTTTTTCGTCTAGCAATTGCCGGATCGTCGTCATTTTGCCCCCCTCGTCGCGACTTCTATCGCTCCTTGCGCATCAGCGGGCGGTCAAAACCTTGCGGCGGTTAGTTGTCGTTTTCCGCGCTCAGGTCTTCCAGCGAGATGATCGCGTCCGATGCGGGCGCCCTCAGCCGCACCCCTGCCCCGCCGCCATTGGCGTCGATGAATTCCATGCCCGCTTGTTCGAGCGCCGTGCGGATCGCCGCGATCGTGCGCGGCATCGGCGAACGTTTGCCCAGTTCGAAATCGGAAAGAGTCACTTTGGAGACATGGGCGCGCTCGGCCAAAGCCCCCGCCGTGAGTCCAAGACCGGCCCGCGCCATGCGGCATTGTACGGGAGAAAGGAGTTTGTCGCTCAAGGTCCAACCTCCGCGATCAAAATTCAGCCCAATATTGAATGATACGCACAAACTTGAGCCGCAAATATGGCGCACAGCGCTCAAAAACCGTTTTGAACGGGGCAGAGCGGCCTTAAATCAAGATTTACACCTCGCGCTTAAGAATATTGCGGGGTCACAGGCCCAGATATCGCCTCGGCGGATCGGGGACGAGAACCTGCCCGTGCGCGCCTGTCACATCGGACAGGCGAACAAGACGCCCGAGCCGCGCCCGGCAAACGGAAGCCGCCCGAGGCTGACGGTCGCGCGAATGAGTCAGAAGCGATCTTCGCAGCGGGGGCCGAATTGAACACCCAGATTGAACGGCGCATTGTCGGGCTCGATGGCTTCCGGGGCGTCCTGACGCTCATGGTGATCCTTTCGCACTATTTTGGCGAGGTCCCGCTCGGACTTCCCGCCGCCATGTATGGATGGGTGGCTGTCGGAGGCTTCTTCGTCCTGAGCGGCTTCCTGATCGGGAGGCTTATTCTCGACCGCAAGGACCGAGCGAATTTCTTCTGGGTCTTCTATGCCAGACGCGCCTGCCGGATCTTGCCCCCCTATTTTCTCACCGTCATCGTCGTTTCGGCGATCCTGCTGACGGTGCAGGCGCCGTGGCGGGACGCCAACGTCGAATTGCCTCTGTGGTCCTATCTTCTCTTCGTCCAGAATTTCGCCATGGCCGCAAAGGACAGCATGGGAGCGCATTGGCTGGCGCCCACATGGACCCTGGCGGTCGAAGAGCATTTCTATCTGGCGGCCCCGGCGATTCTCGTCTTCACGCCCCGCCGCTGGCTGGTCCCGGCGCTGTTAGCGTCTTGCGCCCTCGCGCTGGGCATGAGGATAGGCGTGTTCTATTTCGGGTGGCTGACCCGCACCGCAGGCCACACTCTGATTTTCGCTCTTTCGGACACTTTGGCGCTCGGGATATTGACCTCCATCGCGGTTCGGGAAAACTGGATCAAATGGGACGCCTGGGGCAAATATATTCCCCTGATCCCAACCGTGGGCCTTCTGGCGATCGTCGCATTAAAGCTGTGGGATCAACGGTTGTTCGAAGTCGCGCGGCCGACATTTCTTGCGCTTGCCGCGTCTGGCGTCATTTTATGCGTCATCGGCAATTTGCCGATCGGCAATCGCATGACGTCGAAAACGCTGCAATTCTTCGGCAACAACGGCTATTGCCTCTATCTCACCCACCTTCCCGTGCTGGGGCTGATGCATGGCCTGATCCTCGGGACCAATCCCGATCTGGCGACCCCGGCGCAATGGGCGGTCACCTTCGCCGCCCTGCCCGTTTGCGTTCTCGTGGGATGGGGCATGACCCGCTTGATCGAGGAACCCTTGACCCGATATGGCCGGTCCTTTCAGTGGAGCCGCGAAACGCGCGGACAACCCGTCATCGCCCAGACCGTCGAGACCTGATCAAATTGACCTTGGGAGACCGCATCGCCGCGTTCTCGGCTTGTCGCCCCGAGGCGCTATCCTAGATCTTGCCCGCCTTGCGCAGGACGCCATAGACCTCTTCCAGCAGCGCGCCGTTCTTGTTCTGCTTGTCGTCGGGCTGGCTGTTGAGGCCCACCACGATGACCGCGCCATTGGCGGGGAAAAAAGCGTAGAGCACGCGATAGCCCAGCGTCATTCCCTGATAATACCAATAGGCGCCAAGCGCCGGGCGGTAGCCCGCGCCGACGCCAAGACCGAACGCGCCCGGATTTTCTTCTGAAGGGGCGGCGATCGGCTCGCCGGTCTTGTCGGAGACGAGTGTCATGAGTTCGCGGCGCTGCTTGTCGGCCAGCAGCGGTCCTTCATAGAGCGCGCGCGCCCAGCGCGAGACGTCTTCCATCGACGCGACGATGCCGCCGGCGCCCTGCATCCAGGAGACGCTGTCGTTTTTGACGTCGCGCCCGAGCAGCGGCGCGAGCCATTTGTCGTCGGGATCGTGGTTGAAAAAATAGCCCGAGACCATGCGGTCCGTGATCGCCGCCGGATAGAGATTTTGTTCGTAATAGGTGTTTTTTAGCCCGAGCTGTTCGGCCAGGTCGCGCACGACCTCGGCATAGGGCCTGCCGCCGGCCTTTTCGACGATCATCTGGGCCAGGAGGTAATTGGTGTTCGAATAGGTCCAGCCGCTGACCGGCTTCGGCTCGCCATTGCGCGGGTAAACCGAGGCGACCAGTTCCTGCGGCGTGAACCTGCGCCCGGGATCTTCGCCCATGATCCTGGCGACGGAGGGCTGATTGTCATAGCCGGGAATGGGGCTCGTCATGTCGAGCAAGCGGTGGATCGTAACGTCCTTCCATTCGGGATATTGCGGCAGCCACTGGCCAAGCTTGTCCTCGATCGTCAGTTTCCCCGCGGCTTCGAGCTGCAGGATGGCAACCGAGGTGAAGGATTTCGTGATGCTGCCGATCTCGAACAGATCGGCCGGCGTGACCTTCGCGCCCGCGTCGGGATATTTCACCGTTCCGGCCGCAAGGTTGATCGCTTCATCGGCGCCCTTCAGACTGACGCTCAGAGAGGCGGCGGAAATGTGCTCCGGATCTCCCCGCGCCGTCACATAGGCGTCGAGCGCCTTTTGCAGGGCGGATTTCAGGGCCTCGTCGCTCGATTGCCCGGCGGCGGGCGCGCAAAGGCTCAGCGCGATCAGGGTGAAGACGGCCAATCGGCGCATGAGCTGTCCTGCAAGACTTGCGGGCTTCGGACCAGCCCGACGCCCCGCGCTATCCTGCGGACAAAGCTAGATCAGGACAACAGGCTGGACGAGAATAACCTGCGTAATTTGGGTGAATTGGTGGAGCTGAGGTCCACCACACCACTGGATCAGCATCTCTCAATCGGAATATTTCCGACGCATTAATAACTGATATTCCTTATATATTTTTCTCACACCGTCTTTTCATGCCTCGCGCAGTCGCATACAATCGCACGCAGTTAGTGGGGCCAATAGTGGGGCCTAAACTCGGATGCGGCGATGGCGAGGGCGCGAAATAAATTGACAGCGAAGCAGGCTGTGACCCTGACAGCCCCCGGTCGTCATTCGGACGGCGGGTCGCTCTATCTCGTCATTGACGGCCAGGGCGAGGCTTTGCGTCGCCGCTGGCTTTTCCTATTCCAGTGGAACGGCAAGCGCCGTGAAATGGGCTTGGGGAGCGCAGCGGTCGTTTCTCGATCAGAAAACAAACTGGTGACCCCCCTCGCGAAAGCGCGCGAGGCGCGCGACGAAGCGGAGCGCATGATTCGCGAGGGCAAAGACCCTATCGCCGCGCGCGATCTGGCGCGCGATGAACTGGCCACAAAGCCGACCTTCGGCTCTATCGCCGACGAGCTGATTGCCGCGAAGGAAAGCCAATGGCGGAATGAAAAGCACCGCTGGCAGTGGCGTCACACGCTAGAAGTCTATGCGGCGACACTCCGCACGCGGCCGGTCGATGAAGTGGATACGGCCGCCGTTCTCGAAGTGCTCAAACCGCTATGGTCCGAAAAACCGGAGACAGCCTCCCGGCTGCGCGGCCGGATCGAGGCCGTTCTCGACGCGGCCAAGGCGCAGGGATTCCGATCTGGCGAAAATCCGGCCACTTGGCGTGGCCATCTTTCGCACCTTTTACCGAAGCGCAAGAAGCTCTATCGCGGCCATCATGCGGCAATGCCTTATGCTGACCTACCAAAATTCGTGGCGAAGCTGCGCGAACGAGAAGCAGGGGCGGCTTTAGCCCTTGAGCTTTGCATTCTGACGGCCGCTCGCTCCGGCGAAATTCTCGGGGCGCGATGGTCCGAAATTGATCTGAAAGAAAAGGTCTGGGCTGTGCCGGCGGACAGAATGAAGGCTGGCAAAGAGCATCGAGTTCCGCTTTCGCCTCGCGCCGTGACGATTCTGGAGCATCTGGCCGAAGCCAAGCAGGGCGATCTCGTCTTTGCTGGCCAGAAGGACAAATCCCCACTGTCCAATATGGCGATGGTCATGGTCTTGCGGCGCATGGGGATCAAAGGCGTCACTGTCCACGGATTCCGCAGCGCGTTCCGCGACTGGGCCGGCAACGAAACGGCGTTTCCCCGCGAGGTCGCGGAAGCGGCGCTGGCGCACCTCATCGGCAACGACGTTGAGCGCGCCTACCGCCGATCTGACGCGCTCGAAAAGCGTCGGGCGCTCATGGATGCCTGGGCCGCATGGTGCGAGCCAGCGGCGGGCGGCAATGTGGTGAAATTCAAGAAATCTAGCGGCAATCCAGCCGCCTGATAGTCGGCCGGGCGAGGCGTTGCACCGCCTCGTTCCGGCCTACACGTGAGAAGAAACGGTTCCCAGCATGCCTAAAAATAATAACGTCGGAAACTTTCCGATGAAAGATCGCCTTATTACGATTCGTGTGCGATCCGGCGAATATGATTTTGGGGCCGACCGCGCGACTTTCACCGTCGTGGAGGGCGGCGAGACGCTTAGCGTTCCTATCGACGCCATTGAAGACATCAAAAGTGTAGAGCCTCGCGACGAGACGGCCCAATGAAAACGGCATTCATGCTACTCGCCAGATATGATGGGATGCCGGTCATCCCGCTCGATCGCGTGTGCGCCGATTATTTCACGCGCCTGACGCCGCAGAAGCTCGCCACCAAGATTGACGGCGGCGAGGTCAAAATGCCCCTCGTCCGCATCGAAGCCAGCCAGCGGGCGGCGCGTGGCGTCCACATCAACGATTTGGCGGCATGGATCGACGGCCGGCGCGAGGCGGCTGCGCGAGAGCTTCAGCAAATGACTGGCGGAGCCTGACCTCGCCCTCCATCCAATTAATTCACGCGGGACTCAGCATTCGCCGCCCCGCGTGTCACGTTTCATAGGTGACGATGATGAAATTTCCTGACGACATGCTCTTCGAGCAGTTCAATCGGCGCGACGAGGACGACTTCGACGGCCTGGCAAAAATGATCGCCGAGCGTCTGCGCGACGGCATCGACGAGGCTGGCGCAAAATGGCTCGCTGACCTTTTCAATCCCACCGAAAGCAAATTGCCTTACAGGGCCACGTTATCGCGGCGTCAGGGATATAAGAAGGAGAATGATAATAAACCATATGACGATTTTATAACATTTTACGACGCATATTATAGTGAATGGCAAGATGTTAATCGAGCGAGAGAAAAGGTTCAACTGCAAGAATGGCAGGGCGGCCTAGGTTGGGACCGCACGAAGGCCTATAAAATTGCAAAAGAGTTTCGTGAATATTTAGAGGCGATCAGAGACTAATCTGTCCGCGCAAACCAAGCATGTTTGCGGATGACTACACGCCTGAGTTAGTGTGCTTATTAGAGAGCTGTCCTGAGTTGGACGGCGAATCAGCCGTCCTCAACGAACGAGAGACGGCCATGTACGACAAAATTCAAACCGACACCAATCCCACGCCGCCGCAAGTTCGCGCGGCATATCCCCTTCGCGAAGCCAGCCAAATGCTCGGCGGCATTTCCCTGGCGACGATTTATCGCCTCGCCGCGAAGGGCAAAATCAACATCACAAAAATTGGTGGCCGGAGCTTTCTGAGCGCCGCCGAAATCGCGCGCCTTGCCGCCTGAAACGAGAAACGCCGCTCGGCTGGAACCGAGCGGCGTTATCTCTGATTGCCAACCCCGCCAAGGAATCGACACATGTGCTCTCGCCCGAATCCCCCCAAAAATCAAGACCTAGCGCCGACGCCGGACGAGCTTTTCGAGGCTGCGATCGTCGCTGTAAAACACATCCGCACCACTCGCTTTCGCAAGATCGTGAGGCACATCGTCGCCGACGCGATGGAGCGCGAAGGTGCGGACCTCCGCAAGCTGTGGCTCCAGGCGATGGCGATCTTCGAGCCCGCCAAGCCGCATGACTGTGATGGCTCCAAGGTGCCGTTGCACTTCGACGACGCGGCCGACATCTGCATCGCCCTCGTCGAGTCCGGCCTGTCTCTCGACGAAGGCGCGGGGATCGTCGCGAGCGTTATCGGCCAGCTCTTCCTCGTCGACGTCATTGACAACGCTTCGCCCGAAGTCGTTGCGGAAGAAATGCGCGGCGAAATGGGTGATTGCCATGCGTGACCCCGCCCCCGCCATCCCGCCGCTCCCGCTGGCCGCGCTCGAGGCTGTCATGGCCGAATTACGGGCCGCGCTCGCCGAACTCCGCGTCGCCGTCACGGAAATCCGCGCCGTCGCCATGCGCCAGAGGAAGATCAGCGAAAATGTCTGACCTCTCGCTCACCATCATCGCGTCTCTGCAACCGCGCGTCTTGTCGAAGTCGTTCTCGCTGGCGGCCGATGGCTCGCTCGCAAGGAAAAACGGCGGCAATCTCAGCGAGGGCTTCTCGGAAACCAGGCGCATCGCCGATATGTCCGAGTTTGCCGCGCTGCTTTCAGGACTGAAGCCGAATCATGCGCTCATGTTCGGCCTGTTCGAGCACGACAACGCCACCGTTCTGAGCAAAGAAAAGGCCGAATGCCACAAAGGCCCCGGTCCCATAGTGACGCGCACGCGCGATTGCGTGTCTTGGCCTGCCGGGCCAGCGTTTCTGATGTGCGACTATGACCCTACCGCGACCAGCGAACCGCTGACCGGCGGCGAATTGCTTGAACGCCTGTTCGAGGCTGCCCCGCCGCTGCGCGACGCGCCGCATGTCACCCGCCCTTCAGCGTCGTCATGTGTCTATCGCAAGAGTGACGGCGCGGAACTGCGCGGAGCGCGCGGCCGGCGCATCTATGTCGCAGTGAAAGACGGCCGCGACATTGAACGTGCCTCCAAGGTGCTTCAGGCGCGGCTTTGGCTGGACGGACATGGCTACTACGCCGTCTCCAAAAGCGGCGCGCTGCTCGACCGCACACTGATCGACGGCGCGGTGTACCAGCCTGAGCGGCTTGATTTCGCAGGCGGCGCGGCGTGCGGCGAAGGCCTGGAGCAGCGCCTTCCCGCGCCTGAAGTTTTCAATCCTTACGCAGAATTTCTCGACACCGTGGCGGCGCTTCCGAACTTGAGCGGCGAAGAGCACAAACGCCTTGAGGAAATCAAGGCCGAGGCCCGCAAGGAAATGGAGGGCGCGGCCGGCGCGGCCCGCGAGGACTGGATCGCCAAACGCGTCGGCGAGTTTGGCGCCACGCTCGACGAGCCGGATGAGGCCAAGCGCGACCAGCGCATTGCTAGCTACGAGGAAACGTGTCGCGCGGCGATCGAGGAAGGGCGACTCTTTGGCGACTACGAGATCGTGCTCGATGACGGCAGGCGTGTCACCGTGGGCGAGATTCTCGACGCGCCGACCAAGTATCACAACCGCAAAACGCTGGACCCGTTGGAGCCGGACTATGACGGCGGGCGCGCCGTCGGCTGGCTCAATCTGCGCGCGAAAGCCCGCCCGTACCTCAAATCCTACGCCCACGGCGATCACCGTTTCACGCTCGTTCGCGCTCGCCGCACGATTGCGTTGATTGCCGACGAGGAAGCGTCGACGTTTGAGAAAGCGACCGAGCTGCTTCGTCTCGATGGCGCGCTTTATGAGCGCGGCGGCCTTGTTCGTGTCCTCGGCAACAAAATCATTCCGGTCTGCGCCGACTGGATGAAGCTCAACTTGGCCCGCAATGCCCGCTTTGTAAGCTACAAGATGAAAAAAAGCGGCGAAATCGTCGAAGCCCCGCGGGGCGTTCCCATGTGGCTTGCGCAGATGATCGTTCGCTCCGAGGGCGAGCGCGGCCTCCCGAATTTGCGCGCTGTTATCGATGCGCCGACCATCGACCCGAAGACGGGGCACATACTCGCCGATGACGGTTTCGACGAGCAGAGCGGCTTGCTGCTGAATATGGTCAACAGCGACGCCGCGCCTAAATCCGGTGCCGGCCACGACGACGCCCGAAAAGCGGTTGAAACGCTTTGGATGCCGTTTGCGGATTCCGACGAAGCCGGCCACGCATTCCAATAGGAAGCCGGCCACCTATTCCGATCTGAAGCCGGCCAGCGTTCCGATTTGAAGCCGGCCACTTGCAGTTTGCCGCCGCAGGTCAGGATTGATGATGTTTCGCCGT
>NZ_JAGRPM010000048.1 GCF_019449565.1 Rhodoblastus sp. | reverse complement strand
GGCGCGGCAAGCCCGAGTTGAAAAGTGGCATGAAATGGTTCCGAGATTGAAATTTTAAAGCAAAAGAGCGGCTAAAATAACGACCGAACCTGAAGAAATGGTGATGCTTTAGCTCGTTGAAGTTTTAAATCAAAACCGACAGCCGAAGACGCGCTCGCCCGCCTCGACGAGCGGCTGCGCGCCAGTCCGATCCGCGCCGGCTGGATCGAACGCAGCCATTTTTCCGACGCCTGCGCCAGCCTGTGGATTGAGGGGGGGCTGGCGCATCTCGAAGACCTCGTCCTGCACGACGCCCAGATGGACGCGCGCGCGCCGACCGCGGAAATTATCCGCGCCGCCCGCGTGCTCGCCGCCCGTCGCCGGATGCTCTCCGCCGCGCCCGGCTGGGCGCTTTCGCCGGACGGAACCGCCGCTTTGCGCGGCGGCGCCTTTTTGGCGGAAGGGGAGGGGAAGGCCGAAAAGCCGACGGACAGCGACGAGGCGGACGGGGAGGGGGCTTGGCTCGACGAAGGCGATCCGGAGTCCGACGATCCGCTCGCCGCCGAACTGGCGGAACTGGACGCCGCGCTGGCGGGCGCGACGCGCGCGCTCGAACGCCGGCCGGCGGTCGATCCCGAGGCGCGCGATCCGCTGGTCTACGATCTCGATTGGGACGAGGACGAGCGGCTCGAACAATGGCGCGAAGCGGTCGATTTAACCTTCGGCCTGCCGCCGGTTCTGGCGGCGGCTTTGACCGCGGCTTTGTGGGACGACATCGAGCCGTTGCAACACGCCCCCTGGCTTGGGCGCCTGCTCGCCGCCGCCCTGTTGCGCCAACGCGGCAAAACCCGCAGCCATCTGTTGTGCGTGAACTCCGGCGCCCGCGCGGTCCCGCGGCTGCGGCTCAAACCAGCCGATCCGGTCGCCAAAATTCTGTTCTGGCTGGCGGCGATTTTCGCCGCCGCCGAACAGGGGTTGAGGGATCATGACCGCTGGCTGCTCGCCCGCGCTGGCCGGGAAGGCAAGTTGAAGGGCAGGAGGGGGAATTCGCATCTGCCGCAGGCGCTCGATCTCGCTTTGGCCCGGCCGATCGTCACCGCGGAGCTGCTCGCGCAGGAGCTCAAGGTTTCGGCGCGGGCGGGGCAGAACCTTATCGCCGAACTGGGGCTGCGCGAACTCACAGGGCGGCGGCGCTATCGCGCATGGGGCATTTTGTGAGCCCGGGACGGAACAAAAAAGACCGTCGGGTGTGACGCCAACGGCCCAAGTCTAGGGAGGAAACGCCCAAGGAGGGCGATGAGGCCGGCAGGGCCGCGCCTCACATAACTAAAATATGTTGCACTGCACAATTTGTCAAAGAATATATTGCAGCGCAGCATTTGGCGACCGGCTTCGCCGATCTGCCGGCCAACCGCCTGTCGATGGAACGGCGCTTATCCGGTTGGCGCCCCTGGCGCCATATATGGTGGTCAGACTCGGACTGTTGGCGACCGTCGAGATCGCCTCCGCAAATCGCCCCGTTCGGCGGATAGCCGTCATAGGCGCTTGGACCCAAATTGACCCGAAGCGGAAACTCCCAATCGAAACCTTCATCGGCCGTCACGGGAGGGAACTGGAAGTAAATCGAACGGCGAGTTTCAAAGAAAACAGAGGTCCCGACGCTGGCGGCAATGCGCCAAAGCGGACGTCTGACTCAATCAACATATTTTATGCGCTATAGCGAGCGTACGCACCAACGGAGCAAACTGCCAACGACAATGGGCATCAGCTAGCGCCGAGTGAGCACACGGCCGTCGGTGGCGTTTTTGTTCAAGCGCAGTCATATTCCGCCAGCGAGTATTACTCGCCGACCGCCGACGACCCATACGATGGCACAAACCGGAAAACGACGAATTCTGACGCTGTCGCCATAGAGACATACGCGAAATCTTCGGTCCTGTGGAAACGGCGGTATCACGGTCGTGTCGCTCTTGTTTTGTTCCCACGAATCGGTCAGCCTTCAGGCATGAATCATGCTGCGAACGTTACGCTTCTATGCTCTCTGCTCAAGCCGGACAATGATGCGCGGCCGACGTTTCTGTTCGGAGCCGGAGCGTCGTTTTCGTCCGGTGTTCCGCTTGCCGGCGAAAGCGTTAGGCGTCTGGCCAAGCAAGCGTACGCCGATCGTGTCCTCGGCGGCAAAATGCACATCCAACAGATCAAACTTTCGGAATGGATGACGTGGCTGCAAGGCCAGCGGTGGTTCATTCCTGGCGACGATCGCTTGGCCGAAAACTTCCCGCTCCTGATCGAGCACCAATTGCGGCCAGAGTCCTATCGACGAACGGCATTACTCGACCTTGTCGCGTTGCGCCAGGAACTCGGGCCGGGCTACCGCGCGGTGGCCGAATTGGTGCTTCGCGGCCTCGCTGGCACGATTCTGACCACGAACTTCGATGTTTGCCTACCGAAGGCGCTGAACGAAAAACAGCCGCACATCCGGCACGTGGCCGAGGTCAATCGCGCCCCTGATGATTTCAACGAATATTCGCCGTTCGCGCGCGCGCAAATCGTTTGGCTGCACGGCAAGGCGGAACAATACACTGATCGCAACCTGATCAACGAGACGCAGGCTCTTGACCCGGAGCTTGTTCAAAAGCTCGCTCCGCTTCTCGAAGCAACGCCGCTGATTGTGGTCGGCTATCGGGGTGCCGAAGCGTCCATCATGCAGTCGCTGCTTGGGCCAGATACAGGCGTCCGATTCCGCCACGGGATCTACTGGTGCCATCGCACTGGCGAACAGATTCATCCGCAAGTCGAAGCGCTCGCAATCCGGCTGGGCAGCAACTTCCAATTTGTGGAAATCGACAGCTTCGACGAGCTTTTCTGTGACTTCAACCGCGAACTTGCAGGTGTACAGCGCTTCGGGAGTGTCGAGGCGCTGCAACCTCCAAAGCAGTTCGACGACGAACCGATACTTGACGCCACGTGGGCCGACGTCGACACCGATCTCGCACTCACGACGCTGCGCCAATATTGCGCGAAACTTCAGCGCGGCGTGATCGACGCTTCGCAATTGAAGCCACTTATGCGTGAATTGGGATTGTTGGTGCCGGTCGACGGCGATGAAAAGCCGAGCGCAGCCTGCATCCTTCTATTCGGGCGTAACGCCGAACGCTTTTTCTCGTACAGCGTAATCCGGGCCACCGTCGACGGCAAGAAGCGCCGGGTTTTCGGTGGAAACCTCCTGAGCCAATACAAAGCCGTGCTTGAATGGTTCGAGGCGGAGCAGGTCAATCCAGCGATAAAGGTCAAAGGCCGCCGCCAACACGAAACGCGCAAGGCATATCCCGACCGTGCCCTGGTTGAACTGCTGGTTAATATGATCGTCCATCGGGACTTCACCATTCCCAAACCGTCATGGATCGATGTCGGTCCGGCCCGTTCTATCCGCTTCGTGAATCCAGGTGCACCGCTTCCGGCGGCCGTTGGTCGCCTTGCTCTCGGCCCCGACGGAGCTTTCGACCCAGTACCTCAATTCAGCGACTTGCGAAACCGCGCCCTGTGCGACGTGTTCTTCGGTATGAGCGCCATGGAGCGGGCAGGAACTGGCCTGACCGATACGCGTGAACTCGCGACCGAGATCGGCGGCACCGCGACATTTGCCTACCCAACCGGCGAGGACAGTTTCTCGGCGGAATTATTCCGCGTCGTCGGTTCAGCCGGCTCGACGACTGTCGCGCGCGACACGCGGCCCGTCGGCACCTATGTGCTGAACCTTCTGCCTTTCGCCGCGACCCCACAGAACATGACGCACATTTCGGTCAAGGTCGCTAGTCTCGACGGACTCCGACGGAGCGTACCGCTGGACGAAGCTGGTACTTTCGTTTTTGAGAAACGATCGGGCGATCTGTGGAGCCTGATGCCGGAACCGTTGATCAACACATTGTTCGCTCCGGTAGCCACGGCGCCTGCGCGGTCCATTCCTCTCGCAGAGGTCGAGCTCGATCCAGTCCTCCAACGCAAATTCTCCTGGCTGGTGCGCCGCCACTTCGATGGCTATCTCAGGCGCTTCGAAAGCGGCGGCTTGGTCATCGAGAAGGATAAAAAGGGCTATCCCGCCCAGCGCGCATTCTTCACCGCCCTTAAAGGGAACAACCGGACCTACACATACGACACGCCGAGCCGCAGAGGCATCAAGCGTGACGTCGTAAAGCGGCGTGGCGAAGGACAAAAGACCTGGTTCGAGTGTGAAGGGTTTGGGTACGAGGTCGTCCGGCAAGCCGGCGTCTGGGGAATACGGATTAAGCCGTTCTACATGTTCTCCAAGCGCGACGGCGTCTCACCCTTGCCGGGTTACATGCGAACCAGCAAGGCGACGCGCCGCATCAAGTTTGACCGCAATGCCAACGTCGAAAGCGATTTGGCATTTTGGGGCCGCTTCCTGTCGCAGGGCGGGCAAATTATTAACATTGGCGGCCGACACGTCGACGAACTTCTGCTTGAAGGCTCCTTCGCCAGCGTAGATGTCCTGGAAGGAGGTTTGATCGATGGCTCTGCCACTGAAGATCGACGTTCTGCCTGAACCCGAAGTCGAATTCGCAAATGCATCGCGCGACGTCGATCCGCGCCGTGGGCTTGCCAGGAACGGCCCCGCGGATAATCGCGGCTTAAGGACGATCCGTCTTGGTCTTGTCGGTCTTCCCGACGACATCGCGGCCGCACGGCAATGGATAAAGCGTCTTAAACAATTCATGCCTGCCTTCGAAGGCAATTCCAACCGATTCCGCGACTGGCCGGGACTCGAAGGCGCGCTCAACAGTTTGTTCGAGGTCGATGATCAGTTCGTGCGCCCGATTGAGACCGGGATATACAATGCACTGTTCAAAGATGCCTTAATCGGGCGTTCGTTCAACGAACTCGTTGAATTGTTCGATGGGCGCATCCTCAGCTTGTTCGGTGACGAAGCGCCTGACTGCATCGTGGTTTGCATCAAGCCCGAACTCGGCGATCTGCGCGTGGCGAATCCCGGACTCACGCCGGAGGAGCGCAGGGCGCTCGAAGTGCTGCGCGCCGAAGAAGAGAGCGATCAGCTTGCGCTGTTTCAACCCTCCGAAGAGGAAAGGAAAGCCGCACAAGCTCTCTATACGGTCGCCGACGATCTTCTGTTCCGGACGTTTTATCGCGCACTCAAGGCGCGCGCGATGATGCATGATGAAGCTGTGCCCATCCAGATCCTTCGCCGCGACACCGTTGATCGCACCGACGATAAAGGGCAAAGTTCCGCGACTCGATCATGGAATTTCGCAACCTCGCTCTATTACAAAGCGAAGGGCATACCGTGGCGTCCGACCGACCTGCCAAAAAATGTGTGCTTCGTCGGAATTTCGTTCCATCACATGAAGAAACGGAGTGGCCATCTCGTCTATGCGAGCGTGGCACAGGCTTATTCCACTGATGTTGAGCCATTTGCCCTGAAAGGCGCCAACGTCGACCATGAGCAACGTCAGGACCGTCAACCTTACCTCAATGAAACGCAAGCCGAGCAGCTTCTCGACGATGTGCTCAAGCAATATCTCAACCGCGCCGGCGTTATGCCGGACCGGGTCGTGATCCATAAGACGACGACGTTTCACAACGAAGAAGTAGACGGGTTTGCGAAGGCGGCCAAGAATCGTGTTCCAACTGTTGATTACGTCTGGATGCGCTCAACGTCGTTCCGGATGGTCCGAAAAGGCTTCGAAGAACCTTGGCGTGGAACTCTCTGCACGCTGACGGATCAGTCATTTCTTTTCACCGGGGGCTATGTGCCGTGGTGGAATGAATACCCCGGCATGCACATTCCCGCACCGCTCGAAATCGGAAGCGCCGCAACGACAAACATCAAGGACCGGGCAAAAGAAATCTTGACCCTGACCAAGATGAATTGGAATTCGAGCGACGGCATCGCGCGGCTACCAATCACGCTCCTCTTTGCACGGCGTGTCGGCGAACTCATGTGCGAGTTGTCCGACAACGCATCGCCGAAGCCGTCTTATCGGTTTTACATCTAGCCTGCGTCCTTGGGCACTTCGCACCAGCAGCGCAAATCCGATGTCCGCTTTCGGTCACCTCGTCCACTCCCGCGCGACCGGAATGACGGCTTCCTAGTCACGAATAGTCAGTAACGGTTCCGTCTCGGCTGTCTCAGTTGCTTCGACACTGGAGTCCAAGCGTCTGATCGCCGCGAAGCGTCGGCGTGGCTATCAAACAGTCGTGTAGTTGCGCTCGCGCAGGCGGTTGGCTTCGATCGGAGACATTTTTTGCGCAAACCTCGGTTTCCGGCGCTGAATTCAGGAGGAGGTCGTTTTCGAAGGCGTTTCGAACCTCTGGCGTCGATCATGCCGCCGCCTCGTTCACCATCAGCCATTCGCACAGTTTCGTCCAACGTCTTCGCGACCCATGGCTGCGGACGGCGATGGCGAGCGCCTTGCGCTGTCCGACGATGACGACGAGGCGTTTGCCCCGGGTGACGGCGGTATAGACCAGGTTCCTGGCGAGCATTGTGTAGTGCTGTTTCGCCAGCGTGATCACCACGGCGGGATATTCCGACCCCTGCGACTTGTGAATCGTCGTCGCGTAGGCGGGAACGAGCGCGTCGAGTTCGCCGAACGGATATTCGACCTCGCGCCCATCGAAGGCGGCGATCAGAACGCCATCGGTCTGGTCGATGCGCCTGACCCGACCAAGATCGCCGTTGAAGACCTCGCGGTCGTAGTCGTTTTCGGTCTGCATGACCTTGTCGCCCGGAGCGAAGGCAGAGCCGAAACGCTCGATTTTCTCGCCCATGTTCGGATTGAGGGCGTTCTGGAGATCGGCGTTGAGCGCCCGCGCGCCAAGGGCTCCGCGCTGCATCGGGCACAGCACCTGAATGTCGCGGACCGGATCGAGGCCGAAGCGTCGGGGAATTCTGTCGCGGACGATCTCGACGACCTTCGCGGCGCCACCCTCGGGATCAACTGCCTCGACGAAGAAGAAGTCGGAGTCTTCGCCTGGTTTTGTCCATTCCGGCATCTCGCCGCGATTGATACGATGGGCGTTGACGACGATCCGGCTCTCGGCGGCTTGCCGGAACACCTCGGTCAGCCGGGCGACCACGACGGCTCCGGAATTGATGACATCGGCAAGAACCTGTCCCGGACCGACCGACGGCAATTGGTCGACATCGCCGACCAACAGCAAGGCCGCCTTCGGGGGAATGGCCTTCACCAGGGCGAACATCAGCGACGTGTCGAGCATGCTGGTCTCGTCGATGACGAGAAGATCGCAATCCAGACGATTCTCGGCGTTGCGTTTGAAGCCGCCATTCTTGGGATCGGTCTCAAGCAGCCGGTGGATCGTCTTGGCCTCGATGCCTGTCTGCTCGGACATGCGCTTGGCGGCGCGGCCCGTGGGCGCCGCGAGTAATATCCTCGTTCCCTTTGCAGCGACGATGCGCAGGATGGCGTCGAGCAGCGTCGTCTTGCCGACGCCGGGGCCGCCGGTGACCACGGCCGTCTTCGACCGGAGCACCATCGCGACCGCGGCGCGCTG
Organism: Rhodoblastus sp.; assembly: GCF_019449565.1. Lineage (GTDB taxonomy): Bacteria > Pseudomonadota > Alphaproteobacteria > Rhizobiales > Beijerinckiaceae > Rhodoblastus. The sequence goes on along the minus strand of NZ_JAGRPM010000048.1, from coordinate 31,112 downwards.
GGACGCCGCCAGCGTCTTGCCGGTCTTTTTCTCGACCCATGGAACAGCCTTGTCGCCGTCGATCGCCGGCCATGGCGGCTCGCCCCGCCCCAACGCAAGCAGGCGTTCGGCGATGCCGCGCTCGGCGAGATACAGCCCCCGCAGGAAAACGCAGGATCGCCCCTCGATCGTGTCCGCCACGACCTCGCCGCCAGCAATCTCATGGGTCAGGGCGGCGTCGACGATGCCGGCGTCGACTTCGAGCAGCGTCGTCGCAAGCTTGATAAGGTCCTCTGTCGGCAGACCGCAATGGCCCTCGTCTGTGGCCTCCTGCAGGGCAAAGGAAATGCCAGCCCGCACCCTCTGCGGCGCTTCCCGCGTCATGCCGAGTTTCATGGCGATGGCGTCGGCGGTGCGAAACCCGATGCCGCGGATGTCGCGCGCTAGCCGGTAGGGATCCTCGGTCATGACCTGGATTGCGTCGTGTCCATAAGTCTTGAAGATGCGGACCGCCCGCGACGTGCCGACGCCGTTGGAGTGCAGGAAGAGCATGATGTCGCGGATGGCCTTTTGCTCGGCCCAGCCGGCGGCGATTTTTCCGGCGCGGAATTCGCCTATGCCGGAAACGTCCCGCAGCTTCTCGGGGCTCGCCTCGATGATTTCGAACGTCGCCGCGCCGAATACGGCGACGATCCGCTCCGCCAGCTTCGGGCCTATGCCGCGCACCATGCCGGAACCGAGGTATTTCTCAATCCCCTCGGCCGTCGTCGGCGGCGTGGTCTTGAGGAAATCCGCCTTGAATTGCAGCCCGTGGGTTCGGTCCGTGATCCAGACGCCGACGGCGTGGATGAATTCGCCCGCCGAAATCGACGCGGCGTGGCCGACGACCGGCACAAGGTCGCGCTGCCCCCGAGCCTTCACTTTCAGAACGGCGAAACCGCTGTCCTCATTGTGGAACGTCACCAGCTCGACCGAGCAGACGAGCGTGTCTTTGGGCGGCGTTGCATCGAAGGAAGGCTTCAACGGAGCAAACCAAAATCGGGGCGACCAGCGATCAGGCTATCACGGTCCGCCGGCCGTCGCCCACATTTGGGTAATCGAGTTGATTGTCGCGACGCCGATCGTCTCGGCCAGTTTGATCGCTGCAAGGCTCGGAGTGACGCTGCGCGCGGCCCAAGATCTGGTGGCCGAGTTGGGCCTGCGGGAAGTCACAGGGCGGAAGAGATATCGTGCCTGGGGCGTTCTTTAGGGACATCGTCGGAATCCGCAACCGTCTTCGCAAATTTTCAAGGCACCACGTCACCAGCCGCTTCCACGCTGACAGGCTCGCTCACAGGAGCGGCATCTCCGATCATGACTGCATGCGGTTCGAGATCGTTAAGGATGATTATGAGCGCGCCGCTCTTCTGTTCGTTGGTTGAAAGAGTCAACGGCCATTCGGGATTTCGCGCAATAAGTCCGACAACCTCGTCGGTCTGTTTCTCCTCATCCTCCTTCTTTTCAGCCGGTACCTTCAGTGGTTTGAAAGTCCCCTTCGCGGTTGCCGTCGGCGCCTCGAGGCCGCGCTGAAGAAGTGACCGGAACGACGTTGATGCCTGAAGTCTCTTGAGCGTATCCTTCGTTCGTGTGTGGACCTGCGTTTCCTCGATCTTCGGAATAACGCTGAGAATTTCGTCGACTGAGGGTTCTGTGAGGACAAGTCGCGTGAGATCGTTGCCGTCGCTGTCGCGTCCGGTGATGCAGACGCCGCCGTCTCGCGTCGTGATGGGCAGTTCGAGCGCCTTGGGTTTTCCCTCGCCGTCGGTTGTGAACATGAGGACCTCCACCGGAAAAGTGAAGGGCATCTTGCTCAAGAGTCCGACGCGTCCCATGTCGGAGAGCATGCGCTGCTGCAATTCGAGCGCGTTGCTTTCCCTGAGCCGCAGGCCAACTGAATAGGGTCCTTCCTGACGGATTAGATCGGCCAGTTCATCGCGCTTGAGCATTCGTTGATCGTCGAGGTCCCATTCGATGGACATACGAGGCTGGTTCGCGAACTGCACAATCGGCGTAGTCACGCCCTTGGTCTTGTACCTCCATGTCTTGTTTTCGAGCGCCTTCAAAGCGCCGCCTACGAGAAGCACGCGCCGTTTGTCCGGGCTCCGCACCAGGTCGCAGGCGGGCGTAAGCACGACCAAGACATCCGGCAGATCCTCCGGCACTGTGGGAAGTGCCGCGCGATCGAGGCTCGAACGACGGACAAGCACGTCGCCGAAGCTGACAGGCATCCCGGCCGTGTTGCCCGTCACTTTCAGCCGCTCGGCGTTCTGCCATAACGACCGGGCGACGAGATCTTGCAGGTCGGAAGAGCCGGCGATGTAAGGCGCGGGGTATTTCGCAGGGTCGATGGCGTTGAGCTCCTGCGCCGCGCTGATCGTGGGCACATGCCCTTCGATTTCGTGCTGGAGGATACGATCGAACACGTCCAGCATGTAGCTGCCGAGAGGCTGCCCCTCGACGTCGAGCAGAACCTCTCGGATTTTGCTGTAGTCGGAGAGATCGAGCCGCCGCATCAGCTTCATGAACTCGCTTGCAGCGCCCCCGAGACCCGCTTCCCATGCGGCGAGGAACGCCGCGACGCGAACTGCGTCGGCGTGGTGCGTCGCGAGACGTTCGAGGACCGTCTCGACCGTTGATCCTTCGAGCAGATCCTGCTTACGGTAAACACGGAACAGCGCCCCGACCATCTTGGCGTCATCGCGAAACCGCTCCTTCTTGTCCTGCAGGCGGGGGCTACGCGACATCAACACCACGGCGGGAGGTGCGTTCTCGCGACCCGCCATCAGCTCGCCGAGCCTGCGGATCGACTTGTCGACATCGAAATCCTGCTGCGCGGCCCCAAGGAACAGGTCCGCGAAGATGATGCTGCACTCGTGCGCATCCTCCGGGAGATTGCGACCTGCGGTCTTTACCTGCAGGCCAGCAGCGGACAATCGCCCCGCAAGTTTCTCCAGAAAATCCCGATCGGCCGCTCGGTCTCGCTCGTAACCTCCGAACAAGGTGTTCCACAGATCTGGGCGCAGCTTTGTCCGCAACCCGTACATCGCCCTCACGAAATGGTCCGAGGCCCGAAGCTCGTTGGCGTCCTTTTCGTGATATTCGGGGAAAGCTTCTTCGACGACGTCGACGTCCGTGCTGACGTCGTCCATGAAAATCGTCCACGCTTCCTCGTCCATCGCCAGGTCGGCGGCGATTGGAACGTCGTCGAAAGCGTCGTCGACGATGAGCGCCAATTCGAAGCCAGTGCTCTTCAGAACTTCGGACACGGCGCTCATCGGACCACCGCAGCGTCGGGAAGTTCGAGGACGAACTCGTGGAGCCGGCCCGTCTGCTCGTCGGCCTTCTCTGACAGCGTAAGCCGTCCCTTGAGATCGGCCGCGTTTGATGCCGCGATGAAAAGGCCTAGCCCCCGGCGCTTCGATTTTTCCTTGAGCGACCAATAAGCGCGAAAAACTCTCTCGCGATGATCGGGAGCGATGCCGCGGCCATTGTCCGAGAACCGGATCGTCAAAGGGTCCGTCTCTATACGGACGTCGATCACCGGTCGGTAGCCTGCTTCGCGGTCGGCCCTGAGCTTCATCCAGTAGACGGAATTCGAGAGCAGGTTTTCGAGTATCTGGACGATCATGCCCTTCACGAGCCTCACCCGAAGGGGGCCCTTCGGCCCCCTAATTTTCATGTCAATACTGTGGCGCGCGAACTGCGGGCCGTGGCCCTCCTTCAGATCCTCCACGAGCCGCATGAGGTCGAAGGTCTCGGCGCGCTGTCGACCGGGAACGCTGGCCTCGTCAAGTACGCGCAGACGCTTTGATACGCTCTTAATCTCGGCGCGCAGCGTGTCGAGCCGCGCCTTCACCTCCTGCGGCAGATCCTTCCCGCGTAGCCCTTCGAGCGACGCGAGGGCGCTCTCCGTCGACCGCGCGAGTTCGTGTGCCACCATTTCGACGAGGAGGCCGACACCGGCCATCTGCACCATCTGCCTGCTGTCAGCTTCTACCTCCTCGATGCGCTGTTGCGCTCTCGTCGAGAGGTCGTGGAATTCGCGAAGCGAATGCTCGAGGTCAGTAAAGATTTCGATGCTCTCGCGCGGAACGAATTTCCTGAGTTTGCCGAGCGCGGCCTTCGCTCTGCCTTCGAGTCCGACGATCTCCTTCCTGACGTCGCCAAGATCCTCCGCTCGCTTGCGGTAACGCAGGTCGACTTCCTTGAAGAAGCTCCACAGTCTTTCGGCGACGGAGTCGTGCAGCACTTCCTCGAAGACCTTCGACTCCGGCGTCTCACGCAGACCTTCGCGATTTGTCTGGTCGACCAGTGCCGGATTCCGAGCCCGCGAAATCCGGACATGTCCGATGAATTGGTTTTTGTTCAGCACGTATCCGGTACGGCCGAGAGCGACGGCATCAAGGCCGAGCCAATCGTCCTCTTCGTCTCCGTATGGGAAGACCCTAAATCCGTCGCGGAAGAGCATGATGCTCGCCCACTTCTTCACAAGCGCGCGCACCGCAGCCTGGTTTCCGATCGCGTCGATCTTGGCTAGGTATCGGCGGTTGAACCAGTAGATCTCAAAATCGAAGTCTCCGACGGCGGTCAGCGCGCTCTGGGGAAGCTGGTTGTCAGTTCCCGCCAGCAATCCTTCCAGATCCGGCCGCGTCAGCGTCAACGCGTCGGTCTCGCGCGGATGCTCGAAGCTTCCTAGCTTGGTCGCGACCATTTTCAATTCGAGCGTGGGCTCGCCGGCCTTAATTGAATAGGTTCCGGTGAGCTTAGCATGCGCGTTTTCGATGAGCGCCGGATCGAGCCAAGGAATGGCGATGCGTTCACCATTCCAGTACAGCGCGACGCGTGGCCTTGCTTTCGGATCGAGGAAGGGGTCGGTCAGTCGCGCAAAATCGTAGTCTGCGAACTTTCGCAATCGCTTCTCAGTCCAGTCCTCCAGCAGCCCGCCGATCATGAGCTTCGTACCGTGCCATTCGCCCTTCTCCTTGTGGGGCCCAATGGTCGGCTCGATGGCGACGTCCTCGATCATCGCGTCAAGATTCTCGAACATGCGCCAGTCGATTTCCAGAAGGTTCAGGTGGGTATCTTCCGCGCGCGCCGTCTCGATTCTTAACCGCTCGCCGAGCCTCATCGCGGACAGTCGGCCTATTCCCTTCTCTCCCAGAGGCGTCTTCGAGCCCCCCTGAGTCAGAATCCGGTCGACTTCCCGTTTGCGTGCCGGCGTCCCGATTGTGAGAAAATTTGTGTTGATTTCGGCAAGAGACATGCCGCTGCCGGTATCGGAAATCTCGATGGAATTGTGGTCGTCATAGCAGGCGTCGACACGCTTCACGAAGTCGCTCAGATCTTCGGACTCTTCGGCTGCGGCATTGAACTTCGCCACCGCTTCGTTGCCGGCCGAGGGATCTAGCTTTGCGGCCACTTGTTTGATCAAGTCCGCTAGGTGTTCCGCACGCTCTGCCTTGGAGGCTTTCTCTTTACTGAGAGACTGCGCCTTGTCGCGGATGCGCAGATAGTCGTTCCTCCGCATGACGATCTGGAAACGAATGTCTGCGCCGGTTCGCGAGCCGGCGTCGAACGCATTTTTGATGAGTTCGTAGAACGCAATGATGTCCGAGCTGATGAGCTCGGAGCCTAGCTCCAGCACTGTCCTAGCGTTGACCCGAAAAACCAATCGATGTTTCCCCCCGATGACCTATGTAAAGAGCTGCTTGATATCGGCCACCGGCTTGAACAACTTCATCGGTTGATCGGCAAACGGCAAGAAATTTTCTCGCTCGTAAAAGCGGCGTGCAGCCTCGCCCTTGGCATCCACAATCGCCACGCCGTTTGGCTTTATCCTCCGACCTTGCGCGAGCGCGCCTGGCGGGCGACGCGCCGATCGGCTTGGTTTTTCTTGTTGATCGCCGCGGACAGGTCGTCGTAATCGACGCCGCTCTTCTTTAGAGCCCTCCGCGCGTCGTCGACCTCAAAGCCGAGAAGTTCGAGCACGCTCATGTTGAGGCTTGAGGCGATGCGCTCCATCGTCTTGAATGTCGGATTCCCGAGGCCGCGCACGATCGTATAATAGGTTCCCCGCGCGATTCCGGTCTTCGGCTGAAACGCCTCCATGCCGCCGTTTTCGAGCTCAAGCTGCTGCAGACGAATGGCCAGCATTTCGTTGAGGATCGAATGATCGGCGGGCAGGGGCTTTCGAACAGGCGCCATAGGGGGTCGTTGCTCGATCACGAGTAAGATTCGGCCGCGTCGAAAGACGGCAGAATATACATTAGCTCGTATATTGAATGTTGCAAGACCGGACCGGGATCGTCCGAAACGAACCATCGGGTCGCGGACGCCGAGGGCGTTCCCGCAGAGACGGGCGGCGGCTCCTTTCGTCGGCGTCGGTCAGGGACCATCTGTATGACCAGGTCGCGGCCGTTCAATTGCGTATGGGTCGTTCCGCGGCGGCTGTCCAGTCGCGGCAGCGACCGCAGCGCAGCGGAGCGGGTCCGGAGCCGGACCGCGCTTCCCCATAGCGCCGTAGGGACGGCGGAGGGCCTGTGGTCAGGCGCCGCGCGCGGGCGGCAGGCGTCCCGCCTTCTTCAGGTGCTCGTAGAGGATGCGATCGACGACGCGCAACGGATGCGTCCGCTCCTCGGCCGCCATTTGCCGCAGGACGAGGTCGATCGGATCGGGGAGCCGCAGCGCGTAGGGCCGAGACGACGACCGTTCGCCATAGGCGTCGAACGGATTGCGTCCGCCGTCAGATTTCGATCGGCTGGCGGGCGGCGGTGGCTCGCGATTTCGCACCCCGCCGTCTTCTCGCGGCGGCGCCGGCACAGGCGCGATGGGGCGATCGTCATAGTCCGGCGTGACGATGACCGGCTTCACGGGGGGAGCCGCCGTTGTGTCCGCCGCCGCGCGTTGGGCGCGGAACGCATCGCGCGGCAGGGCGGGGCGGTCGGGCTTCTTGTCTTGGACCGGGTCGCTCATGCGGCGGCGCCGCCATTTTCGGCGCCTTGGCTCGCGGCGAGCAGCTCGCGCACGACCTGGTCGGCGTTATAGCGGGCCTTGCGGATGGATTCGTCTTTGTCGTTCATCTGGTAGAGCGTGCCGTGGCCGCTCGTCATGGTGCGATAGGTGACGCGGCGGTAAAGCGCATTGGCGCAGACCGGCACGCCCTCGGCGGTGAAATACGCGAGGACCTCGCGCAGCGGCCGCGTGTTCCGGTCGAGGCTGTCATATTCGTTGAAGAGCACGCGGTGCTGGCTCATCGGCAGGTTCGATTCCGCCGCATGCCGCTCGAGGCTGCGAATCGTGCGGACGACCTGCGAGGCGTCGAACGTGTGCGCCTTGCAGGGCAGGACGACAAGGTCGGCGCGCAGGGCCGATTGGGTCAGGGCGCCGCCGTAATAGCCGGGCGTGTCGACGACGACGACATCGTAGGCGTCGAGGCGTTCGATCGCTTGGGCAAGCGTCTTGTCGTCCGGCGCGCGCACGAGATCGATCCCGTTGGGGCTCATGCCGCGCGCCACCGACGAGGCGTGCCATTGATAGGCGGAGCCTTGCGGATCGGCGTCGACGACTGCGACGGAATAGCCGTGCTTGGCGAATTCGCCGGCGAGGATGATGGCGACGGTGGTCTTGCCGCTGCCGCCTTTCGGGTTGGCGATGGCGAAGATGCTCGGCATGAGGGCCCTCGGAAGATGAGGCGGCAACGCCGCAATGAGTGAATGCCAACATACAATAAAATGAACGTACGGCAATATCGCTTTGCGGCGTTCTAGCATCGCCATATGTGGGCACTGCCGCAATGCGTCGATGCGGCATTCCCGCCATGCGGTCTTGTGGCAAGGCCGTGTTGCCGTCTATCGACATTTCGTCGTTGACGCCCTCCATCAATGACGAAATGCGGGAATGCCTGGATACGGAGTCCCAACGATGCAGCATTGTGAAAGTACGGTATTGCGGCCTTTATGAGTTGCGACATCGTCGCCTTTCGACAATGCCGAAATGCGGTAATCCGGCAATGACGTGGTGGCGCTGGCGCCGCGCTGATTCCAAAGGTTCGCGCGATTGCCGCCTGAGGGGGCTGCGCGGGGCGCTTCGCGCCGAGCGGCCGTTGGTTTGATGTGGACTGCTCTTGCGGGCGCGACCGCCCTTCATGCGCAGCGTTCTAATAGTCAGTATATTGGATATTAATTGACAAGATACCGGTTTGTGGGCCACAACCGGGGAGGCTGCTCGACGCAGCCGGGGCGCGGACGCGCCTGCGCCGACGATCTAGGCCGAATCGGCAGGTTAGGGCTCTTTCCGGTTTTGCGACCGGCGAGGCGTCCGCCGTGAAGGGGAGGGGGAGTTCTTGGCTGGTTCCGCCACAAAGCCCCGGCGTAAGCCGCGCCTGCGGACGGAATTGTCCGAGGCCGACGAGCGCCGCCTGGCCGAGGCAGTGGCTTTGTTCGGCCTGCCCAAGGCCGAAGTCGTGCGGCGGCTAATCCGCGCTTCGGTGCAGGCGGGGCCGGCGCTCTCGGCCGAGAACACGCGAGCCGTCGTCGAGCTGGCGAGCCAGGTGCGGATGGTCGGCCGCAACTTGGCGCAGGTTCTCAAAGCGATCCATCGCGGCCAGGCCGTGCGGCTGGAGGACAGCGAGGCGGTCTGGCGCGGCCTGCACGAGGTCGTCTCAGCACTCAATGACGAGCTCACCGAAATGACCGTTACCTACGGATCGAAGCTGCGGCGTGAGGCGAAACTGACCCTGCCAGCGGAAGTCCAATGAGCCAAGCCGCGCAAATCGACTGGTGGCTGGGGCAGGTCGAGGCGACCCGGCGCGCGGTCCTGGGGGGACGGGACGAGCGCCGGCGACTGTGGCCGTCGGGCGTCGTCGATGACGCGCCGCGGGGGCGCCGCGCGCAGGCGACGCGGCCGACGGAGGCGCCAGCCAGAGAGGCCGGCGTTGAGGGCAGGACGATCACTGGCTGCCGGGACGACGAACGCCGCCGCCGCCTGCCTATGGCCTCTGGCGGCGGCGGGGCGACGGGCGGGACAGGCGCTCTGCGGCCGGAAAGCGCGCCGATCGCCGCCGGCCTATCCGGTGGCGGTGGAAAGAGCGGTGGCGCACTCGGCCGCGCGAGAAAACTCGCCGCCGGCTACCAGCCCGCCGTCATCAAGGTGGTGTCTTACGCGCGCGGCGCGGCTCGGGCGACGGCGACCGGGCAATATGTGCAACGCGATGACGTCGCCCTCGAAACCCATGACGGACGCATGCTGACGGACCGCGAGGCGGTCGCAGAAGAAATCAAGGCCTGGTCGGCGAGTTTCTCCAGGCGGGCGGAGAGTCAGGACGTCGTGGCGCTGCGGCTGAAGTTGAGTGGCGTTTCCGACACGCCCGAGGGCCGGGCGGTTTACGAAAAGGCGGTCGCCGCCGGATTCGAGGGGCATCGTCACGCCTGGCGCATCGACGCCTCGCCTTCGGGCGAAATCGAGGCGCGCGTGGTCGTCGCGACGGCGGGCGCGCCCAAGGAGCGGTTCCGCGTCCGCGAAGAGCGGGTTGACGCCGACGGGAACGGATTTGCGCGCCGTCGCCTCGACGCCAAATCCGAAGCGGCCATCAAGGCGCGTATCAAAGCCGCCACGAACTGCGCGCCGCAGGCGATCGCCGTCGTCCCTGGCGCCGCCGGGCACGGCCGGGATGGGGTCGTCGACCGGCTGACCAGGCTCGTCGAAAAGGGCGCGGCGGCCGACGACCGCGGCGAGACGATCGCAAGCCCGGGCGACATTCGCATGGCCACGCGGCAATGGGGCGCGTCGCTGCGCTCCCAATCGTCGCGCGACACGATGCATCTGATTATTTCGGCGAAGGTCGGGACCGACGTCGCGGCGCTGACCAACGCCGCGCGCGCCTTCCTGCACGACCGCTTCGCCGACCACAAATTCATGTTCGGCGTCCATACCGACAAGGAGGCCGAGGGGCACATCCACGCCCACGCGGTCATCACCGTCAAGAACGAGTCCGGCCAAAAAATCCATCCGCACCGCGACACGTTCCGCGATTGGCGCGAATCTTACGCCGAACATGCGCAGGCGCAGGGGTTAAAGATCGTAGCGACTTCGGCGAAAGAGCGGGCGTCGTCGCAGAGCTACGGCCCGAAGGACAAGGCGATCGTCGACGCCGCCGAGCGGCCGCGGCCGGCGCGCGAGCCGCGCGACCGCGCCTACGCCGCCGATCCCGCCAATCGACGCCTGATCGACAACGCCCGCCAGCGCATCCGCATTGCGCAGACCAATCCGATCCGGCTGCCGGCGTCGGAACCGGACCGGCGCGCCGTCAACGAAAGCGTTTCGGCCTGGGCAACCGTCGCGGGGGAAAATCCGGAAAACGCCGCCGCCCGAGACATGCTTGAGCGCTTGAGCCTCGCGCAGGCGGTTGGCGGCATCCTGCACGCGATCGAGAAACGCGTCGCCCATTTTGCTAAGGAGGAACAGGATATGGCGATCACGTCGGAGCGGATGACGAAAGACCTGCGCCTGATGAACGAGGCAGTCGCGCGCACCGCCGATCTCCTCGACGGCGCGACGAAGGAGCAGTTTCGCGAGCGGTCGGCGCGGTATCTCGAGACGCTCGCCAACCGCATCGACCTGCAACGGGCGCAAGAAGGCGGAGCCCAAGAACTATCGCGCGCCGAAGTCGAAAGAATCGCCGGCGCGAACGCCGACCGCCTGATCGAGCGCGCCGAGGCGATCCGCGCCGCGGAAGTGAGGCAGGCGGCCGAGGCGCGGCGGCTCGCCGATCGGGCGATCGAGGCCGAGCGCCGCCAGGAGGGAAGGGGCGGGGTCGATCCCGAGTCGCAGCGCGAAACCCTCGCCGATCGGGCAGTCGTCGCCGGCGCGCAGCAAGCTGCGGCGCGCGAGGCACGGGAGGCTGCCGCGGCGCGAGAGGCGGCGAACATCCTCGCCGATCATCCGGCGCGGCCTTTGCCGCAGGCGTTGGTCGAGTCCGACGCGCTGGCGAAACTCCGCGCCGAGCAGGAAAAGGTCTTGCGCGACATCGAGGGCGAGGGCGCCGAGGCGCAGACGAACAAAGGTCAGCGCATGGAGTGATGCGGACAGCCGGCGGACTCAGCGCAGCAGCTTCATCCGCAAGGCGAGGGCGATCGCGTGGCCCTTGGTGACGGCGCCGAGTTTTTCGCGGGCGGACAAGAGGTGTTTGACTACGGTGGGCTTGGAGATGCCGAGGATGACGGATATCTCCCAATCCGTCTTGCCCTCGGCCGCCCAGAGCAGGCAGTCGAATTCGCGCGGGCTAACTTTTCCGAGCAGACGCTGGCGGCTTTCCCGGTGATGCAGAAAGCTGCCGACTGCGTAACTCGCGGCGAAGCCGAGAACGGCGCGGGCTTCCGGGTCGATGTCGGCGCTGCCGCCGCCGAACGAAACCGCCGCGAGACTCCCGTCGAGCGTCGACACGGGGACCACGTGCCCATCGCGCAGGCCGAATTCCGACGCCTCGCCCTTGATCAGCGCGACGTCGTCGGCCGCGGGGCAGGAGCTGTAGGCCTCATTCCAATCGAAGGGAGCCCGATCGCTCTGGAGGCGATGCACAATCGGATCGCGAAAAACATAGCCGCGGTCGTGGTAGCGGCCGGCCCATTCCGACGGGAAACGCTGGAATAGGATCCGCGATGCGATTTCCTCGGGTGAGACGCGGGCTGTGGGCACGATGCCGGCGAACACAGAGTTGAAGCCGTACTGGACGGCAATTTTCAGCAGTGAACTTTCGACTTCGGCAGCGTCGCTGGCACGCTCGATGCTTTCAATGAACCGCCATGTCTTATCAAAATTCTTATCCAATATCGTTTGTCCTCTGCATATACGACGAAACACGCTCGCTAGCGCGAGGGGACCCCTCCCGACACTGTTCAGGTTGAGGGGAATATTTCCACGGGATCGGGGCCGAAATGCGAGGCTTAAACCCGACTTTCGTCTATGTCTGCCGATGACGGCCCGGTTGTTTTCTCGATTGCGAATTCGTGAAGTTCCTGTTTTGTCCTGTGCGGAGGATTCCGGATCTGGCGGTCGACGTCAACAGCGCAGCTGGCGCTAATTCGCGGCCGACGGCACGGCGCGGGAACGGGTCGGCAGGATCGGCGACCACAGAGGTCAAGACGGCGCCGGGCGGTGCCAAAGGGGCCGAGGGAAGCCGCTTTATATAAAGAGAGCGGAACGACCGCCCTTGGGCTGTCGGCGGCGAAGCTGACGGGGCGGCTCTCTCGTCGCTCGACCATGGCACTGGTGGCAGATGGAGCTGCGACCTCAGGTGCGCGAAGGATGTGACCGCCGACGAACACAAGTGGGAGCTAATCGGTTGGTCATGGGCACGTCCAGCGCCGATCTGCTGGTGGCTGGCGTGGGCGGGCATACGTCCCGCTCGCAGGAAGCTCAAATGACGGTTTCAAGCCAGCTGCCGGCCACAGGTCGTGCGGGCAGTGGATTCGGCCGGGGCGGCAAGGATGCCGTCCCGGCAATTCCCTTCAAAGTCCTTGGAGTGCGCCGATTACAAAAATGTTCGGCGACGATCATGTTTTTCAACGGCGAAGCGAGAATCGCCTAAATAGGGAAGTTTTCCACCTTCGATGCGGATTGGGCGCGCTTGCGTTCCGGAATGTTTGCGGGTCAGTATTGTCCACAAAGTGGAGTCGCAGTCCGCGCATTGCGCGGCAGGTGGAAAAATGACCGTTTTTCAAACAAACCGATTCGTGAAGTTCTTACGGAATTACGGGCCGATCCCGACAAACGACAATCTTTTTGACGAGGTCATCCAGCGCACGCTGCTGCGCGAACGCATCGAGCCGATCACCCTTCCGGTGCAGTTTCGTGACGAGATTCTCGCCAATCTCAAGTCTGGGCGCCCGGTTTCGGAGATTTTGACCGGCACAGCCGGCGACGGAAAAACCTATTGCTGTCGCTCCGTATGGCTGGCGTGCGGCGGATCCGAGGCCGAATGGAACGGCAAGTCGAAGGTGAAGTCGGTCTCGTTCGACGGTCGTGAGCTCATCGTCATCAAGGACCTGAGCGAGCTTGACGCCGACGTGAGCGCCCAATTGTTGACTCAGATGGCGGAAAGCCTGGCGACGCCTGACGCCGGCGCGTTATTTTTGGTCGCCGCCAATCATGGCCAGCTCTTGGAAAAGCTCAAAGCCACGCCTAAGACCGCGGCGACGATCGCCATGACCAAGATGGTCGAGGCGATGCTGGTCGGCGATGAGGTCGCGCCCGAAATTAGGCTCAATTTGCGTGACATGAGCCAGGCGCCAGCGGCCGATATGATCGGCCGTGTGATCGAGTCGATCACCAATCATCCGGACTGGACGCAATGCGAAGGGTGCCAGGCGGCTGGTTCTGGGAAATGTCCAATTCAAGAAAACCGCGACCGTGTGCGCGGGCTTGCCGACGGCGACCTGCTGCATCGCCGCTTGCGCGCGCTGATCACATTGAGCGAGCAGAACGGCGTGCATTTCCCGGTGCGTCAGCTTCTGATGCTGGTCGCAAATTTAATCTTGGGACATCCGGGTTGCCGCGACGGGTTGATGACCTGCACCGACATTCCGGATTTGGCGATCAAAGGCACGTTCGACCAGGCCAGCGTATTTCGCAACGTCTTTGGCGAGAACCTGCCGGCGCGTCGGACTGAAAAGATCGATCTTTTCCGCAAGCTCAACGCCTTCGGCATTGGCAGCGAGGCGAGCCATCGCGTCGACAACATCCTTGTTTATGGCGCCGATGATCCGGCGTTGAACGACGCTTACGGCGAGATGGTTCTCAACGACCCGGTATATGGCGGCACCGCGACCTACCGGCGCGCGCAACAGGATTATCTTGAGGGCGCCGATACCGACGCCCGGGACGAGTTTTTGAAATTGCTGCGCGTTCAGCGCCAGCGCGTGTTTTTCACCCTGCCGGAAGACCGCGCTGAGGCGCTGTCGCTTTGGGATCTGACCATTTTCCGGTCGGGCGGCCTTTATTTGCAGGTTGCCGACCTGCTCGCCGCCAAAAAGGTGCTGCCGCGCAGCGTGCTGCCGGTACTGGTGCGGGGACTAAACCGCATCTTCACCGGCATGTTGATCCAGACCCATGACGATTTGGTCCTGGCGACGTCGGGCAGCTACTCGCAATCGAAGACAAGCCCGTTGCTCGACGAAATGATTTCGGTGCCGCGCAAGGCCGGCCAAAAGGTCGATCTCGTCGCCGACGATGTCGGCGGGATGGTCCTCGAGGTCAGGTTATCGAAGGGCGATGATCCCGGTGCCATTCGCTTGCCTTTGACGCCGACGCGGTTCGAATTCCTTGTCCGCGTGTCGGACGGCGCGCTGCCCAGCAGCTTTTCTTTGGAGTGCCACGAGGATCTCCTGGCTTTCAAGGCCAAGCTTCTCAGCGCGACCCATCGGGAGCGCTTCTTGGCGGCGGACGGCGAAGACGAGACTGTGGACGGCGAACTCGTCCTACAGTTCATTGAGCTTGACGGTGATGGCCAAGCGGCGGTTCGACGGGTGACGGTGAGACTATGAGCTTCATGGAAATTTTGCCGCGTCCCCAGTATCAGGAAGACAGTTCGACCGGCCCGCAATTGTGGATCGACGAACAGATCTGGGGCCATCGTCTGCACGATGAGCAGACGCCCTGGCTGACGATGCTGGAGTTTCTCGGAATCTTGCAGGCCGAACATCGGCAGGGGCGAGCGCTCAATGAGGAGCGGCTGAACGAGCTGACTTATCGACCTCAGCTTCAACTTCGCTTGCGAAATCTGTTGTTCAACAATCCCCACATGGCCGTCGTCCGCGCCTCTGGCAAGAACGACGAAGGCATGTGGGCGCAATGGCTCAGCTTGATGGCGGCGGGCGCCGGCGGCCTGGAGAACGCGGATTTCAGCTATCTTCGCGACCGTTTCGAGACGTTCAAGGATTTCGACGCCGTCATCTCGTTTTTGCAAGGCTCCTCTATCGAGGGCGGTGGCAACAAGCGCTGGAGTTCGAAGTTCATTTTTCCCTTCGGCGTCAACTCGTTGTACGAAGACGCCAAGGTTTCGTCGACGGGCGGCGTGTCGACCGATCGCCGGTTCTTTGGGCGCACGGGCGAAATCTTGTACCTCATGCTGTGCCGAAGCGCGCGTTCCGCCGAGCTGGCCGAGCGGCTCAGCAGCCGTCTGCTGAATGTCGAAGGGCCGTACGACAAACTTGTCGGAGCCTTGCAAAATAAGACCGAGACGACCGTCAAGGAACGCGCAGGCTCGTATCTGCCGTGTTCAAAATATGCCAGCTTCGACAACTTGGCCGAAGACTGGATCGCCGTGCTTGATCTGGAAATTCCGGCGTACGATGCGTTGCCTCATATGGTGACCCTCGTCGGGCTGCATGTTCTGCTCTATCAGCTTGGTCGCGCGGCCGAAGTTTTTCCGGATAAGCGCGAGATCTCGCTCGTATGCGAAATCGTGTCGCCGAAACGGTCTGCGGTCCGGGACCTTTCCGCTGACTCCTATCAGAAGAACAACACGTTGCCCGGCGCGGCGCTCGAAACGTTTGTTCGCTCGATCGCAGACACGCAAGAATGGAAAGCCGCGCTGATCTCCGAAGAACCGGGCGCGACCGCCGTCGAGGTGCTGAGCAAGAAATTCGATTGGCCGGACAGAGACGACGCCGAAAAGGGCAAGCAATCCCCCGACGCGCTGCTCAATGACCTGCTCAAAGCGGCGTCAAAGCGGCACAAGACCCATGTTGGCAAGTTCCATTCGACCTGGGCCCGTCTTATCGGGCTGTCGTCGCGCCGCGCGAGTCGGCGTACGCGCTATGCGCCGACCGACCGCCTTCTCAAGACGCTGGTGATCTGCACGGTCGACGGCCGGATGGAGTTCAAGGAATTCCTGGCGCGGCTACACGAGCGCTACGGATTCGTCATTGGCGACCACCAGGCTCAGGATTTCATCGCGCGCGGCGACGCCGACCAGGAGAATTTTTCCGACAATGCGCGTCGTCTTGAAGAACGTTTGGCGAGCCTTGGCCTTCTCGAGCGGCTTTCTGATTCCTGCGCTTTCGTCAAAAATCCCTTTAAAAGGACGGTTCAGTCGTGAATGCACTAGAGCTTCTTGGCGTCGTTGGCGCCTCCTCGCTGCGCGATCGACTGTCGAAATCCACCGATAGCGACGGCGTCGCCCGTTTCATGCTGGACCGGCTTACCGGCGAACAGGTCGCGGCGATTGTCACCGCTCTCCTCGCGGATGGCGCGACGGCCGCCAAGGTGCGAATCGCCTTGCCGCGCAAGCTGGTCGACGGTTTCGGCTTGCCCGAGACGGTGATCACCGACGAGCGCACCGTCGCCTTGCGCCATGCGGAATGTGATCGCCCGGCGCTGTTGCTCGCCAACACCGACGACGACCAAGGCACTTCCTTGCAGGACGTCGCCCTGATTGGCGCCAAGGAGCTCAGCGAGGAGCCGGTTCTTTGGGTGGCGGCTGCGAGCCGCAATCTCGGTCTGTCGGACCAGCATCTCGCCGCCTGGGAGGCGGCTTTGCGAGGTTTTTCCGCCGCCGACAATTGGACGCTGCACCAGATCTCGCATTACGTCGAGATGACCCGCACCGCGGTAGAGACGAACAGCCTGCCGCTCGTCGACGCGCTCGGCTGGGCTTTGCCGGCGCTGCGTCTGCCGCGCGACAGCGGCTATTTCCGCGGCATGCGGGAGAAGGACCTGAATTCTTCTCTCCGTTGGACGAAGCTGTTCGGCAAGCTGGTGAGCGACCGGCGTCCGTTGCTCGAAAAGCAGCGGCCGCCGCGCGGCGTCATCGAGTCTGATGACCTGCGGACCCAGTTTGAGGCGGTCAAGCAGGACATCAAGCCGGAGGTCCATCCGGCGATCGAGGCCTTCATCAATTCGCCTGCCTGTTGGCAGCCGGAGGCGGAGGCACTGTCGCTGTTCGAGTGGGAAACCGACGGCATTCAACAGATTTTTTCTGGTCTGCGGCAAAGGAAAACCAACCTTCCGCAGGAAACCATTGAGTTTTTTGATTTCAATCATCCGGATCGGCTGTCGGACGTCGAGAAGGAATATTTGAAAAAGGCCCGCGAGACGAAGACGCCGAAAGAGGCCAGCGATCTCGATCGCGAATTCTATGAGGCGCATCGCGAAGCTCTGGGCGAAGAACGCGCGCTCCGCGCCAAATGGGAGCGGTTCGTCTTCGGCAGGCCGATTGAATGCACCGAATTTCTGGACGGCCTTCTGCGGACCGTCGAGCGCCTTTATGGCCAGGCGACGTCCTTGGGCCAGTCGCGGACCCTGGAAATTGAAACGACGCGGCGCAGACGATCACAATGGCTCGAGCTCAACGAGCGCGTCGCCATGGCGTTTAGCCTGCGGTATCGCGGCCTGCCGGCGCTGATGGGCGACGCCGTTACGTGGAAGGATCACGAGCTTTTCTCCTATGAAGCGATTTTGGAGAAGGCACGGCGTCGCAAGAAGTACCAGCCGAACAAGTCGGTTGCGCGCGCGAATCTGCAGATCAAATTCGACGTGACGCTCGTGATCGACGGGCAGAAGTCGCCCACAGTCCAAATGATTTGGACCGGCCGGCCGGAAGCCATCGGCAGCGAAATGTTTGGCGATCTCGAGCGGCTGGCGAAACGCCCCTTCGCTCGCGCGACGATCACGCGCCAGCCGGTGAGCAGCAAAGGACTCCTGCAGAGCATTTCGTTGAGCGATGTCGCGACCATGCAGCCGGCCTTTGGACGAGATTCGGGATCGCTGATCTCGAAGATCGGCGCCTTTGAGGATCTTGGCAAGAAATTCACCAAGGCGCTTAAATCGGCGGTGCCAGACCGGGTTAGTGCGGAAGGTTCGCGCATCATCCGCGTGGCCTGGGACCAATTTTCCGAATCTTACGTCAAGGCGATCGACGGATGGCTGGCCGCCGGCCTTTCGGACGCCAAGCGGCTGGAGCAGGCCGAAAAATACGGTTCGTTGCTCGAGGCTCTCGCCAAGCACGCCACGGGCGACATCAACCGGCAGGACCTTGTTCAGCCGGTGCTGTCGATCGGCTGCATCGCCATCGAGGGCGGCGCCCCATCGGCGATCATTGCGCCGTGGCATCCGATGCGTCTGGCTGCGAGCGTGATCAAGGCGCGCGCGGCGTCAGGCCTGATCCAGCACATTCTGACAGCGCCAGAGGTCAATTTCGGCGATCCGCGGCTGTTCTTCGCCGATCTGAGGGCCGAGCTGTCACACCCCTATTATCCCGAGATCGCCGTCGGCTATGCCGGCAGCGAGCCGGTTTTGCTGGCGGAGGCCGGCACGGTCAACGAATACAGCCTGATGGAGCGCCCGGTCCGCGATCCGTCGCAGGCGTCCACCGACGTCGATCCGGTCGAGGCGGCGCTGCAGGTGCGCAAGCTGATGGACCGGTATCTGGATCTTCAGCCGCATGAGCGCTCGAATCTGAGCATCATGCTCTACAATTGCGACGCAGCCGGCCTTCCCTTTGCGACGATCAACGCGATGGCCACCGTCCACGATCAAGACGAAATGCATTGCAACGTCCTCGTGCGCCATCGTGATCGTGCCAAGCTGAGCCGCGTGTATAGCGAGCTCCTTGAGCGGTCCGAGAACGACCTCGACGCTTTGGTCGCCAGCGAGACGTCGAGCAATTTCATGTCGAAGCTGCGCATCGGCGTCCTGCTGGACGGCGGGTCCAAATCGTCCGAGGGGGATGTCCGGTCCGTCGACGTGGCCTTTTTGCATGACGTGGTTTCGCGGCAGGCCAAAGAAGGCTGGTTCCCAGTGCTGGCGACCGCCGAAAATCCGTCGATTTATGACAATGTGCCGCCGCGCTGGTCGTATCGTCGCGTGACGGCCGAAGATCAGCTCAAGGCGACCACCTATCTGGTCTGTCCCCGGCAGCCGAAGATCGGATGGGCCTATATCGACGCGGTTTCGGATGTCATTCGCCGGCAGTCGCACGGCGCCGATGAGCACATCTTGCCGGTCCGGCAGATTTCGTTCCAGGACCACGGTCTGAAGACAATGTTCGACGAGGTCCATGAGGAGGCGACTTGGGTCGCCACCTATGACGACCTGTTGGATAAGCGCCAGCTCTTGGCGCAGGGGATCAATGTGATCCGCTATCGCCGCCAGCGCACGCATGGTCGCAACATGGTCGTGTCGTCGACGGCTGACTTGCGCGTCCTGAACGTCCTGGTCCGGCGGCGGCTCAACGAATTGAGCCTTGGTTTGACTGACGAGCGCCTGGGCAATCTGGCGCAGCGCATGATCGACGACGCCTGCGCCATATCGGGCGACATCGTCCTGCGTGCGGCCAAGCAAGGCGTTTCCGCCGGCGAGCTCATCGGCCTGGTCTTAAGCCGCGCGTTGGTCGCTGAAGAATTCGGGCCTCGGACGTCCGTCGCCTGGTTCCTGCTGGACGATTACGCCGAGTGGCTTGGCCAACGCGAACAAGGGATTGCCGACATTCTGGCTTTGAGCGTCGGGATGGACGCCAACGGCGCTCCAACCCTTCGCGCCGTGGTGACTGAGGCGAAATACGTCGCGTTGTCCTCATCCGCCGACGCTCAGAGGACTTCGCGCCGGCAGCTGACTGACACCGTTCAGCGCATCGAGGACGCCTTGTTTGGAGATCCCGGCCGCCTGGATCGCGATCTTTGGCTGTCGCGCATCGCCGACCTCTTGCTGGACGGGACGACCGCCCTTGGGCAGTCGACGATGCTGGAAGCCGTCCGTGACGGCATCCGCCAAGGCACGACGGCCATCGAATTGCGCGGCTATTCCCATGTCTTCATCTCCGGCCCGGCCGATGCTGGCGCGAGCGGCGCCGAACAAGCGCCGGTCGGCGAAATGAAGGACGGTCTGCAAGAGGTCTTCTCTCGCGATCAGCTTCGCAATCTTGTCCTTGCCTATGAGGCCCGGCAGGCGTTGGCGCCGATTCGCGAGGCTCTTGGGTCTGAACGCCCGTGGGCCACGCAGACGTTCCGTCTGCCGGCTCCGCGCGTCAATTGGGTGAATAAGTCGGATGCGCCGGACGCTTCGTTGGCGCCCGCGCCTGCCATTGCTGGCGTTGGCGTCGCTGCGCCGGCGCCGGCCGAAGATGCTGCGTTGGATGTGGGGCGCGCCGCGCCTGATGAGGCGCCTGCGGTTGAGCCTTTCGATGCGCCGCTTCTCGTTGACGATGAAAACACCGTGGACGAGGGGGCGATGAACGGTCTGGATCTTTTGATCGCCAGGCACGCGCTGCAGCAATCGGCGACATCGGAAGCTGACGTCGCGTGGTTGGAGGCGACAGCGCTAAAGCTTCGCTCAGCTCTGCTGGGCTATAGCCTTCAGGCAAAGATCGTTGGAACTCGGCTGACGCCGAATGCCGCTCTTGTCCGCTTTATGGGGTCCGACACGTTGCGCGTGGAGGATCTCCAAAAGCGGGAGGCTGTTCTTCTCACGACCCATGGCCTGCGGTTGGTGGGGATCACGCCGTTGCCCGGCGAAATTGTTGTGGCGGTCGAACGTCCAAAGCGACAGATCGTGTCGCTCTGGGACGTATGGAAGCAGCGTCAGATAAATCGCAACGAAGCGGGCTTGAACACCGCTTTTGTTCTTGGCTTGCGGGAGCTCGATGGTGAGGTTCTTTACCTCAACCTCGGCTCGGCGTTTGACGGCGCGCGACAGCATGAGCCACATACGCTGGTGGCGGGCACGACCGGCAGCGGCAAGTCTGTGCTCATCGTCAGCTTGATCTTGGACATCGCCGCGACGAATCCCAGCGATCTGGCGCAAATCGTCCTTATCGATCCGAAAATGGGCGTTGATTATTCTGCTCTAGAGCGGCTGCCGCATATCCAGGGCGGCATCATTGTCGACCAGGAGACCGCGACGGCTCAACTTGAGCGTCTGGTCGAGGAAATGGACCGTCGCTACGAACTGTTTCGCAAGCGGGGCGTGCGCGATCTGCGCTCCTATAACGTCGCGGCTGCGCCGGGAGACCGACTGCCAACCATCTTCCTGGTCCATGACGAATTCGCCGAATGGATGATGACCGAGGAATACAAGGAGACCGTGACGGCCAACGTTTCCCGTCTTGGTGTGAAGGCCCGCGCCGCCGGCATCCATCTGATCTTTGCCGCCCAGCGGCCGGACGTGAATGTCATGCCGATGCAGTTGCGCGATAACCTTGGCAATCGCCTGATTTTGAAGGTGTCGAGCGCGGGCACGTCCGAGATCGCCTTGGGAGTCAAAGGCGCCGAGTCGCTACTCGGAAACGGGCATCTGGCGGCCAAGCTTGGCGGCGAGTCGGGCATTATCTTCGCGCAAGCGCCGTACTTGTCTGATCCTGACATCATGCGTGCGGTCGATGCGATTATTCGAGACAACCGTCTCGCGATCGATGGCGAAGGGGCGTCTGGCGAAGAAGCCGCTGAGTAACGGCTCAGCGCATTGGCGCGAAGCAAGAGTGGCTTGAAAAATGTTTCCGCCATGGATTCCATGGCGGGACGATTCCGATGCGCGGCGGCCTGTTCAGGCGATTCTTTCGAATGTCGCGGTCATTTGTGACAGACCAGGCATCCTTCTGTTTCAAGCTCAAGCATTAGTTCTTGTTGCGGGGTGTCCATGCGAAGAGCGTTGGGGCGGATGCGCGCCTTCAATCTCGCCATGCGCGCGGCATAGTCGCGCTCAATGGTCGCAATGCGCTCTGGCCGCGTCATTTCGTCGAGCGATTCGTTGTCGCACCAGGTGAACGGCGATCCGTGCTCGAGCGCGGTTTTTTCGTAGCGCTTTGCTTCTTCGAAAGATTCCGGATGCTCGCGCATCAGATTGATCCATTCGATCTTCTGCTGGAAAAAGCAGAATGTGCAGCCGCTGCGGGAGCGCCAGCGGTAATAGTCGGGCAGGCCCACGCCGGCGCCTTCGAGCAGGTCGATGACGCCGGGCTTGTCGACGCCATGCGTTCGAAAAGGCAGGAGCACCTCGAGATTGGGGTGTGTCGAGGTCAGGCCTTCGCGATGCGGTTCGTCCGCTCGAATGGCGACATAGCTGAAGATCTTCGTTCCGGCGTCAAGATCGGGGCGCACCCAGTGCTCAAAAGGCCGTAGTTTGAGTTGTCGCGTACACCAGCGCGTGCGCGCCGAAGGCAGGAAATTGTTGTATTCGCGCAGCCAAAAATCGAAATCCCGATCTGGATTGAGCCGAAGAATCGGCTTTCCCAAGAAGCCTTCCAGGCGTCCAAGGAAGTCGTAGACCTCGGGCAATTCCTTCCCCGTGTCGGTGAAGAAATACTCGATCGGAAGGTCAGGCTGCGTCTGGCGCATAAAAACCGCGAGGGCCGCGCTGTCTTTTCCGCCTGAGATGCCGAGAACATGCCTTTCCATGTCAGCCGGCTTTCTTCGTTTTTTGCTGGTGCGCTTGCGCAGCTTGGAGGCCGCTTTTGGCGAGCGCGGCCAGAATGAGATTCCGGTCCGCGCCGGATTGCGCCAGCACTTTATTCAATTGGCGGGCCAGCGCGTCGATCTTGGGACGGTCGCTGTCGGCGACCTCGAACTCTTCGATCACGGCCGAGCCGGCTTCGCCGGTGCCGATCACGAGCGCCATTGCCTGTCGCGATGGATTGCGCCCTTTGACGAGGGCCAATGTTTCAGCTTGGCGGAATTTCAGGCCAAAGCCGGCCAAGGCCAATGCCGCCTGGTCGGGATCGCGATCGTTCCAGTCGCGCGGCGGTCGATTGATCGCCAGGCTGGCGATGGATTCCAGAGCGCCGATGTCGCCGTCATAGTTCTCGATGCGGCCGGCAAAAGCGTCGAGACGCAGATCGCCGCTGATGCCCGACACGATCGACGCCCGGCGACGCAGTTCGCCAAGGTTGGCATTATTTGCCGCGAGCGCCGCAAGCATCTTGTCTGCGAGCGCGGCGAGCATGCGCGGGTATCCGTCATTGAGGTCGTGCAACGCCTGCTGGATGCCGGTGGCGACCGCCGCGGGGTCCGGATTCTCAAAGACGGCCGGCAAGTCGACGAAAAGCGCCTTGTAAGGGTCGTCGGCGCGCAAAAGGACGCGGCGGACGTCTTGCGCCGCCGAAGGGAGATTGAGCGTTCTCTGCGCCCAAGGCGGCAGGTCTCGCACGAACTTCACAAGGCGGCGGGCAATGTCCAGCGGCTCAGTCGAGCAGGCCTGTTTCGTCGTGACGGTAATCGCCTTGGCGACGCCGTCCAGGATGGCGCCATGAAAGGCGTCGTCATCGACTTTGCGCAGTCCGACGAGATTTTCGTCTTGGAGCAGGATGTCGACGAAATAGTCGTCAATCTCGACCTGAAATTTGCCCTCGCCATACAGGGCGAGGGAATTCCGATTGGCCATGATGTAGGCGAGCGCGAGAATCGGCATGACGCCGCGGCGGATGCCATAGGGCGGCAATTCCCAAAGGTCGTAGATGCGCTTTAGCGATGTCGGGGTTTTTCCGTCGGCGATTATCGCTGCGGCGGCATCCCAGCAAGGGACGTAGCTCTGGCCGATCTCGGTGTCGGCGGGCGCGGAAAACCCCCACACGCCATGGATTTCGCGGTGCAGCCCTGCTGACGCCAGAACGGTGGCGTAAAGGCCGCGCTCGACGGGGAAGCCCTCAATGCCCAATGTCAGTTGGTTCGCATGCTTGACCATCGCGTGAGCGAGGGCGCGCACGCCGGCCTGGGTGTTGCTCGACGGTTTTTGACGATTGAGCAGCTCGCTATGGATCTTCGGCGCTTTTTGAAAGCGCTTATCGGCAAGGTTGGACGCGATCTTTGACAGGCTCGTCCCGTGGTCGAGCCTGAGGCGCTTGCCGGATTCGTACCAATTGGCGTTGCTGAAACCGTGCCGTAATTCTTCTTCGAGATCGGCGGAGACGGCGGAAATACGGGCGGCGATCTCGCGCCGAGCGACAGGATCGCCTTCAAGTTCAGGCCGGCTGGCGCGCACCGCCTCAAGGGCGACGAGTTCATTGCCAAGCTCGCGGATGCGCAACGCGTTTCGGGGCAGGCCGATCGCGATCAAATGATCGCCGTTTTGCGCGGAAAAATTCCTGCAAACGTCCAACGCCGCGTCGCGGCTTTCACCTTGATCGGGCAATGCCAGGATGAAGTAGCCGGCGGCGTCGTTCGTCCGAGGGGTCGCCTTGGCCAAGTCGACGAGATTGCGCAACTCGGTCTGGAACCAGCGCAAGCTGCCTGTCTCATGATAATGTCGCTTCGCGAGAACGGGCTGCAGCCCGGCAAGCTTCGCCAAGCGATCAAGATCGAGGCCGGTAATCTGGGCGGCGGCGGTCGCAACCGCGCTGTCGATGTCAAAGTCGCTGCCGGCGAAGATCGCCCACGAATCCATGTGTTTGCGAAAGACCGCCACGGACCAGCGGGTCAAATCGGAAAGCGCGGTGTCGATGGCGTCCTTGTCCGCATAGGGAACGCAGGTTTCGAGCGTGATGCGATCTGCGGCAAGGCCAGAGCCATTGCGGAACATGTCGATAAGCGCGATCGATTTGGCGAGATCGACATGGATTTGCGTCCCTCGCGCTTCGCAGCGTTCTATGGCGTCCGCGGCCTGCGCCCAGCGATGACTGTCATTCGAAGCGAGAATCGCCGGCTCCAGATTAGCGCGCAGGTAATCCCAAAAGCGCGACGGTCCAAACAGCTGGTGGGTGTCGGCCGGCGTCGAGCGCAAGAATTCCTGAAAGCCCGCCGGCTCGGCTGACGCAAGGAAACCGAAGACGCTGCGTTCGTTTTGGCCGAACCGCCGACGCGACATCGGGCCGAGAACGGCGGCGGTCACCGGATGAAGCGGCCAACAGTTATCGAGCCGTGCGCCCATGTCTTTGGGCGTGCCAGGGCGGCGCGTCCGGATGGATTGCGCCACCGCGTCGGACGCCGGCAAGGTTTTATTATGCAGGTAGCGGGAGCCGATGGCCTGGCCGAGCAGGCCGATGACCTCGTCGACCGCAGTGATGAGCGGGATGTCGACGAAGCGGCCTTGAATCTTCGCCCAATCGTCGCGCGTCTCGCGCCCAAGGCGCGAAGCATATTGCTCGAATGATTGATGCAGGATGCCGACGACGACAAGCCTGCCTTTGCACCGCGAGGCGATTTCGGCAAGTTCTTGAAAGAAATATATGTCACCGCCTTCAGCGGCGGCGCTTTCGAGAAATTTGCCGAGTTCATCGATAATCAGCAGCACGCCGTCTTTCGGCCGCGCTTCAGCCTCTCTGGTCAGCCTATCGAGGAGCTCGCGGCCGATTTTGACTTCGGCGCGAGGGCGGCCGTGGTGCGCGCCGGCGTCGCGACGCGCTTGTTCAAGAGCGACTCCAATGTCGGCGATCGCGTCGCCGCGGCGGCCGACCACTGGCACGACAAGCCAGCCGTCGCGGCTCGCTTTGAAGGAGGTGAGAATTTGCGGCGCGATGTCGCCGCCCAGGGCCGTCATTGCCGCTTTGTGAACAGGGCCTTTTGGCCCAAGCAACGCGGCAAGTGTCACGGCCAAGCTGGACTTTCCGCCGCCGTAGGGCCCGGTCCAGGTGAAGGCGCGTTGCGAGGTTTGCGAAACCTGCGTCGCCATATTGAGAAGGCCTTCGGCCGCGGATCGCTGGCAGACAAATCCCTGCAGGGCTTCGAGACGCCCGACGTCGCTATCGAGGCGTATCGAGCGTTGGAACCGGCGAGCAATGTTGACGTGTTCGATAAGCATTACGCAACCTGCTGTCTTTCGCCGTGCCCGCTATAGGCCGAAGCCAGAAGTTTAAGCGGGTCTTTCAATGGCTTGATCTTCATAACTTGGCGAATGCCCGCCGAATCGGACCAAATGAAATGGCCGTTGGTGACTTCATCAATATTGGCGAGTCTATCGACGACTGAATTTTCGTCGAGTTTGAACACGCGTCCCGGCGAGCCGGGCTCATAGGCGATCGCCTCGACGGACAACGTTGAGGCGTTAAGCGCGTGTCGGGTCCAAAACGCGTCGAGCGCGTATGCGAACACGCCGTCAGGAAGCGTCGGCTTGGGGCCGCGCCGGAATTCAAACAAGCGCCCGCCTACGGACCGAATGAGGCCAAGCTCCGCCAACACGGGCTCGAGGGCGTCTTCGCCAAAGCTCTTGTCGAGGCGCGGCACGTAGCTTCGGAAGAAGCATTCGACATCGCGCGTGACAGTCTTTTCCGCGATGCGCGGCCACTGGCGAATCCGGCAATATTGCAGGATGGCGCTGCTCAGCGCCTCGTGATCGAAGGTTTGGGCCGCAATATGATTGAAAGCCCAATACCATGTCGTCGACATCTTTGGGTCGCCGGCGACTTGCCATTGAACGAGCCAAGCGGTTGCGGCGCGCTCCATGAACGGATCCCATGGCCGACCGCCGCCGAACAAGCGGTGTCCGAGGTCGGTCGGCCGAACGGTCGAGCCGTCTTCGGCAATGATTCCGCAGGCAAGGGCCCAATGGCGGATTGATAGCGCCATGTTCTTTCCGACGCCGAAGGTGACGATCGATTCCGGCCCTGTGAAAGCTGTTCGGTCGGCGCCTTCGCCGGCGACGGCGTCATAGGCCTTGCGCAGCCATAGGTGGCGGAGCGGGAAAGTCTCGTGTCCCGAGAATTGTCCCTTGAAATCGTCGGCGGTGATTGGTCCTCGCATCATGGCGATAATGCTACTGGACGACGTCTCCAGGAGCAAGGCGGGACGGCGAAAAAAGTCAAGCTTGATATGCGTCGTCTACATGACGAAATCTTACTGCGCCGCGACTGAGGCTGAGCCCATTGTCCGTATTCTTGCCGCGGCGCTGCCGATGTACTGCGCCGCGCTCTCGACTTCCGCCGTGGAGTTGAAACGGCCAAAGCTCACGCGAATGGTGCTTGCGGCTTCGATTTCGTTGAGGCCCAAGGCCAAGAGGACATGCGATGGATGAATCATGCCGGAGCTGCATGCCGCATTGGTCGAAATCATCACGCGCGGCTGTATGGCGCCAACCAATCTATCGGCGTCAACGCCGGGAAGTATCAGGCTGAGATTGCCGGAAAGACGTGGACTATCTTCGCAATTGATCCGAGCATCCGAAATAAAAGATCGAATGATTTCGATGAATCGATGCCGGTTTGTTTCGGCGAAGTTCGCATCGTTCTCGATCTCTTTGGCCGCGATCGAGCAGGCGGCGCCCATCGCGGCGCAAAGGAACGGCGCAAGCGTGCCGGGCCTCATTCCTCGTTCTTGTCCGCCGCCGCCAAATAGCGGCTCCGGCAGGATAGGGCATTCGGCGGAAACGTATAACGCGCCGATCCCGATGGGTCCGTACATCTTGTGCCCGGACAGGCTCATCAGATCGACGCCGGAAGCTTTCACGTCGATTGGGACTTTTCCCGCCGCTTGAGCGGCGTCTGTATGAAAAACGACGCCGCGCGATTGGCAAATTTCGGCGATTTTTTCGATCGGCTGAAGGACGCCGATCTCATTGTTGGCCGCCATGATTGAGACAAGCGTGGTCTTGTCGGTGATCGTCGCCGACAATAGGTCTACATCGACGATTCCGTTGCGGTTGACGGGCAGGATGTCGACGCGAAAACCTTGCATTTCAAGGATTTTCAGCGTTTGCAGCACGCATTTGTGTTCGGTCGCGCTCGTAATAATGTGATTGCCATGGTTCAGACTTGCGCGAGCGATTCCTTGTAAGGCGATGTTGTTCGCTTCCGTGGCGCCGGATGTGAAAATGATTTCTTCAGGCAGGGCGCCGATCAGGTCGGCGACCTGACGCCTCGCAGCCTCCACCGCGATGGCGGCGTTGCGCCCGGCAAAATGTTCGGAGTGGGGATTGCCGACCGCGCCGAGCGTCAGCAGGGGCAGCATGATCTCGCGCACCCGCGGGTCGGTTGGCGTCGTCGCCTGGTTGTCGAGGTAAATGGAATCAATCATTGGTTTTTCGCCCTAGCACGCAAGGATGCCGCAATTGAGCCGGATCGCCAAGGGCGCTGCGCTTCGTAGCTTTGCATCTGGCAGCACATTTTCTTTCCGGGATTGAATGGTTCTGCTGATGCCTGGAAAGGCCAAGAATGTTGAGCTACCTTGGATCGAGGGCGCGATGACATCAAGGGTAGGCAAGGTCGTTGGCGGGTCGGTCTACGTGCATCGAAGCGCAGTGGACCTTCTACCGGAAGTCAAATCATCTGCAGTTGCGTTGGCCGAGCGCATCGCTTGCGTCTACGACTGGAACGTCGCGCGTATCGCCGATGGCCAGGTATCGCTTCTGGTTTATGAATCTTTCGATGAAAGCGGTTTTCCGGCGCTGTTGTCGTCGGCGAAGGTGGGTCTTGGCTCCGGTGAGGTCGTCTATATTGATTACCTGGCGCGGATAAATCCACCTATTCTTCATCGAAAAGAATTGCTTCTCCGATCGGACGATCCGCGCATTCCGAAATTTCGCGCGCTCACAGCGGCCGCTGAAGACCATGGCCTGTTCCGTGAAGCGAATAAGATCGGCACTCGGAAAGCCTGGGAGAAGGCCATCGCTGACGCAGGCCTTGTCCTCAAAGGCCACAGTTTGATCCGGGTTGGCGACGAGCATTTTGACGTTTTTCGGCATAAGACGGCGATCGTGCGCGGCGACGTGTCGCAACCGATGCAGATCATGCTGCGCCTTGGCCTGGTAGCGAAAGAGTCCTCTGTCTTCGACTACGGTTGCGGCCAGGGCGAAGATGTCGCAGCGTTGCTCTCGCAGGGTTACGACGCGTTTGGCTGGGATCCTCATCACGCCGCGGGCGGTCCGCGGCGTCTCGCCGACGTGGTCAACCTCGGCTTCGTCTTGAATGTGATTGAAGATCAGCGCGAGCGGCTCGAGACCCTGAAGGCCGCCTGGGGCTTCGCCAATAAGGCGCTTTGCGTCTCGGTGATGTTGCAGCGAAGAGTTTCGACGGCCGGGCAAAAGCCGCATCGAGATGGGTTTTTGACGTCGCGTGGGACCTTCCAGAAGTATTTTGCCCAGCAAGAGCTGCGCGAGTTCGTCGAGGGGGCGACCGGGCAAGCGACGCTCGGCTTGGCGCCAGGCATTGTAGTAGTTTTCAAGGACAAGGATCTCGAACAAGAAATTCTCTTTCGCCGTCGTTCGAGAGCCTTTTTGATTGGCAGCCTGCCAAGGCCGCCGCGGCGCGAGCGCGAAATCAATGTGCGACCTGAGCTGCGAGAGCGCGTTGCGCCGATGCTTGAAGCGCTGCGAGGCATTTGCCTGACGCTGGGGCGCTTGCCCGAACCGGACGAGGTTCCGAAGGCAGTTCTCGATGGCGCCGACGACGCCCATATTTCATGGACGCGTCTGATCGAGGCGCTGCATCAGGATGTTTCCGACGACCAAGATTTTGTCGAGGCGGCGCGGACAAGGCGCGAGGATCTGTTGGTTCATTTGGCGCTGCAGCAGTTTCCTGGCTCGCCAAAATATCGGAGCCTGCCGAAATCCTTGCAGATCGACATCAAGGCGTTCTTCAAGAGCCACACAACGGCCCTTGCCGAAGGACGCCAGCTGCTATTCGCCGCTGGCGACAGGGCAGGGGTGCGGGCCGATGTTGAGGCGGCTCTGGCGGCGGGCCTGGGCGGGCTTCGGCGTGATCGAAGGTTTCGTTTCCGCTCATCAGTGCTCACCCGTCTGCCGGCGCGGCTTCGCGTTGTAGTGGGGTGCGCCGAAGTCCTGCAAGGCGGCGCCGACGCCTGCGATTTTATCGACCTGGACCTCGAGGCGCCTAAAGTCACGATGCTGACGTGCGACGACGCCGATCAGCCGGTGCCCTGCATCGTTGAGAAACTTCGGATTGATATGGCGAGGCTTCGGGTCTCCCTAGATAAGCGCGATCAGGGTTCGTCGCCGATTTATTTCAAGTCACGGTATCTACCCGCAGATGCGCCAGAGCGTTCGGTTCAGATGGAGTTCGAATCCGAGTTGCGTTCGACAGGCCTATTTGTGGATCAGGACGCTGAACCACATTTGGAAGATGTCGTCGCGTTGTTGCCTAGCCTGGCTCTATCGCGGCTTCGCGCCCTTTGATTTCCTATTGAATCGCGCTTTCAGCGCTTGCTTCGTCCGACTCCATGGCGCGCATTGTTTACGAGATGGACCTGGAAAGCGCGGACGTCCTCCAGGTTCAGCAGATCCGGCGACCTGCCGAAATACCGGCTGAACTTCGAAACCGCACTGATGTAGGATCGCTGCGTCGCCGGCGACATATTGCGGACCGTCATATCCTCGATCATGCGACGGCGAAGAGGGCTCCAATTGGCCGTCGGAAACTCCTGTCTGAGGGATGGGCTTCAACATCCACATCCTCTCAGGCAGGAGGCGCTCACAAAACCTCGACAATCGCGCCGCGGTAGCGGCTTCGTTCAATCAATCATGGGTATCGCAACGAAGGCAATTTTGATCGGACGACACGACGTCGGACAGGTCATCACGGCCCTGAGCGCCAGCGGCCTGATCGAAAAGGCGACGATCGACTATCCGCGCCAAGGCGGCTACGACACGTTTTCATGCGTCGAGCCGGCCGGCGCCCGCTTGCAGATATGGGTCTTTTACAGCGACGCGGTGAAGGACGACTACAAGGATGTTTTCGAAGGCGAGAAGAGCCTGGTCGACCTTCCGTTCAACGGGACTTCCCCAGGCCGCGCTTCTGGCAGAAAGGTTCGGCGGGTTCGTTCTCGACAACGATTTCAGCGGCGAGTGGCGGCGAATCGGCGAGGCCAGCTAGGCTGCTGCGGCCAAACACCGTCGCTCGGGTCGAGGCGGCGAAAGCGAAGGCGGGGGAGATCGCTGTCCCGGACCTGTTCGAACGCGATCGTCGCCAACTAGATCGCAGAACGAGCGGAGCGCCGCCTCGTAATCGACCTTAGCAGGGCGCATGCCGGCGCCGATTCGCCTCATAGATCCAGCGGGATTCCCGCCCTGATCTGTTCCGCCAACTCGTCGGTGTTGATTTCCGTTTGGAACTGACCCGGGATTTTCACTGAGAAGTGACCCGCCTTTTTATGTTCCTGCGGTCAGGTTTTGGTCAAGGCATTGGCTTTCTCCTTTCGTCCTTTTGCGGTTGCGGCGCTGGCCTTGAAGCG
>NZ_JAGRPM010000047.1 GCF_019449565.1 Rhodoblastus sp. | reverse complement strand
CTCGACCTGATCCAGGAAGGCAACATCGGCCTGATGAAGGCGGTCGACAAATTTGAATACCGCCGCGGCTACAAGTTCTCGACCTATGCGACGTGGTGGATCCGGCAGGCGATCACCCGCTCGATCGCGGACCAGGCGCGCACCATCCGCATTCCCGTGCACATGATCGAGACCATCAACAAGATCGTGCGCACCTCGCGCCAGATGCTCAACGAGATCGGCCGCGAACCGACGCCGGAGGAATTGGCCGAAAAGCTCGGCATGCCCCTGGAGAAAGTTCGAAAAGTTCTCAAGATCGCGAAGGAGCCGCTGTCGCTCGAAACCCCCGTCGGCGACGAGGAAGATTCGCATCTCGGCGATTTCATCGAGGACAAGAACGCGATCCTGCCGATCGACGCCGCGATCCAGAGCAATCTGCGCGAGACGACGACCCGCGTGCTGGCTTCCTTGACGCCGCGTGAAGAACGCGTGCTGCGCATGCGCTTCGGCATCGGCATGAACACCGATCACACGCTGGAGGAAGTCGGCCAGCAGTTCTCCGTGACGCGCGAACGCATCCGTCAGATCGAGGCCAAGGCCCTGCGCAAGCTGAAGCACCCCTCGCGCAGCCGCAAGCTGCGGTCCTTCCTGGACAATTGACGCAAAAAGCCCGCGAGTTTCGCGGGCTTTTTATTTTCTAGGACTCCGATGGCTGGCGCCGAAACATGATGCCGGCCTGCGCGCACTTGGTGGAAAACAATTCCGCGCTTCCTTCGGGCTTTTTGCCGATCGGCGCGGACCTCATTTTCCAGGCTTGGCAGCGCCCCAATGTTCATTTGATGAAATCGACGACGAGGGAAATTGGTTTGCCGTCTGATCTCATGTCCCCCGGTGGCGTCAGCATCACTGGCATGATCGATTGATCGAATGCCTCGCAAACATAGTCATGGGCGTCAAACCAGGCGTGATGCACCATGATTGTTGTGCATTTTCGTAAATTCGATGAAAGAATGAGGCGCGCAAGCTTTGCATAAGTCGGGAACCAGAGATGAGCGTCTCCTTCGGAGCCTGCCCAGCTCACTTTGATGGGGCCCACCATATCGCTCGATACGCGTCCGCCCATTGCCAGATCGCACAAAATTTTTCCGTTCGAATCGTAGACCGAGCGGTTGCGTAATAAGGAAGAGTGATAATCTGGCAAGCTAAGCCGGAATATTCCGCCAAAGCTAAGGCAGCGGTAAATGTCGTTAAATATCGTGGCGATGCATTCGTATGGAATATGCTCGAACACATCCTGAGATTGGAACCATTTTACACTATTATCATGAAATGGCATTTCATTTTTGGCATCATGAAATATATCGCGATCGAATTGCGGGTGCAAAGCGAGGCCATAGAACATACCAGATTTATATTGCAGCTCATCCGGGCCTAGGTTGCCAAAATAAATGTAATGATCTTTTATGTTTGAAAAATTCGTATTTAAAATTGTATCCATAATTTTGCTCCAGGACGCAGGATAATACACCGATCTGCCGGTCTCCGTGTCGTAGGTGATACAACTATGCTACGCTTCCTTTCGAAAGGAAACTGGCGACTCCTCATAATTTTTACGCGATGCAGTCATCCCGCCGAGGCGGCGAAGAGCCGCCACAGGGTTTCGCCTGCGGCGGCCGGGTCTTAGGCGAACGAGGCATATTGCGGGTTGTAGACATGGCTCCGTACGAGCGCTTCGATGTCGTTGGGGCGCTCCACGCGCGCGAGTCCCAGATCGAAAATCCGCGTTGCGACGCGCGTGGCCGTCTTGATCTCGGTCTCCAGAATGTTCGACTGGGGCGGGTAAAGCATCCCCTGTTTCAGAAGATCGTGGGGCACTTGGTCGGCCACGGCCTTCGCCGCTTCGATGAACAGCTCGTCGGGAACCCGGCTGGCCTCGGTCGCATAGACCGCCATGCCGATAGCGGGGAAAATGTAGAAATTATTGGCCTGGCCCGGCAGATAGGTTCTGCCGTCCAACTGGACCGGCGGGAACTGTACGCCCGCCGCAAAAATGGCCTTTCCCTTTGACCAGCGATAGGCTTCCTCGGCCGTGCATTCGGCGTGTTCGGTCGGGTTGGACAGAGCGAGAATGATCGGGCGCTCGTCGATTGCGCACATCGCTTCGACCACGTCCTTGCTGAACGCGCCGCCGATCGTGCTGACGCCGATGATCGTCGTCGGCTTGACGCTCTTGATCGCGGCGACGAAATCGCGCGTCGGCGCGTGCGGATGCGCATAGGGTCGCTGGAAATCGAACAGGTCCGTGCGCGACGATTCGAGCAGGCCGTTGACGTCGAACATGTGGACATTGGCCTGAGCCTGCTCCAGCGTCAGGCCTTGTTCCACCAAAGCCGAACACAGCAGATTGGCGAGGCCAACGCCAGCTGACCCGGCGCCGAGGAACAAATAACGTTCATCCGCGAGGCGCGTCCCCTTAAGCTTGCAGGCGTTGATCATCCCGGCGAGCGTGATTCCGGCGGTTCCCTGGACGTCATCATTGTAGACGCAATATTTGTCGCGATAACGCTGCAGGAGATGCACGGCGTCGGCGCCCGTCCAGTCCTCGAAATGCACGCAGCATTTGGGGAAGACCTCCTGGACGGCGTCCATGAATTCGTCGACGAAGGAGAACAGCTCTTCCGTCGGCGGCCGCTTGCGACGCAGGCCGAGATAAAGCGGATCCTGCAGATATTGCTCGTTGTTCGTGCCGGCGTCGAGATACATAGGCATCAGACCGCGCGGGGGCACGCCGGCCGCGGCGGTGTATAATTGCAGCTTGCCGATCGGAATGCCCATTCCATTCGCGCCGAGATCGCCAAGCCCCAAGATCCGGCCGCCATCCGTCACGCAGATGAACCGGACGTCCTCGACCGGCCAATTGCGCAGGACCTCGCGAACATGCCCACGGCGGTCGATCGAAAGATACATGCCGCGCGGCGCGCGGAAGATATGACCGAACTTGAGGCAGACTTCGCCGATGGTCGGATCGTAAACGATCGGCAGGAACCGCGCGGGATCGGACATGATCGTGCGATAGAGCAGCGTTTCGTCGTGATCGAGCAGATTGACGAGGTAGATGTAGCGGTCGAGATCCGTCGACTTGTGGCCGAGTTGCTGCAGGACGCGACGCAGCTGAAGGTCTTCGGATTCGGTGACGTCGGGCACGAGGCCGACGATGCCGAGAGCTTGGCGCTCGGCTTCCGTGAAGGCCGTCGATTTATTGAGAGCGGGATCCAGCAGCAGGTCGGCGCCGCGCTTTTTCGTAGTCGGATTGGACATGTTCTTCACCATCGCGCTTTGGCTGTGAATGGACCGCGTTATTCCGCGGCGACGTAAGGGCTGACCATCTTGGCGGGATCGACGATCCGGTCGAATTCCGCTTCCGAGACGATGCCGAGTTGAAGAGCGGCGGCCTTCAAGGTGAGGTCGTTGTCCGCCGCGTGATGCGCGATTTTGGACGCCTGATCATAGCCGATCACGGGCGCAAGCGCCGTCACCAGCATCAGGGATTGATCGACATAAGCCTTGATCCGCTGCAGATTGGGCCGGGTTCCGGCGACCAGGAACCGATTGAAATTGACGCAGCTGTCCGTCAGCAGACGGATCGATTGCGTCAGATTGTGGATGATCAGCGGCTTGTAGACATTCATCTCGAGATAGCCGCTGGCGCCGCCGAAATTGACAGCGACATCATTCGCCATGACCTGCACGGCGACCATCGTGATCGCCTCGCATTGCGTGGGGTTTACCTTGCCCGGCATGATCGAGGAGCCGGGCTCGTTCTCCGGGATCATCAGCTCCGCGAAGCCTGCGCGCGGCCCGCAGGACATCAGCCGGATATCATTGGCGATCTTGAACAGGGAGACCGCCAGCGTTTTCAAGGCGCCCGAGAGATTGACCAAAGCATTATGCGCGCCCTGGACCGTGAATTTATTGGGCGCCGTGACGAAAGGCAGGCCCGTCAATCCGGCGATTTCAGCGGCCGCCGCCTCGGCAAAGCCCGGAGCGGAATTCAGCCCGGTGCCGACCGCCGTTCCACCAAGCGCGAGACGATAAACGCCCTTCATCGCGGCCTCGATATTATCGAGGTCGTCGGACAGCATGCCGGCGTAGCCCGACCATTCCTGTCCCAATGTAAGCGGCGTCGCATCCTGCATATGCGTCCGGCCGATCTTGACGATGTCTTTCCACTCGTCGGCCTTTGCTGCGATCGCGTCGCGCAGTGCGGCGACAGCCGGCAAAAGGCTTTTCGAGACGCCGACCGCCGCCGCGATATACATGGCCGAGGGAAAGGAGTCGTTGGACGACTGCGCCATGTTGACGTGATCATTGGGATGAACCGGCGTCTTGCTGGCCAAGGGCTTGCCCGCAAGCTGGCAGCAACGGTTCGAAATGACCTCGTTGACGTTCATGTTGAACTGGGTCCCGCTGCCGGTCATCCAAACGTGC
Source organism: Rhodoblastus sp. (assembly GCF_019449565.1). Classification (GTDB taxonomy): domain Bacteria; phylum Pseudomonadota; class Alphaproteobacteria; order Rhizobiales; family Beijerinckiaceae; genus Rhodoblastus. The sequence goes on along the minus strand of NZ_JAGRPM010000047.1, from coordinate 28,354 downwards.
AGGGGAAACATGTCGTGATGCTGTCCGGCGAGAATTTCATCGCAGACTGCGACGATCAATTCATATTGCTGATCGGGCAGGCGTCCATCCTTGTGATTGGCGATCGCCGCGCCTTTTTTCAGGAAGGCGTAAGCGCTGATCATCTCACGCGGCATAAGGTCGACGCCGATCGAAAAATGCTCGAGGGACCGCTGCGTCTGCGCCCCCCAGAGCTTGTCCGCGGGTACGTCCACCGCGCCCAAACTATCGGTTTCAGACCGGATATTTTTCATTGGAGTCTTTCCAGGATTTCAGAGCGCCCTTTCCTCGGGCAAGACTTGCCCTGAGGGGACCTCGGTCAAGCGGCCGTCAGGGCAGGGCTGCCCCAATGATGGCGCCGTCATTCAGCGCGTTCGCAATGGGGGCGCGAACGAGGGTGGCTGGCGTCGCGGATCGCGCGTCGAAGGCGCCGTCTTCTGCGGCGCCTCGCCAACGAAATCGGAATCGTTGAATGTGTAGCGGCGCCAGGGCGCGCGGCGCGCTCCCTCGCGCACCAGCCACGGCGACTGACCTTTCGCGTTTCGCTCGCTTCACGTCCAGCTTTCCGACTCAGTTAGGTGAGCCGCCATTTTTCCACAGCGTGCGTCGGCCGCGAAGCCAAATCGCGGGAACATGTCCAATCTCCGCCGAAAAAGCTGCGGCGCGGCGGTGATCCCTTGCTGTCCGGACATTTGCCCTATGACCGAATTGAGCCCATTTCCGGCCAAAGGCGCAAACGGGGCTGGCGCCCTCCGCCATAAATGCTTAAATTGAAAAGGCGGCGCTGCGGGGTGCGTGTGGATATTTCCCCGGGGCCTTACGATCCCAACGGGAGCTGTCCCTGTCTTCGTCCGTGGACTTAGGCACATGGCGCCCACCTACCTAGTAGGTACCCGGGATCGCGTCCCACGGCTTATGCGGCCCGCACCCATTTTTTCGTGAGCTCCATGACGGATAAGGCGCAACTTCGCGCTCGATTGCGCGAGGCGCGCGCGAAAATTTCGCCCGAAGCCGCCGGGGCGGCGGCGCAAGGCGTCGCCGGACGCGCTCTCGCCTTTCTGCTTGAGAAGCTGGGCGCGCGCGACCCCGCCAGCACGCCGGTCGCACTTTACGCCTCTCTGCCGGGCGAACTTGATTCCCTGCCGCTGTTGCGCGCGCTCGCGGAAATAGGATTTCCCACTTTGCTGCCGGTCGCCGGCGCCAAGGCGACGGCGCTGGCCTTTCGCCTCTGGAAGCCGGGCGACCCTCTGGCGTGCGGCCGTTTCGGCCTGCGCGAACCGGTCGCGACGGCGCCTGAAATGGTCCCGAAAATCCTGTTCGCCCCTTTGCTCGGCTTCGACGACTCGGGAACGCGGCTCGGCTTTGGCGGCGGCTATTACGACGCCACCTTGGCGCGCCTCCGCGAAGGCGGCCTGATCGCGGCCGGAGGGCTTGCCTTTTCGCGCCAGCGAGCGGAACGGATCCCGCGTGAAAAACACGACGAGGGGCTGGATTTCGTGGTAACGGAGACGGAGGTTTTCGAGTTCACGGAATTTTCATGCGCCTCCTCTTCATCGGCGACGTAGTCGGCCGGGCCGGCCGCGCCGCCATCTCCGAACATGTTCCCAACCTGCGCCGTCAACTGGACCTCGATTTCGTGGTCGCCAATGGCGAGAACGCCGCCGGCGGCTTCGGCATCACCGAAACCATTGCGCAGGAATTCCTCAATGCCGGGGTGGATTGCATCACGCTCGGCAATCATTCCTTCGATCAGCGCGAGGCCCTGGTCTTCATCGAGCGCGCGCCGCATGTGCTGCGGCCGATGAACTATCCCGCCGGCACGCCGGGGCGGGGCGCCTGGCTTTACGAGACCGCCAAGGGCGAGCGCGTGCTGGTGATAAGCGTCATGGGCCGGGTGTTCATGGATGCGCTGGACGATCCTTTCGCGGCGGTCGAGAAGGAGCTGGGCGCCTGTCCGCTCGGGCTCGCCTGCGACGCCGCGATCCTCGACATTCACGCCGAGGCGTCGAGCGAGAAACAAGCCATGGCCCATTTCGCGGACGGCCGGGTTTCGCTGGCCATCGGCACCCACACCCATGTGCCGACCGCCGACTGGCGCATCCTGTCTCACGGCACGGCCTACCAGACCGACGCAGGCATGACGGGCGATTATGATTCCGTGATCGGCATGGACAAGGAAGAGCCGATCCGCCGCTTCACCCGCAAGACGCCGGGCGCGCGTTTCGAGCCCGCCGATGGCCCCGCGACCCTGTGCGGCCTGTTCGTCGAGACCGGCGCCGATGGCCTGGCGAAACGCGTCGCGCCCGTGCGCCTTGGCGGCGGGCTGGGGCAGGCGGTTCCCGAAGGCATGGCGCTCCCGATCAGGTGAGCCGGCCGTTTTCCGGCGGCAGCGGCTCGGGCGCCGTTTCGCCTATGGCTTGCATGATCTCGATTTCAATGGCGCGGACGAAGGAATCGAGCGGTAAATGGTTCGGCGCCAGTCCGAACGGCAGCTCCAGTTCGTCGCCAAGGGCGTCGAGGCCGAAAAAGGCATAGGCGAGCAACATGCTGAAAAAGGGCGTGAGCCAGCCCAGCGCGCCGACCAGCCCGAACGGGACGAGCAGGCAAAAAATCCAGCTGGTCCGGTGCAGCAGCAGCGAATAGGAAAAGGGCGTCGGCGTCGAATTGATGCGTTCGCAGGCGGACTGCACGGCGCTCAGGCCCTCGACATGGGCTTCCAGCATTTGCAGCGTGATTTCGCCGATGGCGCCCTCGCGCCGCGCCGAGGCGAGATCACGCGTCAGGCCCGCGAGCGCCGCCGCCGGACGGTTGCGCAGGTCGGGTAGGGCGGCGGCTTCAGGTTCCGGCAGCCAGGGCGCGAGCGCCACGACCTCGTCGCGCTCGCGCAGGCTCGCCGCCAAACAGGCCGCGAAGCCGGCGACGCGACGTAAAATGCGGCTCCGGAGCGGCGCCTCGTCCGGCAGGAAGGCGGGAATTTCGCGGGCGAGCGCCCGGGCGTGGCCGATAGCCTGGCCCCATTGCTTGCGCCCTTCCCACCAGCGGTCGTAGCAGACGTTGTTGCGGAAGCCGAGAAAGATGGACAGCACGAGGCCGAGCAAGCTGAAAGGCGCGAGCGAGATTTCCGGCAGGAGGCCGGGCCGCAACTCCGCGACGGCGGTGACCGCAAGGGCGACCGCGGCCACCAGCAGGATATGAGGCCAGATCAGCAAAACGACGGTGCCGCGAAAAGCGAACAACATGGCCGGGATATTGAGCTGCTTCTGAACGATCATGCGGCGATCCTCGCATATTTTCCCGGCCGGCTGTAATATTGGCGATCATCGGCGGAAAGCCCATCTTTTCAGCGGGGCGGCGCGCGTCTATAAGGCGCCGTCGAATTTTTCCGCTCGCCCCCCGAATTCTGCGGGGGCGGCGCGAGCGCATTTCAGCACAGGGACGAAAATGGCCGGGCATAGTCAGTTCAAGAACATCATGCACAAGAAGGGGAAGCAGGACGCGATCCGTTCAAAAGTCTTCTCCAAGCTGGCGCGCGAAATCACCGTGGCGGCCAAGATGGGCATGCCCGACCCGGCGATGAACCCGCGCCTGCGCCTTGCGGTGATCGCCGCGCGCGCGGAAAACATGCCCAAGGACAATATCGAGCGCGCGATCAAGAAGGCCTCGGGCGGCGATAGCGAAAACTATGACGAGGTGCGCTACGAGGGCTACGCTCCGGGCGGCGTCGCGGTGATCATTGAGGCGTTGACCGACAACCGCAACCGCACGGCGGGCGAAATCCGCTCGTATTTCACCAAGGCGGGCGGGGCGCTGGCGGAAACCGGCGCGGTCTCCTTCATGTTCGATCACATCGGCCAGATCGAATATGACGCCAAGGTCGCCAGCGAGGACGCGATGATGGAGGCGGCGATCGAAGCCGGCGCCGACGATGTCGCCTCCACGCCCGACGGCCACGAGATCACCACCTCGCTGGAAGGGCTGGCGGAAGTCGCGAAGGCTTTGGAGGCTACCTTCGGCGAAGCGAAAAAGTCCAAGCTGATCTGGCGTCCGCAGAATAATATCGCGGTGGACGACGAGGCCGGTGAAAAGATTTTGCGGCTGATCGGCTCGCTCGAAGACAATGACGACGTGCAGAACGTCTACGCCAATTTCGAAATATCCGACGCGCTTGTCGTCAAGATGGGCGGCTGAACGGTCGCTGCCGTCAAAAACGAAACCCCGCTTCCGGAGCGCCGGAAGCGGGGTTTTTCATTTTGAGTGTTACCGAAGAAAAACCCCGGCGGAGCGAACCGCCGGGGTCAGAAGAGCCATCAAACGCGCGGCGCTCAAAAACCCTTGTGCTCCAGCGCGGCCATGATTTCGTCCATGATCGCCGGATCGTCGATCGTGGCGGGCATGGTCCAGGCGTCGCCGTCGGCGATCTTCTTCATCGTGCCGCGCAGGATCTTGCCGGAGCGGGTCTTGGGCAGGCGCTGCACGGTGATCGCGATCTTGAACGCTGCCACGGGGCCGATCTTGTCGCGCACCAGCTTGACCAGATCCTTCTCGATCTCGATCGGCGAGCGGGTCACGCCCGACTTCAGCACCACGAAGCCGCAGGGCTGCTCGCCTTTCAGCTCGTCCTTGACGCCGATGACCGCGCATTCGGCCACGTCGGGATGGGAGGCCAGCACTTCCTCCATGCCGCCGGTCGAGAGGCGGTGGCCAGCGACGTTGATGATGTCGTCGGTGCGGCCCATGATGTAGAGGTAGCCGTCCTCGTCGACGAAGCCGGCGTCGGCGGTCTTGTAATAGCCGGGGAAGTCGATGAGGTAGGATTCCTTCATCCGCTCGTCCTGCTTCCACAAGGTAGGCAGGCAGCCAGGAGGCAGCGGCAGCTTGATGACGATGGAGCCCATCTTGCCGGCCGGAACCGGATGGCTGCCTTCATCCACGATCTGCACGTCATAGCCGGGCATGGGAACGGTCGGCGAGCCATGCTTGACGGGCAGGGCGCCCAGGCCGAGCGGGTTGCCGACAATGGCCCAGCCGGTTTCGGTCTGCCACCAATGGTCGATGACCGGCACGCCGAGAATCTGCTCCGCCCAGGCGACAGTGTCAGGATCGGCGCGTTCGCCGGCCAGGAACAGGGCGCGAAGGCTCTTTCCGACATTGTAGCGCTTGAGGTGCTCGGCGTTGGGGTCTTCCTTGCGCACGGCGCGCAGCGCAGTCGGCGCCGTGAAGAGCGAGACGACGTTATATTCCTCGATCATGCGCCAGAAGGCGCCCGGATCGGGCGTGCCGACCGGCTTGCCTTCATAGACCACGGTGGTCGCACCATAGAGCAGCTGGCCATAGATGATATAGGAATGGCCGACGACCCAGCCGACGTCCGACGCGGCCCAGAACACCTCGCCCGGCTTGACGCCGTAAAGGTTCTTCATGGTCCAGCACATGGCGACGGCATGGCCGCCATTGTCGCGCACGACCCCCTTGGGAACGCCGGTGGTGCCGGAAGTGTAGAGAATATAGAGCGGGTCGGTCGCGGCCATTTCCTCCGGCTCGACCGTGCGGCCCGCCTTGCGCGCGACGTCGACCAGCGCCTCCCAGTCTTCGTCGCGGCCAGGGATCATCGTGGCCGCTTCCTGCGGCCGCTGAAGCAGGAGCACCTTTTCCGGCTTGGAGTCCGCGAGATCGATCGCCTCGTCGAGTAGGGGCTTGTATTTCACGACGCGGTTCGGCTCGATGCCGCAGGAGGTGGTCAGAATGAGCTTGGGCTGGGAATCGTTGATGCGGGTGGCCAGCTCCTTGGAGGCGAAGCCGCCGAACACCACGGAATGAATGGCGCCGATGCGCGCGCAGGCCATTACGCCAATGATCGCTTCCGGGATCATCGGCATATAGACCAGCACGCGGTCGCCCTTGACGACGCCGAGATCCTTGAGCACAGCGGCGACCGCGTTCACCTCGGCGAGCAATTGCTCATAGGTGTAGACGCGCTTCGAATTGGCGACGGGGCTGTCGTAGATGAGCGCGGCCTGCTGCGCGCGGCCGTTCTTCACATGCCGGTCGATGGCGTTATAGCAGGTGTTGAGCGTGCCGTCGGGGAACCAGCGGCCATAGACCCCGGCGTTGGGATCGAAGGCGGTCGTCGGCGGCTTGATCCAGTCAACGTCCTTGGCGGCCTCGGCCCAGAAGGCCTGCGGATCCTTGCGCCAGGACTGATAGACTTCTTGATAGCGGCTCGCCATGTTTCCCCTCGCTCCCGTATTTTTTCGCGCCATCGTCGCGCGGCAAATTTTGCGGAAAGTGCGCTGGAACGGGCGATAAGTCTAGGATGGGGATGCTCAACCCTTCGGCTAATGTGCTTGCGGCGAAGCCCGAGCGCTCGGCTTTCTCAATTCGATTTCAGCGGATGGCGCCCGTCGTGCGTTCCCCGACCGAACCGGGGGGGATTGACGCGGCGTTAATCGAAATTTGCTTCAACTCTCAATGGGGTGGTCCTTTTTTGAAAGTCGTCGGAATGGTGGTCAAGCTTCTCGTTCGCGGCGACATTATACGCATTGCCATCATTCTTTTCACCGCTCTGTCGGTGCTCATCGCGCAATGCTTCATTGCGATGGATGTCCTATGGTCCAGTTTCGCCAAGGCTTATCTCGGAGCCGCGTTTCTGATCACGATTGGCCTCGCCTATCGTTGGCTCGGGCGTGACGCCGGCGTCGCCGCCGCCTGCCTGGTGACCGCACAGCTCGTCATTTTTTCCAGTTTCGGCGCAGTGCTCAACTATGCGGGCGCGGCGGCGCATCGTCCGCTTTATGACGCAGCCATCGCCAATCTTGACAAGGCGATTGGCCTCGACTGGCTTGGCTATGTCACCGCAGTCAAATCGAATTCAACAATCGGCGCGTTGCTAACGGCGGCCTATAATTCCACCTTGCCGCAATTGCCGGTCGCGATCGCCATTCTCGCGTTCAGCCGCAGAATCGCGCGTCTCGACGAATTCTCGATCGCTTTCATGCTTGCGGCCGTTTTGACAGTTGCGCTTTGGACGGCTTTTCCCAATCTCGGAGAACTGCAGTTTCTTTACGCCAACGGCAAGCCAGTCCCGCCGTTTCAGCTGGCGCTGTCGCGCGAGGAGGCGCTGCAGGTTTTCCGCGTGTGGCGAGATGGACCCGGAACGGTCCGATCCGAAGAAATTGTCGGTTTGATCGGAGCGCCCTCTTTCCATACCGTGATGGCGCTGTTGACAATGCGCGCCTTGTGGGGGCTCGGCTGGGTTTCCATCGCCGCCGTCGCCGTCAATGTCCTGACGCTGCTGGCTGTGCCTGCCGATGGCGGCCATCATTTCTTCGATGTCGCGGCAGGGGCTGCGGTTGCTGTGTTTGCCATCCTTGCCGCCAAAGCGCTGTTGCAGGGCAGGGACGAGCGCGAAGGATCGGTTTTCGTCGCTCCTGTCGGACAAGCGGGATAGGCTCTGCGCGTTCTCCTACGCGGATATGTCGCGAAATGAAGAACCGCCGCGAGCTTTTGGCTCGTCGGCGGCTTGGTTTCGTCTCACCTTCCGGAGCAGCGCCGCAATTTCTTACGTCTGCTGTCCGAGTTCTCGAGATTTGTGAATGGGCAATTTTGAGTTCGGAAGGATGATGTCAAGGCGCCGTTTAATGCGCCGGCGCCAGAAGGGTCTCATGACGCACTTTCGTGATTTCGTCCTTGAGGAGCAGTTTGCGTCGTTTGAGTTCATGCAGCTTGAGCTCGTCTACTGCGGGATGGAGCTCTTCCTTCTCGATATCCCGTTGAAGCGCCATGTGGCGGCGCTCGAGTTCGGCGAGATGGCTTTGCAAGGACATGCGCAACTCCTATCGATGCTTGAACGACAGGATTGTGACACGATCCACGTAACCCGCAAGGGGGAATCTTTTTGTCAAAAAGTCGTGACTTAGGGGAAGCTTAGCTATTGGCGGAGGGTTAGAGTCGCATCGGGCGCGCGGCAGCCGGATTTCTGGCTGCGCGGGGTGTCAGATTGCCTTCATTCGGCGCCAAACTGCCCTGGTGGAGCGCCAAATTGCCTCTTGGGACCGCATTGCGCCCTTATCTTGGTCTTGCTCTTGGAACCCGCCACGCACATAATCCGGCGCACGGCGCGAGGGGCGCCCAATGAAATGCCCAGCGGTTTTCGATGACCAGAGAACTGAACGAAGAAGAGCGGGCCGAATTCGTCTTTGAAGTCGAGCGTTTACGGCAGGAACACCGCGATCTTGACGCGGCCATAGACGCCTTGCTGGCGGTCGGCGCCGCCGACCAGTTGCAGTTGCAGCGGCTGAAAAAGCGAAAGCTGTTGCTTCGCGACAGGATCACCACGCTGGAAGACGCGATGACCCCCGACATCATCGCCTGAGCCTTCATCGCACTCTCCCGGAAATTTTGGCTGAAACGGAGCTTTTGGCCAGAATCCGCCTTTCCCTTTCGGGCGCTTCGCTTTAGACACTTCGCCTTCCTTTGGTCCGGGTCAGAAACAAGTGCCGAGCAGCAAGCCTCCTGTCGCCATCATCATGGGAAGCCAATCCGATTGGTCGACCATGCGCCATGCCAGCGAAACCCTGGAGGCGCTTGGCGTCGAAGCGGATGTTCGCATCGTCTCGGCCCATCGCACGCCGGAACGGCTGGTCGCCTTCGCCACCGGCGCGCGCGAGGCAGGCTTCAAAGTCGTCATCGCCGGGGCGGGGGGCGCGGCCCATCTGCCGGGCATGACCGCCGCCATGACGCCGCTGCCGGTGCTGGGCGTGCCGATCGAGTCCAAGGCGCTGTCAGGCGTGGATTCGCTTTATTCCATCGTGCAGATGCCGGGCGGCGTGCCGGTCGGGACGTTGGCGATCGGCAAGGCGGGGGCGATCAACGCCGCTTTGCTCGCGGTCTCGATCCTCGCCTTGAACGATGGAAAACTCGCGGCGCGGCTCGACGCCTGGCGCGCGAAACAGACCGGGGCGGTCGCGGAGCGTCCGAAAAAGGATGACTGAGGCGAGGCTGGCGCCGGGTGCGCGCATCGGGATCATAGGCGGCGGGCAATTGGGCCGCATGCTGGCGCTCGCTGCCGCGCGGCTCGGGCTGTCCTGCCATATTTTTACCGACCGCGACGACGATCCTGCCACTGAAGTCGCCGCCGCCGCCACGGTCGCGCGCTATGACGACGAGGCGGCCCTTGCCGTTTTTGCCGCGGCGGTCGATGTCGTGACCTATGAATTCGAAAATATCCCGGCGCGGACGGCGGAATTTCTCGCGGCCATGAAGCCCGTGCGGCCCTCGCCCTCCGTGCTGGCCCTGACTCAGGACCGGCTTGTCGAGAAGAATTTCATTTCCGGGCTGGGCATCGAGGTCGCGCCTTTTGCGCAGGTGGACGACGCCGGCGCGCTGGCGCGGGCGGTGGCGCAGATCGGCCGTCCCTCGATCCTCAAGACCCGGCGCTTTGGCTATGACGGCAAGGGCCAGGCGCTGGTCCGCGAAGGCTCGGACCTCGCCGTGGCTTTCCGCTCGCTTGGCGGCCAGCCCTCGATCCTCGAAGGCTTTGTGCCCTTCGTCTGCGAGGTCTCGGTGGTCGCGGCGCGCGGCCTCGACGGCGATTTTGTCGCCTGGGACGTCGGACGCAACGAGCACGAACATCACATTCTGGCCACGACCACCGTCCCAGCTGATATTGGCGAGGACGTCCGGCAGCGCGCGCGCGATAAGGCGAAACGCATCGCCGAGGCGCTGGATTATGTCGGTGTGCTGGCGGTGGAGATGTTCGTCGTCGAGACGCCGGCCGGCTTGAAGCTGCTGGTCAATGAAATCGCGCCGCGCGTCCATAATTCCGGCCATTGGACGCTCGATGGCTCGGTCACCTCGCAATTCGAGCAGCATATCCGCGCCGTCTGCGGTTTCCCGCTCGGCGTGACGCGCGCCCACGGCCCCGTCGAGATGCACAATCTCATCGGCGACGATGTCTATCGCTGGCGCGAGTTTTTGGAAGTGCCGGGCGCCTGTCTGCATCTTTACGGCAAGTCGGAAGCCCGGCCCGGCCGCAAGATGGGACATGTGACGATCCTCAAGGGCGCGAAATAGCTTTCGCGCCCATTGCCGAAAACTTAGGCAGCCGCCGCTCCGGCTTGCGCGCCGATGAGGACGGCGCGCTCGGCCAGCAGGGCGCGGATGCGAGGCGGCACCTGACGCCCTCCCTTGGCGCGCGGGTAAGGCAGTTCCGATATGGGCTTGCCGTCGGGATAGAGGGCCTCATGCTCGGCCCAATTGTCGAAATTGCGCCTCTCGACATTGTCCACGAAGGTTTCCGCCGGGGTATTCTCCGCCAGGATCAGCGAATGGTCCTCCAGTTCGACATGATAATAGACCCATGTGGGCGGGACTTGGGTTTCACGCCGGATCGACGTTCCATTGACGAGCGCGCCGGCGTGGAACAGGGCGCCGCCGACGAGCAAGGCGTGATCGGGCGAGAGCAGGAGATCGCGGGATGGGATGTTTTCGTCGAGCGCGCCGGCCCTGATCCGAACCGGCCAATTGCGCACCGGATCGGCGAATAGTGCGGATATTGTCTGCCGGCCGAGCCAGGCGACCGGCTTGGCGGCGCCCTCGGCCGTCAGCACGAGATCGCCGCGCTTCAGAGTCTCGACCGCGGCTTCGCCGTCCGGCGTGCGGATCATCGCGCCCGCCATGAAGCAAATGGCGATGGTGTCAATGCCGCCATTGTCGGTCACGACTATCTGGTCCATCGCCGTGCCCGACGCAAAGGCGAAGCTTTGCGACAGCGTACCGGCGGCGTTCATGATGGTGAGCGTGTCGCTGGAAATGACGTAGGTGTCGCCCGCCCCAAAAGCCTGCAAATGGATTTCGTCGCCGCCAGAAAAGCCGGTGATGGTTCCGAAATTCACCGAGGTCATGATGACAGCGGTGTCGCTGAGCGTGCCGGTCGCGCCCTGGAAGGTGACCAGCGGCTTGATCGAGAATGTGCCGACCATGGCGTCGAAGTCGATCGTCCCGCCATCGCCGATGACGAACTGCGTGGCCGCGCCCGCCTGATCGACGTTTTGCTTGAACGTGAGCGTCAGGCCGGCCGAGGCCTTGGCCGTGCCGCCGCCTTGCAACTCGGCGTCCACCGTGCCGCCGCCGGTCAGATTGCCGCCCAGAACCAGTCCGAACGCATCCGTCAGAGTCGCCGTCCCGCCATTGAGGTAGATGGTTCCGCCCGTCGTGATTTCCTGAACGCCAATGGTCAGGGAGGCGGCGGAGCCGATCTCGAGGATCTGGCTGGAATTGGTCATGGAGATCGCGGAGTTCGTCGCCGCGGCTTGCTGGATTCTGAGGTCGCCGCCCCCGACGCTGTCGATGGCGAGCTGGACCCCCGAACTCACATTCGCGAACACGTCCAGCAGTCCGCCGCTCGCCTCGACCACGCCCGCGCCGGTCAGGGCTCCGGTCGTGATGTTGATCGAGCCGTAGCCGCTGATGCCGCCGCCCGCGCCGAGCGTTATGTCCGCCGCATCGACGATGGAGCCGCCGGCGAGCGCGATGGTCCCGGACGACAGGTCGATCCCGGACGAGCCCGGCGCGTCCACGTAAAGCGTGAAGGCGGCCACGTCGAGAATATCGTCGGAGAAAATCGTCAGCGAATTGAGGGAGGGCGTGTTGGCGCCCAGACTAAGCGTCAGGCTGCCGATGCGGTTCAGAACAACGTCGTTCCCGGCTGCGGGCGCGCCGCCGGGGCCAGATCCGCCCGTCCAGAGGGAGTCGTCGTCCGCTCCGCCCCAGATTGCGCCGCCCAGCCATGTCGCAGTTGTCATCGCAAATCCCCCCAGTTCAGGAATTGTGCGGCGCTCCTGAATGACGCCTAACCCACGCCTACACTATACCTCGAAAGCGCCGCGCCCAATGGGGCTCATCACTCGCGGTTAATATCGCTAGCGAGCCTGTTGCAGGCCCTCCGGGAACGTCCTTTGCGACAGGTCGTCGCTGTTGCCTTCCGATATCGTAACGGCAACGCACGAGCTTGAATCAAGTTCCGCCGGAAGCCGGAGGATCCTTCGCCGATCGGATCGGGATGGCCAAATGACGTCGGGATTCAACGAAGCGGGTCTTGCGCGGCGAGGCCGTCGCGCGCTTCCACGCCGCCGCTTCCCGCCAGCAATTTCATGGAAATCCGGCGCCCAACATTCCGAAACCTGATTTCGACCGATCGATGAAAGAGGTCGATGGGCGCAAGAGAGAGAAGAACGAGCAAGGCCTTGCCGACATTGGCCCAGAGCGGCGAGGCGCCGGCTTCGAGCAGCGAGTCGCCGATCGCCTGCACCCCCGCGAAGATCAGGATGTGAAGCAGATAGATCGCGTAGGACCGCTCGCCCAGATAGACGAAAGCCCGCCCCAGCAGCGGGAACTGGAACAGCCCGGCGTCGATGCTGGCGACGGCGACCAGGAACGCGGCGAAAAGGAGCATCGCGCCATTGGCGGAATCATGGCTCCACATCAGGATGATCGTCTCGGTCAGGCCGCCGATGCAGACCGCGAGCACGAGCGCGCCAAGGACCCATTTCGCGCCCGGCTTCCAGCGCGTGACAAAGCCGAGATTCGGACGGAAACAGGCGATGGCGACGCCCCAGAACAGCCCGTCGACGCGAAACCACCACATGGCGTCGCTGGGCAGGCTCTTGCGCACGAAAAACAGGCCCGCCACCACGGCCAGGGCGACCAGACCGAGACGGCGCATGGAGCCGCAGGCGATCATGATGAAGGGAAACAGGAAATAGAATTGTTCTTCGAGCGAGAGGCTCCAGTAGGCGCCGAAAAGCGTGACGTCGCCGCCATGGACCAGCCGCCGCCAGCCCCAGACATTGAAGACCTGAAGAAGGGCCGCCGCCGCCGCCTCGGCATGGAGCCAGAAGCCGCCAAGCGTCGCTCCGATCGCTCTGGGCGAAAACAGGGCGATGAAGACAAGCGTCAGGCCGATGGTCGCAAAGGCCCCCGGCAGCAGGCGGAACGCCCGGCGAATCCAGAAGGCGGCCAATACCCGGCTGGCAAGCCGGCAACGATCCCGGACGGCGCCCAGGTCTTTCCCGCCGCCGCCGTGAAGCGCGTCCCAGACCCTGCCCATCTGGTTCCGCAGCGACGCGGTAATGACGAAGCCGCTGATCACAAAAAACAGATCAACGCCGGAGCCGAGCCAGTGACGGCTGTTGAAAGCCGTCAGCCCGGCCCAATCCGGAAAAGCCAGGATCAAATGGGCGATCAGCGTGAGGGCGATGGCCAGTCCGCGCAGAAACTCAATATCGGCAATTTTTCCTGAAGGCGCATTGGGCCGTCGCAGGCTCGGTTGCAAGACATCTTTCATGGGTTCAAGATATCCCGCAATGGGAGCCGCTCCAGATCTATTTTCCGCGCCGCGCCTGAAAGCTTGGTCGAACAGGCCGCAGGTTTCTCCTTATCGGCAAATGGCCATTTCTCAAAGGCCCCGTCGCGTTCATCGACCGAGGGTTTCCGGCTCGTTCAAAGCCTGTCGCGGATCAGGCCTGCGCCGATATTGACATCGCCCAGCGTTGGCGTTCTATTTCCGGCCATGGGGACCGCGATCTCCCCACGAGGCGACATGCCAAAGAATCGCGTCCCGCTCTGTCAGCCGAGGACGCTGGATGTCTGCCTATACGTCGATAACTTCCGACAAACTCGTTCGCCTGCTCGGCTCGCCGAAGGGGCTGGCCCTTGTCGATATCCGGGCCGAAGCGGATTTCGCCAGGGAGCCACGCCTCGTTCCCGGCGCGGTGCGCCGCGATCACGCGGCCGTCGCGCAATGGGGACCGGCTCTCGCCGGCCAATCCGCAATCGTCATCTGTGAAAGGGGCGGACATTTTGGCCACGGCGTCGCCGCCTGGCTGCGCCATTGTGGCGTGCGCGCCGAGACGCTCGAAGGGGGCTTTGCGGCCTGGGCGGCGGCGGGTCTGCCGCTGGTTCCCCAGGACAAATTGCCCCCCCGCGACGCGCAAGGCCGCACCGTCTGGGTGACGCGCGCGCGGCCGAAGGTCGACCGCATCGCCTGTCCCTGGCTGATCCGCCGCTTCGTCGATCCGAACGCCGTCTTTCTCTTCGCGCCGCCCTCGGACGTTCTCGGCGTGGCCGAGACGTTCCAGGCGGCGCCCTTCGATGTCGAAGGTGTGTTCTGGTCGCATCGCGGCGCCAATTGCGCCTTCGACGCGATGGTCGAGGAACTCGGCCTCAAGACCGAGCCGCTGCTGCGGCTGGCGGCCATCGTGCGGGGCGCCGACACCGCGCGTCTCGATCTCGTTCCCGAGGCCGCCGGACTTCTCGCAGCCTCGCTCGGCCTTTCGCGGCTTTACGCGGACGATCTGGAGCAGCTTGAAGCCGGGCTCGCGCTTTACGACGCCTTCTACCGCTGGTGTCGTGACGCCGTCGATGAATCGCACGTCTGGCACGCCGCCCCGGCCAATAAACGGAAATGACCGAATTGACCAAAGACATCGCAGCCTCCGAAGCCGGACATGAAGTGGGACACGGCGTCTCGCTTGGCGAGGCGTTCCGGGTCTGGTCGCGCATCGCCCTCCTGAGCTTCGGCGGCCCGGCGGGGCAGATCGCCTTGATGCATCGCGTTCTTGTCGATGAGAAGAAATGGGTGTCGGACAGCCGGTTCCTGCACGCGCTCAACTATTGCATGCTGCTGCCCGGTCCCGAGGCGCAGCAGCTCGCCACCTATATCGGCTGGCTGATGCACCGGACCCTCGGCGGGATCATGGCGGGGGGATTGTTCGTCCTGCCCGGCGCCGTCGCCATCATGGTCCTCAGCATCGTCTATGCGGGTTTCGGCAAGGTCGGAATCGTCGCCGCGCTGTTCTTCGGCCTCAAGGCGGCGGTGCTGGCGATCGTGTTGCAGGCGGTCCAGCGTATCGGTAAGAAGGCCCTCAAAAACCGCGTCATGCAGGGGCTGGCGGCGGCGGCCTTCGTCGCTATTTTCTTCTTCGACGTGGCCTTCCCGCTCATCATCCTGGCGGCGGGCGTGATCGGATTTTTCGGCGGGAGGACTGGCCATCCGGCCTTCGCGGCGGGCGGCGGCCATGGTCCGAGCGGCGCGGCGAAAGCGGGCGAGAGCCTGCTGGGCGAAGACCTGCCAAGCCACGCGACGATCACCGTCGGCCAGTCGCTCAAGGTCGGGGCGATCTGGCTCGTCGCCTGGCTCGCCCCGGTCGCCGCGCTGCTGTTTTTCCTCGGCGGGGCCAATATTTTTTCGCAGATCGCCTTGTTCTTTTCCAAAATGGCGGTGGTGACCTTCGGCGGCGCCTATGCGGTGCTGGCCTATGTCGCGCAGAGAGCGGTCGACGATTTTCACTGGCTGAGGCCGGGCGAAATGCTCGACGGCCTCGGCATGGCGGAGACGACGCCCGGCCCGCTGATCATGGTGCTGCAATTCGTGGGCTTCATGGCGGCTTACCGCTCGCCAGGATCATGGCCGCCGCTGCTCGCGGGCGCGGCTGGCGGGTTGTTGACGGTCTGGGTGACGTTCACCCCCTGCTTCCTCTGGATCTTCCTCGGCGCGCCTTATATCGAGCAATTGCGCGGCAACAAGGCGCTGACCGGCGCGCTATCGGCGATCACCGCAGCGGTCGTCGGCGTCATTCTCAATCTCGCCATCTGGTTCGCGATGCATGTGATCTTCCGCCAGACCATTCCGGCGCGGGGATATGGCTTCTCGTTCGACGTTCCAGTCGTCGCCAGCATTGACCCGTGGGCGCTGCTGCTTTCCCTCGGCGCGATCGTCGCCATTTTCCGCTTCGAGGCCAGCCTGTTGAAGACCCTTGCCGCCTCGGCGGCGGCGGGCGTCGCGCTCTACGCGCTGGGACTGATTGCGCCCGGCGGGATATGAAGGACGGCGACGGTCTTTCCGGTCAGCCGAAGCTTCTCACATAGGTCGTTGCGCTCTTCTGCTCCGCTTCTCGATGGTTTCGCGGATCCTCGTCCAAACAAACCAACGGAAAGCCAGCGCAATCAGAACGAAAATGACGACCTGTTCGAAGACGTGCAGCAATATGAGCAGGGCGCGCCATGTGAGGAGCAAACCACAGCCGAAGACGTCGCCCGCGCCGCAGGCCGAAGTCATGACATTTTCGAATTCGCTCCGCTCTTCCTCCGGCCGCCGATCATAGGCAAAGTCGTCAAGGCGTGCGTCGGGATTGGCTCCGATCGCGCCATAGCCGACGATTGAATCGGCTTCCGCGGCGCCGCTGAGACGCCCATGGTCGATGGATTGCGTACCTCCAGCCAAAATGAAGGCCACCGGAAGCAGAGCCAAAACGATCCGGACCAGGCGCGTTTTCGAACGCTCATCCATTCTGAAGGAGCCTGCGCCCGCATGTCTGCCTTGTGTGTGCGCGATGGTCCGAAAATCGGTCATAGCTTGCCGCTCCAGGCGACTGCGGAAGGACCGGCGATAAGGAGGGCGGCCGGACGAAAGTCGGCCAACCCCCACGCGGCCTGCGACACACGCGGCGCGAGGCGCACAGCGCCGATCAGGAGAGAAGTGACGGCGACGCTTCTCGCGAAACGGTTCAGAACCTTCACATTGGCCCGGAGGGAATGAACCGATGGAGGCGAAGCAAGAATCGAGATGACGGACACGAAGCGAACTCCAACATTGCAAAGTCCCCGGTTTTTTGTACGTGGGAAAATTTCCCACGTCAATAGATTATGGGAATTCATCGCACTAAAAATCATCGGCCCTCGCCTTGCCTGCTGATGGGCTGCGGCGCCTCGAAGGGGGTGTTCTTCAAGGTGAGCGATCCGCCCCATGATGTCACGATGCGCGACAAGGTCCTTCTTGCGATCATGGGATCGCCGGACGGTCGCCCGAAGTCTCCACGCTCGACGCGGGCGACATCCACTGCGCCATGCCGCATTTCGCGCCCGACGCTCTCAAATTGCTGGCGCCCTTCAAGGCGGTAGCGCAGCAGGCCGACTGTATGCCAGCGCAAACGAAATATTATGTACCAAATATGTCAACCGCATGTACTCGACAGTCCCGAGCAGATCGTTATTTTAAGGTCACCGTATAGATCACTGCGGACTCCTTAATCGGCAGGTAAGCAATCCGATCGCCCTTCCTCCCCAGGGCGGCCGAAGGGACGCGCGCCGGACGGACAGTCGAATGGCGCGCGTCCAATTCAAAAAAACTTTGGCTGTCAAATTAAGCTGAGCGAGACCAACAGCTGTCGTCGTGGGAAATCCAGCCAGCGTTGCCTTGGCGCTTGAAACTCGTTCTGGACCATCTTTGCTCGTCCAGTAGACGCCAGAATGGCGCTAACTTGAAAGCGAGGATCGCCATGCAAAACCATGAACAAGTTTTCGACGAAATGCTTCTCGACGAGGGCGACGACTTCGCTGCGCGAGCAACCATCGTAGCCGAGAGAAACGCGAACGCCGGCGCGGTGGCGAGAAGCGCGCGCGGCCATGCCGATCGCGAACCAGCTATGGCTTATGCTTGCGACGCCTTTGGCAAATATATTCCCAGGAAACCGCCTGGACGCGCCAATGCAATTGATCCCGACGAGGTTCGATCGGAAGTCGCCCGCGCCAGAAAATTGAAATCCAATTTTCTGGCGTCCGCCAGCTACGAACTGCGTCAACCGGCGCAGGCGCTGGCGTTGCTATTGCCGTCAATCGAACGTCAGGTCGCGACAAATCCGCGCGCGCACAAAACCATCGATATGATGCGACAGGCGGTCGATGGGTTGAATGGCTTGCTGGGCGCGATGCTGGAGATTTCCTATCTTGACGCGGACTTGATCAAGCCTTCGATGAAGACGGTCGACGTCGGAGCGCTCCTTCGTCGTCTCTCGACGGAATATGCCGAAAAGGCCTCCCTGCTGGGGCTTCGATTCCGGGTGTTCGCACCCGAGGCGTTCGCAATTTCAGACTCTCATTTGCTCGAAAAAACGCTGCGACGCCTGATCGAAAATGCGCTTCGCTTTACATCGAGCGGCGGCGTCCTGGTCGGGCTAAGGCGTCGATGCGGGCGTATCAGGATAGACGTCATCGACACCGGAGTTGGCGTGCCAACAGGACGCCAGTCGGAGATTTTCGAAGAATTCGTTCATTTCGAAACGCCGGGCCAACAAAGCGAAAAGGGATTGGGCCTCGGCCTCGCAATCGCGTCGCGACACGCGGCGTTATTGGGCGCAGACATCAAGCTTCGCTCTCGCCTCGGGAAAGGTTCGAGATTTTCGTTGTGGCTGCCGAAGTCGGCCGCGCCCGACTGTTTCGGTTATATCGAGGGCGCTGGCGGCAAAGGCCGCAGTCGCGTGTTGATCGTCGAAAATGACGCGATTTTGCGCTTCGCCCTCGAAAGCCTGGTCGAACAATGGGGATATGAAGCCTGCGCGGCGGCTGACGCCGATGAGGCATTCAAACGTGGCGAGAACGACGACATGCGTTTCGACCTGGTCATTACCGATTACGACATCGGAAACGGATCGACGGGTGTGCAAATGGTCAAGGAACTCGAGCGGCGCGCTGGTCGTCGATTCCCGGCCTTGGTTTTAATGGGTGAAACCGATGAAGAGGCCCTAACGGATATTGTCGCAAGCGGCATTGACGTTGCTCATAAGCCGATCTCGCCGGATGACCTGCAGCGCAGATTCTCCGGGCTTCAGCCATCCATGAATCGGTGATGGCGACGATTTCGGGTGATGGATTGGGGCGGTAAGCCTCGTCGGGGCCGGCAGGCAACTGCCGATATCGACGAGGCGCAGAACCTCCGCACCGCCATCGCTCCGGAAGTCATGTTTCGGGAGAAGGGCGCAAAGCAGGGCGCATGTCGGCAGGAGCCGACCTAGTCTGGCGCCGGCGTCCCGCAACGAGATCGCGCAGGCGTGCGGTCAGGGGTTTTTCCACGAAAACATGGATGACAAGACCCGCCGCGTTCGCGGCGGCGACGGCGGCGATGACATAAAGCCAGGCGGCGCGCGAAAAGCCGGGCAGCCGCGAAGCCGCGAAAAACAGTGCGTTCAGAAAAAACAGATGAAAAAGATAGACGCTGTATGAGGCGTCGCCCAACAGGGACATGATCCGGCTCGATGGCGACGACCGGTCTTTGGCAAACGCGCACATCGCAACGGCGGCGGTGGCCAGCAGCATGAAGGGGGCGCGCGCGTAAAAATTCATCGGATAGCCGAACCGGCCCGCGACGAACAGGGAAACCGCCGCGCCCAGCAAAATAAGCGCGGCCATCAGACCGTGGCTCAATTCAATTCGATCGAGACGCCGCCGGACGAGTCCGATGACGCAGCCGGCGCCAAAGAGCAGGATGATGGGATCGGTGACGAAGGCCGCGACCGTAAAGGGATCATAGGCGGCCGCCAGGGGCTTGATGACAGAGCCCGCGAGCACCAGGGCGCCGAGCGCGGCAAGGATCGAGACCGCGCCCCGATAAAACGTCAAAAACATTGCGCAGAAAAAAATGCAATAGAACATCATTTCATAGATCAGCGTCCAGCCTTGGCCGAGCAGCGGCCTTATCAACTCGCCCGGTTGGGCGGGCGAGGGCAGGAACAGGAGCGATGCGGCGACATAGGACACGGTTGGCGGCGCATGGCCCGTCGAAAGCAGGGCCGCAAGCGCCACCAGGGAGGCCAGCCAATACATGGGCGCGATGCGGACGAGGCGCTTGGCGATAAAGGCCTTCGCGCCGCCGCCACGGCCGAAATTTTCGCGTTCGGCGTGGATCATGATGAAGCCGCTGATGGCGAAGAAGGCCCAGACGCCGGCTTGACCGCAGTGCCAGCCATATTGCTCCCAGCGGGGCGGCAAGAAAGCGCGGCTGACAAGTTGACTGAGCGCGTGATCGACGACGACGGCGGTCGCCGCGATGAAGCGGAGAGCCTGGATAGCTTCGAGTTTTCCTTTCATCGCGCGGCGCCGCCTCAATAGGCCGATTTGTCGTAAACGAGCAGCGCCGCCGTCCGAAAAATGATCTTCAAATCGAGCCAGAGCGACCAGTTTTCGATATAGGCGAGGTCATAGGCGACGCGGCTCCTGGCTTTGTCGACCGTGTCCAGCTCGCCGCGAAATCCGTTGACCTGTGCCAAACCGGTGAGGCCCGGCATCACACGATGGCGCGCGGCGTAATCGTCGCATACGTCTCGCAAAGCCTCGCCATTGGCCGTGGTTCCAGGGGCGTGCGGGCGCGGCCCGACAATGGACATGTCCCCGCGCAGAACATTGATCAATTGCGGCAGCTCGTCGAAGCTGAGGCGACGGATGATGCGCCCGACTCGTGTGACGCGATCGTCGTTGCGCGAGGTTTGCCGGGTCGCGAGCGCGTCGGTCGCCTCGATTCGCATGGAACGAAACTTCAAAACTTCGAAATGTCGTCCATTGACGCCGACCCGCTGCTGGCGAAACAGCGCCGCCCCGGGGCTTTCCAGCCTGATCGCGAGTGCGACCAAAGCCATCACCGGCGCAAATAGCGCGAGCGCGAAAGACGCGACGCAAACATCGAGAGCCCGCTTTCTCCACAGCGCCCATCCGGCGATGGGGCGGGCGGCTGCATGCAAAGACAAGCGGCCGCCCAGCGAAACCGGGTCGAGGTCGTTGGTCCGCATCCGCGGATCGACAGGCACGACATAGATTTCCGCAGCAAGATCATTGAATTTGCGGAGTTTTTGCAGAAGCAGCGGGCAGTCGACCCATGGCGCGGTATGGTAGACCACATCGACATGCTTGTGAGCGATCGTTTGGGCGAGCTGATCCATTTCCTCAAGCCGATTAAATCTGATCTCGTCGATGAGGATCGCCTGGCCACGCGAAAATTCCGAGATATCGGAACCGGACAAGGGGTCGGCGTAAAGGCCGACCGACAGGGCGCGGTAAACATAACCGCCAGCGGCGAGTTTCCTCCGAGCCGCGGTCTGGATCAGGAGTCGCAGGGCGACCGTGAGCGCTAGGGCGCTTGCAAGCCAAGAAAAAAACCAGAGGCGTGAGTAATTTTCCGAGGTCTTCGTCGCCACGCCGATAAGAATCAAAAGACCAAACGTCGCGACGATCGCAGCGATGGGGCGCGAGACCGAGCTTCGATCAAGAATGTTGCGCACGCGATAGGCATTGAAAATTTGCGAAACAAGCGCGAACAGACAGATCGTGATCGCGATAACCGCAGCCTGCGCGTTCAGCGCCTCATTAAAATATTTAAAATAACCAATTTCGACAGTCCGTTGCCATAAGCCGCCAATGCCGATGCTGGCTAAATCTGTCGCCATGATGATGGCGACGTAGTTTTCAAGAAACATTCGCTTTCGGTCGCGTTCGGCGCCTATCGCTGGCAGGGCGTTCGCTTTTCCCGGCCGTCGCATTTCTATTTCTCGCATCTTGGCCGCCTGCATAGATTTCAGTGGAATTATTATATCTGCGTCGGTATGAGTCAGAATACAAACTCGTTAATATCCGTGTTAGTTCCGGTTTTAAAAGCGCATAGTCCAGCAAGCTGAATAAAATGATCTTCAAAATTATGGTCATTGTGCGGCGCAGCAACTCAAAAAAATGTGATTACGGCTACGCTTAGACTTTGGCAAAGCTGTTGGTTATGGTGACGGATGGAACCAATGGCCTCGGGAAAAAGTTACTCCGACGAGATGGCCCCAATGTTCCGTCGCAAATCGAAGCTGTCAGGACGGCTTCAGGCGGCATGGCTGCACTGGTGTGCGACCCGTTTGACGTCGGCGACATCGCGCGCGGCGGCGCCAGACCGTCGGGAGTCTCTGGTGCGGGACGTTTGGCCGTTGTATCTAAATCTATGACGATATTCACGTTTATTATTCAGAAAATTGATAGATAATGCGGCAATATCTTGCAATATTCAACAAGAAACGGTGGCTTTCGGCATGAATATACTTCACAACGCAGGCGCATTTGACGATATAAACATAAATTCAGTGCTGTCTGCCGTCAAAAAGCGAAAGTTGCTATCGTTTACAGCCTATGCCGCTGTTGGTTGCCTTTCACTTGGCGTATTGCTGATCTTGACGCCGAAATATGATGCCAGCGCCATATTGATGGTCGGCAACGAGAAGGGCGATCATAACCTTGATTCGGTGCATAAAAATGCGTTGAACTCGCTCGCCCTCATCGCCGGCAGCGAGAAGGTGGTGTCCGATGCGATCGTCGCTGTCGGGCTGCCGCGCCTAATCGGCCGAGAGACGGTCGACGGAGATAGCCCGTCGTACTGGCCGACGGCGCGCGCGGACGCAATCACCTGGCTTGCCGATCATGCCGCCATGCTGAAGGGTCAGGCGAACGCCGAAACGAGAGTGGCGGAGCGGTTCGGGGCGACCTTGGATTCCACTCCGACAGGCTCGATATCTCCGGATCGTTGGCTCAGGCGGGCCGTCAGCCGCGTCAGCAAAGCCTTGACCGTCCATGTCGAGCCCAATTCCGATTTGGTGACGATCACGTTTCGGCATGCGGACGCCGCGGTCGCCGCCGAATTCGCCAACGTCATTGCATCCGAAGCGATCAACAAGCAGCTCAGCGTGCTCGACCAGCCCGAAGCGGCGAATTTCTACCAGGCGCAGACCAGGCATTTCGAAGATGAGGTCAAACGCGCAACCGACGAGCTTCGGAAATTTTCCGCCACCACGCATACTTATTCGGCCGAAGAGCAGAACAGCCTTTTGTTGAAACGCGCCAATGATCTCGCCGCTGCGTTGGCCGTGACGCATGGCGTCATTGCCGACAAGACGGGACGGCGGGAGGCGCTTACGACGCAGCTCGTCCGCCTCAAGCCCGTGACGCAATCCCCCTTCGTCAGTGCGATTATCAACGACCTCGGCGCCAAGCAAAAATCGACGACGACGATCCAGGAAAACCTGCCCAAATCGGCGGATCCGCCGATTCTGATGGTCAAGGTCTATCAGGAGGCTCTCGTCGAACTGCTCAAGCTCAACGCCGAGATTGAAGGGCTGACCAAGCTGGAGCGCGACCAGCGCGACCAGCTCGCTCAATTGAACCAGGAGCTCAACGACCTCGCCGGAAAAGCGGGCGAATTCGCGCGGCTTCAGCGCGCGGTCCAGCAGGCGACCGAAAACGCCGGAAGCTACGCGCGCCGGACGGTCGAGGAGAAAATCGCCTCCAGCCTCAACCTGGCGAAAATATCGCCAGTCAAGATCGTTCAGCGCGCGGTTGCGCCGGTCGATCCCGCTTTCCCTCACTATGGCCTTTCGCTGGCGGGCGTGCTCGCGCTGTCTTTCGCGGCGTCCATCGCCGTGCCGTTTTACGCCGAAACCCGGTCCAGGAAACGGCGATTTCGCGCTCCAACCGAGACGGCTACCCCAGCTGAGCCGGCTCCGCGGCCTGCCGCCGATCCAGCCAACGCCAAAATTTCCTGGATCAGGCAGAGCGAAATCTGACCGCTTCAACCTGGAGGATTTGCTATGGCGACATTATTGCGCGCCTCCGTACTCGGCTTTCCCACCGTGTTCGCCGACGAACTGGAAGATGTCGTCCGTTTCGTCGTGCGTCGCATTCAGGAGCGCCGGCCGCTGCTCACGACCTTCGTCAATCCGTCTTCAATTTCTGTCGCCGATTCCAATGCGGGTTACAAAAACAATCTTCTCGATTTCGATCTGGTTCTTCCGGACGGAATTGCCTTCGCCAAGGCGGCGCAATGGCTTTCCGGGCGCCGAGCGGCGCGGGTCAGTTTCGACTCGACCTCCCTTGCGCCGCCCGTGTTGTCGGCGCTTGCGCACCAGCGCAGCAGCATCATGCTCGTTGGCGGCCGTCCCGGAGTGGCCGCCGCCGCCCGCCGCCGTCTTCTTGAACGCTTCCCGACGCTCCGCGTCATCGATGCGCTGGATGGCTATGGGGACATGGAGGCCAAGACGGACTTCATCGTGGAACGCGCGCCGGATGTCGTAATCTGCGGCATGGGCGCGGGAGCGCAGGAAGAGCATCTCCTGAGTTTGCGCGCCAAAGGCTGGAAAGGCTTTGGTTTTACCTGCGGCGGCTATCTCGACCAGCTCAATGGCGGCTTTCAATATTATCCACGGATCGCGGACCGCCTGCAACTACGCTGGGCCTATCGCATCTGGCGGGAGCCGCGACGCCTCGGTCGCCGTTACGTCGTCCAATATCCCCGCTTCCTGGCGAAATTGACCGCAAGCCTGATCTTTGGCGAGGGCGCCACTGCCGGTCCGGCCGGGACGAAGCGCGGCGCTGCGGCGCTATCGCTCGATGAGGTCCGCGTGAAAGCGCGTTTGGGAACCGGAAATTGAAGGGGTTGCCTATGACGTCGCAACCGGCGCGGGGCGAATGGGCGGCGACGCCATCCGCGAGCGAGAGCGTTCGGACGACCGTGCTTCTCTTTGGATGCTTCGTCGCGTTCGTGCTGGCCGGCGGCGTCATCACACTTGAAAACGTCTCGACCTCGACCGCCGACGGCAACTCGCTGCGGCAAGCGACTTTCCTGGCCTTTTTCTTTGCGGCAGTCGCGCTGGCGAAGCCGCTTCAGAATCCCCGGCGCTTGCTGGTCCTGCCCCTCGCGCTGACGGTGGCGCTGGCCTGGTGCTGGCTCAGCGTCTCTTGGTCGAATGTCCCGGATGTCGCCATTCGCCGCATCGCGCTGACGACGATGATCATCTTCACCGAATTTCTGGCGGTATCGCTGCTGAGGACAGAAACGACGTTGCGAATCGTGACGAGGGTCTGCATTGCGCTACTGGCCGCGAATCTGCTTGTCGTCGTGCTCGTCCCAGCCATCGGCGTTCATCATTCCAACGAAATCGAAAGCGACCTTGCGGGCGACTGGCGCGGCCTTATGCTGCACAAGAATTTCGCGGGTTCGGTGACCGCTTTCACCTTTCTGCTCTGCTGGTTCAACCCCGTCAAACTGGGGCGATGGGCGCGCATTGCAGCGCTCGCGGCGGCCGCGTTCTTTCTCTGGGGCGCCAACTCAAAAACGTCGATTGGCCTGCTCTTGCCTTCAATCCTCGGCGGCGTCATTTACGCGAAATATTACAGCGCGCGTCCGCGTGCATTGAGGTTTTCGCTGGCGGCGGCGGCGGTAGTCGCGGCGATCGCGATCATCGCCAATCAGGAGACGATCGCCGCCGCCTTCGACTCGCCCGACGCGCTGACGGGGCGTGTGCAGATCTGGCCTCTGCTCACGCAATATATCGCTGAACATCCTTGGCTCGGTTCCGGTTACGGCTCGTTCTGGAACATCGGCCCGAGCGGCCCGATCTATCTTTACAGCGACGACTGGGTTTCCGGCCTGGCAAGCGGCCATCAGGGGTTTCTCGATCTGCTCGCGCAAATTGGCGCGCCGGGTCTACTGCTGGTCATTTACGCGACGATATTCGGTCCCTTGCGTACGCTTGCGACGCTCAAGACGCTGCCGCGCGCAAATGTCGCGTTGCTTATCGCGCTGCTGGTCTTTTGCGTAGGTCATAATTTCACCGAAAGCTCGCTGCTGGACCGCGACGCCAACGTCAATTTTTTCCTGATGCTCGTCATCGCGATCATCGAGTGCGAACGCCGCTTGAAGAGCAGCGCAGAGACTCAAGCCGCGTAGACTCATTTCCTCGCGCTGTAGTTTCGGCGGAACGCGGTCGGATCGCTGCGCGTTATATTGCATAACGCTCGAAAAGCGCGTGAGGAGGACAAAATGCCAAATCGTACGGTAATCGCCATCGTGATTTATATGATGGTTCAGGCGGTCGTTTTCGGCATCGGCGTGGTTCTGGTTTTAGCGACTCCGCTCACAAACATCGCCATGACATTGATGCCCTTCGTGGTCGCAGCGTCATTACTTGTATCGGCGCCTGTCGCGTGGTTGCTGGCGCCTATGGCGCGCGCCGCCCATGAGCGCAAACTGAACGCTCAGGAGCCCGGACGTTCAACGGATGATCAGCCTGGTCACGGCTATCACGCGAGTTGATCGCCTGACCATTCTGGCCCGGGCGCGGATGCGCGGCTCTACAAAAAAATCTGCGGCGGCGCAGAACTATCCTTGGCGTCGCGCATTGTTTGATCAGTGGCGCAACGGCATTCGAAAGAACGCCAGCCGATCCTGAAATGGACGGAGTCGCCACGAGGAGCGGCCTGTTCCGAGTCACCTCGGGCAGGCCGTACCTGTTTCGGCCCCCCAAAATCCTCTGTCGATCGTTCCCCTTCACGTTCGGAACTCTCGAGATGTCGGACTACGCCCTTTACTACTGGTCTGTGCCGTTCCGCGGCCAGTTCGTGCGCGCCGTCCTCGCCTATGCCGGAAAGGACTGGACCGAAGGCGGCGACGCCGCAATCTCGGAGCTGATGAACGGGCCGGTGAAGGATATGCCGATCCCGTTCATGGGGCCGCCTATGCTCGTCGACAAAAAGGCGGGCTTCGCCATTGCTCAGATGCCGGCCATCATTCTTTATCTGGGCGAGGCTCTGAACCTCATGCCGAACACCCCCGCCTTGCGCGCCATGACCATGAAGATCGTGAACGACGCCAATGACCTGATCGACGAGATCACGCTGGACGGCGGCCGAGAGATGTGGACGAAAAAGCGCTGGCAGGAGTTCCTTCCGCGCCTGGAGAAGTGGATGTCGCTCTGGGAAGAGACCGGCCGCCGCCACGGCCTGAAGGCGCACTCCGGCTTCCTGCTCGGCGGTACGGGGCCGGGCGTCGCAGACATCGTGACAGCCACGCTTTGGTCGACTATGACCGACCGTTTCAGCAAGATCGAGGCAATCCTTGGAGAAACAGCGCCGATGACGGCCGCGCTGACGCGCCGCATCGCCGATCTGCCGCCGCTGGCCAAGCTGTCCGCCAAGGCCCGGCAAGATTATGGCGACACATATTGCGGCGGCCAGATCGAGGCCTCGCTTCGCAAGGTCATCGACGCTTGAGCACTGGGTTTCCCTCCGCCACGTCGTCCACGCCCCAGACGGCGGCTGGCTACCAACACCGTCAATAGTGCGCCGTCAATAGCGCCCACTTTTCTCCGCTTACGCGACGACCTTGCGGTAAAGGCGCCATGTCGCGTGCCCCAGAACCGGAAAGACGACAATCAAGCCGACCAACACCGGCGCCATCGCCAAAGCCAATGAGACGGCGACAATGAAGCCCCATGCCAGCATCGGCCCCGGGTTCGTCCACATGGCGCGGACCGAGGTCGCGATTGCGGTGGAAACGGTGACGCGTCGATCAAGCAGTAGCGGAAATGAAACGACGCTGATCGAAAGAACGGCCAAGGCAAAGATCAACCCGGCGCCGACGCCGAAGCCTATCAGCCGCCATCCGCCCGTCGTTTGAAAGAGAGCTGCGACGAACCCCGCCGCGGACGTCGGCATATTCGGACCCATCGTGTGCGCGTAGATCTGCATGGCCGTCGCCAGCCAGAGTGCGAAGACGACGGCGAGCAACAAGCCCAGTTTGAAGATCGCGGCGACATTCGGCGACGTGAACACCCGCATCGATTCAGCCCACGCGAGCGTCTCGCCCCGCTCGCGCCTACGGCTCATTTCATAGAGCCAAACCGCGGCGAAGGGTCCCAGCAGGGCAAAGCCGGAAAAGACGGGGAAGATCAATGGCAACAGGCCGGAGCTGGAAAGAAGATAGGCCAACGCCACTCCGGCCAGCGGGTAGATCAGGCAAAGGAAGACGACATCGTCGCGCAGCGCAAGGAAATCGTCCCAGCCCTCCCTGAGCGCATCGCCAAGATCCGCGTATGAAATTCGTTGCACGTTGATCGGCGCAAGCGAGCTGTCGACATCGGTATGAATGAGCGCTTGACCAGCCGAAAGCAAAACGTGGCTCGTCGCCGCGATCTGCACAGCGCCCCACTCGGCGGGATGTTTGATCCGCATAGCAAGTTCCTCCCGAACCCTATGCTCGAGAGATCGCGGCTTCGGTAAACCGGAGTCGGCTCGATCGGACTTTTCCGCGATCTCCGAACTCAAGAATGATTATAAACCTGCATGAGCGCGCTGTCATTCATTGCGTCCCACACCGGTCACCGAAGTGACAGGTGCGCGCTTTTCCGCTGCTTCGGGTCAGGACGCCTTTTCCGCTCAAATTGAGATCGCGGTCGACCTGATCGAATATTTGAATGCGTCCGCATCGAGGCAGTCGAGGCGCGTCGAAGCAATTTCAGCTTGCGGATACATCAGGAAGCCCAGCTTTGGTCCCGCCGAGCCAGGCAGGGCCATGGTCTGCCCCCTGAAAAGTGGTCCTCCATGAAGTATGGTTTTCGCACCGGCCGGAGGACAGAAGGATGGCAGGGAAGAGACACAAACCGGAAGAGATTGTCGCCAAGCTTCGTCAAGTCGACGTGCTGATTTCACAGGG
>NZ_JAGRPM010000046.1 GCF_019449565.1 Rhodoblastus sp. | reverse complement strand
TCCTGAGTGGGGTTGAACGACCCTCAAATCTCAGGACGGGCTGCCCGTCGCGCCATCGCTATCCTATCGGCTTGCTACCCGCCGTCGCGGCTCACGCCCCCGCGCAGCGGGCCGGAGCGGAGCGACTTCGTGCTATGGCGCCGAGTCGGCTTTCCGCGAATGACGGGAATCATGCAAGCAACGGACTTCGGGCGCTTCGAACGAACAGGCAATAATGACCCCAACCGGACTTCGACATTCAACTGAATTGCCTAGCGTAGACGGACGATCCCGAGGCGTTCGAGCCAAAGGATCGCGTCTTACAGATTCTCGATAACCGTGACTGCGGCTTCGTTCCTTCTGAGGAAAGGCAATGTGAACGGAGCGTCGTAATAAAGCGTGTAAGGCGCCCCGCTCGGGCGCCACCCCGACCCCCGCAGCATTTCGAGCAGTTCGTTCTGATGCGCCGTGAAGTACTCTCCTGAACCGGAAAAGCGGACGATGGCGACCGTCTCTGCCGGCGCCGCAACAATCTTAACCCGCGCGTCGGTGGGCTCGGGCGCGCGATCGCGGCTGTATTTCGCCGGCAAGTAGAACCGCATAACCGTCCCGCCAATGTGCTGCGCGGTTTGCACAGGAACAGTCATCGCGATCAGCGTGTTATTGCGAACCTCGACCGGCACGGTCATGGCAATTTTGCCATCGCCCGAAGCGGAAGCTTGGTTGGCGCCCGCAATATAGGCGAACAGGAGCTTGAACGCCTCGTTGTTCCCCGCATCGTCCGCGATCGCTAATTGCGTTTCGGCTGCGACTCGCGGCCCGTATCGCCGGATCTCGACGCGATCCGCGACGCGACCGATCACGTCATAGCGGGGCTCTTCGTAAAGGCGGGCGCCGAACAACCCGAAGAAGGACTCGAGCGCCAGCGCGCCGTAATAGGAGATCGCCTTCAACATTGATCAGGTCCAGATTGCGGTTTAGGGCCAAGGAGAATTGTCCTGTCGAATCAATTGGCTACCAATGGCCGCGCGGCCCTTGCTGGCGGGCTGGCGAACCCTCGGCGACCGGACTCGCCCTGGCCGCTTTGCCCGGCGTGGGCGGCGCAATAGCTGTCTCCCCGCAGGCGACCGCACCCGCAAAGGCGGAAGGCGTCAAAATGCTTGGGATCGCCACAATGACCCAGAGAGCTAACGCCCTCGTACGATGGGCGCGCCGTACTGGTCGTCATATCATTCTTCCAGCCGCCATCTTTTGAAAGGGTCGTAGCAGCCAACAATTTGACAATTGCGTTTATCGGATCGCCGTAATGGCCTGACGCTTAGGCTTGGCAGATATCGTCGTCAGCTGAGCATCAAGGCGATCCGAGGTTTCTTGATTGATGGCTCGCCTACTTCTCTGGCGGCAGCAACACGGTGTCGACGACGTGGATAACGCCGTTCGAGGCCAAGATGTCAGCGGTCGTGACCTTAGCGCCGTTAATCATGACGTTGCCGCTATCGACCTTGATCGCCAGCATCGCGCCATTGACCGTCTTGGCTTCTTTCAGCTTGACGACGTCGGCAGCCATCACTTTGCCGGGAACCACATGGTACGTGAGGATCGCTGTCAGCTTCGCCTTGTTCTCAGGCTTGAGAAGAGTGTCGACAGTGCCCGCTGGCAATTTGGCGAATGCGGCGTCGGTGGGGGCGAAGACCGTGAACGGCCCCTTTCCCTTCAATGTATCGACAAGGCCGGCAGCGCCCAACGCCGCGGCAAGGGTCTTGAACTGACCAGCGGCGACTGCCGTGTCGACAATGTCCTTGTCCGCGGCGTAAGCGCTCGCGCCGCCGACTGCCAATCCAATCACGGTTGCCGCAACGGCGGCGAATTTCCCAAGTCCGAACATCATTGCAACTGCTCCCTGTGAGTGTCGATGGCCGCAGTTGGCCATTTTAATCACTGCTCTTTTACGGCGCGGGGGAGTGATCGGATCGAGAGAATTGATTTAACTTTTCCTTGCCAACCGGCGCTCATCCGTCGGAAGCAGTCGTCGTTCGCTGAGGCTGATCATGAAGGCAAACAAAAACGCATGCCAGTACATCCCCGGCGGGCGTCTCGCCGGTGCGCCAGAGGGCCGACACCACGTATTCCTTCGGCGTGAACAACTTACCCCGAAAGCGCCACAATTCATTAATTTCGCGTTTAGCTTAGTCCGGCGATAGTGGTGATCAAAGCATTTCGGCGCCGAGGCGATTTAGATCCACAGGCGTTCCTGAGGAAAAACACTATGAACTGCTCGTGGAAGAAGACTGCGATCGGTGCGCTTGCCGCCCTTAGCGTGAGCTTCGCCTTGACCTCGACTCCCGCATCGGCAAACGACGCCTGGATCGTCCCCGGAGTCGCTACTGGCGTTCTTGGCGGCCTAGCGCTCGGCTCCGCCGCGGCTAATGCGAACCGCGAACCCTATTATGCTCCTGGCCCCGATTACGACGACTGCTGGATTGAACGGCGCCCGGTGTATGACGAAGATGGCGATTTTATCGGCCGTCGTCGCGTGCGCGTCTGCCGCTGATCTCCGAATTCCGCGCGCTGCAACAGTTTTGGCGCGCCCAAAAGCGAAACGGACCGCCGGTACATCCGCAGCGGTCCGGTCGTTGGCTTGCGTCCTCGGGAGGAATGCTCAGCTTGTTACGAAAGTAAGTTCATTCCGTGCGTTCGACAAGCGCCCCACAGCGCGGCACAAAGGCCTAGACCCCCATGGAACGTAATAACAGCACCGCTGTGAATCTCGTCCAGGAACAGGATCAGGCTTTCAATCGCGTCCTCGATCAGCCGGCGCATTCCGAGGCGGAATTCGATGAAGCAGCGGGGCCGGTGAATCGTCGCGACTCCTCTTTCCAGTCGGAGCGGACCGCCCCCACCCGCGCGGGCATTGAGGGTAGGCGTCGGCATCTACGCACAATTTTAGGGCCGCTCTCGGGCTCGTTGCGGTCCTAAGGCAGAAGGTCCCACCGGCGGCTGCCGCACCCCCAGCGGACGTTCCGATGGCGAAACGAACCAGCGCTCGTGACCCCAACCGGACCAAACAAACGCCGCTCCGCAGTCGCGAGAGCGGCCTTTTTTCGTCTCTGGCTTGAGCTGCCGACCCGCCGAACGCCAACTCAATCAGACTGACTGACCTGAGTGTCGCGGATAGCCGACAAGGTCAGTAGCGGTCGGCGTGTTCGGTTCGATAATCATTCCAGCGAAGGCGACCTGCGACGGCATTCAGCTCGTCATTGAGATGGACTCGGGCGTCAGGCGGCAAGTCTCCATCATTGCGACTCCGAATGCGGGCTTCCTGGCGTTCAATGTCCCTGATCTGCCGGCGCAGGCCGTTGCTTTCTCGCGGCGACAGCCAGCCGTCGCTATCCATCGTCTCCACACGATTGCGCAGGAAACTGATGCGCTCGCGAATGTGAGAGGGCGCGCCATACCAAACTTCACCTCGATTCGCAGGTGGCGGAGGCGGCGGCTCAACGTACCGGGAGGCGACCGGCTGGGCTGCCCGATAGACATAGCCTTGCGGGCAAGGGTTTCCCTGTCCCACATTATTGCCAATGAGCGCGCCTGCGACCGCGCCGCCGACGCCACCCAGAACCGTGCCTTTGGCTTTGTCGTGTCTGCCCGAAGTTACGTTTCCGATCAAAGCGCCAGCCGCGCCCCCGAGTAGCGCACCCTCTACTGTCGTGTTGGGGTTTCCATCTGGCGCGCATCCCGGTGGGATGTCCTGCGCCAAAGCGCCGCTCACGCCGAGCCATGCCGACAAGCAGCCCACTAAGGTCATTGCACAGTATCTATTCATGACGGTTTTCACCCATGCGCAGCCATCTTTCTGGGCTCGATGGCGGTCACCCTGTTTGGGCGATAATCACGATCAAATGGTTACTATGGCCTTAACGTCTCATTCATCAGGCCGCCCATCCGCACCGCCATTACTGGCGGTATCGCTGGGCCGGTGGTGCGCCGATAAGCTGAGGGGGAGCCCAATCGCCGAACATGGGGGGCGCGCTGACACGCGAAGGCAGCCCGGAAAACACGAAGGTCGGCTTTAAGCCATCGCGCGAGGTTTCGCGACGGTCCGGTTGGGGTCATTATTTCCGGTTCGTTCGCTGCGTCCAAAGTCCGCTATCTCCAAGATTGCGGTCTACCGAGGAAGGACGGCACGGCGCCAAGAACGGAAATTGCCGGGCCCAATGGCGACCTTCCGGAATCGGCTCGAAGCCGACCCTCGGCGAGGAGAACGTTCGAATCTAAGCCATGGTCCAGCGCGGCTTCGGCAATAGTTAGCGGATTGGCGCATTTAACAGCGAATTTTCGTTTACGGCGCGATTCTGCCCTTGCTAGTGGCGCTCGTGAGACGCTGTGACGATCAAGAAATGCGCGCGTGGCGGTGGCTTAAGCTTCAGCAGTGGCGGCTTCTATGCCGATCTGAATCTTCGCGCGAAAGCGCCCCATGTTTGAGAAGATGACGCGTCGGCCAACAAAGCGGACGAGGCCCTGTTCTTCTAGCCGGTTGATAATGCGCGAAATTGACTCAGGCGTTGCGCCAAGCAGCGCGGCAATGTCTTTGCGTTGAACCGGCAGATCGAATACGTGTTCTCGATCATCCTGTTGAGCTTCAACATTCTGATATAATCTAAACAGCAAATGCAAAAACCTCGCCTGCAAACCTCTCGTCATTTGCTCGGCGCAGTTCGTTTCGGTTGTTGTGAGATCGACCAACGCCCTTTGCAGGAAGCCTTCCTTTAAGTTTGGGTTGCGCTGAAGCAGCATCGTGAGCCGCGCGGCCTCGATGAAGCAGACGCGGGACCGCGTCAGAACCTCAGCCGTATTGCGGTGTTGGCGCTTACCGATTACGGCGCGATAGCCCAGAACATCTCCGTTCTGGCTAAGTCGCAGCATGGCCGAATTGCCATTGTCATCTGATCGGCGCAATCCCACCAATCCCGACTGGATGCAGTAGACACCCGAGCAATTGTCACCCTGCATGAAGATGTTCATACCCGGTTCGTAGACGCGCTCGTGGCTGGCCCGAGCAAAGAGTTCACAGTCCATCTCGTCCAGAACGTGTCCCCATTCCGTCGCTTTGCAGGAGCAGCCTCGACTACGGCACACTTGCGACATTCATGTTCCTCCCGTCGAGCATCGTCAGTCAGAAGGTGGGTTAGCCATTTAACTTAGCGTTCTAGGCCTCGTCGTCGAAATCGCTTTGACGACGTCTCTGATCTGGCCCCACATTTGGAGGGCTTCCTGCTCATCGGCCACCAGAAGCTCGTGCATGCGGAGTTCAACCTCCTCTAAGGCCTTACCTCCGTAACGCTCGACCATCCTTAGTGCGGCCTTACGAATTTCTTCTTGATCTGCGGTAGACATCACCCCCTCCGCTTTCGCGAAGGATGAGGCGCGTGCCCCACAACAACATTGATATGCATCAAGCGCAATGCGACTTGGCGGTAATACGGGCGGGTGCTCCCCCAAAGCGATGTCGGCTTTCCGCTTGATGGGGTAAGCTGGGCGTGAAGCGGCTTGGTTGAAATCGCAGTCGGTCTGTAACCGCATGCTACAAAATCGGCGCCGTCATTCACTCCCTCCCTCGGGCGTCGCTCCCGCTGGGGAGCTCGGTTCGGCCTCCTGTCTGGTCGCTGGCGACTGACTACGCCAGTTTGAACTCAGTGCCGTGTTTCAGCATCGCATGCATGATGATGGCGAGCCGTCGGGCGAGCGCGATCCGCGCTTTTCGCATGGTCGAGCGCTTGGCGATGGCGAAGGCCCAATTCTTGAGCTTCAGCGGACCCTTGAAGCGCGTCAGCATCACGTTCGCGGCCTCATAGAGCAGCGTGCGCACCCGCCTGTCGCCGCATTTGGAGATACTGCCGGTGTAGTCCACCTCGCCGGATTGGTAACGGCGGGGCACGAGGCCGAAATAGGCGCCGATATCGCGCGATCGCTTGAAGCGTTCGGGATCGTCGACCGCCGCCACAAAAGCGAGCGCCGTCAATTGGCCGACGCCTGGAATGGACATGAGGCGACGGCACGCGTCGGACGCCCTCGTCAGCTTCCTGATGTCCGTATCGATCGCGGCCACCGCCGCCATCACGGCTGTCCGCGCCGCGATGAGGCCTTGCGTGGCGGCGGACAGTCCATCGACGCCATTGCTCGCCTGAAGCGCTTGTTCAATGAAGGCGGGGCTCAGAGAGCGGGGAAGCCGGACGCCAAACGCGACGGCCAGACCACGGATCTGGTTTTCCAACGTGACGCGCTGGCCGACGAGCTTCTTGCGCGCGATAATCAGCGCGCGGATGGCGTGGGCGGCAAGCGACTTCACATGCACCGGCTTGAAGAAACCCGTGCGCGCCAGATGCGCCAGGCCGCGCGCATCATTGCGGTCGGTCTTGTGGGTCGCGAGAGACTTCAGCGCCTGATAGGCCTGCCGGCTCTCGACGCAAATCACTGGGACGTCGCGCTGGGTGAGTCCGTGATAAAGCATCGGGGCCATCCGGCCGGTCTCGAACACGACGCGTCGACACGCCG
This sequence comes from Rhodoblastus sp., assembly GCF_019449565.1. GTDB lineage: Bacteria > Pseudomonadota > Alphaproteobacteria > Rhizobiales > Beijerinckiaceae > Rhodoblastus. The sequence goes on along the minus strand of NZ_JAGRPM010000046.1, from coordinate 3,802 downwards.
GCGCCTCCATGAGCGCCGCGTCGATGTCGGCCGGCGTGGAAGCAACCCTGGTTTCGTGGATGACGCCGCCGTCCCTGTCCACGATGCAGATGTGTGTCTCTTCCATCGAGACGTCCAGTCCGGCGTAATAGTCCATGATCAGCCTCCTCTTTGCTTTCCGGAAAGCCTATCTTCTTCCGGAGAGGAGCCGCCAACCATTACCCGATGTTGAAAAACGCTGCGGTTCAGCGACTGCGCTCCGACAAGGGGCCTTTTTTCAAGATTTATGGGGCCCGACGCCCTGTCGCGTTGGCGGCCGTGGCCGCCACATCGGCGGGCTATGCCGTCATCGCCTCCATTGACGGCGCCGCTGGCCGCAATCGGGCAAGGCGCCGCAGGTTCTGCGCGGTCGCTGCGAGCAGGAACTCGTCCTTGGCTCCATATGGCCCACGCAGCCGCAATCGCCCGAGCCCCAAGATGCGCTTGAGATGGGCGAACAGCATCTCGACCTTTTTCCGACGGCGGCAAGCGACTTTAAATTCGGGCGTGACGGCAAGGGCCCGCGCCACATCACGCGCGTCTTCATCGACGTGCCGAGGAATCTTGCGTGCGACATCGTTCGGGCAGCATCGCGCTTTGAGATCGCAGACGTCGCAATCCTTCTTGCTCGCGCGATAACGGCGTAGACCGTCAGCGCGCGACGCCGGTGCGCGGCATGGCGTAGGTGCGACGGAACTGAACCAGTTCTTTGCCCGCAGGACAGGTGTAGCGGTCCGCGTCAGGATCCCATGTGAAGTCCGAACGCGAGAACGTGCCATCCGTCCGCGTCGATTTGTCGAAGACCGGAATATGCGGGGTGATCTGCTTGCGCTTGACGAGCCAGGCGAGGTTTTGCGCCGCGCCATAGGCTGTGTCGGCGGTCAGGTAGCCAGGCTTGAGGCCGAAGCGATCTTCGGTTCGATCCAGCATCGTTTGGGCCGCGCCGACCTCGGCCTGGCGAATAGAGCGCGTGGCTTCGACATCGACAATCACGCCGTGGTCTGTGTCGATCAGATAATTGGTCGAGTAGGCGAAGAAGGCGGGTCCTTTGCGCTGCGCCGTCCATTGGGCCGCCGGATCGGCGAGCGAGACGAACTTCGGCGGGACCGGCGTCGCAGCGCCAAACGCGGCGTCGTCGAGCGTCGCGAGATATTCGCGCGTCGCGCGGCAGGCTTCGTCACTGATGTCTTCGGGCTTCCAGTCGCTGCTGCGCACCGAGTGGTGCTTGTTGACGTCGGCAGGAATCAGGCTGGCGTCCACCGCGAACCCATCCGCGCTGACCAACCCTTCGGCCATGCAGCGCGCGACGACTGTTTCGAACAGATGCCGAAGGATGTTGCTCTCGCGAAAGCGCCCGTGCCGGTTCTTTGAAAAGGTCGAATGGTCGGGGACCTTGCCGTCCAGGCCGAGGCGGCAGAACCAGCGATAGGCGAGGTTGAGATGGACTTCCTCGCACAGACGGCGTTCCGAACGAATGCCCATGCAATTGCCCACCAGCAACATGCGGATCATCAACTCGGGATCGATCGAGGGGCGACCGGTGCTGCTGTAAAATGGCTTCAAGGCGGCGCGGACGCGTGCGAGATCGAGATGCTGATCAATGCCGCGCAGCTGATGATCAATCGGGACGTGATCATCGAGGCAGAAGTCAAAGAACAACCTCGACGCTGTCGCCTGCACGCCCATCATCGCCGCTTCCCCCGCAAATCAGCAGGGAAAGTGAATCACGCCACCCTCAACACGGCAACGGCCGAGTTTTTCAACACAATCCGCCGTTTCTTGACCTAGCGGACAAGGCTGGAGACCGACGTCTTCGGGCGGCACGCAGCTGCAGACCGAAGGGCTGGAGACGGCCGAGAAGCGGATGATCGCTCGATTTGGCTATTGGCTGTTGTTCGCCGACTGGGCCGGCTAGCTGCGCCGCCAAGCGGTTTGCAATCTTGCCCCCCCCCCGCGCGGCTTGCTGAATCAGGGGTGAACTTTGCAATCGCGTTCACACTCTTTACCATTCCTGCATTAACGTCATGGGGCGCTACGAAAATTGCTGAGGCGCATGCGCCGGGATCTACCGGGCGCCTTCGGCGAATTAGAGGAAGAAAAATGATGCAGCGCCCGGACGGAGGGCACGGCATGGCGAACGGCCAGGCATGCATGAGAGAACACGAAGCTCGCTCCGCCATCCTTGCCGAACTTCACGCGCGCCCTTTCCTTCCCGTTGAGGCACCCCGGCGCGTCTATCATTTTGGTTTTGCAACCAATGACGCGGAAGTGCGCGCGGACCGCCGAGCACTTATCGCGCTATGCGAAGCGAGTGGAGCAGAAAGCCTCCCTGAGGACGCCAAATTTTGCCACTTGACACTGGGCGATTGGGAGCTGCGCTGGGAGCAGCATACCGAGTTCACAACGTACACCTGGTCCACCTCGCAGGACGCAGCCGACCCCTTTGCGCATCCCGATCCGCTCGGCGAAGGCGAGATCGCGTTTCTGGCGCCGGGCCGTCTTGTGGTGGCAGCGCATCTGGCGATCATCGCGGGCGGCCCTTCGCCCGAATCCCTAGCGCCGCTGTTCAAGCCAGAAAGCCTGTGCGTCATCCGCGTATCGAACGCTGCAGCGCACATGCTGACCGATTTTGTTGCCGGCCCCTATAAATTCACGCGGCTGCTCATCAGAATGGATAGGGGCGACGCGCTCCGAGCCGGCCGGGCCGTCCAGCGGCTCCTCGATATAGAAACGTACCGCACCATGGCGCTGCTCGGGCTCCCGGAAGCGCGGCGCGCCAGCCCTGAACTCGCGCGTATGGAGTGCGAAATTGCGGAGATTAACCACGCGCTCAGCCAAACCGAGGGAGCGCGCACCAGCCAGCACTTACTGAAACGTCTGAGCGCTCTGCTGGCATCGAGCGAAGCGCTTTCGACGCGCACGGCATTCCGCTTCGGCGCCAGCCGCGCTTACCACGCCGTCGTCAAAAACCGCCTCGAACTCATCCGTGAGGAAAAGGAAGGCTCCTACACCACCGTCTCCGGCTTTTTCAGCACCCGACTCGACCCCGCGATTGAGACCTGCAACGCTGTGGAGATGCGGCTCGCGCGCTTGTCCACTCAAGTGCAGCGCGCCATTGATCTCATGCGTACCGGCATCACCTTCGAACTGGAACAGCAAAACCGCGACTTGCTGGAAGATATGAACCGCCGCGCACGCTTGCAGATGCGCCTGCAAGGCATAGTCCAGGGCATCTCCATCGCGGCGCTGGCCTATTATCTCTCGGGCCTGACGACCTATCTTGCCAAAGGCCTCAAGGATGCCGGCTGGCTGCCGAAAGGCATCACCGCTGATATGATGGTGGCGGCGGCGCTACCCCTTACGATTCTCGCATCCTGGGCTTTTATGGAGCGCGTCCGGCGTCTCAGTATCAGGGCGCGAGAAGAGGAAAAGGTCAGGTGAGGCCCGATCCATCGCCAAGGCCGGCGCTACTCGCAATTATGCACCGTTCTGGCGGTTCGGCAGCTGATGCTGCTCGACGTGGCTGCGGCGCCAAATGAGCGAAAGAACATTGGTGCCGTAGGCGTAAGATTGGGCGAGAAGCGGTCTTGGACCGAAGGACCGGTCCATGAGGAAAAGCGGTCGAAGGCGCAAGGGCAAGGATGCGCCATAGCACGAAGTCGCTCCGCTCCGGCCCGCTGCGCGGGGGCGTGAGCCGCGACGGCGGGTAGCAAGCCGATAGGATAGCGATGGCGCGACGGGCAGCCCGTCCTGAGATTTGAGGGTCGTTCAACCCCACTCAGGA
>NZ_JAGRPM010000045.1 GCF_019449565.1 Rhodoblastus sp. | reverse complement strand
GCGCGACAAGAAATGCTCGACTTCCTATGTCCAGCGCCGTCTTTCGGTGGGCTACAACAAGGCGGCGTCACTGGTCGAGCGCATGGAGAAGGAAGGCGTGGTCGGCCCCGCCAACCACGCCGGAAAGCGCGCAATTCTCGCAGGCGGTGGCGTGGATCGTGGCGCGTTCGAGTTGGGGGATTAAGCCTCCGCATTGCCGCCACAGGAAGGGTTTAGACGCTTGGCGCCGCCATCGGCGATCTTGCAGCTTAGCGTTCCCTGACATGCCGGCAAGCGCGCCAGAAATGACGCAAATCCAATTTCATACGGACTAGAGGCGAAGAGAAAAATGAAGCGCGGTTCCAAGTTGTTTCTCGGCGCTCTCGCTGCATCCGCGCTGATGAGCGGCGCCTTTGCGCAAAAGCTTCCCGCGCCGGAAAAAAAGCCTGCTGCGAAATCCGCCGAAGCGCCGAAATCGGCGCCTGAGCCGATCGATTCGCAAACAGCGATTCAGATGGCCAATGACTATTTCAACGCAGCCCAAGTGATGACCGCCGATTTCGTTCAGGTCGGAGCGGATGGGCGGCGTTCCGAAGGTAAGCTCTATGTTCTGAAGCCGGGACGCCTCCGCTTCGAATATGCCTTGCCAGCCACGATGGAAATCATCGCCGACGGCGTGTCCGTAGCGATTCGCGATCGCAAGCTGCAGACGCAGCAGCTTTATTTCATCAACCAGACGCCCCTCAAATTTCTCCTCAAGGACGAGCTCAATCTGAAAAAGGACGTCAAGATCACCGGTGTCTCATCCGACCCGAAATCGACAACCATCACCATCGAGGACAGCGCCACCTTTGGTGGATCTTCGACGATCAAGCTCAATTTTGACCGCAAAGCCTTCGCCTTGCAGCAATGGGAAGTCACAGACCCTCAGGGCTACCAAACGCTCGTTACGCTGCACAATATCGACCTGAAGTCGGTTCCGGATCGCGGTCTTTTTCGCATCCCCCCGACGTCTTTCTGGCCCATCCAGAACTGATCGCTCGCCTCGCCCTGTTTCACGTGAAATCGGGGGATTCGCGCCGACGCTTTGCGGGGGCGTAAAATCGGCGTAGCGCCTTGATTCCTTCCCTAAACTTGGGCTTAGTCACCCGGCCGCGCATCTCTTGCGCCGCCTTGGGGTGACGACGTGAACCTGAAAATTACGACCTGGAACATCAATTCCGTTCGGCTGCGGATCGCCCAGGTTGGCGCCTTCCTGCGCGACCACCAGCCCGACATTCTTTGCCTTCAGGAAACGAAATGCAGGGACACCGAATTCCCGACAGCCGATATTCGTAAGTTCGGCTACGAGCATATCGCGATCAATGGACAGAAGGGTTACCACGGCGTCGCCATTATCTCGCGCCTGCCCCTGAGCAATATTGATCGAAAGGCCTTTTGCGAGATGGGCGATGCGCGGCACATCTCGGCCGCGATCGAGATCGCAAACCGCTCTGTCCGGATCGACAATCTCTATGTTCCCGCTGGTGGCGACGAGCCGGACCCGGTCATAAACCCTAAATTCGCGCACAAACTCTCGTTTCTGGACGAAATGTCCCATTGGATGGACAAGGAGTCCTTCACGAAGGAATCGTCGATTTTGGTTGGCGATCTCAACATCGCGCCGCACGAGAATGACGTCTGGAGTCACAAGGCGTTGTTGCCGGTGGTCAGCCACACGCCGATCGAGACCGACAAGTTGAAATCCCTTATTGCGCAAGGATCTTGGATCGACACCCTGCGTCGCTTCACTCCAATGGAGGAAAAGCTTTACACTTGGTGGAGCTATCGCGCCCAGGACTGGTCCAAGGCGAACAAAGGACGCCGTCTGGACCATATCTGGGCGTCGCCCGCGCTCGAGCCGCATCTGGAGGGAATCGACATCCTCCGGGAAGCGCGCGGCTGGGAGCGCCCATCCGATCATGTACCGGTGAGTCTCCGTTTGCGTTTCTGACGCCTGGCCCTATCAATCCCAGCTAATGGCTACCGCCGTATCACAATGCCCGCCGGGCCTTGTCCAGTTCGTCTCCGAATTTCTCGATTTCCTGGCGGAGGGCTTCTCTCGCCCGCCTGGCGCTCTCGGGAAACTCTTCCAGCACGCGACGAATCAGGGAGCGCGGAAGCTTGAGCGTCGTCGCGTTTTCGCGGGCGATGGCGGTCGAGGGGTGAACCGTTGGCGCGAGCAAGGCCAGTTCCCCAATCAAGGCGCCCGGACCGACGATTTTGCCATTGTCCATGGTGCCGTGTCCGAGATCGAGCATGATCGACCCGGACAGGATAAGGAAGCCTGCGTCCGAGACTTCGCCATTGCGAAAAAGCACGTCGCCGGCGCCGAATTTCACCGGCTCCGCCGCGAATGCGATGAGTTTCAGCGCCTCCGGCTCGAAAGCTGAGAAGATCGGAAGGCGAGCGAGCGCTTTAACATCGCTTTCCAAAGACATGACGTTTCCCCAGGGTCGCAGCGCCAAGATCGCCGCTCAAATGAGTGCGCGCCGCACTCAAGCGGGCGCGTTTTGGCGAGCACCATCAGACAGCGAGACGATAACCGCCAGCATCCGTCAGCAGCAGCCGCGCGCTGGCGGGATCTGGTTCGATCTTCTGCCTGAGACGATAGATATGCGTTTCCAAGGTATGTGTCGTGACGTTGGAATTGTAACCCCACACGTCACGCAGGAGATCTTCGCGGGAAACCACGATCCCCTTCGCCCTGTTCAAATATTGCAAGATCGCCGTTTCCTTTTCGGTCAGCCGCAGCTTTTCGCCATTCCCGCCAATCAACAGCTTTGCGCTCGGCTGGAATTGATAGGAACCGATCTGAAAGGTCGCGTCTTCGCTGAATTCATGCTGACGCAAATGGGCGCGGATGCGCGCCAACAGCACCGCAAAGCGGAACGGCTTGCTGACATAATCATTTGCGCCCGAATCAAATCCGGAAACGATATCATTTTCCGAATCATGACCGGTCAGCAGGATGATCGGCTTCTGGAACCCTTCGGCGCGCAGGCGTTTCACTGCGTCGCGCCCATCGCCATCCGGCAGCCCAACGTCCATAATGACCAAGTCGAGGGGCTCTTTGCGAACGACAGCTAGCGCCTGAGCGACGTTCGCCGCTTCGGATGCGATAAATTCGTGATGGACGGTCAGTTGCTCGACTAAAGAGAGGCGCAAAAGGGCATCGTCGTCGACAATCAAAATCCGGCGGACTTGCGACATGAACGATCCTGTTACCCGCGCACATGCTAGCTGGGAGGCCAGCCGGGTTGAAAAGGGCGAAACTCCGACAATGCGGAAGGAATCTACGCTGTATCTTAAGCTTCGTCAAAAGCAGGACGTCTTTTGCACACGCGGCACGGCCCAAATTTCGCGCGCCACCCTTCGCCAATTGCCTCGGCTGCCTGGTCGGCCGCCGTTGGGACTCGTCAGAATCGGCTCACAGGCGCTTTTTTGCGCGCTCGGCCGAAACGGCGTCGGCGTCAAACACCGCGAGGGCGATTCGATAACGCCGATCGGCCGCTTTCGAATCACCCGATGGATGCGACGGCCCGACCGCTGGACAATCTTCCGCGCCGATTGTCGCGCAATTTCAAAGGCTGATGGCTGGTGCGACGATCCGCGCTCCTTCAGCTATAACCGCGCGATCCGCTTGCCGACCCGCTTCAACGCGGAGACGCTCTGGCGTAACGATGCGCTATACGACATCCTCGGTGTGATCGATTTCAATCAGCGGCCTCGCGTTATCGGACGCGGCAGCGCCATTTTCATGCATATCGCCCAGGACGGCTATCACCCCACCGCAGGCTGCATCGCCCTTGCCGCCAAGGATTTCAGAAAAATACAATTTCGTCTGGGAGCGGCGCCTCAAATCGTCGTCGGCGATATTTTCACGCGGCGCTCTCCGAAAATCGCCGAACCGACCCGGACTTTCGTGGCGCCCATTTGAATCGCCAGTTCGAAATCATCGCTCATGCCCATCGACAGTTCTTTCAGCCCAAACTCCCTTGCCAATTGATTGAGCAGCGCGAAATGAGGCGACGCCAGTTGATCGACCGGCGGGATGCACAGCAGGCCCTCGATCTCCAATCGGGTCTCTTCGCGGCAGAATGACAGCAGCGCGCCGAGTTCGCGCGGCGGAACGCCGGCCTTCTGAGGCTCCTCGCCGGTATTGACCTGAATGAAGAGACGCGGCTTTTTGCCGCTCGCCTGCATCGCCGCATCGACCGCGACAGCAATTTTCGGCCGGTCGATCGTTTCGATGACGTCGAACAGCGTCACGGCCTCAGCCGCCTTGTTCGACTGCAACGGACCGATGAGATGCAGCGATATCCCCGGGTAGAGGGCGCGAAGCTGCGGCCATTTCTCCTTGGCCTCTTGAACGCGGTTTTCCCCGAAAATGGTTTGGCCGGCGGCTAAGAGGGGAACAATTTCCTCCGCTCCGAAATTCTTCGAAACGCAAATCAGCTCGACGGATTTTTCCGGACGGCCAACGTCGCGGCACATCCGCTGAATGCGCGCGCGAATGTTTTGCAAGCCGGCGCTGGCTGGGCTCGCAAAGGAATCTCTTTCCACGGGATCTCGCTCTATCGAATGAAACACACGGCCATTTCGAGCCGCTCGCGTCGCCAGCCTTCGAATTTTTCTGCTCATCTGGAGCTGACAACGATCAGGTCTAGAAAGGGAATCCGTTAGAATCAAGCTGGCTGCGCCACATGTCCGCTTCCGTTACTAAACAAATTGACCACCGCCCGGAAATCATGCTCATTGCAGGCAATTTCCGATATCGCGCGAGAATTGAAATGACGATGCGGTCTGAGCGTTACAACGCTCGTGAAGTCGAGTCGAAATGGCAGAATATCTGGCAGGAACGTCAGACTTTTGAGACTCGGAACGACGATCCGCGACCAAAATATTACGTCCTCGAGATGTTTCCCTACCCCTCGGGCCGCATTCACATGGGCCATGTTCGCAATTACGCAATGGGCGACGTCGTCGCGCGCGTGATGAGGGCGAAGGGCTTCAGCGTCCTACACCCCATGGGCTGGGACGCGTTCGGCATGCCCGCCGAGAACGCCGCGCGGCTCAATCACTCGCACCCCGCGACTTGGACATACGCCAATATCGCCAACATGCGGAAGCAATTGCAGAGCATGGGGCTTTCAATTGACTGGAAGCGTGAAATCGCGACCTGCGATCCCACCTATTACAAGCATCAGCAGTCGATGTTCCTGGATATGCTGGGCAAGGGTCTGGTCTATCGCAAGAACGCCAAGGTGAACTGGGATCCGGTTGACCAGACGGTTCTCGCCAATGAACAAGTGATCGACGGCCGCGGCTGGCGCTCGAACGCCCTTGTCGAGCAGCGCGAACTGACGCAGTGGTTTTTCAACATCACCGCCTTTTCCGAGGATCTGCTGGACTCGCTGGACACCCTGAACAGGTGGCCGGAAAAAGTGCGCCTGATGCAGAAGAACTGGATCGGCCGGTCGGAGGGGGCGCTGGTCCGTTTCGCCGTCGCGCAGCCCGCTCCCGCGTCCGAGATCGAGGTCTATACGACGCGGCCCGACACTCTGTTCGGTGCGAAATTCATCGCCCTGTCGCCGGATCACCCCCTCGCCCTGCGGCTCGCCGAAGGCAACCCGGGACTTGGCGCCTTCATCGAGGAATGCCGCCGGATGGGAACATCGGTCGCGGCGCTCGAAACGGCGGAAAAGAAGGGATTCGACACGGGATTGCGCGCCGTCCATCCCTTCGATCCGCAATGGTCGATTCCGGTTTATGTCGCCAATTTCGTGCTGATGGACTATGGAACCGGCGCCGTCTTTGGCTGTCCCGCGCATGACCAGCGCGATTTCGACTTCGCCCAGTCCTATGGCCTCGGCCATACCCTCGTCGTCTGCCCCGAAGGCGCCGACCCGGCGACCTATCGACTGACCGACGCCGCCTATGAAGGCGACGGCCGGATGATCAATTCCCGCTTCCTCGATGGCATGACGCCAAAGGAAGCTCAGGACGAAGCCATTCGCCGCCTCGAATCCGAAATGCTCGATGGCCGCCCGCGCGCCCAGCGCAAGGTCAATTTCAAATTGCGCGACTGGGGCGTTTCCCGCCAGCGCTATTGGGGCTGCCCGATTCCCATCATTCATTGCGAGACCTGCGGTGTGGTTCCCGCGCCGAAGGACAGCCTGCCGATTACGCTTCCCTCGGACGTCTCCTTCGATATTCCGGGCAATCCTCTCGATCGCCACCCCTCCTGGAAGAATGTCGATTGCCCGCAATGCGGTCGCGCGGCGCGGCGCGAAACCGACACGATGGACACTTTCGTCGATTCTTCCTGGTATTTCGCGCGCTTTACGGACCCGCACAACGAAGGCGCGCCGACCACGCCGGCCGTTGTCGACCACTGGCTTCCAGTCGATCAATATATTGGCGGAATCGAACACGCGATTCTTCATCTGCTTTATTCGCGCTTCTTCACCCGCGCGATGAAGGAGACCGGCCATGTCGGCGTCAAGGAACCCTTCGCCGGCCTGTTCACCCAGGGCATGGTCGTCCATGAAACCTATCGCGCCGCCGATGGCTCATGGCTTTCGCCGACTGAAATTCGTTTCGACGCCGAGGGCTCGGGGCGCCGCGCCTTTGCGCTGAGCGATGGCCAGCCGATCGCTATCGGCGCGATCGAGAAGATGTCTAAGTCGAAGCGCAACACCATCGATCCCGACGACATCATTGGAACCTATGGAGCCGACACCGCGCGCTGGTTCATGCTGTCCGATTCGCCGCCCGATCGGGACGTCATCTGGACCGAGGAAGGCGTTCAGGGCGCCGCCAAATTCGTCCAGCGCCTGTGGCGATTGATCGGCGACATCGCCGATTTCGGACGTGGCGCGGGGAAGGTGACGAGCTATGGCGAATTCGCGCAAAGCATTCGGCGCGCCGCCCACGCCAGCCTGGCGAAGGTCGAAGAGGATCTCGAGCGCCTTCGCTTCAACCGTTGCGTCGCCCAGGTCTATGATCTGACCAACCAATTGACAGCGCTGCTCAATTCAATCGACAAAGTCACCATCGACGACGATATCCGCGCTGCGTTTAACGAATCGGGAAAGATTCTCGTTCACCTTTTCGCGCCGATGATGCCTCACCTGGGCGAAGAATGCTGGGCGGAGCTGGACGAGACCACGCCCATCGCCGAATCGCCTTGGCCCAAGGCCGATCATTCTCTTGTCGTGGATAACGTGCTAATGCTTCCGGTGCAGGTGAACGGAAAAAAACGCGCGGATCTGACGATCGCCCGTGACGCGACTTCGAGCGAGATCGAAGCGGCGGTGTTGAATCTGGATATTGTCCAACGTGCTCTGGAAGGCCGGACGCCGAAAAAGATCATCGTCGTGCCGCAAAGGATCGTCAATGTTGTCGTCTGATCAGCCTGTTGCGACCAAGGCCCGCAAAGCCGTCGTGGCTTGCAGTTTCGCCGTGCTTCTTTCACTTGGCCTGTCCGGCTGCGTCGAACCCCTTTATGGCCCCAAGATCGGCGGCGCCTCGATTGTCCCTGATATGCAGGCGATCAAGGTCGAGCCAATTCCGGATCGCATCGGCCACTATCTTGAAAACGAGTTGATCTTCGCGCTCAACGGCACAGGGTCTTCCCCCACGCCAAAATATCGGCTGGTCGTGACTGTTCGAGAACGGCTCAGCACCCCGATTGTCAACACCGTCACGGGCGAAGCGCAAGCCGGCGAGGTCAATATTGACGCCGATTATCGTCTCCTTCCGATCGCCGGCGGCGGCGAACCCATTGCGAGCGGCAACGTCACCCAATTCGTCGTTTATGATCGCTCCAGTCAGCGGCTATCGAATGTCCGCGCCGCGCGCGACGCCGAGATTCGCAACGCCAAAGTCCTTGCGGATCAAATCCGTACGCGCATCGCAGCTGCATTGGCGACGCGCGGCTCCTGATGGTCGCCATCGCGCATAGGGAAGCGGATCGCTATATCGAGCGGCCCGACCGCGCGCATTTTCTCTTTCTCATTTTCGGCGCGGATCAGGGCCTGATTTCCGAACGCTCGCGGCGATTGCTCGCCTCCGTCGCCCCAAATAGCCCCCAGGCGCAGAGCATAATCGACCTTTCGGGCGACGCAATTGCGCAGGACCCGCTTGTCCTGGTCGATGAAGCCCATTCGATTGGCCTTTTCGACGGGCCTTCCCGCGAAATCCGGGTTATGCTCGGTAGCAAATCCATTTTGCCCGCGCTCGAAATGATCGAGCGCTCCCCGCCTGCGTCAAGCACCATCGTACTCATCGCTGGCGAACTGAAGCGCGACGCCCAGATACGCAAATGGATTGAGAAGCAGCCTTTTGCGGCCTCGATCGAATGTTCGCCCGACGACGCCCGGGATATCCAGCGCCTGCTGGATGCCGAGCTAAAGCGGACGAACCTCACCATCGAGCCCGAGGCGCGGGAGATCCTGTCCGAAATACTGGGCGATGATCGGCTGTCGACCAGATCAGAGATCGACAAGCTGCTGCTCTACGCCAAGGATCAGAGCTCGGTCACCGTCGAACATGTCCATGACATTCTCCTCGACGCCACCGCGGTGAATCTCGACACGCTTCTCTCCGGAACCTTTTCCGGCCGCCCCGAGCGGATTATCGAGGCGTCGAGCAAATTGTCGCTCGCGGATATCGACGTAAACAGGCTTTTCGCGGCGGCATTACGCTATGCGCTCGCCGTTCATCGCGCCCGAACTGAGATCGATGGCGGCGCCTCGCCGGACGAGGCTCTTCAGATTCTGCTCCGTCTCATCAATGGTTTCAAAAGGAAATCAGAGGTGGCGGCTGAACTCCGGCAAGCGCAATCGGCAAAAACAGCCGACTTCGTCAATGCGATTTACGCCGCGATCAAAGACCTTCGTCAGAATAATATTCTCGGCGATGAGCGCTTTTCGCGCCTTATGCTTGCCATGGCCCGCTCGATGCAGAATGCGAACAAAAAAAGAGCCTGATCTGTTTCCAGCCTATGGCAAGTTTAATAAATCGTTAACCCTGCAGGCGTTTGCATAACAAGTCCAATTGCTCCATCGACTTGTAATGAATACGAACATCCCCGGCGTCATTTTTATGCGAAATCTTGACGCCGAGCCCGAGCAGGTCGCTCAATAACTTTTCCAGCGCCCGCGTATCCGAATCCTGTTCAGCCCTCGCCCTCGGCTTTTTCGGCGCTTCCCCAGCGTCATCCTGCGCGAGGCGCTCGACGTCCCGAACGGTAAGTCCTTCCTCAACGATCCGGGCCGCGACTTTCTCAGGATGTGAAACCGACAACAAGGCGCGCGCGTGGCCCGCTGAAATCTGTCCATTGACGAGATAGCCCTTAGCCTCTTCGGGCAGTTTGAGCAGTCGCAACGTATTCGCGACATGGCTCCGGCTCTTGCCGATGATCTTGGCGAGATCCTGCTGGCTATAGGAAAATTCCTCCGTCAGCCGTTCATAGCCTCGAGCTTCCTCCAAGGCGTTGAGATCGGCGCGCTGAACGTTTTCGACAATGGCGATTTCAAGTGATTGCTGATCATCGGCCTCGATGATGACGATCGGAACCTCATGCAACCCCGCCCGCTGCGCGGCGCGCCACCGTCGTTCGCCAGCGATAATCTCATATACATTGATGAGACCCTGAATCGTCCGGACAAGAATTGGCTGAACAATTCCGCGCTCACGGATCGAATCCGCCAGTTCCTGAAGATCGCCTTCATTGAAACTCTGGCGAGGATTTCGAGGGTTCGGCCGCAAGAATTCAATCGGCGCCTTGGCCGGTTTCTGCTGCTCTGCGATTTCGGCGTCAGTCGCTCCGACATCACCAATCAAGGCGGCCAAGCCACGGCCCAAACGCGATCTTGCTTCTTCAGCCATACAAACCCCCAACGAATTCTGCGCCCGATAACCAACGCCCTTACGCTGCCCGCAAATTCCGCTCGCGCTGAATGACCTCTGAAGCCAGCTTCAAATAGGCTTGCGACCCGCTGCATTTCAAATCGTAAAGCAGCACAGGCTTGCCATGAGACGGCGCTTCGGAAACGCGGACATTCCGCGGAATAACCGTCTCGTAGACCTTATCGCCGAGAAAGGCCCGCACGTCGGCGACGACCTGCGCCGCGAGATTATTCCTGGAATCGAACATTGTCAGGACGATCCCATGAATCGACAACTGGGGATTCAACCCTTTCTTGACCTGCTCGACAGTTGACAGGAGCTGCGACAAACCCTCGAGCGCAAAAAACTCACATTGCAACGGCACGAGAACCGCGTCGCTCGCCGCCAATGCGTTGATGGTCAGCAAATTCAGAGAGGGCGGGCAGTCGACCAGGACATAGGTAATCCGATCGCCATTGGGCAATGCGCCCCGGCCGGCCAAGGCCCGCAACGCATTTCGTAGCCTGAAATTGCGCTCTTTCTGATCTGCGATAGCAAGTTCGACGCCCAAGAGGTCCAAAGTCGAAGGCGCGACATATAGGCGCGGAACCGAAGTCGGCCGAATAGCGGCGTCCAGCGCACGCTCTCCCATCATCACATCGAAAGTCGAAATGGTCCGCTGTTTCCTGTCAATGCCGAGGCCGGTAGACGCATTGCCTTGCGGATCGAGATCAATGATCAGAACGGTTTCGCCGATGGCCGCCAGCGCCGTACCGAGATTAATGGCCGTCGTGGTCTTGCCGACCCCGCCTTTTTGATTGGCCAGTACAAGGACGCGCATCTGATCGTGATTTTCCATAGCCACACCCTTAAACGCGAATCGTTCGAGAGTCATGCGCCCGAACAACAACAATACTACCACCTGGTTCGGTGCGGCTTGCGACAATCTGGATATCCAAACTATTATTCGGGGGAAGTTCGGTCAATTCAGCCGACAGCGCTCTCCCCTTTAAAAACAACCCCGTCGCGCCTTTAACCAGCGCTGGCCGCGCATATTCGACAAGAAGGGGCAAGGGCGCCAAAGCCCGCGCGGAAATAACGTCGAAATCCACCTGTTCGCAAAGCTTTGGAAGGACGGATTCGATCCGGCCGACATGGATTTCAACTTCCGTCCCTGTTTCACGTGAAACTTCACGCAGGAAGGCGGCTTTTCGTTTGTCCGATTCGACGAGGTGAACCCGACCCGCGCTCGTCTTCGTCAGGGCAATCACGAGGCCCGGAAAACCACCGCCGGCCCCCAAATCAACCCATTCGGTCCATGCGCCCGCGAGTTCGGCCAGTTGATAGGAATCCTCGAAATGACGGGTCCACAGGTGGGGCAATGTAGAAGGACTAATCAGATTGATCTTAGCCTGCCACTTGCCGATCAAGGCGGCGTAGATATCGAGCTTGGATTTCATCTCTGGCGCAAGCAGAGCCAAGCCATTGGAGAGTGAAGCGGTCATGGCGTCAACCCGCAAGGACGGTCCCTGGCTGACCGCGCTTCCGCAGCCATGCCAGGATCAAGGTCAGCGCCGCAGGGGTAATCCCCTCAATTCTGGCCGCATGACCAAGACTTTCCGGCATTCCCGCCTTCAACTTCGCGCGCGCCTCGTTCGACAGCCCGACGACCGCATCATAGTCAATATCAGGCCCCAGCCGCACAGCCTCATCGCGCTTGAGCGCGGTGACGGCCGACGACTGTCGGTCGAGATAGACCGCGTATTTTGCGTCAGTCTCGACCTGTTCACGCACCTTCGGTCCATATTCACTCAGCTCCGGCCAGACCCGAATGAGGTGATCGAAGGTGACGTCGGGATAGGAAAGAATCGCGAAAGCGGCCCGGCGTACCCCGTCTCGATTCAATTTGACGCCATATTTCTCGGCATCAGTTGGCGACAGATCAAGAGACTTTAACTTGCCCGTCAGAGCCTCGAGTTCGCTCAGGCGCTTCCCAAAAAGGCTACGGCGAGCGGAACCGACGCAGCCGATATCCGCGCCTTTCGTCGTCAGCCGCAGATCCGCGTTATCGCAACGCAACGACAAGCGGAATTCCGCGCGCGAGGTAAACATGCGGTAGGGCTCGGATACGCCCTGCGTGACCAGATCGTCGATCATGACGCCAAGATAAGCTTCGGTGCGATCAAATATGACTTCTCTAGAGCCTGCCGCTAGGGCGGCCGCGTTGAGTCCGGCTACCAGTCCTTGTGCCGCAGCTTCTTCATATCCCGTCGTGCCGTTGATCTGGCCCGCCAGAAAGAGCCCCGGGAATTTTTTGACTTCGAGTGTCGATTTCAGTTCCCGCGGATCAACATAATCATATTCCACGGCATAGCCCGGCCGAATCACATCGACATTCTCAAGCCCTGGAATGGTCCGAAGAAATTCCGCCTGAACATCTACGGGGAGCGAGGTTGAAATGCCGTTCGGATAGATGGTGTCGTCATCGAGGCCCTCGGGTTCGAGAAAAATCTGATGGCTTTCCCGTTCTCCGAATCGAACGATCTTATCCTCGATCGATGGGCAATAACGCGGCCCACGCCCCGAAATTTGTCCGGAATAAATCGGCGCCCGATCGAGATTCCGGCGGATCACATCGTGGCCCGCCTGCGTGGTGTGGGTTATGGCGCAGCTGACCTGGCGATTTCGGCAAGATGTCGTGAAGGCAGAGAAGAATTCCGGATTAGGGTCGCCTTCTTGTTGCTCCAGATCATTCCATCGAATCGAACTGCGCTGCAATCGCGGCGGCGTGCCAGTCTTTAGGCGCCCTAGACGAATGCCCCGAGCGGCGAGGCCTTCGCTCAGATGCAAGGCCGGAGCATCCCCGATGCGTCCTGATGGCCTCGTCTCCGGCCCAATATGAATGCATCCGTTCAGGAAGGTTCCACTCGCGATCACGACGGCCTTTGTGAGAATTGTCTTTCCACCTTCCAGATGCAATTTGATCCATCCGGCGCTTCCCACCTCCTCAATCCCGATCGCAGCCCCTTCGGCTAGATCAAGATTGTCCGTCGCCTTAAGCAGGCGGCCGATAGCGGCTTTATAAAGTTTTCGATCAGCCTGGGCGCGGGGCCCGCGAACTGCCGGACCCTTCGACCGGTTCAGCAGCCGGAACTGAATGCCTGCTTCATCCGCTGCGCGCCCCATGATTCCGTCAAGCGCGTCGACCTCGCGAACAAGGTGGCCCTTCCCCAGACCCCCAATCGCCGGATTGCAGGACATTTCGCCAATGGTCGATAATTTATGCGTCAACAACAAGGTGTGAGCGCCGCAACGCGCGGCCGCCGCCGCCGCTTCGCATCCGGCGTGACCACCGCCGATAACGACGACATCATAATGCGAAGCATCGTGGATCATGACCACACTCATTCATTTTCCGATACAAAAGCGGGCGAATAAGCTGTCCAGTATATCTTCGACACCGACCTTGCCGATCAGTTCCTCAAGTGCAAAACACGCGCGCCGCAGATCCTCAGCAAGGATCTCGAGGGGCAAATTCTTCCGCTCGGCATCCGCCAAGGCGTCCAGTGCGCCATCGATCGCGTTCCTCTGCCTTGCATTCGCCACGACAAGGGAGCTGGCGACCGTCATATTTTCATTGGCGAAATCTTGCAAGCGATCCATCAGGAATTCAAGATTAAGGCCGGTCTTCACCGAGAGTTCTAATGACTTCTCGTCTCCCCCGCGCGCCGATTCGCATCCGACATGCCCCGACGACAAGTCCGCCTTGGTCCCAATGCGCCACAAGGGACGCCGTAACAATTCCTCGGGCGGCCCGCTCTCTTGCGAGCCCAGAGGAACCAACCAAAGCACGAGATCCGCGCTTCCGGATTTGGTCAGCGCGCGATGAATCCCCTCGCGTTCGATGGGATCTTCGCTTTCTCGAATGCCCGCCGTGTCAATAACATTGACCGGAAAGCCGCCGAGATCGAGTTTGACTTCGATCAGGTCACGCGTCGTTCCCGCATATTCCGACACAATGGCGGCTTCACGTCGTGCCAGAGCATTGAGCAAACTGGATTTTCCCGCATTAGGCGGACCAGCGATCAAGACCGAAAGCCCTTCCCGGATCAGCTCCGCGCGTTCGTGGCTGGATCTGAGTGATTCTAGCTCATGTTGGATTTCAGGAATACGACGCTGAATCTGGCGAGCAATGTCGTGGGGGGCATCGCCTTCATCAGAGAAATCCAGTTCCGTTTCAACGAGAGCCATGAGATCGAGCACCTGGGCACGCAACTGGCCGACTGTCTTCTGCAATGCTCCGGAGGCGGCGATTGTCGCCAGACGGCGCTGCTGCTCTGTCTCGGCGTCGATCAGGTCGGCCAAGGCCTCGACGCTTACCAGATCCAGCTTGCCATTCGCCAAGGCGCGGCGAGCAAATTCACCGGGCAGCGCCATCCTCGTTTCCGTAAATGTCGCCAAAACATCAAGAATGGCCCGCACCACCGCTCTGGAGCCGTGAATTTGCAATTCGGCACAATCTTCGCCCGTGAAACTCCGCGGCGCAGGAAACCAAAGAACCACGCCGCGATCTAGAATCTCCGCCGTCTTCGGATTTCGGATCGCAAGTAATGTCGCGACCCGCGCCGCAGGCAACGCTCCCGCGACGGAACGGAGGATAATGGAAGCCTTGGGACCAGAAATGCGAATGATGGCGACAGCCGATTTGCCTGCGCCTGACGCCAGAGCGTAAATGGTGGCGCCACCTTCGCATCCCGGATTCATAAAGAACCTCCAAAATCAAATCGACCATGTTTCACGTGAAACATGGTCGATCCAGTTCTTAATAGCGAAGTGGTCGCCTCAGGTATTCATCGACTCGAAGAAAGTCGTGTTGCCCTTCGGCGTTTCGCGCAACTTCCCGAGCAAGAACTCGATAGCGTCGACCGTACCCATCGGATTCAAGATGCGGCGCAGGACATACATCTTCTTGAGAATGTCGGCCGGCACCAGGAGCTCTTCCTTGCGCGTGCCGGACCGGGTGATGTCAATCGCCGGGAAGACGCGCTTATCGGCGACCTTGCGATCGAGAATGATCTCGGAATTGCCGGTGCCTTTGAATTCTTCGAAGATCACTTCGTCCATGCGCGATCCCGTCTCGATCAGAGCAGTCGCGATGATCGTCAGCGAACCGCCCTCTTCGATATTTCGGGCCGCGCCGAAAAACCGCTTCGGCCTCTGCAGGGCATTGGCGTCGACGCCGCCCGTCAGGACTTTGCCGGATGACGGGACAACGGTGTTGTAGGCACGGCCAAGACGCGTGATCGAATCGAGCAGGATCACAACGTCGCGCCCATGCTCCACCAGGCGCTTCGCCTTCTCGATCACCATTTCGGCAACCTGCACATGGCGAACCGCAGGCTCGTCGAAAGTAGACGATACCACCTCGCCCTTGACGGAACGCTGCATGTCGGTGACTTCCTCGGGGCGCTCATCGATCAACAGGACGATCAAATAGCATTCCGGATGATTGGTCGTGATCGACTGCGCAATATTCTGCAGAATAACCGTCTTACCGGTGCGTGGCGGAGCGACGATGAGCGCGCGCTGCCCCTTGCCGATGGGCGCGACAATATCAATGACCCGAGCGGAGAAATCCCTTTTCGTCGGATCCTCGATTTCAAGCTTCAAGCGCTGATTCGGATAGAGCGGCGTCAGGTTGTCGAAATGAACCTTGTGCCGAACCTTTTCCGGATCTTCAAAATTGATCAAGTTCACCTTGAGCAGAGCAAAATAGCGCTCGCCCTCCTTCGGACTGCGAATGAGTCCTTCGACGGTGTCGCCTGTGCGCAAACCGAACCTGCGGATTTGTGACGGCGAGACGTAAATATCGTCCGGCCCCGCCAGGTAATTGGCATCCGGCGCCCGTAAGAAGCCAAAGCCGTCTTGCAGGACTTCGACCACGCCCTCGCCGACGATCTCGATTTCCCGAGATGCAAGCTGCTTCAAAATGGCAAACATCAATTCCTGCTTGCGCATGATCGAAGCATTCTCGACCTCATGCTCTTCGGCAAAGGCGAGCAAATCCGTCGGGGATTTCGCTTTCAGATCCTGCAGCTTGATCTCACGCTTCCGGCTTTCGGCGCCGGTTTTTTCAATATCTGTCATGGCGCGATGCGCTCTTCTGATCGTGTTGGGAATATTCAATCATCGACGCGATCCGCGCCCCTTGTCATCGCGCTAATCGTGCGCTGCCGGACAAGTGATTGTTTTGAGGAGAGGAGGCAAGCCTATCCACTTTAGCCGTCCTCGTAAAGTCTATCTTCGAAACAATCCGAAAATATCCCTCGACTCCGGCGCCAAACCTTAGCCGGGGCCAGATACGTTCGGACGCCGAGAGGATTGGGTCAGTCTTTAGATTTCAGTACCAGGGGCAATCCGGCGGCGACGAAGGTGACTTGATCGCAAGCGGCCGCCAGAGTTTGATTCATGCGCCCATGACTGTCCCGGAACGCACGACCGAGCGATGTCTCGGGAACCAGACCCATTCCCAGCTCATTCGAAATGAAGACCAGCGGAAATGGCTTTTCTCTGACCCAAGCAGCGAGTCTCGCCACTTCGCTCGCATGATCCATTTCTTTCAGAAGCAAATTGGACAGCCAAATCGTCAGGCAATCGACCACAACAATGCGATCGGGTCTAGCAATCTCATCGAGGACAGCGGCAAGATCGATGGGCTCTTCCCAGACCCGCCAGGCTTCGTCACGCTCCGCGCGATGAAGTGCAATCCGTTGTTTCATTTCCGGATCAAAGGCTTCAGCGGTGGCGACCATGCATTTTTCGAGGTGGGAATCGCTTGCCAGCTTCAAGCCATAGGCCGTTTTGCCGGATCTTGCGCCGCCGAGCACCAGATGCGTTCGCCCTTCGATGGTGGTCTCAGCCATTGAGCGCAACTCTATGACGCGATTATCCGGACGTTTCAGTCGCTCAGCAGGCGCTTCAACAGTTCCAGTTCCTGATTAAGGCCGGAATCCTTCGAAACCAAATCCTCGATTTTGCGCACGGCATGCAGGACGGTTGTGTGATCGCGACCGCCAAAACGACGGCCGATCTCGGGCAAGGATCGCAGGGTCATGGTCTTGGCCAGATACATCGCAATTTGTCGGGGACGCACAACATTCGCCGTGCGCCGTGACGAGAGGATATCGGCGCGGCTGACATTAAAATGCGTCGCCACAAGTTTCTGAATATCCTCGATCTTGACGCGCTTGGGTTCGCGGACCCGTATCAGGTCGCGGATCGCCGCTTCAGCGGCCTCAATTGTCAAGGAGGCGCCCGCGAGAATCGTATGGGCAAGTAGGCGATTGACGGCGCCATCAAGGTCGCGGCCATTGGTGTCAATGGAACGCGCCACCATCGCCACGACGGCGTTTGTGACCTCAAATCCGGGTTGTGCCGTGCGCGCATTTTCGATCCGCGCTTCCAGAATGCGCATCCGCAAGCCTTCGTCGAGAGCCTGCATTTCGACGCAGAGGCCGCCCGAAAAGCGCGACCGCACGCGCTCGTCAAGATTTTCCAACTCGTTCGGCGCCCGATCGCCGGCGATGACGACCTGCTTGCCGGAATCAATCAGCGCGTTCAGCGTATGGCAGAATTCATGCTGGATGGTCTTCCCCTGTAGGAACTGAACGTCATCGATCACCAGCAGATCGATTGACCGCAACTTTTCCTTAAAGCCTATTGAATTTTGGGATTTCAGCGCCGACACGAAGCCATACATGAACTTCTCGGCGGTCAGGTAGATCACCCTGCGGCCCGCTTCCAAGCCAGCATGTCCGATCGCCTGGATTAAATGAGTTTTTCCAAGTCCCACGTTTGAAAAGATGTAGAGCGGGTTGAACATGGCGCCCACGCCCGGATTAATGGTCGCGACCTGTTGCGCCGCCGCATAAGCCAGCTGGTTCGAAGGACCCACCAGGAAATTCGCGAAATTAAGCCGACGATCGAGACTGGAGCCCTCGATCCCTTCGACGCCCCTGCGAACAGCACTCAACCCATCCGGTCGCGCATCGCCGGTTGAATTTTCCTGCCCAGCTCCCGCACGGGCGCCTTCGAGAGCCTGACGCTCGCTTGCGGCGCGCGTAGCGTTCCGCGCCGCCGCCCTCAGGTTCAGGACAATATCGCGAACGTCAGGAACTTCCTGGACCACGATAGCGCGCAATTTTTCGAGATAATGGGCGTGAATCCAGCTCTTCAGGAATTTGGTCGGGACCGACAGATAGGCGACGCCGTTCACGACCTCATCAAGCTCAAGGCATTTGAACCAAGAGGAATAGACGGCGTCGCCGACCTCCGATTTAAAGCGGGCGCAAAATCTAACCCAAATTTCTGACGTTGGCTTGGCATTCCGCTCTTCGGGGATGTTCGTCTGAATTTGGGCCTTCGACATTTTTTCTCTTCTTCAGGCAAAGATTCGCCCTTTCGCGCTGGTGCGAAAGACGCGACGTCCGATATGGCTGGATGTATTGAATGAGCGAAGTGATATTGATTCTAACCGAACATCAAGCGACCCGGAGGCGCTGCTCGATCAAGAATAATGGTCACCATTCTTTGAGGCGCCTAACTGCAGTTATAACGCGCTGGGAGTGTCACACTGACGAAAAGTTGAATCTGAAATATCATCACGCCCCCCATTCCGGTCGATTTCCTGCGTGTCGCGTAATAAGATGATAGAATATCTACATCCATCACTGAATATAGATTCCATTATTACTTAATACTAATAACGCTTATTTCATTATTTGCTATCTCAGATCCAGTTATACTTTATGCCAGATCATTTATTATGCTTTCGACATCAAGTTTTCCGTGACAGCCAGGAAACCATACACAGGGCGTCCGAGCTAGGCAATGCCTCCAGCGCCAGATTCATGATTCCAAATCGACCTCTCGCCGAGCCCGCGGCCACGGAAAACGCGTTTCGCTTGAGAACAAGGCGAGTCCGAGCAAAGCTGTGCATGCGATGCAAAATCCACCCGAAAAAAACCATTATCAAATTCGCGATTCGGACCAAATGCTACGGCTTGTCAAGATCGCGCTGAGGCGGCGTTGCGACGGCTTTGCAAATAACCTTTTGTTTTTTTTAAAGCTTCTCTGACCGGCCCGGAAACTGTCATAAATTTTTATCGTTCGGTTTCCACGGCCGCCAAAGTTGCACCGCTTTGCCGAACCTTCGCCATCATTCGCGATAACGTCGCCAAATTGGGTTCGCGCCCAGGCTCTCGACCAGGGTCAAATGGCTCAGCACGCCGCGCTCCGTCACGCCGGACGGCAATGGGCGCGGTCTCTCCGTCATGGCGCCCGTGAACACGGTTTTTCGGATCTCTTTTCGAACCTGCAAGGACAAGGAGGTCTGGCGGCCGCCGCGGAGTTCAATATAGACCTCGGCAAGAATCTCGGCGTCGATGAGCGCGCCATGTTTGACTCGGCGGCTCCGGTCGACGCCATAGCGCGTGCAAAGCGCATCCAGAGAATTCGACGCCCCGGGATGTTTTTTCCGCGCGAGAGCCAAAGTGTCGATGACCCTCTCGCCCGAGATTGGCGGACGGCCGATTTTCTGCAATTCGCAATTAATGAACTTCAGGTCGAATTCCGCATTATGGGCGACGATCGGGTCGTCGCCGACGAAATCGATGAATTGGTCGACGATTCCCGCAAATATCGGCTTATCAGCGACCATATCAAAAGATATGCCATGAACTCGGAAGGCTGAATCGGGAATGTCTCTTTCCGGATTAATGTAACAATGAAAACTATTCGTCGTCATGGAGCCGTTGATGAGCTCAACTGCTGCAATTTCAATTATTCTGTCCCCACCCTGGGCGTCTAGCCCCGTGGTTTCCGTGTCCAAAATGATCTCTCGTGTCATGCCGTTCTGACCATCCTGTGATAAGAACCTTCGATTTTATCGATCTGTCTGCCGAAGAGAAGCAATCAACAGATGCGTCTGCCGTCTCGCCGACTCAATTCCGTCATCCGACTTTATCGTGAAATGCGACCGTCTACGCTTTTCCGCGTCAGGGAGTTGGCGATGCAAGATGGCAGAAAATTTTTCCTCATTCATCGTCGGGCGCGACAGAACGCGGCGCCTTTGTTCATCGAACGAAGCGGAGACGACGACAACCGCGTCCACATCGCGCCACGCCTTCGTTTCAAATAAAAGGGGAATGTCGACCACGACCAGAGCTGAGCCTTTTTCTTGCTCCCGGCGTAGAAAATCGGTCCGGGCGGAAACGACCAGCGGATGGATGATCCGCTCCAAATCCGCCATGGCGTCAGGATCGTTCAGCACGAGGCGGCCAAGAATGTCTCTTTGGATCGCGCCATCGCGGACGGCTTTGGGAAAGCGCGCGCTTACGGCCTCAAAAGCGCCGCTGTGATAGAGCTCGTGCACAGATTGATCGGCATCGAAAACCGCAATGCCCTGTTCGCGAAACAGCTCGGCCGTGGTGGATTTACCCATCCCGATAGAGCCAGTTAGCCCCAGCACAATCATGAATGCGCCTGCTGCAAGTCGTCGATGATCAGATTGCGCAGCTCCGGCGTCACTTCGGGTCGAACCCCGAACCAGCGTTCAAATCCCGGCGCCGCCTGATGCAATAGCATTCCCAGGCCGGACGATATCCGATGACCCCGTCGTCTTGCATCGGCCAGCAGATCCGTTTCAAGCGGCGAATAAACAATGTCGCTAACGACGGCCGTCTGCCGCAATCCATCGAGATTGATTGAAAGCTTCGGTTGTCCGGTCATCCCCAAGGATGTTGTATTGACCAGCAGAGCCTCGCCGTCGAGCGCTCCGCGATCGTCATTCAACAATTGGGTCCTGATGCGGCGAAAACCCCAACTTTCCGCTTCTTCCGCCAATTTCAGCATCCGATCGGACGATCGATTCAATAATTTGACTTCGGGAATCCCGCGGCTCGCCAGACCGACCAGAATAGCCCGGGCCGCGCCGCCGGCGCCAATAACCGCGGCCCTGTCGCAATCGACATTCCAATCCGGCGATTCGGCGGCCAGATTGGCCAGAAATCCGCCGACGTCCGTGTTATCGCCGCAGAGACGGTCGCCCTCGCGCCAAAGCGTGTTCACAGCGCCAATCCGGCGCGCCATTTCCGTGACCGTCGCGCATGCCGCAAAAACCCGCTCTTTATAGGGCAAGGTGACATTGCCGCCGCAATAGCCGGCACGGTCCATTTCGGACAGAAACGCGTCGAGCCGATCAGGCGGGACTTCCAATTTCTCATAGGAGCCCGGGATATCGTATTTCGACAGCCAATAATTATGAATGAGGGGCGATCTGCTATGTTTTATCGGATATCCGATGACAAAAGCTCTTTTCGCGCTCATAGCAATCCCCGTTGCTTCAAGAGTTGGCTATGAATTTCATTGAATGAACGCGGTAGAGATCCATGATCGCCGCTGCTGTTTCTTCGATCGAGCGCCGGGATACGTCGATTGTCGGCCAACCGCGTTCCGAAAAAAGCCTCCGCGATCGACTGATCTCGTCAGCGACCGAAGACCTGTCGACATAGGAAGAGTCCTGGGTCGCGTTGAGCGCCAGAAGCCTGTTCTGCCGAATTTGCACGATCCGCTCGGGCGAGGCGAAAAGGCCGATGACCAGCGGTTTTCGCACGTTTTCCATCACGGATGGCAGCGGCACTCCGGGAACGAGCGGAATATTCGCGGTTTTTACGCCACGATTCGCCAAATAAATACTCGTCGGAGTTTTAGAAGTGCGGCTGACTCCAAGCAGAACGACGTCGGCGCTTTCCAGATCTTCCGCCATCTGGCCATCGTCATGCATCATGGTGTAATTCAAAGCTTCAATGCGTTTGAAATATTCAGAGTTCAACACATGTTGGGCGCCCGGTCGCGGGGCCGAGGCCGGACCGAGATAGGACTGAAAAAGCCCCAAGATTGGAGCAAGGACGGAAAGCGCCGGCGAACCAGCGTCCGCACAGGCCTTTTCGAGCCTTTCGGCAAGTTCGGAATCCACCAGGGTGAAAAGCACGATCCCCGGCGAGGACTGAATTCCGGCTATGACTCGCTCCAACTGCTCGTGATTGCGGATCAACGGATAAATATGTTCGATCGACGCAATCCCCTGGTATTGCGCAGCGGCGGCCCGGCTTACGGCGATCAGCGTCTCGCCGGTCGAATCGGAGACCAGATGGAGGTGAAAATAGTTTCGGGTCACGGCGCGCCTGGGTCGTTATCAACGAGACACAATCCGTAATCCGACCCTCCGTCGCAGGCAAGGCTTGTTAAAGCCTGTGAATATCCGTTCAAAAGCGACTAAAAAGCCGTAGGCCGCCTTCCGACGACGCCATTCCTTTAGAATTTATTAACCGGCGTCAGCCTGTCGTCAAAAATCCCTACCCCTGTCCGAAATAATGGGAATTACGGGTATAACTCCAGCCGAACGCCCCGTGGTCTCCCTAAGGAGGCAGAGAAATTATCGTTAAAAAAGGCTTAACGCGAAACCTTGTCGCGCCTGAATTCCGCCTGAAAAATTCTGGCCCGCTGGGGATCCATTGTGTGCGGTCGTGAATAAGGCTATTCCCTCGCCTAATAACAAAAAAAGAGATTCTAGAAAGATATAGGATTATTCCGTGACCTCCCCGGTAGCCAGCGGCCTCCCAAGCAAGACAGACAAAGCCTTTTTGTCCATTCTCGATGGACAGCAGCTTAAGACGCCACCGATCTGGCTGATGCGCCAAGCTGGGCGATACCTGCCCGAATATCGCGAACTGCGCGCTACCGCGAAAAACTTTCTGGATTTCTGCTATTCGCCCGCTCTGGCCGCTGAAGCGACGCTTCAGCCAATTCGGCGCTTCGGTTTCGACGCCGCCATTCTTTTCAGCGATATTTTAGTCATACCTGACGCCTTGGGCCAGTTGGTGACTTTCGAGGCTGGCGAAGGACCTCGTCTCAATCCATTGACGTCCACCGAAGACATAGAACGGCTTCCCGAATTGTCTCTCGATCGGCTATCCGCCGTTTTCGAGACTATCGACCGGGTCAAGCCCCAGCTGCCTCCCGAAACGGCCTTCATCGGCTTCTGTGGCGCTCCCTGGACCGTCGCAAGCTATATGATCGCTGGACGCGGCACGCCGGATCAGGCGCCCGCTCGACTCTTCGCTTATCGAAATCCAGCCGCGTTTCAATTGCTCATCGATAAATTGGTCGATGCCTCGATCGCCTATCTGAGCGAACAGATCCGGGCAGGCGTCGAAGCGGTCCAGATTTTCGATTCCTGGGCCGGGATTTTGCCGCCCTCCGAATTTCAGCGCTGGAGCCTCGCGCCGATCGCCCGCATCATTTCCGGCGTCCGCGCCAGCCATCCTGCGGCGCGCATCATTGCCTTTCCGCGCGGCGCCACGACCCATCTGCCGGATTTCATTCGCCAGACCGGCGCGCAAGCTATTGGCCTCGACACGGCCGTCGATCCGAATTGGGCCGTGAAGGCCATTCCCGAACAGGTGGTGGTGCAGGGCCATCTCGATCCGCTCGCGCTGCTGGCCGGCGGACAAGCCCAGATCGAGGCTGTCGACGCCCTTCTCACGGCTTATCGGGGCCGCCGCCACATCTTCAATCTCGGCCACGGGATTTTGCCGGAGACCCCGATCGATCATGTCGCGGCGCTGGTCGAGCAGGTTCGGTCATTCGAGGGCTGAAATGTATCTTTGGATCAAAGCGCTGCATGTCGTTTCGATCATCTCATGGATGGCCGGGCTGCTCTATCTTCCTCGACTTTTTGTCTATCATTCGGACGCCGAACTTAAATCTGTTCAGTCTGAAACGTTTAAAGTGATGGAAAAAAGATTATCCTATGCGATCATGACGCCGGCGATGGTCATGAGTTGGATTTCTGGCCTAATTATCGCAGTACAATCTGGATTTTATTCAGATAATTGGTTCAAGATAAAATTAATATTTGTTATATTAATGACAATATTTCATTTTTATCTATTGAATTTACAAGGTAAATTCAATTTCGATAATAATATTCACTCCAATAAGTTTTACCGTCTCATCAATGAAATTCCGACTGTCCTCATGTTGCTGATCGTCGGCCTTGTCATTCTGAAGCCGTGAGCTAGCGCGGCGCTCTCTTGGCGAGAATTCTCTGCAAGGTACGCCGGTGCATGTTGAGGCGACGGGCGGTCTCGGAGACATTTCGCTCGCAAAGCTCATAGATCCGCTGGATGTGCTCCCAGCGCACACGTTCCGCCGACATCGGGTTTTCAGGAGCTGTTCCTACTGGCGAGTCGCTCGACTTCATGAGCGCAAGGAAAATTTCGTCGGCGTCGGCGGGCTTGGCCAGATAATCGAATGCGCCGAGTTTGATCGCGATGACGGCGGACGAAATATTTCCATAGCCCGTCAGGATGATTCCGCGAGCCTCGGGACGCCGAGTCTTGAGTTCGGTGATCACGTCTATGCCGTTGCCGTCGGTCAGGCGCATGTCGATGATTGCGAAAGCCGGAGGGAATTCCCGCAATCTGGCGAGCGCCTCCGCGACCGATTCCGCAGTCGAGACGATAAAGCCTCGCGCCGTCATCGCCTTGGCGAGGCGGTTCAAAAAGGGCTTGTCATCATCGAGAATCAGGAGAGTCTTGTCTTTCTCGAACAGAAGCAGGGCCTCATTCAATGCCGAGGCTTCCTGGTTTTCAGACGACTCATCCATGGCAAGTCTCATTCTTGTTCGGACCATTTGCAGCAAATTAAGCGAATTTATCGCTCGTTTGTCCAATTTTGTTCCGGATCGTCACGAGCGATCAGCGGCGCCGGTTCTATTTTCCAGGCGTGTCCGATTCCATATCATCTGGACCGAAGCGCCGCCGCTGTCGAGATTGGAGAAGCGCATGGCAGCACCCGTTCGCTCCAGCAGGGTCTTGGAGATGAAAATGCCCAGGCCCAGTCCGGCACTGTTTTCGGATTTCAGGCGCCGCGCCGCTCGGGCTCTCAGATAGGGCTCGCCGATCTGGTTGAGGATTTCGTTGGGAAAACCGGGGCCATCGTCACGGATATCGATGGTGACGTCCTTGCTCGTCCACGTGGCCGACAAAAGGACCTTTTCCTTGGCGAAATCGACGGCGTTTTCGAAAAAATTGCCAACGCCATAGGTCAAGGCGGCGTCATTGAGGACGATCGGCTCGTCCCCTTCGCCCTGGAGGCTGATTTCGATTTCCACGGGATATTGCCGGAACGGCGCGGCGATATTCTCCAGCAGATGCCGCAAACGAATATGATCCAGCGGAGGTTGCCTCTCGTCCGCGAGGGACGAAAGCTGGCCCAGGATCGCGCGGCAACGTTGCGCCTCCTGAGTCAATAATTCGATATCTTCTGAAAATTCGGCGGGCAGCTTGGCTTTGCTTAGCTCCCGGCTGACCAGCGCGATCGTCGCCAGCGGCGTTCCCAGCTCGTGAGCCGCCGCGGCGGCAAGACCATCGAGCCTGGATAGATGATTTTGCCGCTCGAGAACGATTTCGGCCGTGGAAAGCGCCAGTTGCAGATCTCTCTTTTCGCCTGCGACCCGCGCCGCATAAAGGCAAATGAAGGTCGTCGCGACCAGAAGCGCGCTCCAGAGCGCGAGACGATAAAGCGGCGCAAGCTCGAAGGTTTCCGTGCGATACCAGGGCAGCGGCCAATGGAAGGCGGTCAGGAAACTGGCAGAAAGGACAACCAGCGCAGCAATGATCAGAATCTGGCTCGAACGAAGGGAAACGGCCGCGATTGTTACCGGAGCCAGCAGAAGGATCGCGAAAGGATTTTCAATACCGCCAGCGAGGTAAAGCAGAGCGGAGAGCTGCAACACATCGAAGGCCAGAAGCGCGGTGGCAGGCTGCTCTTCAAGTCGAAGATTTTTCGGGACAAAAATCTCGACAAGGACGTTCAGGACGGCGGATGTTGCGATAACGGCCAGGCACAAGGCGACCGGGGCCGAAAATTGCAGACCGTGGGCCACGAACAAGACAGTCGCAAGCTGACCGAAAATGGCGAGCCAGCGCAGCCGCGTCAGGGTCTCGATCCGGAGGTGACGACCCTCCGAGCCGAAAGTCAGGGAAAAGGGTCTTGTCTCCATCGGAACCGCGACCTTGATGAACGGAAGCCCCGATCCGCGCCGGGTCCGGGGCTTCCGCGCAAAGGATTAACTCAGACCACTTGTTCCTTGGACCGTACCGCGCGCTTGCGGTCGTTGGGATCGAGGATCGCCTTGCGCAGACGAATGGACTTGGGCGTGACTTCGACCAGTTCATCGTCCTCGATATAGGCGAGGGCCTTTTCAAGGGTCATCCGGATTGGAGGCGTCAGCTTGACCGCTTCATCCTTGCCGGCGGCGCGAACATTGGTGAGTTTCTTGCCCTTGAGCACGTTCACTTCGAGGTCGTTTTCGCGGGTGTGCTGACCGACGATCATGCCTTGATAAACCTTCCAGCCGGGCTCGATCATCATCGGACCGCGATCTTCGAGGTTCCACATCGCATAGGCGACCGCTTCGCCGGAGTCATTCGACATCAGAACGCCGTTGCGACGGCCCTGGATGTCGCCCTTATAGGGCGAATATTCATGAAACAGGCGGTTCATGATCGCGGTGCCGCGCGTATCCGTCAGCAACTCGCCCTGATAGCCGATCAGGCCGCGCGTCGGGGCATGGAACACCAGACGTAGACGATTGCCGCCGGACGGCCTCATCTCGATCATGTCGGCCTTGCGTTCCGACATTTTCTGCACGACGACGCCGGAATATTCTTCGTCGACGTCGACGACCACTTCCTCGATCGGCTCAAGCCGAGAGCCGTCCTCGGCCTTCTGGAAGACCACGCGGGGTCTGGAAATGCCGAGTTCGAAACCTTCACGGCGCATGGTCTCGATCAGAATTGCGAGCTGCAATTCGCCACGGCCGGAGACGATATAGGAATCGGATCCGGGGGAATCCTCGATCTTCAGCGCGACATTGCCTTCGGCCTCCTTATAGAGGCGGTCGCGGATGACGCGGCTGGTGACCTTGTCGCCCTCGGTGCCTGCGAGCGGAGAATCATTGACCAGGAAGGTCATGGACAGGGTCGGCGGATCGATGGGCTGGGCCTGCAAGGGCTCGGCGACGTCGGGCGCGCACAATGTGTCGGCGACGTTAAACTTCTCAAGACCCGCGATGGCGATGATGTCGCCCGCCTCGGCTTCTTCGATCGGCTGGCGCTCGATGCCGCGGAATGCAAGGATTTTCGAGACGCGTCCCTGTTCGACGACATTGCCCTTGCGGTCGAGGACCTTCACCGCCTGATTAGGCTTGATCGAACCGGCGAAGACACGGCCGGTGACGATGCGGCCGAGATAGGGGTTCGATTCGAGCAAGGTGCCGAGCATGCGGAAATTACCCTCCTCGACCTTGGGCTCCGGGACGTGATCGAGGACGAGATCGAACAGGGTCGCCATGTCCTCCGTCGGCTTGTCAGGGCTGTCAGCCATCCAGCCCTGCTTCGAAGAACCATAAAGGATTGGGAAGTCGAGCTGCTCGTCGTCGGCGTCCAGCGCCGCGAACAGGTCGAAGACCTCATTAATGACTTCAGAGGGACGGGCGTCGGACTTGTCCACCTTGTTGATCGCGACGATGGGCTTCAGGCCGATCTTGAGCGCCTTGCCGACGACGAATTTCGTCTGGGGCATGGGTCCTTCGGCGGCGTCGACGAGTACGATGGCGCCATCGACCATCGACAGGATGCGTTCGACCTCGCCGCCGAAATCGGCGTGGCCGGGGGTGTCGACGATGTTGATCCGCGTGTTCTTCCAGACGATCGAGGTCGCCTTGGCGAGGATGGTGATGCCGCGCTCCCGCTCGAGGTCATTGGAGTCCATCACGCGTTCGGCGACGCGCTGGTTGTCGCGGAAAGCGCCCGACTGGCGGAGCAATTGATCGACGAGCGTGGTCTTGCCGTGATCGACGTGGGCGATGATCGCAATGTTTCGCAGTTTCATGGGAGCCTGGCTATTGGGCCGGCCCCGGCCAAGGGCAAGGGCAAGCGTTGATAAGATGAACAGGAGCCATCCCCGTGGACCTGGGCCAGGACCTGGGAAGAGCCGCCCGTTTCGCATGCGCGACAGGAAAGACGTCACCGAATTTTCGGTTCCGGCCCGGTAAAGAATTACGGGACGATGACACTGCTGTGAGCGTAAATCGCGCAAGCTTTTACAAGTTTGCGCCTGCTCTACCGGAAAATGGACAGATTGGAAACCCGCGATGCACGCGGTATCCGATCGAAAATTTTTCAATCATCGCAGGGAGAGAATATTACTGGGCGGACTAGACGGACGAAGCGTCAATTCCGATCGGCGTTCGGAGATCGCCAGACGCGCTTGCTGGACCGCAAGCGTCAGCGCGGCGAGCTGATGTCCGTCAAGCTTGGGCATTTCTCCGGCGGCGAGCGATTGCGTCAGAATCTCGTCGATCTGGATCTCCAGTTT
The DNA here is from genome assembly GCF_019449565.1 of Rhodoblastus sp. Taxonomy (GTDB): domain Bacteria; phylum Pseudomonadota; class Alphaproteobacteria; order Rhizobiales; family Beijerinckiaceae; genus Rhodoblastus. The sequence goes on along the minus strand of NZ_JAGRPM010000045.1, from coordinate 36,963 downwards.
TGAGAGAGTCTCCAGATCGGCGGCTTCGCGGCCCGCCTTCAAGATCGTCAATGCATCTTCCATCAGGCGATCGAACCGCGCATATCCCGTGACCGCCATTCGGCTGGCCAGCGTCGCTAATCCCGAAATCAGGACGCTCCCAACCATTGCGCTGATGTAGATGAGGTCGCTGTATTTCTCGAAAAAGCTTTCTTCCTCACCGTCGAAAAAGGCGGCGGCGCCGGGATGGGTGGGCAGAACCTCGCCCTTGTCCGTGCTTGGCGCCTCGATATGGTTGGCGACAGCGGTCGTCGCGGCGGCGACCCCGCGATAGGCCAGGATCAATCGAGTGACCTCGCCAACCGTAGCATTGTCTAAATCATTTTCGGCGACGAGACGCACGGTGGCGCCGATCGTTTCGATATTTTCCGCTGGCCGCGAGGGCGAGCCGCCAAACGCGCCGCGCAGGATTTCATTTTCCTCAAGACCCGGGAATTTCTCGGCGATCGCCTTTGCTTCCCGGATCGGGATGAAGATTGGCGCTCCTGCAACGGGCCCTTCCTTTGAAACGGTGCTGACGATCTCGGAAATATGCGGTGCGTCGAAAAGCCCGACCGCGAAAACGGCGTCGATTTCGCCGGATCGTAACAATCTTGGCAATTCGCTGAGGCTGACGACGGATTTCCTGATCGCTTCCGGCCCAAGGGAATATTGCGATTCAATGGTCGCCAGCAGATGGCGGTTCGCGTCGCCGGAATGCTCTGTTTCGACAACGGCGATCCGCTTGCCGTTCAATTCGGAGAAGTTTGCGAAGGGGACGCCAGGCGGAGCGACGACGACCGCGGAAACATGCGCCAGGATCAATGCCGTCTGCGCATTGGTCGGCATGGAAATGTCCGAACGGACGACGGCAAGATCGGCTGAGCCCGCTTCGATCGCCTTAGCCGAGGCGCGCTCGTCGGATGTTGGAACGAGCTTCAGCCTGATATCCGAATGGGTGTGGACGAATTGCTGATTCAGGGTCGTGAGCAGTTTTTGAAATTCACTTCCACGCGAAACCGCGACGCGCAGCGACGTCGGCTTCTCGTAGAAGTAAATCCCGATAGTGGCCAGGGCGACAAGGGCGGCGCCCGAGGCCAGGATCAAGGAATAAATGCGCCGCATTGCCCCGCCAGCGTGAAAATTCTTCTACCGAAGAAGATCAGCAAGTCGCGTCAAATTTGCGGCGCGGGCCGGCCCAACTTGGCGCCGACCCGTCAAAATCAGATTTTCGCCGTTTTGCGTTCGCGTTTCGCCAGAGTCCGCAGGCGAAGGGCGTTGAGCTTGATGAAGCCCGCGGCGTCGCGGTGGTCATAGGCGACGGCGCCTTCCTCGAAGGTCACCAGCTCCTGATCATAGAGCGAATAGGGGCTTTCGCGTCCAACGACGGTGGCGTTGCCCTTGTAGAGCTTCAGCCGGACACGGCCCGTGACCTTGTCCTGGCTCTTGTCGATCAGGCCCTGCAGCAGTTCGCGCTCTGGCGCGAACCAGAAGCCGTTGTAAATCAACTCGGCATATTTCGGCATCAATTCGTCTTTGAGATGCGCGGCGCCGCGGTCGAGCGTGATCGATTCAATGCCGCGATGGGCGAAATAGAGGATCGTGCCGCCGGGCGTTTCGTACATGCCGCGCGATTTCATGCCGACGAAGCGGTTTTCGACCAGATCGAGACGGCCGATGCCGTTCTCGCGGCCCAGATCGTTCAGTTTCGTCAGCAGTCGCGCTGGCGAGAGCGCCTCGCCGTCGATGGCGACAGGATCGCCCTTTTCAAAATCAATGGTGATATAGGTCGGCTTGTCGGGCGCGTTTTCGGGATCCACGGTGCGGGAATAGACGTAATCGGGCGTCTCCTGCGCGGGATCTTCGAGCACCTTGCCCTCGGATGAGGTGTGCAGAAGATTCGCGTCGGTCGAAAAGGGCGAATCGCCGCGCTTGTCCTTGGCGATCGGAATCTGGTGTTTCTCGGCGAATTCGATCAGGGCCGTGCGCGATGTCAGATCCCACTCGCGCCACGGCGCGATGACCTTGATGTCGGGCTCAAGCGCGTAATAGGAAAGCTCGAACCTCACCTGGTCGTTGCCCTTGCCGGTCGCGCCGTGGCAGACGGCGTCCGCGCCGACCTGTCGGGCGATCTCGATCTGCTTCTTGGAGATCAGTGGCCGGGCGATGGAAGTGCCGAGCAAGTAGAGGCCTTCATATTGCGCATTGGCCCGGAACATCGGGAAGACGTAGTCCCGGACGAATTCCTCGCGCAAATCCTCGATGAAGATGTTTTCGGGCTTGATGCCGAGAAGCTCCGCCTTCGCGCGGGCCGGCTCAAGTTCTTCGCCCTGGCCGAGATCGGCGGTGAAGGTGACGACTTCACATCCATAGGTGGTTTGCAGCCATTTCAGGATGATGGACGTATCCAGGCCGCCGGAATAGGCGAGGACGACCTTTTTGATTTCTTTGCTGGGCTTGGACATGAATTTCGATCCGGGTAGAAAATTTGGCGCGACTATAGGCGCGCCGACGGCGGGCGCAAGCCCGCCATCGCGCGTCGCGATCGCCGATAAATCAGGGTTCGGCGTTGAAAGCGGCGAGCGCCGCCATGTTGACGATGTCTGAATCCTTGCCGCCGAGCTGAACGATCTGAACGGACTTGTCGAAACCGACGAGCATCGGCCCGATCACGGTGGCGCCGCCAAGTTCCTGTAGCATCTTGGTGGAGATGGAGGCGGCGTGAAAAGCGGGCATGATCAGCACATTGGCCGTGTCCGTGAGGCGGCAGAAGGGATAAAGCGCCATGGCTTCCTTGTTCAAGGCGACGTCCGCCGCCATTTCGCCATCATATTCGAAATCGACGCGACGGTGGTCAAGGATGCGGACTGCTTCCTTGACGCGCGTCGAACGCTCGCCCGGCGGATGGCCAAAATTCGAAAAGGCGAGCAAGGCGACTCGCGGCTCATAGCCGAGGCGCCGCGCGAAACCGGCGGCCTCGACCGCGATATCCGCAATTTCGTCGGCTTCCGGCAGCTCGGTGATCGCCGTATCCGCGACGATGACCGGACGGCCGCGCGCGAGCACCAGCGAGACGCCGATCAGCCTGTGCCCGGGCTTGGAATCGATCACGCGCTGAACTTCTTCCAGAGCGATCGAGAAATTGCGGGTGACGCCCGTGACCATCGCGTCCGCGTCGCCCGAGGCGACCATCGTCGCCGCGAAATGGTTGCGGTCATTGTTGATGATGCGCTGGCAGTCGCGCATCAGGAAGCCTTTGCGTTGCAAGCGCTCGTAGAGCATTTGCGCATAGGCGGCGTTGCGCTGGGAAATCCGTGCGTTATGGATTTCAATCAGCTTTTCATCGAGTTCGATGCCGGTTTTCTCGGCGACTTCGGCGATTCGTTCCTCACGGCCGACGAGGATGGCGGTGCCTAGCCCCTGGTTGACGAAAGTCGTCGCGGCGCGAATGACCTGCTCTTCCTCGCCTTCCGCGAAGACCACCCGCTTCGGGTTGCGCTTGATGCGATCCATGATGCCCTGCATCATGCCTGCGACCGGGTCGCGACGCGCGGAAAGCTCGGCGCGATAGGCGCCCATGTCGATGATCGGTTTTTGCGCGACGCCCGTGTCCATCGCCGCCTGGGCGACCGCCGGAGGAACGATCGAGATCAGGCGGGGGTCGAAAGGCGCCGGAATGAGATAGTCGCGGCCAAAGCGCGGCCTCGCGCCCTGATAGGCGCGCGCCACGTCGTCCGGCACGTCCTCGCGCGCAAGCTGGGCCAGCGCTTCGACGGCGGCGATCTTCATCTCCATATTGATGGTTCGCGCGCGGACATCCAGCGCGCCCCGGAAGATGTAGGGAAATCCGAGCACATTATTGACCTGGTTCGGATAATCCGACCGGCCGGTCGCGACGATGGCGTCGGGACGCACGGAATGGGCGTCTTCGGGCGTGATTTCCGGATCTGGATTGGCCATCGCGAAGATGATCGGGTTCGGCGCCATGGACTTGACCATGTCCGGGGTCAGGGCGCCCTTGGCGGAGAGACCGAAAAAGATGTCGGCCCCAGCCATGGCTTGTTCGAGCGTGCGATTTTCGGTCACCACGGCATGGGCTGATTTCCACTGGTTCATGCCAGCGGTCCGGCCCCGGTAGACCACGCCCTTGGTGTCGCACAGGGTGACGTTTTCAGGCGCGAAGCCGATGGCCTTGATCAGGTCGAGACAGGCGATGCCGGCCGCGCCCGCGCCATTGCAGACCAGCTTGGTCTTCTTGATGTCGCGGCCGGTCAGGTGCATGGCGTTGATCATGCCGGCGGCGGCGATGATCGCGGTGCCGTGCTGGTCGTCGTGAAACACGGGAATGTCCATCAATTCCCGCAGGCGGGCCTCAATGATGAAACATTCCGGCGCCTTGATGTCTTCGAGATTGATGCCGCCGAAAGTCGGGCCGAGGAAACGAACGGCATTGATGAATTCGTCCGGATCTTCCGTCCCGATTTCCAGGTCGATCGAATCGACGTCCGCAAAGCGCTTGAACAGGACGGATTTGCCTTCCATCACTGGCTTGGAGGCGAGGGCGCCCAGATTTCCAAGCCCGAGAATGGCCGTACCATTGGTAATGACCGCGACCAGATTGCCCTTGGTCGTATAATCATAAGCCTTCGACGGGTCTTCCGCGATCGCAAGAACCGGCACGGCGACGCCGGGGGAATAGGCGAGCGAAAGATCGCGCGCCGTCGCCATTGGCTTGGTCGGCGAAATCTGGAACTTTCCGGGCCTGCCCCGGGAGTGAAACAGCAACGCTTCCTGCTCGGTGAAGGTCGGCCGCTTCCCGCGGCTCGGCTTTGTCTCGGACATTCGTTAACTCTGGTCGGCGCTGAAAGAGCGGCGAACTTAGCGGCGCCGCGCCCGGGATGCCAAGCAATCCTTTCGGCATAGGCGTTTTTTTGGTCAAATTTCCTCTATGGGAGCGGCATCGAGAATTCTCTTTGGGAAAGTCCGGGCCGGTAGGGCTAATCGAGGTGCGGCGCGCGCGCGCCTTTGTTAGCTTCGCGTGCGGGAAAGCGTCGAGGACGGCATGAGTGTTGATGAAGGACAGGTTGCCGCCGAGGCGGCGCTGACGCGCGGAGCGGGGGCCCGCGAAGGCGCGACCGGCAAGGGCGGCCGGGAGGCCGTCGAGCGGGTCACGCCGATGATGGCGCAATTCCTTGAAATCAAGGCTGCAAACCCCGATTGCCTTCTGTTTTACCGGATGGGCGATTTCTATGAGTTGTTTTTCGAGGACGCCGAACTCGCCTCTCGGACTCTGGGCATCGTACTGACCAAACGGGGCAAGCATCTCGGCGAAGACATTCCGATGTGCGGCGTGCCGATCGAAAGGTCGGAGGATTATTTGCAGCGGCTGATCACCGCGGGACATCGCGTCGCCGTCTGCGAGCAGATCGAGGATCCCGCCGAGGCGCGCAAGCGCGGGGGCAAATCGGTGGTCCGCCGGGCGGTCGTCCGACTGGTGACGCCGGGCACCCTGACCGAGGACCAATTGCTCGAGCCCGGCCGGGCGAATCTCTTCGCGTCGCTGGTCCGTCAGCGTCTCAATGATGCGGAATGGCTGTTCGGGGTCGCGGCCGTGGATATCTCGACTGGCGCCTTCGAAGTGTTCGAGACGGACTATCCGGGGCTTCCCGCGCTGATTGCGCGGCTGGATCCCCGGGAAATCGTCGCGTCCGACGCGATCCTTGGCGACGAGGGGCTCAAGCGCCTATTACAGGATTTCGGGGCGGCATTGGCGCCTTCGGATCGTTCGGCGGGCGGAGGCGCGCTCGCCGAACGCCGACTCAAGGAATATTTCGGCGTTTCGACCCTCGACGGCTTTGGGCCCCTGTCGCAAGCCGAGATCAACGCCGCCGCCGCTGCGGTCGCCTATGTCGAGCGGACCCAGTTTTCCGCGCGCCCCCGTCTGTCCTATCCTGTACGCGCCGAAACCAGAGCCTGCCTGCAGATCGACGCCTCGACGCGGGCGAATCTGGAACTCAGCCGAACGCTCGGCGGTCAGCGGTCGGGTTCCCTGCTCTCTGTTCTCGATCGCACGACGACGCCGGCCGGGGCGCGTCTCCTCTCCGACTGGATCGCGGCGCCCCTGTGCGATTGCGCGAAGATTATCGCCCGTCAGGACGCCGTCGGGTTTTTCGCCGCAGATCCGCTGTTGCGGAAAGACACGAGGGAGCGGTTGAAGGGGGTTCCCGACATGATGCGCGCGCTTGGCCGGCTGGCTCTGGATCGCGGCGGCCCGCGCGATCTCGCGGCTTTGCGCGATGGCTATCTTGCTGCGCGCGATTGCGGCAGGCGCCTACTGGTGGAAACGCCGCCAGAATTGCTTGCGGGCGCGGCGGCTTTCCTGTCCCAAGTCGATCTGGCTCTGGCCGAGGATCTTGGCGCGGCGCTGGCGGATGAATTGCCGCTTGACCGGCGGGACGGTCATTTCATTCGCGGCGGATATAGTTCGGCGCTTGACGAGACGCGCGGCCTTCGCGACGAAAGCCGGCGCGTCGTCGCGGCCTTGCAGGGCCGCTATTGCGATCTGGCCGAAACCAAACAGCTGAAAATCAAGCACAATAATTTTCTCGGCTATTTCATCGAGGTCTCGCAGGCGCAGGGCGAAAAGCTTTTGCGCGCGCCGTTCAACGCGACATTCATTCATCGCCAGACCATGGCGGGCGCCATGCGTTTTTCGACCAATGAACTGGCGGAGCTGGAAGGACGAATCGCCAGCGCGGCGGATGAGGCGCTCGCGATCGAAAAGGGAATTTTCGAGCGCTTCGCGGCGCAGGCGCAGCGCAATTCCGCCGAGATCGAGACGGCGGCCAAGGCGCTTGCCGCCGTCGACGCGATCGCGGCGCTCGCGGAAATCGCCGTGGACGCGGACTGGGTGCGGCCCCGGGTCGATGAGAGCCTCGATTTCGAAATCATGGGCGGCCGCCATCCCGTTGTCGAGGCCGCACTGCGCGCGCGGGGGGAAGCCTTCGTGCCCAATGATTGCGATCTGAGCGGAATCGCCCGCAGGAAGTCCGCCGCGTCGGGCGGCAAGGTCGCCGTCGTCACCGGCCCCAACATGGCGGGCAAATCGACCTTTCTCCGCCAGAACGCCTTGATCGTCGTACTCGCGCAGATCGGCTCCTTCGTTCCGGCCAGGGAGGCGAAAATCGGGGTCGTGGATCGGCTCTTTTCCCGTGTCGGCGCCTCCGACGATCTGGCGCGCGGCCGCTCGACCTTCATGGTGGAAATGGTCGAAACCGCCGCAATTCTCAATCAGGCGACCCAAAACTCTTTGGTCATCCTCGATGAGATCGGCCGCGGCACCGCAACCTACGACGGCCTTTCCATCGCATGGGCGGTAATGGAGCATCTTCATGAGTCCAATCGCGCCCGGGCGCTTTTCGCGACGCATTTCCATGAATTGACCCATCTGGGCCAGCGCCTGCCGCGCCTGGTCAATCTCTGCATGCGCGTCACGGACTGGAATGGAGACGTCGTCTTCTTGCACGAAGTCGCCCGCGGCGCGGCGGATCGGTCCTATGGCGTTCAGGTCGCCAAATTGGCGGGGCTTCCGAAATCGGTGGTCGAACGCGCCCGGAATATTCTGGCGGAGCTGGAAAAGACGGATCGCCATGGCCCGGTCGAAAGGCTGGTCGCCGATTTGCCCCTGTTCGCCGGCCTCGATTCCCCTGCGCTACAGCCTGCGGCGCCGGATAGGCTTCGCTCGGCGCTCGACGCGCTCAGTCCGGACGAAATGACTCCGCGAGAGGCGCTGGAGGCGCTCTACGCGCTCAAGAAAGCCGCCAGCGCCTGAGCGGCGGCGTCAATTCGGGTTTTCGAGGCTGAACATTTCCGACATTTCGTCATAGGCGAAAAGCTCGGCGTAACGCGCCCAGGAAACGACAGTATCCAAGGTCTCTTCCGCGTAGTCTTCCGACATATAATCCTCCAGCTCATTGCGGAAGCGCGCGGCTGGCGCCGAATGGCTGGGGCGCTCGTCAAGAACGCGCCGGATCAGGCTGATGATCGGTACGTAATTGATGAGGTGCTGGGAAAACAGCCTCTTGCGTTCGTCTGTGTCGAGGTCGGCGAAGGCGCGGCCGGCGTCCGAGAGCAGAAAGTCGCCCTCGCTGAGCATGCCGAAACGCAGCAGCTGGATCGCTTCCGCGATATGGAACAATTCGTCAGCTTCCATCTGGAGCTTGTCGGCGAGCACCGGCAGATCGGCTCGTCCATAAAAGGGCTCGGCTGCGACGGCTTCGATCAGACCCGCGAGAACATTGGTCGAAATGGGGTGTAGGACCATGCCGACTCCCGTGCCCGGGATGCCGTCCACGGACGAGGGGCGCGGCTCGGCCCGCTGCGTCATGCGGGCGTAAATGCTATCGACGAGCGCCCGGAACTGTGGATTGAGACGATTGCGCGGATGCGGCAGCTCGACCTTGATCTCGGAAGCGATCCGGCCGGGGTTGGACGAAAAGACGAGGATGCGGTCGCACATCAGGACCGCTTCTTCGATGTTATGCGTGACCATCAAGACCGATTCCATCGGTAGACGGCCTTCGACCCAAAGGTCGATGATGTCGGTGCGCAGCGTTTCCGCAGTCAGGACGTCGAGCGCAGAGAAGGGCTCGTCCATCAGGAGAAGATCGGGATGGACGACAAGCGCGCGCGCGAATCCGACGCGTTGGCGCATGCCGCCGGACAATTCCTTTGGATAGGCGGATTCGAAACCGTCGAGACCGATCAGATCGATCGCGGCGAGGGCGCGCTTGCGCTGTTCCGCCTTCGCGACGCCGAGCGCGTCGAGGCCGAGCTCGACATTTTCCAGCACGGTGAGCCACGGGAAAAGCGCGAAGGACTGGAACACCATCGCGATGCCGCGCGGCGGTCCGTCGATCGGCTTGCCGCGGCAGGCGGCTTGGCCTGACGACGGCTTCACCAGTCCCGCGATGATGCGAAGCAAGGTGGATTTGCCGGAGCCGGAGCGTCCGAGCAGTCCGACAATCTCGCCCGATTTGATCGTCAGATCGACCTTTTCGAGCACGACGAGTTCGTCGCCGTTCGCCTTGGCGAAACTGCGATTGACGCTTTTCAGATCGATCAGAGCGGATTCGGGTCCGGCATTGACGACATCGAGCATGGCGATCTCCGATAGATCCATTTAACCGAGGCGAAGGCGGCTTTCAGCGAAGCCGTAAAGCGGACGCCAAAGCAAGCGATTGAACAAGGTGACAAAAATACACATCACCACGATGCCGAGAACGACGCGGTGGAAGTCGCCTGCCTCGGTCGCGTTGGCGATATAGGAGCCGAGACCCACCGCGGTCAGCTTCTGGTCGCCCCAACTCGCCACTTCGGCGACGATGGCGGCGTTCCAGGAGCCGCCCGACGCCGTGATCGCCCCCGTTATATAATAGGGAAATACGCCCGGAAGAATGACGAAGCGCCACCATTTCCACCCCGTGAGGTGGAAACTTTGCGCGGCTTCCTTCAGGTCGCCCGGAAAGGCGCTGGCGCCGGCGACGACATTGAACAGAATGTACCATTGCGTGCCAAGGATCATCAGCGGACTGAGCCAGATATTCGGGTTCAGCTGGAAATGGATGATCAGCACGACGGCGGCGGGGAACAGGATATTAGCCGGAAAGGCCGCAAGGAACTGGGCGAGCGGCTGAACCTTTTCCGCGATCGACGGACGCAGCCCGATCCAGACGCCGATGGGAACCCAGATCAGCGTGGCCAGGGCGATGAGCACCACGACGCGGATCAGGGTGTAGAAGCCGTCGGTGAAGGCGGTCAGCACGTCGGACCAGTTCAGGGTGGCGAAGACATATGCGACCACACGCCAGCCGATCAGGAGGGCGCCGCCAAAGATGACCGTGATCCAGATGGCGTCGACAAGACGCGCCGGGACGTTCAGCTGAAATTTCAGCTTTGACAGGTTGGGCGCGGGCAGGCGAATGCGCGTCGTCGATTCGACGACGTCGGAAACGGCCCCGGCGAAAGCCCGCAGGAAGCGGGTCTGACGAAAGAGATCGAGCAGCCAGGAGCTTGGCGCTTCGGCCGAGGCGGTTTGCTCGAAGCGAAACTTGTCGGCCCAGGCGACAATTGGCCGGAACAGCAGCTGGTCGTAAATGATGATGACCGCGAGCATGGTGAGCACGGCATAGCCTACCGCCGGAAGATTCTGGTCCTTGATCGCGGTGGCCACATAGGCGCCGACGCCGGGCAGGGTCACGGTGGTGTCCCCGACGGTGATCGCTTCCGAGGCGACAACGAAGAACCAGCCGCCCGACATGGACATCATCGCGTTCCATACCAGACCGGGCATGGCGAAGGGCACGTCCAGCCGCCAGAACCGGCGCCACCAGGAGAGGTGAAAGCTTTTCGAGGCCTCGTCGAGGTCTTTCGGCACGTTGCGCAACGACTGGTACATGCTGAAGGTCATGTTCCAGGCCTGGCTGGTGAAAATGGCGAAAACAGAAGCCAGCTCCGCGCCCAACACCCGTCCCGGGAACAAATTCATGAAAAAGACGACCGTGAAGGTCAGAAATCCGAGAATCGGCACTGATTGAAGGATGTCGAGAATGGGAATCAGCACCATTTCCGCCCGTCGGCTTTTCGCTGCGAGCGTGGCGTAAATGAAGGTGAAGACAAGCGACGCGACCATCGCCGCCAGCATGCGCAGGGTCGTCCGAAGCGCATATTCAGGCAGATTGGCGGGGTCGAGGCTGATCGGCGTCGCATCCAGCAAGGTCAGCGGAACGTCGGTCTGGCTGGCGCCGTGGACAATCATGACCAGCGCGCCGGCGACGAGCGCAAGGGCTGCGAGGTCGAAGAGATTGGGGGCCAGGGCGCGGCCCAGGCCAGTCGGCGGCGCGGGATTTTTCACTGGCGCTGTTCCTTGTGCGCTCGATCGGAAACAACAGGCTTGAAACGGAGGAGACGAACTCGCCGCATTTATTCGTTACCCCAATGTGAATGACAAAACTGTGACATTTTTGCCCTTCGGCGCGAGTCTTCAGACGTCCTCCATCAGTCACACGGTTATCGTCAAGAAAAATTAATTAAAACAAGCAGTTCAATGGTTTGCCGCGCGTGCGGCGGGCCAAAGCCATGTTCGATAAATGTTCTTGCCAAGCCACAGGTGATTCGCTAGCGTTCAGCCATTCCGGGGAAGGCTCATGGTTGTTCGCGTATCGACGGTGGCGTTCGAGGGTGTAGAAGCGCGTCCTGTCGATGTACAGGTTCAATTGTCCAACGGCAGCGTCGTCTTCAATGTCGTCGGCCTTGGCGATAAAGCCGTCGCGGAATCCCGGGAACGGGTTCGGTCCGCTTTGGTCGCCTCCGGGCTGGCGCTGCCGGCGAAGCGGATTACGGTCAATCTCGCCCCGGCCGACCTGCCCAAGGAAGGCAGCCATTACGACCTGCCGATCGCACTGGGCGTGATGGCGGCGATTGGCGCGATCCCTTTCGACGCCCTCGAAGGCTACACTGTCCTCGGCGAATTGGCTCTCGACGGCTCGATCAGTCCGGTCGCCGGCGTCCTGCCAGCGGCGGTCGCGGCCGGCGCGCGCGGGCGGGGGCTGATCTGTCCCGCGGATTGCGGGTCGGAAGCGGCTTGGGCCTCCGCCGACATCAAGATCATCGCGCCGCGCTCGCTCATTCAGCTGGCCAATCATTTCAAGGGGTCTCAGGTCATTTCACGGCCGGCCCCCGCCATTCGCGCCCCAGGCGGGATTCTGCCGGATCTTCGAGAGATCAAGGGCCAGGAGAGCGCCAAACGCGCGCTGGAAATCGCAGCGGCGGGCGGGCACAACCTCCTCTTCAACGGACCGCCCGGAGCGGGAAAGAGCATGTTGGCGGCAAGATTGCCGTCGATCCTGCCGCCCCTGACGCCCCGTGAACTGCTCGAGGTTTCGATGATCCATTCCGTCGCCGGCGCGCTGGCCGGCGGCGAACTGACCGACCGGCGGCCGTTTCGCGCGCCGCATCATTCAGCATCGATGCCGGCTCTAGTCGGCGGCGGGTCCGGGGCGCGGCCCGGCGAGATTTCGCTGGCCCATAACGGTGTGCTGTTTCTTGACGAATTGCCCGAATTCCAGCCGCAGGCCCTCGACGCGCTGCGTCAGCCTCTGGAAACGGGAGAGGTCGCGATCTCGCGGGCCAATCACCGCTGCGTCTATCCGGCGCGGTTCCAATTGGTGGCGGCGATGAACCCCTGCCGTTGCGGCCACGCGCTGGAGCCGGGCTATTCCTGCCGCCGCGGCGAGCCGAAACGTTGCGCCCAGTCCTATCAGACGCGTCTCTCGGGGCCGCTGCTGGACCGCATCGATCTTCATCTCGAAGTGGCGGCGATCCGGGCCTCGGATGTGAAACACAAAAGTCAGCCGGATTCTCAGAAGTTTGTAGGACTCGCGACGTGAGCTACTCCTAATCTGTTGGGCTTACGTGCGCCGGCTTCGCTCGTTTTTTGCTCTAAGAAGCCGCCGGCGAGTCGTCATCCTCGAGCACGGCGTTGGGCGCAATCAACCCTGAGTTCGCCGCAAAAATTTTGGCAATGTTGGATACCGGCGTGAAGACCTTGCCGTCAAAACACAGCCAGACCGCCATTGCCGCGATGAAGGCGCTTTGTCCGCCTGTCGATGGCTCCACCGGTCCCTTGTGGCGGACGTCACCAAGTGGGCGTCGAAGGCGCTTCGCAATATGCGGCGGATCGATATTGTCCAATCGTCCATCGTTGAGCGGAATTTCGTCTGGGCGATCGCAAAGGTCTAGGTCGAGTGGCGATAGTGCCGCAGGCTTGTTAATAGCTTGAGAAGCTTATTGATTATCTTTCTGGGCGTTCAGGATTTTGGTTCGCCACGCTGGATTAACGATCATTCGGACTATTTTGTGCATGCATAAGGCGTCGCCGCCGGCGCGATGCGGCCGGGGCATATGGTCGGCGGCGCGGATGATGGCGACGACTTCGTCGCGGTCCACGCCGGCGAACTGGCAGAGCGTCGCGAAGATGACGTCGAGTTCGACCATTTGCCAGGGCGAGCGTCGGTTGAGCTCGGCATAGACCTGCGCGACCCAGTTTTGGTCGAACTGTGGATTGTCGGAAACCAGGATTGCGCCGGCCCAGGCCTTGTCGAGGCAGCCTGGAATATCGAGGAGATGGACGCCTTTGGCGACAAGATCGACGTATGGAATTCCGTGGCAGGCTTTACCCGCCTGATAGGCGTCGGTGCTATCCCAGCCTGGCGCCGGCTTGATGAGAAAGGACGGCGGGTCTCGTTCGTCGTCTACCGACCAGCCGATTTCAATCGGGAATGTGTCTGTGTCGAGGGTTGAGGCTTCAACGTCGACGAAAATGACGGGCGATCCGCGATAGGTTATCTTCAAGTGGATTTCCTTTTCGGCGGATGTGCGGTGCTGGGCATTGGTCAGTTAGCTGTAGCTGTTCTGCCAAAACAGGTACAAAAGCTGAATTTATGACGCCTGGTCCTCGATGAGGTTGCGATTTGCCGAGTGCGGCAGGATTGGCGACGAAACTGAGCGTGATGGCCGTGGGAAGAAAGCTGCAATTTTAAAGGTGGTTATTCAGTTTAATCAGTAATTCCGTTGCGTTTATTTTTTGATCGGCGTGGTATTGAGGGCCGACGGTATTGCGAAGCTGCCTTCGCGTTCGACTCGATAAGTTTAGCAATAGCTGACGTTTCAGCTCTGCCAATTCCAGCGTCGTCTGCATAAGTTTTCCAAGAGGAGGTTGCTTTCGTGACGCACTCGGTGATGTTGCGCGCAGTCGCGCTTGGGATATCAGCAGTTGCCGCGACTTTAGAGAAATGATCTTGGCTTGGCGCCTTGCCTTCGCCGGCGATTGTCATGTTGTGCTCGCCCCCAAGGCCGTCTGAAGGCGTGACGTCATAAGCTGGCGATAGCCTCCATCGACCGTCCTTGCTCATCAGGAAGGCATGGTTCTTTGCATGGTCGTCGCGATTGCCGGCGATCACATTGAATACCATCCGTCGGAATGCCTCTTCGACTTGGGCTTGGTCGCGGCTTAGGATCCTGGTGGCCCTGAGCAAATCGCTGTAATCGAGCGAAGGGACTCGGAAGTCTGCATGGAGCAGGCCGGCGAGGGTATGGGCGTGATGTCGGCCTGCATTGGTTCTATCGAATCGGCGTACTGCGAAGTGAGCTGTGCCCTGATTATCTGTGATCAGGACAGTCTCGGGAAAATCAATTCCAGCTGCTTTAGCCATCTGAGCATAGGCGTATTCGATCCGGCCTATGTCGATTCCTTCTTTTCGGTGCTTCAGTTTGATGAGCCAATGCTCGTGCATCGGGTCGTCATTGTTTCCATGGTCAATGTGGAATTCATTCGAAGAAGGATTTCTTAGGGCCATGATTTTTGGCCTGGCGCCAGCCGAGCCGCCGCTGGCTTCGAGCAGGCGGGAGATTCCTTCGTCGGACTGGCCTTGCAAGATCATTTCAGCCTGGTGGGCGAACCAGTCGATTTTCAGAGTATCGTCGTTTGTGGAGATGGCGATCGGATTTTCGGGGGCATAGGTGAGCGCTCCCATCCCGCGTGAACCGACGATGGCGAGGCGGTCGACTGGAGTCAGAATGGCGGGATTGCCTCCATTGCTAGTGATTTGACGGTCGACGAGAAGGCGACCCCATCCATCGGGGAGGCTGTCCGCGAAAATTCCGTGGAGGCCGTCGAATGGAAATCTCGCGCCCATGATCACGCCGGGTGCAAGCTTTGCTTTAAACGGAGATATTTCCAGACCGGCCTCGATTGCGGCCGGGTCGTATTCGAACGCGGCCAATCTGTCGTCTCGTGACCACATGAGGTCACCGATCGGTAGGGAACAGCCTTCGATTTCCAGCTTTACTGTGAGTTTGACGGCTGTCGGTTGTTTCAAGACGTTCTCCTGTGGGCCCTGGCGCGTATGCGTTGTATACGGCGCCCCTCGCTGTCGAGATCGGCGAGGGAACGTAGTGGCGGCCGTGGTATTGAGCCGATGATGTCGGTGTCGATGCCCAGTTCGATTGCGATCGCCATCACATCGCGGAGCGAGCCGAGTCCTCCAGATTCAATTCTTTTCAGAGTGCTTTGGGAGACGGAGGTTCGTTTTGCCATTTCCAGTTGCGTGATATTCTTGGCAATGCGGTGCTGTTTGATTTTTTCTCCGATTTCGGCGGCTGCTCGGTCGGGCGTGGTCAGTGAAAATTCCCAGGTCATAGCCTAAAATCCCTTCATAAAAGATCATATATGGTCTATTATTGGTAATTCAAGGGCGTTTTTTTGCGGTTTTTGATTTTGGGAGAGACACAGATGTTTTTTTGGGTTTCAGAGGTTGCGCTTTAGACTGACGTCGAAGTGCGTTCAGGCGGTTAACTGAATAATGAGCAGAAACATTACGATTGATCCGACGGCTCAGACGCCGGCGGTTTTAGATCCGGAGGTTCCGGAAGTTCGGTCGACAAAGTCCGGGCGTCTTTTGTTGGCGCGGCGGTTCATTTCGAAATTTCGCTATGACCGTTTTGTTCGCGCCAGGGCTGAGGTGCGCAGCTCTGTCCGTCGCGATACGCCACGGTTCGTTTGCCCGCTTTGTGGCAAAGGCCTTTATCTGTCAGGTGATTTGAGCAAGGCCGGACATTTCCGTCATCGGGCAGGTGATGGCGAGGCTTGCCAGGAGCGTGTGCGCGGCCTTCCAGAGGGCGTTATCAGGGCGATGAAATATCGCGGCGCCCAGGAAAGCGAGGCGCATCTCAGGGCGAAAGCGCTGATTGTCGCCTCGTTGGAGGCGGATGCGCGATTTTCGGACGTGCTGGTTGAAAAAACCTGGCGTGGCGAGGTCGACCCGAAGTCCCTGCGCCGGCCTGACGTGAGCGCTAGGTTCGAAGGTCTACGGATTGCTTTCGAGGCGCAGCTGTCGACCACTTTTCTGGATGTTGTCCTCGACCGGCGTGAGTTTTATAGCCAGGAGGGTGGCCTGCTCGTCTGGGTGATGCCGTTTTTCGATCCAGAAAATCGGAGGATGACGGCCGACGATATTTTCTTCCCGAATAACTCCAACGTCTTGTTGGTCGATAGCGAGACTGTGGCGCTTTCTCAAGCGTTGGGGAGGCTGACGTTTCGGTGCTGGATTGCCCATCGGGTGATTGGAGATGACGGGCGGATCTCTACGAAATGGGAGAGCCGACTGGTTGCCTGGGATGATCTGACCCTGGACTTACGGGGGCAACGGATTTTTGCCGTTGATGTCGACCGCGAGGAAAAGGCTGCTCGAGAGCGTCATTCTGCGGCGGAGGTCGATCGCGAAGCGGCTGACAAAGATGCTGTTCGGCGGGGATGGCTCGACTATTTCAGTTATGCCGATGGCGATATTGATTTCACGACGCATGAGAAGTTACGCGAATCGCTACGAAGTGAAGGCCTTCGGCTTCAGATTCCGATGAGCGGGGCGCGCTATATCACCTTGGAGGTGCGAAGCGCGGTTCGGGCGGTGCTTAGCGCCCATACCGGCAAACCGATCGGCTTCAAGTTCGTAACGTTGGTCCAGGTCGCGCATCATTTGCATGACAAGGCGAAAGGGGCCTTGTTGCCGTTTGGTTGCGCTATCAGGGCGTTCGGCCGGACCGGCTTGATCGCAGAAGCCGACAAGAGCGGTAAATGGGGCGGCCGGGCCGTGCTCGTTCGAGAGGGCATGGCAATTGGCGAAAGCTGCTATTTGCTCGAGGAAGAGGAACACGCTTTCCTTTGTTTTTTGTTCCCGGGCCTTGCTGGTTTTATGGATCGGGCGCGGGGGGTGGTTTTCGCCGCCGGGGCCCATCGAATCGCGGAGATCAAAGCTGGACGGGTGTTTTGAATTTTGCCGCGATTAGGGTCCCCTCTCGGCCGAAAAAATTTCGAGCTGACAAACCGCCACGCGCTGGGCTGATCTGACGCTGGCGTGTTTCATTGCTACCGCGATCAGCGCGTTCGCGAGCCTGTTGATGCCTTGGCCTCCGCAGTTTGCCACCGTCTGCTTGCGGCGATAATCTTGGCCACGAATCATAGTCATTAAGGCGTGTTCGCGGCAAAGGTTCGAGGCACCCGATTCGGCCTATTGCGCTCCGACCTATTTTTGTCTCGCGGAAAGCGGGACGCAGCGTTTGAACCAAGCATTTTCAGGAGGTCCCGATTGCGAGAGCAAGTAGACTTGCGCAGCGCCGTCAACGCTGTTTCCGATGTCGTTCAAAACCGGCCGCGTCCACTTCGGGAATTCGATCAAATTCACATGAAAACGGGCGATATGGTCTTCCAGACCGAGATCGTCGCCGATTGGGCGGACGGGAAGCGGCTTGCCTTCATTGGAGACGGAGACGCGATCAGCGTCTGCGTGGCCTATCTGCAGAAGCGGGGCGTGCTGAATTTCGGTCCGACCAAAATCATGGTTTTCGATTTTGATGAACGGACGGTTCAAGCCGTCAAGCGTTTCGCGGACCGGGAGCGGATCGAGCATCTCGATGCCGAACTTTACAACTGCCTAGAAGCATTCCCGCAGGCGCCCAAGTATGACTGCTTTTATACGAATCCGCCTTGGGGCGCTTCCAATAACGGCGAAAGCGTCAATTTGTTCGCCCAACGCGGGATTGAGGCTGTCGGATTCGAAGGCGAAGGCATGATCGTTATTGCCGACGATGATGAAATCGCTTGGCCCAAGGAGGTGCTTGCTAGCGTTCAGGGGTTTTCGCGGGACCGCGGCTTCTATGTTTCGCGGATGCAGAGAAAGCTGCATGCCTACCATCTTGACGACAATCCCGACCTGAAATCGTGCAACCTTTTTGTCAGCTCTTTACCTGGCAATTCCGCAAATGCAGCGCCGAGCGAACCGGCGTCACGTGAACGGCTGATCAATTTTTATGGGAAGTCCAAGGAGCCGAAAGTCAGGTACGTCAGAGAACGCAAGAGACTCGATTACGGCAAGGCTCATGAAGACGAGTATAAGTTGGACCTGCTGGAGGGCTTTGAATGAGCGCGATCATCCAACCGGGGGCGGGAATCCTATTCATGAAGGTGGGAACTCATGCCCAGGAGGGCTTGGAGGACATCATCAATCGCAAGTCTAAGGAGATCGAGCAGGCTGGCTTTGCAATGTGGGGCTATGGGGGCAACACCTGTCATCCCCGCTCCATGGTGCAGCCTTTCGCTGAGATATTCGAAGCGAAAGGGCAGCCTATCCACCTTGTCATGCAGGAAATGAATTCCAAGCATTTTGCGGAACAGGTCAGGGCAAGCGACTATTCGGAAGACGGGCTGACCTGGAAGGAAATCCCAAAGCCCATCAACGTGCTCGGTTCGAGGTTTGCATTGGTTATCAAGAGCCTGGAACGCAAAGAGGTCATGTTGCCTTTGAACCAAACAAGAGTTCCGGTCGGGCCGAGCATGGGACGGTTGGGTAGCCGCTATCTACGTGGGCAAGTCGACAAAGCATGCCTGGAGGTCATGGATCATTCCGAAAATACGAATGAGGACGATCCAAAGGAAGTTCAGATAAATTTGGTCGCGGAACTGCAAGCGCCTTATGCCGTCTTTTTAAAGAACACCGATTAGGTCATCGCCTGGAAACAGGACAGTGGCGGCATCTCGTCGCAGAGCCTCGGTATAGCTCCTGAGGCCTTCGAAAACAGATTCCACCGCGACAACGGCCGAGGAGCAAGCGAAGCTGATAGATACAGCCCGGTCTGTCGTCGGGGTTCGGCAGACGCTTTCGCGGACTGCGGTGAAGTCTGCTTCTCTCAGTATAGATGCGACAACTTGCTCGAAACAAACCAGGCGCGCCGAATCCAACTGATCGGAGGCGATTTGCTCGATGGCGCAAATTGCCCGCTTGTCGCCAGTGAGCATCAGTTTGTGACCGCGAACGATGAGCGCCGCCAAGAGTTGGCTTTCGCCTGAGTCGAGCTCGAGGTACTTTTTTTGCGCTTTGGCTTCAAAATCGGCCGCAAGTTCAAGCTCGTGGTCGCTTGGCTCGATCCTGGCGACGGCCCCCAGGAACTCGATCAAAGCGGCCTCGTCGTTTTCGTGCCCATTTAGCTTTGATCTCTGGATCCGTCCCCGAATCATGAATTCGGCCACTTTCAAAATGGCCGGCGGGTCTCCTGATTTAGTGGCGACAGAAAGAAGCTCCACTTCGATTCCAAATCGGAGCGCTTTCAAAATGATATCGTTATCGAGAAGAACGGGATTACGCATCGACGCCGAACATGACGTTTTTGAGGAAAGTGCTCGACTCGTCGCTGAGTTCATCCCATTGCAGCTGCGATGAAGCTAGGCGGTTGATGTCGTTCCAGATCGTGCGCGGCTCATCGTAGATATGGCGCAACGCGGCGTTTGCCGCTGCCCAGTTTTTCTGGATATAGCCGAGGCAAAGCGCCAAGGTGCCTGGCTCTATGCCGCGAGACGGCCCGGCGAGTATCGCAGCTTCCGCTAGGCTTCTTGCGCCGTAGCTTTGCGTATTCGTCGTGATGGCGGGTTTTGGCGACCCGGTGAGAAGCTCGAGACCATAGCGGTCAGCTTCTTCTTCTTCGGGATCGCCGCCATCAAAATCGGGATCGGCGACATCCACCAACGCGTTGCCGCCTTGTGCGTGACCGAGAGCGGCATGGCCGAGTTCATGCGCCAATGTGAAGGCCAAAGGGGCGGGATATTGTGACTCTCGTCCCAACAAAACGGCGTGCCGCCCTTCGACACCGATCACCATCGCCCTCATTGATTTGGCGTTCAGAGGAAAGACACGGAGAAAGATGACCGGAATCCCCAGCCCCCAGCAGGTGGTCAACAAGCTGAGCAAGTCGACGACTTGACGCCCGCGTAGAATCGCTGCTCGCAGCTGTTCTGCTGGGATTCCCTCGATCGACTGGCCTGGGGGCGTTGCACGAACCAATAGACGTCCGACAGACACACCGAAGGATGCAAGCGCGGCGAGTTCGTCAGCATCGACGGCGGCGAGGTTCTTGAAGCGAGCGTCATTTTTCCAAACAAATTCGACGCGTTCGCCAAGAAGTGATTTAGGCGAAAGTCCAAGCTTGCGGGCGAGGGCAAAACGCAGTTCTGCTTTGCCCGACTTGGAGGCCGCAGCGTCATCGTCCCACCATGAAGGCCAAGCGGCGCGAATGGCATGATCGCTCAGCCCTGCGCGCTTCAAGGCGCTGATCAGCTCTCTAGTGTCGTCCAAAACTCCTTGATCCGTCTGCTAAGGACGCGGGTGTTGGGTGCAGTCTGACGATGCTGGGCCGTTAGAACAATCGGGACTTTGCGTTGTCGCTGGAATCGAGGGCGGCGTCGCCCTTTCGGAGCCGGGTGACGAGATCAATCCAGTCGTTGCCGGACGAAGTTGCCACGGCGATTTCCCGGAGCTCCGCGGTAGAGAGTTCGACCGGATCGGTCAAGCGAACCCAACAGCTTCCGACGAGGCTCGCATGCAGATTGATCTCGTAAGGAGTGTCGCCCATCGTCGCCGCGGTTCGCCGCAGCAAAGCCGTGACTTGGGAGGCGCCGACCGGCGCGCCCGTGCCGCCGGCATTTCGGTATGAATTCGGGTCGAAAGCGGTCCCGGCTGATAAGGCCAAAGGGGACACCGAGAAACAGATCAGCGCGAAATGCCTTGTCTTCGGACCGAGCCCACTATCGCCCCGGCTCGTCACGAGAGCGTGCGCAGGAAGCGGCCGTTCGTTGCCGTGGACGTCAATGTATTGCCGCCAGACCACCGTCCGTCCCGGCTCAAGATCGACGGCTTTGGGCCTTCCCTTCATTTTGGAAAACACGACCGGAATAGCTCGTTCCATCCGGGCCAAGGCATTAATCAAGACCGAGGGGGCGTTGCCGACGCCCCAGAAAAACACTCCGTTTCCAGCCTGCCGCTCGCGCTCCTTCCTCTCGATGATGGCCTCGAGCTGTTGGCCAGCCTCGGCCTGCATCCGGGACCAGCACACATATTCGTCTGCATGACTTGTTCCCATTTCAGGCCGCATTCGAAATGATGCCGCTGAGCGTTCGAGCATAGAACTCCCCAATCTCACGACTTTTGACGCTTATGCGCGCAAAATGTGCCAAAATCCTAATTAATTTCTATACCATAATCCTAATCCTTCCAATCTGGCTGGTCAAAGCCGATTGTTTCTTTTACCCATATTGTCCCATGAAAACCGGCCGGCCGACTTCCTGGAATCCTGTGGCGTCCTTTGCAAAGGGCGTCTGGACTGATGTCGTGGCCTTGGCGTCAAAGGATCGGGTCGTTCTCCCGATTAACGTCCGAAGCCAGCTAAAGTGGCTCAGCGCCCCAAATTCTAATGCCCTAGCTGTGGTGGAGGCCGAAAGCGTTGTCGAGCTGCGCAGTTGGGACTCAGCCGGTCGCGAAGCGATGGACGCGATTCAGCGAATATTGGGTGAAGCAAGTGAGGCTGAACGGGGCGAGCTCGCAATTGCCGCGATGGACCGTTATTCGCGGCTCAGCTTTGACTCTGCTGGCCGAGCAGTGCTGCCGACTTGCTTAGTCGCTCATCTCGAAGCAGCTAAAACAGGGATGATCCGAGTCGTTTTGCGCGACCAAAGACTTTGGTTGTGGTCGGAGCGCAAATGGTGCGACCAACGCAGCGCGCGAACTTCGGCGCTGCAGGCAAAGGCGGCTTCCTCGCAATAACTCCGGTTGCTGTGGCCCAACTCGCCCATTGCCCTCACGTGGGTGCGCAGGAAGAAGCCGAGGTGTGTGTGACCTACTTCTGTCAGGCTGGTCAATTTTAGCGGAGGTAGGTCAGTGCCGTAGCGAGAGATGCATTTTGCGGAGCGGAGTCAAATCTCCTTGCGGTGCGGAGTCATATCTCCAGATCGACGTCCGGCGGCATCGTACCTTTTTGCTCGAGCAGCCGGCGGCCGAAGTCGTCCTCGAGCGAGGCGTCCAGATGATCATGCCGAGGGTCCATTTTGGTGTTCTTGATCGCCTCGACCTGCTCTTCGGAGAGCTCGAACGTTGAGAAGCTGTGTCGGCGGTCAGCAGGCGGGGCCAAGTCTTCTAGAACAGCCCGCGATTTCGGACCATAATCCGCGTCGGCTTCATATGGTGCCTGTAGCCCTTCGAGAGCGAGAGCGCGCGGATCATCCGGCATTTCTGACGTCGGGCCTGCCCGGCGCGGGTCGTCGATCTCGAGTGCGACATCCGCTGGGATCGAGCCTTTCTGCGAGAGCAGGCGACGGCCAAAGCTGTCTACCTCAATTCCATCTGCTGCCTCGGACTCGAGGTATTCCCGTACTCGCTCGACGCCGCTGGCTTCGCTCATAATGTCTAGCGCCGCCTGACCGCCGAAAACATCATTTCGTGTCTTGAGCCAGGCGTTGGCGCGGTCTGCGTCGCGGAATATGAAACGCAAGGCGACGTTTATGCGTGCCTCATCCGACATGTCCGGCGTTATGAAATAGTCCGGCCGCCGTCGTGCCGGAGCCAGCGCCGCGAGCACGGCAATCGAGTCCGGTCCATATTCCGCCCCGGCAATGCGGCTGCTTTTGGCGACCGTTGCCGATCGCATCTTCCCGCGAATCCGGCGCATGCGGCGTTTTGACGTCATTTCGGCAGGTCTTTCTCCGGCAATTATAGCGATCTTACCCAATCGTATCGAAATCCGATAGATTCTCACGCTGGAAGCTGGAAGGCCGTTCGATCGACGACGGACATCGCTTAGGCGGCGCCCTCGGCATTCGGGGAATAGTATTGCTTGAGCCTGTCGTGGTTTTCCAACGCCTTGGGGCGATATGGCCCCGAACCCGCGGCGTTAACGACGGAAGCCAGCTTAAAGCGCTCCTCGACCGAGGGGTGAACAGGGGCGTCGTGTGTGATTTCCCGAACCTTCACCGGCCAGGTCGGCGGCGTCCAAATTCTGAGAATCCACTTCGGCAATCTGCTGGCGATGGTGTCCTGCATCGCGACCACCTCGCAGTGTTGAGCGCCATCGGCTGAAGGGAAAACCCGAAGGTTCGGATTGTTGCTTGCGTCGCCCGGCGCCTTCTGTCCCGCGACGATCAAGCCGCCCGGAACGCCCGTCGCCTGCTGGACCATCCATTCAAGGGAAGTGTCCGAAAGGCGCGATTCGGTGTCGTCGTAGCTTCCGCCGACGTCGGAATGGTTGCCGGCGAACCAGAGTTGGATCAGCCGGTCGTGCCCCTCGACCACCGACGGCACCCCGTCCTGAACGCCGCCCCACCCGACGCGGGCGAAATCCGCCCGGGTCTCGTCAATGGCGTTGGCCGCTCTGGCGTAGCTCACGTACTTGCTCAGCAGTCGGTCGAAGTTCTTGCCCTTCCACGTCGCGAAGTGCCAACGGGGGGCGGCGCCCTTGGTGGGAAAGTCGTGGATGATCTTCAGGCTGGACCTGACCTGATGATAAAGAAGGCCGCCCGCCGCCGCTACGATCGACAAGCCCACTATCGACAGCGCAACCGTCCAGAATGACCATCCCTTGAGCAGATGAAGCAGCCCGGCGATCGCCGCTGCCGGGACCGCCGAGATCAAGGCGGCGCCGGCGACGACGCCGAGCGTGAGGCCGCCGACGATTAGCCACCACTTCAACCCGCTGGCGCCTAGGGCCGCGACCGTGTCGAACACGCCGATGAAATGGGGCGCGGCATTGGAGCGTCCGTCTTCGCCTCCTTCGTGGTTCGAGCCGTATTTTTCGCGGAAACGCCGGGCGAGTTCGAAACGCTCGGCCTCGAACTGCTCCCGAGGATGGCCTGCGCCATGTTCGAACACAGTCTCGACGGCCTCCGTCGCGATGTCATGGATTGCCGACCGCAACAGCGGCAACGGACCGGATGGCGTCTTGGTCGGGACGCCGCAGAGCATGATCAGGTTCGCGATGCACCGAACCGTGTAGGCGCCACGGCTGAAGCCGATCAGGAGGATGCGGTCGCCGGGCTGGTAGTGGTTGATGATGAACTCGTAGCAGTCGGCGATGTTTTTCTTGATGCCGCTGCCGATCACCGAGCCGAGGAGCTTCTGGACGAACCGGACGGGCGCCGTCAGAGCGGTCGCGCCGATGTCGGTGCCGAGCCCGGGATCGTAGAAGGCCACCTGCTGGCTGGGGTCGATGCAGTTTTCCGGGCCGACGCGACAGGCGTGGTAGAGCTTGTACACATTGCTCAGGCGTTGTTCAGGGCGGACGCCGCCGTCCTGTCCGGTGCCGTCTGAGAAGATCACGATGTTCTTGGGCATTTTCGAAATTCCTTATCGAGGGGTAATGATTTCGGCCTCGTTGCCGAGGAAAATGACTGACAAAACGAGAGAGCGTCCCACCGCGCCTCTCACATCATGATCGGCTGGTAGGGCACGACCTTGTCGCCGAGGAACATCTCGTTGACGCGGTGGCCGGCGCCTTCGACAAGCGACCGCGCCATGTTGGGAAGCTCGGCCAGCGCGCGTCCCACATCGTCCATCGCGATGGGATTGGGCGACTCGGGGGCGTCGAGGCGAACCACCCGGTCCTTTCCGACGAGCAGGAAGGCCTGACCCAGAGCGTTCCGGGATTGCGCGCGCATGGCCCCGCGAATGGCGTTTCGCCATTGAAGCTCGCCGCCGTCAACCTGAGAATCGCTCGCGTGGAACGAATTCTCGCCGCAGCCCAAGGTGAGAATTTGCACCTGTTCGCGGTCGATGTCGAAGCACGCCAAGGCGTCAACCAGACCGATCATCACCGGGTTGTTGGCCCATAAGCCGCCATCGACCATCCGGTATCCGAAGGTGTCGAGGGGCTTGAAGTAGGTGGGCGCAGCCGACGTTGCCCTGCCGACGGTGAACATCCTCTCGTGGCGGTCCTTCTTGTAGTCCGGATGGTGGGGCGTCTTGTAAATCCAAGGCTCCCCGTGCGTCCCCTCGAAGGAAGGGACGCAAAGCCGGAGTTTCGAATCGCCGAAGAAGCGCTGTTCGAAGACCCTCATCAATTCGGCCTCCAGCGGCGCCACGTCGTAAAGAGTGCGGACCTTCTGTTTCGCCCATTTCAGCATCCCGCGCGCCTTGCCGGTGACGCCGTCGCTCGATGGGAAGATGTTGGGACCCCGCTCGATGTAGAATTGCTTCAGTTGCGCGCCGGACATGCCGGCCCCCAGGCCGAGGGCGATGAGGCCGCCGGTCGAAGTCCCCGCCACGAGATCAAAATAGTCGGAGACCGGCGCGCCGCCGAGGAAGCGTTGCTCGATCTCGGCGAGGACGGCGGCGGGAAGCAGTCCGCAGATGCCACCGCCGTCGATCGACAGGATTCGAAACGGGCGGTCTTTCGGCCAGGGCTGCATCTCGCGGCGGAATTGAATCGTTCCGTCCGAACGGCGGGTGGGCACGTGGTTCACGATTCGCGTTCCTTCTTGCTTGCGGCGCCGACATGGCGACCACCGCCGGTCCATTCGCCAGTTGCGCGCCAGCCCTCGTAGCAGGCGAGCCAGTCCACGGTCCAAGGCACCGTGGTCGCGGCGAGCAGGTCGCAAGGCGACCACTGGCCCGCCTCCGCGTCGAAGAGACAGAGCATGGGCCGGTCTGGATCGTCCCAATACACGTGCGGCAGCGCTCCTTCGGCGCTGCGAGGCATCTTCTTGAGAAGGGGCTGCGCGACGCGCACCTGCGGCTGCTGCTGCATCGGATTGATCAGTTCGATCACGAGGGGGGCGCGATAGAAAATCTCAACCTCATGGGTCATCAGAAGTGGGCGCAAAGGACCGCGCCAAACAGCGGTTCGGCTATCGATTCGCGTTTCGCGGAGCGACGGCCACGACTGCCGCATGGCATGAATCTGGACGTCTATGGTTGGAAAACAGATCACTGGCGGCGCCCACCCATGAAGGTGTGGGCCTTCGCGACGGACGGCATGGATGCCGCAGAAGCCGCTCCGACCCCCATCAGCTTCGGAGCACTCGGGACGTAAATGCCGCCCTTGGGGGTATAGGACTGAGTAGCGGCCAGCACAGCCCTGCCCATGCGTTCATTGATCTGCTGGATAGAGCGTGAAACGACATGGCTGCCGAATTGGTCGCGAAGCCAAACCTGGAGATCCTCCAACGAGGTATCGTTGCGCTTCAGGTATTCTAGCCCGGTCGCGAATTCATTCAACTTTTGGGCGAATTCATTCTGTTGGTCGATTCTCTCAGGCCAGCGGTCCGTAAAGCAGTCATGGACGTAGACCGGATTCACGACCTTGATCCTCTCCCGCCTGCCGCTCGCCGCCCAAATATGCTTTGCAATCATGCGCGCCTGACGGATCACCATATCGGTGAGCGAAGTGTTCGGCGCAGCGGCGTGACCGGCGAAACACGACATCATCACCGAAGGAGGAATGCGGCAACCCGCCTCAGCATAGGCGATGTTGCGGAACCGCTTAAGCAACTGAAGGGCGACAGTAGCGGTGTTTTTCACATGAACGGGCGTCGGGTCTGGAACCTCGTCGACCTCGGCAGCCGCCTTGATCATGATTCCATAGGCTTCGAAAAGGCGCCGATTGAACGCCTTTGCGAAGCGATCCTCGATGGGGGTGCGCTGGCGATACCATTCCACGAAACCATAGGCGTTCATCGGCACGTGGTAATGCTCGGACGCCGCCT
Source organism: Rhodoblastus sp. (assembly GCF_019449565.1). Classification (GTDB taxonomy): domain Bacteria; phylum Pseudomonadota; class Alphaproteobacteria; order Rhizobiales; family Beijerinckiaceae; genus Rhodoblastus. Next base: position 10,316 of record NZ_JAGRPM010000045.1, on the reverse strand, counting down.
TTTCAGGGTGGGCGTGGAAGATGTGGCTTTCGCGCTCCGCAGTGTATGGCAGCCTTACCGCGGGCGTGACATCAAGGTGCATGCCGTCGGCATAGCGGACCGTGACACATCGCGTCTGGCGTTCGATCCTCTTGCTGGTCGGATAGCCCCTCAACGCCTCGGCGAGCTGATCCAACGCCCAGTTCGGGTCTGCCATGTGGGCAACGTTGAGTTCCGCCACGATGTCGATGTCGAATTCGTCGTCGGTGCCGCGGGTCGAAATCGTGGCGTCGATCGCCATAGATCCCTGCGGGTAGAAACGGAGGATATGGCCTTTCAGGGGGCTGCCATCGCGCTCCGCGTAAGTCCGCACTGCTTCGTAACGCTCTGTCGCCTTGTCGTGAAAGCTCGGCGGGAGCTGCAGGTTGACGGCGACATCCGCCAGGATTGCGTCAAGGGGATTGAGAAACGGATCATCGTTAGTCGGAAGATTCATGCGGCTCATTTTTTACTCCTAAGGCCGGGCGTGGGCACGTTGGCGGATACCTCGCCTCCTTCTTGGGCAGCCCTCGAAGTTTCATCTGAACTCGGTTGATTTTGCCGCGCCAGCTGGCATCCTGTTAAGCTATGCCGGCGACGACCCGGCTTTCGGACTCCATGCCCACATGTCCGAAAAAGAAAATTCACGGGCATAGTGAGATGGAGGCCAGAAAGGCATGGGCTCAACGAGCGATGCCGACGCCGTCGAGCAACCTGACGATGCCGTGGAATATCTCGACGTCCAGGAGGCGCTCGCGATGATTCATGCGCTTTCGGCGGACGAAAAGGCGAAGCTGATCGCGATGGATAAAGGACAGATTGGGGGGACTGGACGTCAGGCGGGCGAATTATTTCGCGAGGCGCTGTGTCGAACAATTCTAGGCAAGAGGCGTTGTCCCCGCGACGTGCCGTTCATCGCCTTCTTGATCCAAACGATGCGGAGCATTGCCTCGCATGACCGCGAATACCAGAAACGGCATGTGGCCTTCGACGACGATCGGGCCAATCCGGAACCTGTAGTCCTCGGCACCGGCGCCCTGGCTTCGAGTTCGCTAAATCCTGAACAGCTCCTTTTGGATGCCGAGGAGCCGGAAGCTAAGACGGCATTGGAGACGATCAACAGCCACTTTGATGGCGACGAGGATTGTCAAATGATGATCATGGGGTTGGCTGAAGGTCTTCGCGGCAGGGATTTGCGGGAATTCGTCGGAGCCGATCAATCCCGCATCGACTATCTTTACAAGAAGATCAGACGCAAAATGTTGAAGCTTTATCCCTACGGGTGGCAACAATGAGCGCCTCCAAAAAGACACAGGACATCGACGGGATGCGCCGGATCGAGGACGCCTTGATCGAGAGCTTTATCGCCGCCAAGCCGGATGAAATCCGTGAGGATATCAAGGAAGCCGGCGGCGACTTCGACGCTTATGTAATCCTCGCTAATAAAATGATCGCAGAGGCAGAGGAAATGTGCGCCAAGGTGCGATTGGATGAGGCGAAAGCTGCCGCCGCTTCCTTTCGAGCGTCTACCGCGAACGTTTCGGCGATCCCCTTCAATCGCGAAAAGGCTAAGGTAAAGCTTGGGGCGATGAAATCTCGCGACCCGGCCCTTCCAATGATGCTCGCTGCGCGGAAAGGCAACGGCCTGTCGGACCACGACGAGGACGCGCTCCTGAGGGCCTTGGCAGACCTTGAAAAGCTCGAATCCGAGGATGAGACGGAATGAGTGACGATGTCACTCCGGCGGAACGGATGCTGCTCGGACTCGGAATTCGGCGCCCAAAGGACATCGATCTTGAAGCCATCGCTGCAAGCCGAGGTGCTTTCGTCAAATATCAGCCATTGGACAAGTGCGAGGCGATGATCGCTGGCTCGTCTAAAAAGGCGATCATTCTGGTGAATAGCGGAAGTTGCGAACAGCGTCAGCGCTTCTCGTTGGCGCATGAGGTCGGCCATTGGCACCATCATCGCGGCAAGGTGCTGTTCTGCAACTCGAAAGATATCGAGGACATCAAGCCAGGGCCGCTCAATCCTGAGCGGCAAGCCGATGGGTTCGCATCGGACCTTGTGCTCCCAAATTTTATGTTTCGACCTGTGCTGGCGAAACTCAATAAATTCAGGATTCAGGACGTGGCGGAAATCGCCGCAGAATTCAACGTCAGCTTAACCGCGACGCTTATTAAGGCGGTTGAGTCGAATCGAATTCCAATTGTTCTCGCCTGCTACAATAGGCAAGGCTACCACTGGGCAAGAGCAGCAAAGATGGTGCCGACATGGTGGCGACTGCAACGTACGCTTGACCGGGAGACGTTTGCCGGTCGGATGCTTTTCGAAGGAGCGGCTGCCGAGACGCGTCCGCGCCTGATGCCGGCGGACGCATGGTTCGATTTCAAGGATGCGGGGCGATATGAGGTTTCGGAGCAGTCGGTGATGCTACCTGGACCGGAAGTTCTCACGGTTCTCAAGATACCGGAGAAGGGTTTGGGATAGTCCGCCGGACGGTCGCTCTGAAGGCGAGGGCCGTGTCACCACTTTTCTTCGCAAAGTTCCCCGGCCTTGCGCCAGTACTCCCATATCGCCGACTGGGCATCCTCAAGCGCGATCTTGCCCTGACAGACCAGCGAGGACAGGCACACCTCGATGGCGTCCTTCTCCCGCGCCTCGTCGGTGGGCTAGATGTGAGTTTTCATTAGGTTGTCCATCCGGTCCTGATCGGGGATGCTGAGGTTGCGAAGCTTCAGAAAGACCCGGAGGACCGGATGAACATCCACAAGAATGCCCGTTTGACGCCGCACGGTCGAGCGCCAGATCGAGAGCGGGCAGACGCCGGAGGCCGCCGCACGAGCCACAGGCGTCTGCCCGCGGACCGCGCGCAAATGGTGGAAGCGTTTCAAGGCCGAAGGGGTCGCGGGCCTGCAAGATCGATCGTCGCGGCCGCATAAGCTCAACCGGCCGACGCCGGACGCGGTTGTCACGCAGGTCGAGGCCATGCGCCGCCAGCGCCGGACCGGGGCGCAGATCGCCGCCGAAACCGGCGTCTCGCCAGCGACCGTCAGCCGCATCCTGCAGCGTCTCGGCCTCAACCGGCTTGCTGCGCTGGAGCCGGCCGAACCCGTCCGCCGCTACGAGCGCGAGAACCCCGGCGAGTTGATCCATATCGATATCAAGAAACTTGGCCGCTTCGACCGTGTTGGTCACCGCATAACCGGCGACCGCGCGGGCCAAAGCAAGTCACGCGGCGTCGGCTGGGAATTTGTCCATGTCTGCATCGACGACGCCTCCCGCGTCGCCTTCAGCCAGATCTTTCCCGACGAGAAAAAGGAAAGCGCCGTCGCGTTCCTCCAAGCGAGCGTGGCCTACTACGCCAGGCTCGGCGTCGCCGTGCAGCGGGTCATGACCGACAACGGCTCGTGCTACAAATCATTCGCCTTCCGGCAGGCCTGCCGGGAACTCGGCCTCAGGCACGTCAGGACCAAGCGCTATACGCCGAAGACCAACGGCAAGGCCGAGCGCTTCATCCAGACGGCGCTGCGCGAATGGGCTTACGCTCAAGCCTATCCGACCTCAACTCGTCGGGCCGAAGAGCTGCCGATCTGGCTCCACAATACAACTGGCGTCGACCGCACGGCGGAATAAAATCAAACACGCCAATCAGCCGCCTCGCTCTGTCCGAGGACAACCTGTTGAGGCTCCACAGCTAGAGCGCGAGGTTCCGCCGGTCGATCAAGGCGCCGCCGAGGGCGAGCGGCACGAGGTGGTCGAGTTCGTAGCGGTTCCGGCGCTCGATCGGCTCCCCAATGGTCGCCAGCATTTCCGCCTCGATCCGCTTCATGTCTGCAACATAAGGCCGCACCGTTCGCGTCCAGCCCGCCGTGCAAATTGTGGCGCCGATGGTCTCCTGCGTGACAGCCGGGTTCAAGGCCGGGCAGTCTGGTCCGGCGCCCGCCGGCGATGGCAGGCCGAGGGCGAATAATGCGAGGACGGCAAGATACCGGTGGCTAGGCATCGTCATTGGATGGCCCGACCGTTTCCCGGCGCCTCGACCTCCACCTCAATGTCGCGCGCCCCACAGGTCGGGCACATCATGAGCGCCGCAACCTTTTCCAGCGTCGTCGCCGATGGCAGGAATGAGATCGGCGACCGCCAGGACTCGCCGCATCTTGGGCAGAAGGCATCGACCGCGTCGATTTCGAGTTCAAGCAGGTCGGCGACAGTGCGCTCGGGCATCACGGCTCCTCAAATAACGGGTCGCCGTGTCGGCGTCCTTTGCGGGCTGGAGGCAGCGGATGGCAAAGCGAACCCTGTCCCAATGGTCGGGCGTCCGGTCAGGATCGACGACCTTGTGCAGGCGGTATTCCAGCGCCCGGCTGCGGGCGACGTGGTAGGCCGCGTCACCGCGCTCGGCGATCAACACGCGGGCCTCGGCGTTGATCCGAGCCCGCAATTCCTTCCGCCGACGCCACCAGCCGATGATCATGAGCCGTCTTCCTACTGAGAGGCGGCCAAAGTCGCATACTCGCTGTCGCGGTCAAGGCTGCCACGCACACTCCTGCGCCAGTCAAGCCTCCGCCATTGACAAGGGACTCCGTTCTCGCGTGTCCTGGCGGCACGAGGGAAGGCAGGGAATGGCGCTCGCGTCGGCAGGATCGAACTGGACGGACGCGGAGAACGACCTGCTCGTCGCCGACTATTTCACCATGCTCGGCGAAGAGTTGGCCGGTCGGCCTTATGTGAAGTCTCACCACAATGCCGGGATCGCGACGGCGACCAGGCGCAGCAAGGGATCGATCGAGTTCAAATATCGGAACGTCAGCGCCGTGCTGTCGAAACTTGGGCTTCCGATCATCAAGGGCTACCTCCCAGCCTACAACGCCCAGTTCGGGGCGCTGTCCGAGGCAATCGAGCGCTACCTCTCCCGGACCCCGGCGGCGCTGGAGCCAGAGGTGCAATCCCGCAACCCGTTCGCCGGAGCAGACCCCTTTGTTCTTCCACCAGTCTTCGATCCGTCCGCAGCGAAGACGCCTGGGCCCATCCGACTGCTGGCGCGGAAATTCGATCCGGTCGCCCGCGACGCGCGCAACAGGTCGCTGGGCAAGAAGGGCGAGGCCTTCGTCATGGAGGTGGAGGAGCGGCATCTGTTCGAGGCCGGGCGGCGCGATCTGATTCGCGACCTACGATGGGTTTCAGATATCGACGGCGACGGCGCCGGATACGACATCCTGTCCTTCTACCCGACGTCTGGCGCGCGGAAACTGATCGAGGTGAAGACGACCTGCGGCGACGCCCAGACGCCGTTCTTCGTGACGCGGACTGAAAAGTCCCTCGCAGACCGGAGTCCGTCCGAGTTCAACCTCTACCGGGTCTTCGATTTCGCGGCGTCGCCGAGAATTTTCACGCTGCGCCCGCCGCTGGAGGACGCCGTGCACCTTGAGGCCGAGACGTGGAGGGCGGCGTTCCGTCCACTGACATGTGACTAGCGATATCTAAAAAGGTCTAGCGATTTTCAATAGACTTCCCTATATTCCGCTAGACTGGGCAGTCACCCGTGGAGAACCGATGGACCCTTATCGCAACCCATTCGCGCCCGGAGCAGGCAGTCGCCCGCCGGAACTCGCAGGTCGAGACAACATCCTTGAGGCGGGAAAAATTTCTTGTGGAAGAGCCGTGCAGGGAAGAAGCGCGCGCTCGATAATGCTACTGGGCCTTCGCGGGACCGGGAAAACCGTGCTGCTCAACGAAATTGGTCGGAACGCCGAGCAAGCAAGCTTACTGGTTTCCAAGGTCGAGGCTCCGGAAGGGGAATCTCTCGCCCGCCTCTTATATCCAGAGATGCGAAAAGTCATGAGATCGCTCTCCGGGGTGGAAGCAGCCAAGCAATTGGCTACCCGCGGCCTCAGCGGGCTGAGGAGCTTTGCCTCAATCTTCAAGATTGAAATGGCTGGTGTGGAAGTCGGTGTGGAGCCTGAGCCTGGACTAGCCGACTCGGGCGACCTCCAATACGATCTTCCAGACCTTTTCGCCCTAATCGGGAAGGCTGCTAAGGCCGCAGGACGTGGCTGGATACTCCTGATCGATGAAGTACAGTACCTGTCTGAAGCTGACCTTTCGGCGCTGATTGTTTCACTGCACCGGATGTCACAGGAGGGACTGCCCGTTCTATTGGTTGGTGCAGGTCTCCCACAAGTTGCGCGTTTGGCGGGAGAAGCTAAATCTTATGCAGAACGGCTGTTCCAATATCCGGGCGTGGGAGCGCTTGATTCCACTTCGGCCATGCAGGCGGTTGAAAAGCCAATGACCGATGAAGAGGCCACCATTACACCGGACGCACTTGAACTTATCGTTGAGCGCACTAAAGGATATCCATTTTTTCTTCAAGAATGGGCCTCAATAATATGGAACAACGCGGAGGGGCCTGAGGTTACATTTACCGACGCCGACAATTCCTATGCTGAAACGCTAGCGACGCTGGACGAAGGGTTTTTCAAGGTGCGGATGGATCGTCTGACGAAGGCGGAGGTCCAGTTCGTAAAAGCTATGGCGAAACTCGGCGATGGGCCATATGCGATGGCGGACATCGCACAGGAGCTGACGCGCACCCAGAAATCTTTGGGGCCCGTGCGGGCAAGCATCATATCAAAGGGCATGATCTACAGCACCGACCACGGATATCTGGACTTCACGGTGCCGCTCTTTGCTGAGTTCATGCGGCGTCAGGATTAACTGGAACGCAGTGTCGCCTCGCGATCCGCTGTCCGCGCGGTCGCCCCTCGCCCGACCTTGACAGTTCTCGCGCCAGTGCCGTCCTTGTGGTGGCTGATGAAGCCGCTCGGCCCGACGATGACCTTCTCGATGAGGTGGGTAAGGTTCTCCCGCATCTCCGCCCGCGCTGGGAACCGCTGCACGGACGTCAGGTCGGCGAGTGCGCGGTATATCGCGCCAATGTCGTCCACGTCCGACCCGGGGTCAGCCACGCCGGTCTCCGCCCGATCCCGTTTGAGAAGTTCGGCCGCCCTTTTGAGGGCGGCGACCTCGTCGCCGAGCAGGCGCATGCGGTCGACGACCTGAGGCACGGCCACTCCCTGCTGGACAAGGTCGATGAGCCTCGACAGTTCGGCTTCCTTCCCTTCGAGCTTGAGCACGGCGCCGTTGAGGGCGTCCTCGGTGGCCTTCGCGGTGATGCTGGCCGCCATGGAGAGCTGCGCGCGATGCTCGCCGAGGCCGTGGATCACCCCCATCTCGACGATTCTGTAGTCGTACATGTCGCGGTGCGAGCATCCGGCAGACTGGTGGGCGCTGCCGCACCTGAGCTTCAGCCCCTTCGACCTGCTCCCCCTGTCGAGGATGACCATGTTGGCTTACCCAAGGCGCCTTGAAAGTGGTGGCGCAGTCACGCCGAAAGCAGATCGTCGCGACAGAAAAATAGCCGCTTGCGAGGTTTCGCGAGCGGCTACGGTTGAGCCAGACAGATTATTCAGCCGCGGATTCTGTGGCCGTCTTTTTTCGACCCGGCTTTTTCACGGCGACTTTCTTCGAGGCTGCCGATGCAGCAGGTTTGCGACCAAGCCCCGTGGATCTGGCCAAAGTGGAGCGCTGGGCTGAATAGCTCGGAGCAACAGTCGGATAATCCGCTTTCAGTCCAAAAGCGGCGCGATATTCATCGGGCGAAAGACCGTGTTCCGATTGAAGGTGGCGCTTGAGAGATTTGAACGGCTTCCCGCAGCAGAGACATACAAGCGCGTCAGGCGTTATAGACTTTTTGACCGAAACGGCTGGTTCCATTTTCTTCGGCTCGTCAACGGTGGGAACCGTAGTTTGACCGATCGAAATACCAAACGCGGCTTTAACTGTCTGAATCACCGAGCCGAGATCAGCAGGGGATACCGTGTTGTTGGACAAGTAGGCCGAAAGGATCTCGGCGACAAATGAGGTATTGTCATTCTCTGACATGTTAATTCTCCGAAGCATTTGTTTTTGTTGAATCGGCGTAGCGCGCGGTTTCGTCGAAAGTCAAATATTTATTGGGACTGTCAAAACATGGACACATCACCGCTCCGCATCGCTGTTCCGACATAGGTTGTCCAAAAACGACTTTGGTCACGGACCAAATGACCAGGACCGTCACCTGTTTTGATAATTTGAATTAAAATCTCTTCTGCAACTGGCGTTCTCGAGCAGTTAGATGTCGCGTTTCATGCTGTTGTAAGCGCGGGAATCGATAGCGTCATTCCGAGCTCCTCCTGGGGTCTGAGCGTAAAATAACGCCGTCGAATGCTCAGTGTGATCCAGCCGGCCGACCCACCGTTCTGAAACCTTGGCCTCGGCGAAATTTCCATTGATTACGCCGATGATGCTGTCGAAACCGTCTACCTGGCCGTCCACCACGACGCGCGCGCTAGGCGGGCACTCCTGAAGCGCGGCGATCAATTCAACAATCACTAAGGTTGGCTGGCGGGAAAGTCCGCCTAGCCGCTATTTTTTGGTATTACGATAGCAAATCGTGTAACTATAATACTAACCTCAAGGAGGTAGACATGAAAACTCTTACTGTTTTGGATCCTGATGGCTATACGGAGTATCGCTGTCCAATAATTGATCTATCTTCTCACGGAGAGCCGCCAATTGGCTTCGGTCAACAGAAAACTCCAAATCCCCAGCGCCGTAGAGAGACGCTTTTAATACGCAAAACGGAATGTTTCGGTCGACACGGTATTCAACGTCGAGATTCGAAACGGGAATAATCCGCGCGGATTCGTTGCCGTGGGTTACTTGTGCATCTTTCAATGCCAATGCGGCTGCGCCAATTAAGTCGGTGATTTGAGGCGATGGGAATGCAACAATGAAGTCTTCGGCTTCCTTCGTCTCGAACTTTATCAGCGCTACTGGCTGATTCCACACTTAAAACCGGAATCCATTTTCTTCCATCGGCTCCATTTCCCCATTCAAAAACGGTAAGCCGATTTTCGACTGGTTTCGGAGACGACGGGAACGGGCAGGCAGGACGCACGTGCTCGATTGACGCGGCGCGCTCGGAATCAGCCAAATGTAATCGTCGAATGAACTATTCCGCCCATCACCGATGCTCAAGGTAGCGCGTCGCCGTGTCTGATCTCGCGGGACATCCAATCCGTCGCCGCACTTCCGCTCGAACGCGAGCCCAGTGTCCGGGAGGACGATCGGCGTCGATAACCTTGTGATTCAATTCGGCGATGACCCACCGCCGGGCTTCGGTATAGGCGGCGGGGCCGAATTCCTCGATCATGGCCGCAGCGTCGCTGTCAATCAGCGCTCGCTCTTTCCGGCGCATCTCCAGCCAAGCGAAAAACATCTGAGCCGCCCGCATCTATATTCAATGCAAGATTTTTCGCATGAATTTTCCCTGCCGCGCGAGCAAAATCGTTCTGCGCAGGATCGGACACCTCTGCCTGGCGCGGCCCCACCATCGAACCAAGGCCTTTGCGCAAGCTCGCGACGATCTCCATGACGAAAGTCTGCCTGCTGGGCGCTTGTCGCTTGGGCTTAGCTGCTGCATTTTCACTCAGCATCGCTTGGCGAAGGATTGTGATCATGAAATCATTTGTCGCTGCGCTTTTGGCATTCTCCGCGATCGTTCTGACGCCGATTGCCTTATCCGCTCGTGCCGAGGCTGGATGGGGCCACCGGCATTACGGCTATCATCATCGCGGCGAAACATGCTGGCGGACGAACCGCCATACCGGCGCTCATTTCCGCATCTGTTGATAAAAAAATTCGGTGCAGCCGGAGCCCAACCCGATGTTTTTCGTGGGTTCCGGTTTTCGAATTTCAACCGGCATCCGTTTCCATAGGCGATGATCTGATGCGCTGTTTCGCTCGATCCAATATGATATTCGCCGCGTTCGCTTTTCTGACGCTCAATTCCATCGCCATGGCCTGCGATGGCTGTGGATGTAGAGGCGGCCCAGGATACCGGCTTCCAAATGGGAATTGCGTCAGCTGGGCACAACACGAAAAGCACAAAGCTTCAGGTGACTTCCCTCAAGGCGCGAAATGCGAGCATCCCCAGGGCTGCAGCCTTGAAACGCGCCAGGGCGTCAAATTGCTCGAACCAGGCTCCGTCAAGAATTAGCCAGCGTTCGCTGAATTACAGGCCTCCGCACAATTCGCCGGCTTTGCGCCAATCTGTTGATTTCCGTTTGGAACTGACCCGGGATTTTCACTGAGAAGTGACCCGCCTTTTTATGTTCCTGCGGTCAGGTTTTGGTCAAGGCATTGGCTTTCTCCTTTCGTCCTTTTGCGGTTGCGGCGCTGGCCTTGAAGCG
>NZ_JAGRPM010000044.1 GCF_019449565.1 Rhodoblastus sp. | reverse complement strand
GGGCAGCATCGTGCCGACTTTGTTCTCCAACTGGAGCGCTTCGTGCGCCAGGGTCGGGTTGCAAGCGCCAAGGATGACATATTTGGGAAAATCGACCCCGATCTTCGCCTTCAATGTCTCCTGCACGTTGATTTCGGTCAGAACGCCGAAACCTTCCACTTTCAGGGCTTCTTTTGTCCGGGCGACGGCCACGTCAAATGCGACCGGGAGAACGCGGTTTATGTAATAGGTCATAAGGAGATTCCTCTGAGGGTCGAACTCCGGCCACGTGACGACGCTAATCAATGTCCTGGCAAAATCAGAACGAAAGCCCTCTATTTGGCGCTCTGGGGGAGCCGAGCCCGAATGTAGGCGATGACCGCCCAAATATCGTCTTTCGCCAGTCCATCTTTGAAGGCAGGCATCGCGCTTCGAAACTGCGTTCCGCCTTCGGCGATCGTCCAATATATGAAGGAGTCCCATTGAACCATCGGCATCTCGGCGAGCCATGCCAAATTGGCCGGCGGCGGCGAGAGTTCACGTCCGGCCGCCCCGTCGCCTGCGCCGGTTGCGCCATGGCAGGCGGCGCAATTATCGGCATATACGCGCGCGCCACGTTCGATGGTCTCACGGGTTTTGGGTAGCGGATTGCTCAACGCATTGTAAGGTGCGGGAACTCCCGACATCATAGTGGCGTGGTGACGCGGCATGCTGCCTCCCATTCCTTTCCCCATCATCCCCCCAGGCCCCATCATCCATCCAGGCCCCATCATCGGCCAGTGCTCCATGCCGCAGCAATCACTCCATGCGCGCCCTGATTGGTCCTGCCGTTGTTGCGCCATGACGGACACACCGCTGCCGATAAACATCGTGATCAATGCCACCGTAAGAATTGGTCTGTCCATTGCTCGCATCCCAACGTTTTCGGCAATTTCCGATGACTTGTGATATAGACCCTATAGTAACTACAGGGTCAAGGATGGATCATGAACATCGGAGCGCTGGCCCGAACGGCAGACACGAAAGTGGAAACGATCCGCTATTACGAGCGCATTGGCCTTCTCCCCGCGCCGCCTCGGACGGCCGGGAATTACCGCGAATACTCGACCACGCACGAAACCAGCCTCATTTTTATCCGTCGCGCCCGTGACCTGGGCTTTTCCATTGAGCAGATTCGGGCGCTACTCGATCTTGTCGACCAGAAAAGCCGCTGCTGCAAAGAGGTGGACGCTATAGCCCGCGAGCATTTGGCCGATGTGAAGCGAAAACTCGCCGACCTAGCGGCGATGCGGCGGGAGCTAGAGACAATCATCGGACAATGCCGCAATGACACTGTAGCTGATTGCCGCATTCTTGAGGCCCTCGCCCCGAACGCGGATCGTACATAAATCAAGCAAACCGTGTGAAAAGTCTCCTTGACGGGATTCACTTGCCAGCGTCGCGTCGGCTTTATGTCGGCGGCGCCACAGTGACCATGCGAAGACGAATGCGGCGGCCGCTTGATTGAACAGCAGTCTTGCGAGCAGATGGCGGGTTTCCGGAACGCTGGGGACGAGGGCGAATATCCGGGTCAGGCGTCGTGGTTTTTTGCTTGCCGGAGAGGGCGCGTCGGCACACATTGAACGCGCCGTCTATCCCGCGCAAGCGGACGATGTGGCCTTGGTCCCAGGGAGATTTCCTTGCCGCCGATTTTCCGCCTTCTGCTTGTCGGCATGACTTTGATCGCGGCGGGCCATGCGGCAGCGCAGGACTCGCGCGGCGATGCGCCAGTCGATATGGCGCTGATCGTATCCATCGATGTGTCAGGCTCGGTCGACGAGAACCGCTTCGCGCTGCAGATGGGCGGCATCGCCAAGGCGCTTGCGGACCCTGACGTCATCGCCGCCATGCTGAGTGGGCCTCGCGCCAGCATTATGTTCACCATGGTCGATTGGTCGGAACGAGCCGCGGCGGCCATTCCCTGGACGCGCATCGCTTCGCGCGAGGACGCTTTGGCCCTTGCGGCGCGCGTGCGGCGAACGCCGCGTCCGGAGGGCGAATTCACCTGCGTCGCGCATATGATGCGCTTCGTTTCCGACTACATTCTGCCGACGTTGCCCGTGAGGGCGCAACGCGTGGTGATGGACGTTTCCGGCGATGGCGTCGACAACTGCGACGGCGATGACGCGACCGCAAAAATGCGCGACGCGCTCGCGGCGACCGGGATGACGATCAACGGTCTGCCCATTAACGAAGGCGACCCGGCACAGCCACTCGGAGGAGGGTCCTTCCGTGCGCCGGGCCGGCCTTTTCAACCGCGCACTTTCGAGCCCAAGATGCTGGAGCCCTGGTATCGCAAATATGTGATCGGCGGCCCCGACGCGTTTCTGCTTCCGGCCCATGGCTACGGCGATTTCGATCGGGCCATCAAGGAAAAATTCGCTCTTGAAATCAGCGCCCTGCCAGCGGTTCGAGCCCAGTTCGCGCAATTGCGCGCGGCCGGACGGCGCTGATCTTGCGCCATCCGTTATTACGAGCAGATCGGGCTGCTGCCGGCGCCGCCGCGCACCAGCCGCCGCCATTTCGACGCGGCAGACCTCCGCCGGCTGGCATTCATCCGCCACGCCCGCGAACTGGGCGTCAAAGCGGAGGCGATCTGCACCTTGCTCGCCTTGCAGGACAACCCGAACCAGCTTGCGTCATCGCCAAGGCGCGGCTGGCCGATGTCGAGCGGCGCATCCGCTGTCTGCAAGCCCTGAAGGTCGACGCCCTAGCGATCAAAAGGAGACAAAAGCGAGCGCGCGAGGCGAGCCGCAGGGCAAAATCAGTCAATCTCGCCCGCCCCGCCAAGGGCGCGCCGAAAATTTCGCCCAGTTTTTCAAAATCGGTCAAAATGGGCCGTTTGGGCATTGGCGGCTTCCCGCCGAACGGGGCCATTGTCGAATGGTGCTGCCGGCGGGGGACAAGAGCCCGAGCCTGACTACAATCTACAGTGCCTTGGGCGCCAACCGGATAGGCAAGGTTTGTCGTCGGCGCAAATTCTAAAACAGGCATGGGCGGAATACCAAAACGAGAGCGGCCGTCATGCCGCAGCTGAGGGATAGCCTGAAGGAGTCGCTCGAAGCCCCGATGATGTTTATAGGCGGAGGGGCGCGTCTGGATCTGACGCAAACGTGAGGGGCGACGCCTTTTCTTGCGTCGCACCGTATGGCATAATTGATCCGTGAAACTCTGGTCGTTATTTCCTCGCCTGCTTTCGATCCTCGCGATCGTCAGCTTTTTGATCGCGCCGACGGTGACGCCGTCGATCGCGAGCGCGATGGAGTCCGGCCCTATGGCGGCGATGTCGGATCTGGCGTCCGTGTCGCAAGGCATGCCCTGCTGTCCGGACCAAAAGCCCTGCCCTCCGGATTGCTTAAAGTCGTCCTGCCCGCTGGCCGTGGCGTGCGTGGCCAAGTGTTTTCCCGGCGCTCCCGCCGTGGCGGCCTTTGTCCCGGCTCGTTTCGCGACCGCCGACACGATCCCCCCGGGCGATGACGTCTGGCGCGACCTGCTGCCGGAGCCGCCGCCTCCCAAACCTCCCAAAGCCTGAATTCATCGGCGGCTCCTCGTGAGCCGCGCGTCGCCGCATGGCTGTTCGTCGTGCGGCGCGAGCACGTGGCTTCCGCCACGAGGCCGCCGCGCCGCCTGCGCGGTCAACGATGAATCTTAGGAAATTCGGAACAATGAACATTTTTAATGTGAAGCGCGCCGCCGCGGCGGCGCTGATCGGTTTCGCCGGCGCGGGGGCCGTCTCGCAGGCCTGGGCCGGGATCGGCGACTATGAGTTCCAGCTCGTCCAGACCGAAATCAAGAAAGGCGACGGCGCCATCGTCGCCGTCCGCCTCATCGACAAGCGCTCCGGCAAGGTCGTGCCGGACGCGGTGATCTTCGCCAAACGCGTCGACATGGCGCCCGACGGCATGGCTGAGATGGCCGAGCCGATCGAGCAACTGCCTTCCACAGACCCCGGCGTCTATCGGTTCAAGGCGGCTCTGGTGATGGCCGGCGGGTGGCGGCTTTCGCTTGGCGCCAAGGTGCAGGGCGAGACCGGCACGCTCGAAAACAAGCTCGACTTCAGGGCCACGCCATGAGCCGGGCGGGCCGCGCCGGCCTCGCCCTCGCCGCTATTCTGGCGGCGGGGACTGGAGGCTATTGGGCTGGGCGTCGTGATGTCGCGCCCCCGCCCGTGAGCTTTCCGCCGACGTCCTGGCTTCGAGCCATCCCCTGGTTCGACAGCGCGGCGGCCATTCCGGCGAGCGCCGATCCGGCGCCCTCGGGACCGGTGATCTACTACCGGGATCCAGACGGCCGTCCGGCCTATTCCGCGACGCCGCGCAAAACCGCCGACGGGCGGGCGTTCGCGCCCGTCCATGCGAGTGAGGACGTCGGCTTCGAGGGCAAGCCGACGGCCGCCGTGTCGGCGCCGGTCGGCGGGGCGCCGAAAAAGATCCTCTACTATCGCAACCCGATGGGGCTGCCGGACACTTCGCCGTCGCCGAAGAAGGATTCGATGGGGATGGACTACCTTCCCGTCTATGCCGGCGAGGACGAGGACGGCGTCACGGTAAAGCTTGCGCCAGGCAAGCTGCAGCGGACCGGCGTGCGGTCCGAGATCGTCTCCGATCAGGTGATTGTGCGGCAGGTCCGCGTGCCGGGCACGGTGCAGCCCGACGAGCGCCGCGTCTCGGTCGTCTCCGTTCCGACGGACGCCTTCGTCGGCAAGGTCGAGAGCGTCACGACCGGAGACCGGGTCCGCAAAGGTCAGCCTCTGCTCCAAATCCGTTCGCCGGAAATCGCCGCGGCGGCAGCCCAGCTCATGATCAACCCGGGCTACGAGGGCACAAACAGGCGCCTCGAAAATCTCAACGTCCCCCAAGAGGTAATCGCCGAGATCACTCGGACGCGGCAGGTCCCGCTGGCTTTCATTTGGCCGTCCCCGCGCGATGGCGTCGTGCTGATGCGCAACGCGACCGAGGGCATGAAAATGTCGGCCGGCGACGCCTTGTTCCGCATCGCTGATCTATCCACGGTCTGGGTGCTTGCGGATGTGCCCGAATACGACCTTGCCAACGTGCGGCCGGGCCAAACGGCGACGATCCGCGTCCGCAGCCTGCCGGGTCGGACCTTCCAGGGCCGCGTTGCGCTGATCTATCCGCAAGTCGCAAAGGAAACGCGCACGACGAAGGTCAGGATCGAGATCCCCAATCCGGACGGGGTGCTACGGCCCGACATGTATGCCGATGTTGAGATCGCCAGCGGCAGCGGCGGCCCTGTGCTCGCGGTGCCAGACAGCGCCGTGATCGATACAGGCGCGCGGCAGGTCGTGATTCTCGACAAGGGCGAAGGCCGGTTCGAGCCGCGCGAGGTCAAGATCGGAACGCAGGGCGGCGGCTTCACCGAAATCCGCGGCGGCATCGCGGTCGGCGACCGTGTCGTCGTCGCGGCGAACTTCCTGATCGACGCCGAGAGCAACCTCAAAGCCGCTCTGCGCGGCATGACAAGCCCGGAGACCAAGCCATGATCGCCCGGCTCATTGCGTGGTCCGCGCGCAACCTCATGCTGATCTTCGTCGGCACGGCCTTCGCGGTCGCGGCCGGCGTCTACGCGCTAAAGACTCTGCCGCTCGACGCGATCCCGGACCTCTCCGACGTCCAGGTCATTGTCTACACCGACTACCCCGGCCAGGCGCCGCAGGTGGTCGAGGATCAGGTCACCTATCCGCTGACGACGGCAATGCTGACCGTGCCGAAGTCCAAGGTCGTGCGCGGCTTCTCCTTCTTCGGCGTCTCCTTCGTCTACGTCATTTTCGAGGACGGCACGGATCCTTATTGGGCGAGGAGCCGCGTGCTCGAATATCTCAATGCTGCGGCCAAGCGCCTGCCGGCCGGCGTCACGCCCGGCCTCGGGCCGGACGCGACCGGCGTCGGCTGGGTCTATCAATATGCCGTGGTCGCCAAGGACATGACCCTCGCCGAACTGCGCTCGCTGCAGGACTGGGTGGTGCGCTTCGCCGCGTCGAAGGCGCAGGGCGTGGCCGAAGTCGCCAGCGTCGGCGGCTTCGTCAAGCAGTACAACATCGTCGTCGATCCGCTGCGGCTGCGCGCCCAGGGGATCTCGCTGTCGATGCTGCGTGACGCCGTGCGCGCCAGCAACCGCGATGTCGGCGGACGCACGATCGAACTCTCGGAGTTCGAGTTCATGGTGCGCGGCCGCGGCTACGTCAAATCGCCGGCCGACATCGAGAATATCGTGCTCAAGAGCGACCAGGGCGTTCCCCTGCGCCTGAAGGACATCGCCCGCGTCGAGATCGGGCCGGACGAGCGGCGCGGCATCACCGAACTGAATGGCGACGGCGAGGTCGCGAGCGGCATCGTGCTGCAGCGCTTCGGCGCGAATGCGCTGACCGTGATCGACAACGTCAAGCAGCGGCTCGCCGGCATCGCCGCGAGCCTGCCGAAGGGCGCCGAGATCGTACCCGTCTATGACCGTTCGCAGCTGATCAAAGCGGCGATCGAGACCCTGAAGCACACGCTGGCCGAGGAAAGCGTCATCGTCGCCCTGGTCTGCGTCGTCTTCCTGCTTCACCTCAGAAGCGCGCTCGTCGCCATCCTGATGCTGCCGGTCGGCATCCTCATGGCCTTCGGCGCCATGAAGTCGATCGGGCTCGGCTCCAACATTATGAGCCTCGGCGGCATCGCCATCGCCGTCGGCGCCATGATCGACGCCGCGATCGTCATGATCGAGAACGCCCACAAGCATCTGGAGCGCGCCCCGCCGGGCAAGCCGCGCATTGAAATCCTCGTCGAGGCGGCAAGCCAGGTCGGCCCGGCCCTGTTCTTCAGCCTTCTCGTTATCACGGTGTCGTTCCTGCCGATCTTCACGCTGGAATCGCAGGAAGGCCGGATGTTCGGTCCGCTCGCCTTCACCAAGACCTTTGCGATGGCCGCCGCGGCGATGCTGTCGGTCACGCTTGTGCCGGCCTTGATGGTGGTCTTCGTGCGCGGCCGGATCATCCCGGAGCACAAGAACCCGATCAACCGCGTCCTGATCTGGGTCTACCGTCCGGTCATCCGGGGCGTGTTGCAGGCGAAGACCTTCACCATCGTGCTTGCCATAGCGGCTCTCGCCGTCAGCGTCTGGCCGGCGCGTCAGCTCGGCTCCGAGTTCATGCCGAATCTTAATGAAGGCACGCTCATGTACATGCCGACGACCCTACCGGGGATCTCTATCACCAAGGCGGCGGAACTCCTGCAAATGCAGGACCGCATCATCAAGTCGTTCCCCGAAGTGGACTCGGTCTATGGCAAGGCGGGAAGGGCGATGACCGCCACCGACCCGGCCCCGACCGAGATGTTCGAGACGATCATCAATCTGAAGCCGGAGAGCGAATGGCGACCCGGCGTCACCATCGACAGCCTCAAGGCGGACATGGACAAGGCGCTGCAATTTCCCGGCGTCTCGAACGCCTGGACCATGCCGATCCGGGCCCGCATCGACATGCTGTCAACCGGCATCCGCACGCCTGTGGGGGTCAAGGTGTTCGGGACCGATCTCGCCGAAATGGAGAAAGTCGCCCGCCAGATCGAGACGGCCCTGAAAACCGTGTCCGGCACGTCGAGCGCCTATGCCGAACGGGTGATCGGCGGCTATTATCTCGACATCGCGCCGGATCGCGAGGCGCTCGGCCGCTACGGCCTCGCCGTCAGCGACGTCCAGGACGTCATCGCGACCGCGCTCGGCGGTGAGACCGTGACCACGACCGTCGAGGGGCGCGAGCGGTACGGCGTCAACATCCGCTATCCGCGCGATCTGCGCTCGAATCTCCAGGCGATCGCTACCGATGTGCAAGTGCCATTGCCAGGCGGCGGCGCCGTTCCGCTCGGCGACGTGGCGAAGGTGCAATTGACGCGCGGGGCGACCTCGATCCGCACCGAAAACGGCCAGCTCGTCACCTACATTTTCGTCGACATCACGGGCCGCGATCTCGGCGGCTATGTCGCCGACGCCCAGAAGGCGGTAGCGGAGAGGGTCAAGCTGCCACCCGGCTATTCTGTCGGATGGAGCGGGCAGTTCGAATATCTCGAACGCGCCGCGGCGCGCTTGAAGATCGTCGTGCCCGTCACGCTGCTCATCATCTTCCTGCTGCTCTATCTGAACTTCCGCAAGCTCACCGAGACGCTGATCGTCATGCTCTCGCTGCCATTCGCCCTCGTCGGCGGGGTGTGGCTGATGTGGTGGCTCGGCTTCAACATGTCGGTCGCCGTCGCCGTCGGTTTCATCGCGCTCGCCGGCGTCGCCGCCGAGACCGGCGTCGTCATGCTGATCTATCTCGAACAGGCGATGGCGGAGCTGAAAGCGGAGCGTCACGAAGAAGGGCGGCCTTTCACCCGCTCCGACCTCTACGAGGCGATCATGCTCGGCGCCGTCGAGCGCGTTTGACCAAAAATGATGACAGTCGTCGCCATCATGGCGGGCCTTGTGCCGATCCTCTGGAGCACTGGCGCCGGCTCGGAGGTGATGCAGCGCATCGCCGTGCCGATGATCGGCGGCATGGTCTCCTCGACCATCCTTACCCTCGTCGTCATCCCTGCGATCTACGGGCTGGTCAAAGGCTGGCGGTTGGAACGCACAGGACAGGACGCCAAAATTATAGGTTTCCGCCAACCGTGGACCTCACATGCGAAACGATCCCCGGCGACTGAATGAGCGGCGATCATGACGACTAAGACGCGTCACCGGCCACAACGCCGTCCGAAAAAGCCACGGCAGTTCCTGGCAGAAAGGGGAGAACGGCTGAGCCTGCGCCTGCCCGAAGGGCTGCTTGCCGCGGTCGACGCCTGGGCAGATGCTCACGAAGGGCAGAAGCCAGATCGAGGCGAGGCCATCCGGGGGCTTCTGCAAGCCGGCCTTCTCGCCGCCCGGACCGAGCAACACCGAGGCTGGGCGGTCACGGACAAGTATGTTCCCTGCAACGCGCTGGATCGCGGCACGCTGCAACAGTGGCATCGATCGTCAAGACTCGCCCTCCCGGAGCGAGAGTTACAACGCCTAATCCAGTTGCTGAGCTTGTATGGCTCGGGCCAGTGGTCGTTCCTGGAGGTCGATCGCGCATCGTGGGAGCCCCATGTCGGGCATCCCGGCTACGTCTTTTTGTTCGAAAACCAGCCGGACCTGGAGCTTCTCAAGCTCTAGGTCATTAAATGGTGAGCGCCATGATGAACGACATGATGGGAGGCATGGGCCTCACGGGCCTTATAGCCATCCTCGTGCTTCTGCTCACGCTCGCCGCCCTCGTAAAATACGTCTTCTTCCGGTGAAAAGAGCGACGCGGCTGCCGCTCGCTTTATCGTGACGAATGGCAACGAAGCTGGGCGCTTTAGCCGCTTCTGCTTTTGTCGCTCTTCCGCCAGCACGGCATTTATGAGATACTTCGCCCATGCGCCTTTGGATTGCCATTCGACGTTTGCTTCAGTGCCTCGCGGTCGCGGCGTTTCTGATTGCGCCCGCCGCCGCAGCGCATGGCGGGATGAACCGCGTCGCTGCGATGTCCATGCCGGACGGAATGGCGGCCGCGGACCCATCAACGCCCTGCTGTCCCGACCAGCTGCGGAACGATTGCGCGAAATGCCCGCTCGCCAGGTCCTGCATGGCCAATTGTATGCAAAACTTGGCCGTTGAGCCGACGTTGCAACCTTTCGACGCCCTCGGCGTCATGGCTCCGTTTCCCGCGACAGCGCAAGTCTTTGCGGGCCAGGTTCCGCCTCCCCTCCTGAAACCTCCACGTTCTTGAGGTTCGTTGCCGGCTGATAGCCGGTCAGGCGCCATGTCGCTCGACGACATGGTGACCACGCCTGTCGTGGACGCGCGTTAGCCTGACAACGCGCGTCGCCCGGCGGCATGGTTTCCGAACCTTGGACGTTCTTCATGTTCGCCTCTCTCGCCGCGCTCGTTTCGGCATTGCGCCTCCCGGTCCTGAAGACCGAGCGGACCGCATATGCGTCCTGGCCTACGCGAACGGGGGGCGTTCGTCGCGCGACAGATCGGAACTTCGAGCGGGCCTTCGCCCCGATCGAGGCACCGCTCGCTCCGTGACGCGCCGCTTGTCCGCTCGGCCAGCCCAGTTGCGGGCGTGACCGGCGGCGGCGCGAACAAGCAAGACGAACAAATCGGATGCCTGAATACAAACTCACTATGTACTATAAAATAGCCAGCATTTGCAGGATATATACTGTATTATTTACAATATATGCAGCTTAAATATCTATAATATTGGCACGTATCGCATGACTAAACATAGAAATACGCTATCATGCGGAGGCCGCCCACCAATGGTGGGGACGAAAACGAGCGTCCGCATCGCGCGGCATCGATCACAGGAGAATAAAATGTCGAAGTCAAAATCCCGCATCGCGCTCGCGCTCGCGCTCGGCATGATCAGCGCCGCGCCCGCGTTCGCGTGGAGAATGGATGGACCGCAATGGCTGAGAATGATGGACAAGATCCGCGCCGACCGCTCGGATCCGCAAGCGACGCGCTGTGTCCCGGCCTTCGGGAATAAGACCCCCAATGACAAATGCGCCGCGAAAATCCAGAATTTTCGCATGCACCATTGAGCGTGGTGCAGGGGGAGCCGGTTACGATCGCCGTCAGCGATCGTGAAACCGGCCCGCCCGTCTCAAAACCCCTTCGGCACGCGAAACTGCTTCTTGGCCTGATCGGCCCGAAGCTGCGATTTTGGCCAAGTTGACGAACGTATGGCGAACGGTCTGCGTCACCAAACTCGCTCAGCGCCACCGACTTCCCGGATATCGGTTTCGATTGAGCATCTATAGCCCTCGGCGATGTTGAGCATTTCGACCTGAAGGTGGTTCACTTCGGGGCTGGAACTCTGCCGCCGAATTTTGCTGCGCGACACAGATCCTGATTATAACGCCCGGCGATTTCCCAGCCCAGAGCGCACTCGAACTCGCGGAACGTCATGGCCGAGAACCTGGCGGAGTCGTTGTCCTGCCGCGCCGTGGGATTGGCGAAAGTCGTCCCCGGGTAAAAATGCACGCGC
>NZ_JAGRPM010000043.1 GCF_019449565.1 Rhodoblastus sp. | reverse complement strand
GCGCCGGATAACGCTCAATAACGCCATGTCTATCACTCCAAAGACCCCCGCTGACGCCAGCCGGGAGAAGTTCAAACATGGGTCAAATCTCAGTGGAAATGCCCGCCCAAAGCGGGTCAGTTCTCAGTGGCAATCAACAGGTTGCTCTATGAAAATGCCAATACTAAAGAAAGAACTGCATTTATTTGGCTTTGTTCATATCTTTGGGGCAAAACCCGTCACAGATGGCGCGGCGGCCCCAGTCTGGCACAAATACTTTTGCGTGCGGAACCTACCCTATTCCCCACCGCGCTTTGGGGCATCAGGCATCGCGCCGAACCGTTTCTTCCTCTTGAAGATAGCGATTGGCTCGACGATGAAAATGCAAGCGAGAGTGACATCATCAAATTCGCCGCAAGCCGCTTTGTCTTTGCTTGTGCGCATTATTCAATCATTGCCTTACGTCGAACAGACGCTCCGATTCCTCGCATCGCTCTTGCGATCGATAAAGAAAACGAGCGAAAGCGCATCCAGAGCGAAACGGAGCGCGAGACTCGAGCGCGCGCTGAGGCCGAACGCGCTGCTCGTCTCGCTGAACGCCGTCGGGGACATCCAAAAGCTGATGAATGGCCTACGCTCGATAAGCAGAAGCTGGAGAACCTCGTTTCCGTGGCGCCCTTGTCAAAACTTTCCAAAATTTATGGCGTAAGCGACGTGGCAATCGCCAAACGCTGCAAGAGACTCGAGATCCCCCTGCCAGGGCGCGGCTATTGGGCGAAACGATATGCAGCCGAAGAAAAGGCCCGAGTTGAAAAGGAAGCAACCCACCCGAAACCCTTAAGATCAAAATAACCTCGCCAGACACCCTGCGCAAGTCGAGCGATGTTCAAGCGCCTTTAACCGCGTAAATTAAAGTTAAACCGAAAACCGGGTCAAAACTCGACCTCATCCACCTCGTGCTGAGCCGAAGGATACCCTCGGCGGCCACACGCCAAGACGCCTTAGGAAGCCCGACAAAACAGGAACAAATAACGAACATATTGTGCCGTATTTTGTGCTGGACAGACCGCATTCGTTCGCCCTAAACGCCAAAAAAGCACTCGGAAGACAAAACGCCAATATGCTGATATTAAGCCATAAATTCAGAACAATGCACGTTTAAGCGAAACAGCCGCAACCGTTTTCAAAAATGATGCGGATTTCGTTTATGCAGAGTCCGCGTCAAAACCCAAAAACAAAAAGAAGGGAAAAGCCCTTGTCTATTTTTATAGTGCCAGCGTTCGGCCGAATTGAAAAGCTCGTTATGCGGAATATCACGGAAACAGAAATTTCGACGGTTTTGAATTGCACGGCATGGACCATCGCCGCGGTCGTAAAATTCAGAAGCGAAATGGCCCAGATAATTGTCGACGACGATATCAATTACGAAAAGCCGCACAATACGACGGCAAGCCTCTTCATCGAAAATACCCTTTCGACGCCGTGGGACGTGCGCGGCGACGCCCTGGTGCTGACCGGCGCGGATATGCTGTCGTGACGGACGAAAGCGAAAACCAGCGCGCCCGCGACGCATATCGCGCCCTTGACCAGCTGTCATCCGGCTACATGCCGACGGAATCCGACCTGTCCAGCGCGCCGCTGATTGAAGATTGGGTTTTCGTGCGCGTCGACGGCGTCGTTATGCTTGTCGGTCGCGTCACCGGCCATCCGACGCTGAAAAGCGACAAGCTCAAACGAACCAGCGCGTTGCTGGCTATCGACGAAAAGGCAGGATGGGCGTTGACCTATAGCCGCTATTACCGGCTCGGGGCGCGTTATTCGAAAGAAAAATGATGCTGCAAATTGAAATCCGTATTAACGATCGCTTCGTCGCCTTCGCGAATGTCGAAAACCTGTCCGGCCTGGCCGACATTTCGGATTATGCCATCGTCGGCGCCCGTACCGAGCCGAATCCGCTAACTGGCGCCGACGCCGTCATGCATCAAAAGATATTCGTCGGCGACCATCCGCGCCGACAGTCCGTATGGTCGCTGGTCGCGAAAGTCGCGCGCGAGCTCGCCAAGCGCGAGAACGCAGCGCCGACGCCAGCTGAAGTCCGCAAGCTGGCCGCTGACGTCATCGGTCCGGACGCCCTGGCCTGGCTGCGCCGCCCTGCGATGGTGCTGGAGCAGCGAAGGCCGATCGACATGCTTAAGACGGCAGACGGCCGCCGGCGCGTCTTCACGCTGTTAGGGCAGATCGAAGGCGGCGTTTATGTTTAGTCGTCCTCGTCGAGCAACCGATTCAGATTGTCGTGGCGCGGATCCATTTCCGACTGCGCGATCAACTCGACTTGCTCTGGCGACAACGTGGCCGTCGTGAACGCGCGCCGGCTCGTAGTTGGATCATCGATCCCCACCTTGACATCATCCGAAATCGAGCCTTTTTGCGCCAGAAAGGCCGCCGCAAATTCTGCGTCCGCTTCACCGGGCCGCGCCGCGAGGATCGCGCGCAAAAGTTGCCCAGCGTCAGGCCCGGCGCGATGTCGCACAGGCCCGACCTTTACCAAGGCTGGCGCGGCGTCGATTGTAAAAGGCACGGGACGGCCGGCGGCCTCGCAGAGCCGGGAAAGCCAGCGCTGGTCAAGGTGCGGCGCGTCGCTGACGACGGCAAAGCCTGCCAGGTCGGCCTGGAGCGCGTCGACGACCTGGCGCACGTCGACGCCATCGCGCTCCAGGTCACGCGGGTTTATGTAGTGGACCTGCCCGGAATCTTCGCTCCATTCTGACGTTGACCAGCCGGGCGCCGGCTGTATCAACATTGAGCGCGGCTTGTCGTCGCCCTCGCGCATCCAGCCGACTTCGATCGGCCATCCAAAAATAGACGATGCTTCGAAGTCGATCGTTGCGATGCGCGGGGTTTCGTCCAGGTCGTCCAGGTCGACAACCATGCCAGCCGTCAGCGCCGCGATGCGCTCACGTAGACCAACTGGAAATGGCAAGGCGCCTGTAACCAGCTCGCGTGCGGTGCGAACTTTGCCGCGCAGCCGCCGCCGCCGGCGTTTTGAGACGATGGAAGCCTTCACCTCTCGTTGCCCTCGTCGCGGTCGAAGCGATAATCGGCGGGCGCTTCCCAGGCGCGCGCCTTCATGCGGGCCAAAGCCTCGGCGCGCCGGTCGATTTTCTCGCGCATCCGCCGCCGCCGGCGCTTTGAGATGATCGAGCGTGTCATGGTTCATACGGCTGGTTGAGGCCATCGAGCGCGAGTGCACGCAGGTCGTCTGGCATTTCCGATGTTCGTCCGGCGCGGCGTGGGTCGCCATCGCGCGCGGCGGCCTTGGCTGCTTGTAACTTCCCGCGCATCCTCCGGCGCCGTCGTTTTGAAACGGTCGAGCGCGCCATGCCAGGCGCCGCAGATTTGAGGCGTACATCGTCGTCGAGCGCAACATAATGCTGCAAGATCGCCTCGACGATCTTGTCAATGGTGCAGCCAGCGGCATCTGCGCGTCGCTGCAACTCGAGGATCTCATGCTCTTCGAGTTCAAGCGTGAGTGTCTCTTTTTCGCGTTCCATGGTAGGAACATAGCATGAATATTGAAAAGATCACGCCCGAAGACGCCGCCGACCTGCTCGCCGTCCCGTTGCCGTTTTTGATGGCGCTGGTCGATTGCGGCGCCCTCACGCCGGACTCCGACGGACTGTTCGATCGCGCTGCAGTCCTGGCACATAGAGCATTTCGAGACGCACTACGCGCCGAGATCGATGAGTTCGAAGAGCTGCGCGCCCTCGTGCGGTTCATCGCCAGCGATTATCACGAATTGAGCGCCGAAAAGGCGCTTTGGCAGCGTGACGACTGGAAACGCCGCGCTAGAGCCTTGGTCCAAAAGTACAAACCCACGGCGCCGGCTGAGCTCATTCCGGTTCATGCCAACAAGGTCGAGTTTAGCAAGGGCGAGGGCCTTGGCGTCCTAGTTGACGTCGAGGAAGGACGCCGCCGTCTCCACGCCATCGCGATCCCTCGCGGCGCCGCCGCTGAGCCACACATGTCGGCAGAAGAGCAAGCGCGACGGCGGCATGCGGTCGAGCAAGCCAACGCGCATAACCGGATCGAAGGAATAATGCCAAATCCTGGCGCCGACGCCATTTACGAGCGCTGGATCGCCGGCGAAATCGATTCCGACGAAGTGACGCGCCAAATCAACGCCTTACCTATTAGCCGATAAGCCCCGTTTGCGCACCGGCTGACGCCAGGTGCGCGCCGATTCCTTTGGGCCATATTGGACCAAGCCGCCGAGCCGTTTTTGGGCCAATTCTGGGCCACGCGCAAAAACACTCAAAGTCGCTCGTATTGATTTTCAACGGCTTAGCGTGGTCCAATTTTGGCCCAAAGCAAGAAAAAAGCGGCCGTTTCTGGCCGCTTTGTTTCTAAAACCCTTTGTTTTTCAATGGCTTAATATGGTGAGCGCGCTGGGACTCGAACCCAGGACCCTCTGATTAAAAGTTTGACGGCCTAACATTTCTGGTGATGTCTAGAGTTTTCTGCTCGTCCATAATATCTTGAAAATCCTCTTATTTTTGATTTCAATTGATTTCCGCTGATTGCTCGCGCTATCCTAAATCTGCTTACCAGATGCTTACCGTGCTTACCAGGCGCTTACCGGACAACCATGTTTGAGGGTCCCAACATTGCCCCAAGGCCGCATTTCAAAACGCTCGGTTGATTGCCTTATTTGCCAAGCCGGAAAGGACCGCGAAATCCTCTGGGACGACGCCTTGGCCGGCTTCGGCGTCGCTGCTTTTTCCTCCGGCAAAAAGGTCTATGTCGCCCAATATCGCAAAGACGGACGCTCACGCCGCGTTTCGATCGGCGAGCACGGCCGACTGACGCCCGACGAGGCGCGCTCAATGGCGAAAACGATCTTGGGTCAGGTCGAACAAGGCGCCGATCCGGTCGAAGAGCGCCGCAAAGCGCGGGCAGTCCGGACATTCCGCGAAGTGGCGGAGGACTTCATCAAGCTGCATGTCGAGCCCAAGCGCAAGAGCGGCACGAAGGCCGATTACGAGGCCTTGCTCAAACGGTTCATCTACCCGGCGATCGGATCGAAGCGAATCATGGACATCCGACGCGCCGAAATCGCCAAGCTGCATGCAAAACTGGCGGAAAAGCCATACACGGGGAACCGCGTTCTCGCGCTGATTTCGAGCATTTGGAACTGGTCAGCGAAGCGCGACGAGGTGGAGTTTGCCGCCAATCCGGCTAAGGGCATCGAGCGCAACAAGGAGCGGAAACGCGAGCGCTTCCTTGGCAGCGAGGAATTAGCCCGTCTGGGCGAAATACTCCGCCTCGCCGAAACGGAAGGACTGGAATGGACGATCGACGAGAGCCCCCCCAAATCTAAGCACATTCCGAAAAACAACCGCCGCACGAAAATCGATCAGCACGCGGCGGCGGCCATCCGCCTTCTAATTTTCACCGGAGCCCGTTTGCGCGAAATTCTGCACGCGAAATGGGAACAGGTTGATTTCGAGCGCAGCATCATCCACCTGCCCGACAGCAAGACGGGCGCGAAGCCCATCTATCTGTCAGTAGCAGCGCTCGACATTTTGCGCGATTTGCCCCGAATTGAGGGCAACCCACACATCATCCCTGGAGAAAACCAAGGCGCGCCGCGTTCCGATCTCAAAAAGCCCTGGAGCGCGGTGACCAAGGCCGCCGGGATCGAGGGCACGCGCATCCACGATTTGCGGCACAGCTTCGCGAGCTTCGGTGCAGGCGCATCTTTGGGGCTGCCGATTATCGGTAAACTGCTCGGTCATAGCCAAGCCGCTACAACGCACCGGTACGCTCACCTCGATGCCGATCCCATGCACAAAGCGGCAAACACGATCGGCGGGGCGATCGCGGCGGCGATGAGCGCTCGGTCACCCGCCGTTGCAGAGAGACCTAAACCCACGGTGACATCGATTAAAAACGAGCTGAAACCCGGTTGACGTCGCCTTGTTCGGGGTGGCTCGTGGTCAAAATCACACGCTTGCCGCCCTCGGATGACGACGGGTTTCGGCTCGAAGCCGTATCCGCACGATGTTCGACGACCGTCCCAAACGACCCCAAGCGGTCCTCGGACCTGTCTAAATGACGTCTCTTCACGAGGATGAAGCGGCCATTGCTGAGACGGGCTTAAGCCAGACTTTAATAGACATCGAGTAAGAAGGCCGTACAGAGCAGCCATATGGATCGCGCGCGCCGTACGTGCCGGGCCCGTTGATAGCGTTCAGCTAACATCGCCGCCTGGACGCAGGCCATGATGGCGAGGCTGTGTGGCGCGAGAAGCGGGAGCGCCATCAATATCCAGCAACTTGATACGCAGTCGCGGGCGGCGCCAACGCCATAACGCAGGCATGCGAAATCCGCGCGCCATCCATCGAGCGCAAGCGCAACGGTGCGATGACACCGCCATAAAGCGCGGCGCTTGGCAGGCGTAAATTGCCAAAGAATGGCTGCGCCATAGGCTGCAATGGCGACGATCCGGGCTTCCGTTCCTGAGCGAACCGGCCCGATGGCGAAAGAGAGCCCAATCATCCCGACGCCGACCAAAAGCCACAGACCAAGATAGCCGGCGAGAAATTCGGCGATCGCGAACTGGCGCCGTTCGCGAAGGCTGCGAAAGGCGACATGTCGGACGGAAGGCACGACCAGTGGTGGCATCATCGCGAGCGTCATAACCATCCAGCCGAAAGCGGCGTCCGACCACGGCGACCGCGGCGTGCTGGAGCATAGGGGCACGCCGACGTCCCGCGCGCTGGCTATGAGGATGAACCATGCCGCCAAGCTGATCGCGAGCGTCCACCATTCCGGGCGCCTTGCGGCCCACAAAGCCGGCGCCGATTGCAGCGGCGTGGCGGCGGCGGTCTGCAACGGGACAATGCCAGTCAACCAAAGTAGACGCTGATTCGCCCAATCCTCAAATTTCCCTGCGGCGCGCGTGCCCATCCGCCCGTCTCCCGCCTTCTGAACGTTACATGCAGCCGGCTCTCGTCCCATAGTCCTTCGCGGCGAAGCAGCTCGACCTGTTGCGTGATCTCGATAACAGAGGTGATCCCGCTGCCGCCCTGCGGACCGTCCGGATCGGACGCCGCCGCAACACCGAACAGCGACAGGCTTCCAACCTGCAACGGCGAGCGGTTGCCGGTGTCTTGCCCGGCAGGCGGCACATCGATGTAGACGTCATATTTGGGCAGGAAACCGCTTCCGGTCACGTTCTCCAGATTGAGGAAGGCGCGCAGCGGCCGCGCCGTGGCCATCCGGTTTCGCACCGCTTGCGCCACGTTTGGCCGCAGCGCCACGCGCACCGTCACCTGCGGGGCGTCCAGCGCGACCTGCTCTTGCGCGCCAGCCGGTTCGGGCTCGGGACTCAGCGCCGGCGCTACCACCGCGGCCATCGCCGTGAGTTGCGAACTCGCCGGAATCGGATCAGAGATGTCGTCATAGACATAGCCATGCAGCAATTGGGTGGTGTCGAGGACCTGGCTGGCGGTGAACGTCAGAACATTCCCCGAAGCATCGTGCAGTTCAAACGTTTGATTGATGAGCCAATTCGGATCGGTCGGATTGGCGTTGCCGCGGGTCTTCCACCATACCTCCCACAGCCTATCAATATTGGCGTGATGCAGCCAGAAGATTGGATCGAGCGCCGCCGTCCGCGGGTCGCCCATGATCCCCCCGATGTCGTCGTGAATTTGATTGTGCGGCACATCCTCGATGCCGCCATTGATATGCCCGCCATGACTAAAACCCGTCTGCGGTCCACCAAATCCTGGATGGACACCAGTCGAACCGCCCGTGAACTGACCATAGGTCAGATGCTGCAAGCTCACGTCAGCGTCAGGGATTTGGAAATCTGCGGTCGACGAATTGCGGCCCTTCACATAGAGCGGATTCGGCGTGCCGTTCGCCAGCGTCGGATCGACAAAAGAGGCAGGCAGCAGCCGGGCTCGGTTGTTGTTGCTGGGGTCGCTATAGTTCCAATACGGCAAGGCCCAGCCTTCCGGTCCCCCGAGCCTGATAACAGCCGCCGCGATGATCTGTTCGAAGCAAATGAGGTAGGCCCGGTGCCACGGCAGGAAATACCATGTCTGATGCTGGCACTGGTTCCAGAACTGGCGCTGATCGGCATTCGAGGGGAACGGCACATTCGTCGGGTTCGGATCAATAGCGCGCTGATAGCCGTGGACCGCGGAGAGATAACGCCAGCTTGTTGGATCGGTAAGTGCGCGCGCTTGCAAATCGGCGACCGCGCGGCCGTACCAATGCAAATCGTCGCCAAGACTGCCCAGCTTCAAAACGTTCTTGCGTATGCGGACAGCGGAAGTGGTGCTGCTGCTCATACCTCTCCTCCCAAATGTCTGCGCAAAGCACCTCGCCTGGCCTTTGCCAGCCCGGCGCTGTCGTGCCGAATTTCAAAAACCAGCGGCGACGCGCCAGACCGGACCATCGTAACAGGGCCGGCGAGCCAATAGGCTGCTGAAAAAGTCTGGAGTCCGATGCGTCTGTGGCTAAGCTACATATTGAAATACAATGATTTTTTCTTTGGTGGCGTCCGCAGTTTACGACTTTACGGATGTTAGCAACTTCTTTTCAGCACTGAATTAGGAAGTGTCCGTCAAGTTACTTAAATTGGCAATGCCGAGCGATCGTCACCGGAAGATTTATTGATCTCGGACCATGGACGCGGCTGGTGCAATGACCGTTAACCGCCGGGCGCTTTTAAACGCCGTCGGAATTTTTTGGCCCCTTCGGCGCCTTTCGCGACTTGGTCTCGCCGGCGGTTTTTGCTGCTTGCCGCTGAAGCCGCTGACTAAGATTCAACACGAGAAACACCACTTTTACCTCGCCAAAATCGGCCGAGTATCGCGCGACGAACCCCGGCGGCCGGGAGTCGTCATGAGGGATGGGTTCGCGGCCAAGATAGGTGAAACCGGGAGGGGTGGCGCTCTCGGCCGAGGTTTCCAGGAACTGCATCAGCCCCTGCTTGTCGTCCAAATAAGCGTAGGTCAGATGGAAAAAGACCCTGGGATTGCCATAGCCAAGGAGCTTCTGAAAATGGCTTTCCAGGTCCGCCTTCATCGCGTCCTGGGTGAGCGGCTTGTCGCAGATCACCGCTTCAATCAGTGCCAGCACCGAGCTTCCCCACGCGATGACGAGGTCCCGTTCGCCGGGATTGCCCTTGGCGCTGTAGCCGCCTTTCGACTGGTCGCCGACCGACCATCCCAAAAATTGCACGCGAGCTGCCAGCAGGTGCTGGATGAAGGCGGTCAAATCGTCTTCGATGGCGTCAATCTGGACGCCTTTCATCATGGGGATGAGGGAAACGACGGCGTCGGCGGCGGCCCGAACATATTCGACCAGCAGCGCTTCAAACGGGTCCGCCTGCCGCTGCAGTACCCGGGCTTGGTCAGAAGGATTCATCGTACGAAACCTGGCGATCGCTGACGCGACGTTTTCAATTAGGTCGTCGTGTATAGAAACATCGGGTGCCGTCAGGAAGGGAGCGCCGCTGGCGATATGGGTTCGCGCCGCGGCAAGGACCGCTGTCCGACCGAAACTGTGCTCAGCCGCATCTAGCGCCGCAGTCGCCTCCACCCGCCGGCCCAGCCTAGAAAGCGCTAAGGCGCGATAGGCTGCGGCGGTGTCCTGGAGGCGCACCAAGGTCACTGCCGACAGGACGGCAAGGGCTTGGCCAGGCTCACCCAAAGCCAAGCGCAGCAGCGCCTGATTGCAAGCCAATGTTTCGTCGCCGGAAGCCGCGGGAAGCAACGCCGTCATTCGCTCGACTTCGGCGATCGCCTTCCGTCCTTTCCTGATTTGATCGCCCTCCAACAAACCGAAACTATCCGCCGGAAGCAGTTCACTGATCACAGCCGCGAACCAGTTGACAGCAAAGCCGAGAGACGCACGTTGGGCGAAGAGACCGGCAAAGATCGCCTTGGCCATTTCAGGATCCGGATTGGGCCCCTTTAAGGCTGCAAGTCCGCGAAATTGGCGAAGCGTTTCCATGACAGCCGCCTGTTCCTGCGGATTGGGAAAGCTCGGTTCTTGCGTGGCTGCGATCGCCGCCCAATCCCCCCGCAGGAACGCGAGCCGAAGCCGGTGTTGAAATCGGGCAATTTCACGCCCTCCGGTTCGCCCCAACTTCTGGAGGCCGGCCTCTGCGGCCATATAGCTGGCGGCCGCCTCCGCGGCGCCAGCCGTCAGCAGCTCGTCAATGCGAGCCTGCATTTCCGGCAGGGATTGAATCGCTCCAGCGTCGCCTGGCGCGAGCGCAGCGATGCGCCGTTCGATGTCAAGGCGTAGATCGGGCGAAGCTCTCGACAGCAGCTGCGCCAGGATGAGCGGCTCGTCGGTTTCAAGAATCGCAGCCAAAAGCACCCGCTGCCGCGCCTGGTCTAAAGAGGCAAGGGCGCCCGCAAGGTCAGCGGCCAGGGGCCTGTCGAGGGCGGGCGCCCCGATTTGATTTTCGAACCTCGGGGCGAACGCGGCGATGCGCCCCTTCTCCTTGTGCTGCAGCGCGCCAGTGCGGACGGCGGCGACCAGGGCTTCAAAGAGATCGGCCGGCGCGTCCGTCGTTCCGCCGATGACGGCGCGGCAAAGAATCCGGATGTGGGCCCTCAACGCCCGTGCGATCGAATCCGCAAGGATGAACTCGTTGTCCTCAGGCTTCGCGGCAGCCAACCGGGCGCGAACGTCCAGAGGATAAAGAAACTGGCTTCGCAGCGCCTGCGTCCGCCCGGCGACGCAGGCCAGCGCGGCCGCGCCTGCGATCCCTATCCGATGCGCCGACAACGAATAATCGCCCACGGCGATGGAGCGCGCGTAGGCGTCGACAACAACGCCAGCGTCGACCTGGTCCTCGATACCGCCAAGATCGGATAGATCGAGAACCGCGGCGAACTCGGGCATCCCCACGCCCTGGCGCAGGCTGGTTCCATCGAGCGATTGGACCATCGCCAGCAGGATGGAGCTGTCGCAATTGGCGAGTTCGCGGCGGAACGCCGCCATTACCAAATCCGCTCCAGCGACATCGTCGATGAAGCCACGATCCGCCCGGCGATGCAGCCAGTTGAGCAAAGCCGCCGCTTCGCTGGCGCTGGTCCTGCCTGCGCGTAGATGTTCCCCGAGTATCGCGGTCGCGTCGGTGAAAGCTTCAGCCTGGAAAATTTTGTCGTCGCGTTCGACGAGGCCCCGGTCCCACGCGCCCGCAGGCGATCTCCATTGCGCGATCAGAAGACACGCCAGCGCGGCGCTTGGCGGATGGATGACAAGGTCTGCGAACAGCCTCGGCCGGGCTCGGACCTGGAAAAGCAAATCGACAAAAAGCTCGGCGCGGTCGATCGCCAAGTCGATGACCTGCGCAGCAAGTGGGTGTGGCGCCGGAGAATTGTCCTCGGCGTCCGCGTCGGCGAGGAGAAGCCGCGCCAGGCCGAACAAGTCGCCGCAAATGTTCAGGGAATCGTACGCGCTGTCCTCAAGTGGACGAGATTCCGTCCAAAGCGCCCGGTCTACCAGCGTGTTGGGAGCCTGGCCTGCTGCCGGTTTCGTGGACAGGCAGTTAAGTTAATCCCACCTTCCGCTCGAACTCAACCGGGCTGAGATAGCCGATGGTCGAGTGCCGGCGCGTCGTGTTGTAGAATCGCTCAATGTAATCGAAGATATCCGCCCTCGCGGCATTGCGGGACCGGTAGACCTTTCGGCAGACCCGCTCGGTCTTGAGGGACGAGAAGAAGCTTTCCATGGCGGCGTTGTCCCAGACATTTCCAGACCGGCTCATCGAACAGGTGACGCCATTGTTAGCCATCAGCCGCTGGAACTGCTCGCTGGTGTATTGGCTGCCTTGATCGGAATGGTGCAGCAAGGCGTCAGGTTTTCCTCGCCGCCAGATCGCCATGACAAGCGCATCCATGACAAGCTGCGCCGTCATTTCCGCTTTCATTGACCAGCCGACGACGCGGCGGGAAAACAGGTCGATGACGGCCGCGACATAAAGCCAGCCCTCGGCGGTCCAGATATAGGTGAAGTCGGCAATCCATTTCTGGTTCGGCCGCTCCGCCGTGAACTGGCGATCCAGAACATTCGGCGCGATGACGTTGGCCAGCCGTTGACCGTCGTCCTTGGGCAGCCCGCGCCGACGGGGCCTGGCTCGCAGAGCGTTTTCCCGCATCAGCCGCTCGATTTTGTGAAGCCCGCAGGATGCGCCTTCGGCCAGGACGTCATGCCAGACACGACGAGCGCCATAGGTGCGGGCGCTTGCGACGAAACTCGCGCGAATCCGCGGCGTGAGTTCGTCATCCTGTTGCGCCCGAAGGCTTGGTCCGCGGCGCAACCAGGCGTGAAAGCCCGAGCGTGAGACGTCCAACGCTTCGCAAAGCCATGCCACCGGCCAGATATTCCGGTGCTTCACGATAAAAGCGAACTTCATTTCGCTTCCCTCGCAAAGAAGGCTGCGGCCTTTTTTAGAAGGTCGCGCTCCGCCTTCAGCTTGGCCACTTCACGCCGAAGACGTTCGACTTCAAGGTGATCCGGCTTCAACTGGCCTTGGCCGGGAAAGGCCTGCGCGGGATCGCTGGTCAATTCCTTCACCCAACGGCGCAGCATGTTCTCGTGAAGATCGAGATCCCGCGCCGCCTGGGCCACGCTCACGCCGCGTTCGCGCACCAAACGAACCGCTTCAACTTTGAACTCCCGACTGAATAACCGTCTCGCCATAACCCACCTCCAGTTTCATAAAACACCTAATCTCGGTGTCCACGAAACCGGCAGCAGGCCAGCCGGCGGGAACCACGGTTCAACAACGGCGATGGCGAAACTGTGCTTCAGCGCCGCCCGCTGAACATATCGCGACCGCGTTTCGTCCCAGCCACCCAGACCGGGCTCCGTCGCGATGATCCTTTGTGCGGCGTCCCGAAACGCCTGCGCGTCTAAGACGCTCCAAACGGTTTCGGGAACGAATGGCGGGTTTTGCAGAATGCCCCACCAGTCCACCCACCGGCGAAGGGCGAGGTCCGTGGCTCCATCTTGGGCCAGTGCTATTTCCCATAGCCTGGCGGCGATCCACTCCGGCGTTTGGCCGACGATCGAAATCGAATCAACGGTCGCTCCTACAACGATCTTGAGAAGGTCAGTCAGCTCAGCATCCTCCTGGGTGAAGCTGTTGGCCTCACAGCGCTGCCCATGAATGCTGGAGATGAGGACCTTGAAGGCGTCCATTACGCCCGCTGGAGCGCGGAGCACGGCGACGCGGAGTTCCAACCCTATTCTGGCCCGGCCCCAAATTCGCCGCAGCCACCCCAAATCGGCCAGCGCCTGCAAGTCTGGAGGTTCGAGAGCTGTCGGCCCGGCCGCGGCATAGGCATTTGCGGCGGCCGGCCAATCGGCATTTGACGAAACCTCCAGTCCAGCCAGCAGCCGTAGCGCCAGCTGGTCCGGCGTCACTTTCGCGTCCGGGTGGAGAAATCGAGCCTGCCGCCCAACACGCAAATTGCGGTCAAAACGATCCCGCAGAATCCGCCGCGTCTCGCCTGGAACGTAGTTCAAACTAGGAAAACGAGACATCGATCCGGGCCGTCCAACTGATTGTACCTTAATCTGGAGCAAACGGCAGACATAAGGCAAGGTACGCGTACTTAACGGGGCGGCGACGGAGGTCTCATCCGATCGAGGATCGCGAAGGTCACCAGTGTGTTAACGCGTTGTTTTGAGTTGTGGAGAATGCCGGCTTTGTGGGGCCACATCCGGCGTGTCCTTGTTGCCGCCATAGTCGGAGTCCTTCCGCTTTCCGCCGAGGCCGTGCGAAAACGCGATTTTCGGAACCCGCGGCAGAACCCGCGGGCGGCTCTCATAGCGTGTATCTTTGGCCCGACGCCGAGGATGACGATCAGCCTCTTCAAGTTATAGGCGAGAATCCGTACGTGATACCTGGAGAGAAAGACGGCGCGCCGCGCGCCGATCTGAAAAAGCCCTGGAGCGCCGTGACCAAAGCCGCCGGCATTGAGGGAACGCGCATTCACGACTTGCGGCACAGCTTCGCCTCCGTCGGTGCTGGCGCGTCGTTCGGCCTTCTTATCATCGGAAAACTCCTGGGCCACAGTCAGGCGGCGACAACCCATCGATACGCGCATCTGGATGCCGACCCAATGCACAAGGCGGTCAACACCATTCGCGTGACCTTGTCTCCAGCGATGAATGGCGAGGCGAAGAACAACGTGCTCGCGATAAAGCGCACGCGGAATGCCACATGAAAAAAATTAGTCCGAAAAACTTTGGCGGCGACGACGCGCATTTCACGCTCAAGCGACGCGGCCGGAAACCCTTGTCGAATTTTTATCAGCACCCCGAGATCGCACCCGCTTTCGCGCTGACTGAGGACGATTGGAAAAATCTCGAACACGTATATGGCCACAACCTCGACCAAGCCATTCGCGCGGAAGTCGAGGAGATCATAAGCGATTATTTTTGGCATTTCCTTTGTGACGGCACTCGGTCGTATTCAGACGAGGCGATCACGTATCTGGAAAAGATCGCCAAGGATGCCCGGCCGCCACAGGCACTTATGAAGAAAACAAAAACACCAGCGCGCACCGCCGCGCGGGATGTGCTCTTGGAGTATTACCTTTTTGACCAAGACGATCCTGACACAACACCCGATCCAAAGGAGTTTCTCAATGAACCGGACAAAGTCCGGATTGCGGCACAGGAGTTTGCACGACATATCGCGGAATACGATATGTCGCCCCCGTCGGGCACGGCAAGCGAATGGGAAAAAATGGTTGTCGCCATCCAGCGCCGACTGAAGGCCGCCGGTTTGCCCCATACGATCAACAAACGCGGGACACGACGAGGCGCTTCGCCGATCGTCTCTTTCCTCATCTGCTTACAGGAAAAATTCCCAAACGCATTTCAGTCCCATTTGAGCCGCGACGGAGAACCGGATGAGGCGACGATTGCTGCTGCCGCGAGCAAGGCATGGATAGACTTCCGGAAAAGCGCCGTTGGCCGGCGTGACGCTCGCAAGCGAGAAAGCGCCGACGAAGCCAGAATGCAGGTCAAGCAGAAAAAAGAACTCGGACGGGCCGAGAGGCTCAATAAGGCTTTCAAATATCTAGAGTTTCGCAAAGCTCGTCAGCGTAGCGCGCCTGTAAGCGGAACTCGAACGCCAAAAACGACGAGTTAACATCCCTCAGTTTCAGCAGCGCGGGCGATAATTGGGAACCTCCAGAAACTGGAGGCAATTCCCATGTCTAGCTCTGACTTTCCCATCGTTCCCACTGACCCGCCTTCGACCGTGGGCGGCACTGCGCGGCGCTTTCGCCGTCGCAAGGCGGCGGCGCAATATCTCCTCGAAAAATATGGCTTCGGCGCTGCCGCGACCCTCGCGAAACTGGCTGTGACCGGCGGCGGCCCCGAATATTATAAGGCTGGCCGCACACCCCTTTATGCCGAGGACAGCCTCGACGCTTGGGCGCTGTCCAAAATCGGCGCGCCGCGCCGCTCGACTTCGACTGTTTAGCCCAGCGTATCGTTCCGGCGACGCCCGCGATGCGCGACGAGTTTCATGCCAGCGACGAAGGGGTTGAGGACGTCGATCCCCGCCCCTTCGTCGCCGCGCGTGATGCTCATGAAGACGATGCACGCCGGTACTGGAAGTCGCAGATCCGCGAGGCCCTCCACGGACGGATCGTCGAACTAGTCTCGCACCTGCTCGCCAAGAAGCCAAATGGCAACGCTCGCAACGGCAAACGTCGCTGGGGCAATCACCATTCGTTTGAAATGAATGTGTCCGGCCCCTTTTGCGGACGTTGGCGTGATTTCGAGACGGACGAACGCGGCGACGTGTTCGACCTTATTCGCCGGCAACTCGGGCTCAATTTTCGCGACGCCCTCGATTGGGCCGCACACTGGTGTGGAATTTCTCGCATCGCGCCGACCAGCGCTGAGATCGCGGGATGGAAGACCGCCGAAGCGGAGCGGGTTGAACGCGAGCGCCGCGACACTTTCGAGCAGGCCAAGAAGGAAGCCGCGACAATCGCATTTGTTCAGAGGATTTGGAGAGATACAATTGCCATCGACGGCACCCTCGGCGACAAATATTTTTTCGACTGCCGAAAAATTCAGGCGCCCGAATATCCCGCATCCCTACGCTGGAGCATCAAAGAACGCGCGATAATCGGCGCCATCACGAACGAAGCTGGCGAGATCGTCGGCGTTCAACAAATCGCGGTCACACCTTCCGGGACGAAAGACACAGATCGCTGGCCTGAACATGGGAGCGCCAAGAAGACACTCGGTTTCGCAGGCAAAGGTGTCCTTCGATTTCCGGGACCTGACGACGAGCCGATTTGCTTCGCAGAAGGACCCGAGACGGGGCTCAGTGTCTGGGCGGCAACTGGCTTCGAGACCCATGTCCTCGTGGGGTCACTCTCCAGCGTCATCGGGCGCATCTGCGATCCTAACGGCAATCCACTGCCATGTTATCAGCGCCGCAGAATTATATTGTGTCAGGACGACGATGCGCCCGGCGCACCGGCGCTGCGCGCTGCGAAGGATGCCCTTGCCAAGCTGACTAAGCTTGGTTTTGACGCCGCAATCGCGACGCCCTTCAATCCTCGTCGTCATGACAAGTCCGATTTCAATGATTTGCTCCGGGAGCAAGGCCTGGATGCAGTTCGTCAACGGATCGAAGCCGCCGTTGTCGGCTATGAAACTCGCCACGTTGACTTCCTGACGCTCGAAGAGGGGCAGGAACGCCTTGGCGAGCATATGGAGGGGTTCTTCGCGCAGGTACACCGGTCGCATTATCGCAATACGGCCCCGCCGGCCCTGCCCCTCGCGATCGCCGCCCCGGTCGGCCTTGGCAAAACCCATGCGGCGTTGGCTGAAGCTCTGCGAACGCTGATTGCGATGCGGGAGAAAGTGAACGATCGCGTGAAAAGCGCAAAAGTGATTGTTTTCGCCGTTCCTTCGATCGACTTGGCTGACGAAGTCGCCGCTCGATTCAATCAAATGGCTTGCGCGGCAGGTACAAGATTGAAGGCGGCGGTCTGGCGCGGCGCCGCCGCAATCAACCCCGATGGTGACGGCGAAAGCACGATGTGCTGTGACCTCGAAACCATGCAAGAAGCCCTTCGCCTGGAAGCGGAAGTCGGCAAGGAAGTATGCGATCGAGAATGCCCGCATGTGTTCGGGTGTGCTTACTGTCTTCAGAAGGAAGAAGAGGCCGATCTGTGGGTGATTTCTCATCCTGCGATTTTTCACAATGCGCCGCGGCCGATCCGCAACGCGAAAGTGGCCGCTCTGATTATTGATGAGAGCCCCTGGCAAGCTGGCCTGGTTGGCTTGGGCGACGACAAGATTGAATTGCTCCTGAATGACCGCGATGGCCGCTTCGGCTTCAAGGTGCGATGGCTTCACGTCGGAGAAGATCGCCTGGTCATCGCTCGCAAAAAACTCTTTGATGCTCTTAAGGCACACCCATTGGGATTTGTGGGCCGTGCGGCGCTCTTGAGCGCCGGACTGACAGCGGACGAATGCAAAAACTCAATTCAGGACGAACAATTTCGGAAAATGAGAGAGGAGAATTGGAGGACGCGGGAAATCAACGCCAGCATTCGCCCGATGATGGCGCTCTGGCGGGCGGTCGCAGACCTATTGGGAGACAACGGACCGGACAGATGCGGTCGGCTGTTCGTGTTTGAAAATGAAAATGGACAGAAGGTTCTGAGGGTGACCGGCTGCCTCTCGGTAGCCGCCGATTATCGAGCGCCGACGTTGCTAATCGACGCCACGATGGACGTGGAGCTGCTTCGACCATTTTGGTCCGACATCGAGGAAGCGCCACCATTTTTGATCGACGCCCCGCACCAGAAAATCATCCAGGCGACAAACAAGACCTATGCAAAAACCTCATTGCTTCGTGATCAGGACGGAGATGGCCGTCCAAACGAGAAAGCGAGGGCCCTCCGGCTACAAAAACTGCGGTCCGTCATTTTGCGGGAACGGCGCAACGTCCTGGGAGAAACCCTTGTCGTTGGAAACAAGCAGGTCATTGACGAATTGAAATTGCCCCAGAGGCTGGTCCATGCGGCGTGGTTCAATGCCGTGGCAGGCCGCGATCATTGGAAGAACGTCGGCTTGGTCATCGTCGTTGGCCGCCCGATGCCGAGCCCCAGAGCGGTCGAAAAACTCGCGCGGGCGTTGACGGGGCGCGTGCCGGAGGCGGCTGAAGATTGGTATCCACGTCGCGATGTCGAGCGCTTGAAACGAAACGGGCGAGAGACAATCGTAGTCGTGGGCGAGGGTTTTTCTCATCCCGACGAATATTGCGAGCGCGTGCGCCAGCGCATCGTGAACGGCGAAATCGTTCAAGCAATTGGGCGCGGTCGCGGCATACGACGCGACGCCGCGCGACCGCTGAAAATTCTCGTTCTCGGCGACACGCCGTTGCCGTTCCCGGTTGACGAATTTGCGAGTGCTGAAATCAACAACGCGTCGGCCACCGATCGCATGCTCGCCGAGGGCGGCGTCGCTTTTGAAAATGGAACGAGCGCGTCGAAGGCGTATCCGGAACTCTGGCCGATGGTGGGTGCCGCCAAGACCGCACTTCAGCGTCAAGGGCATTTGGTGCTAGCGGAGAAATGTGTTCGGTTTCAGTGTGCGGGCAAAGGTCGGCACGTCGAGCGCGCCTGGTACGATGCGCGCGTCGTTGAAGACCCACGTGCTGCCATCGAAAGCTTGTTAGGCCCGCTTGTATTTTTTGAGTTTACGGATGACGCGGAAACGGGTGACGGGACTGAGCCCGCGTCGCAGCCGCGATTATCTCCAGACGCCAAGCGGTATCTCTCACTGCTCGAACAATTGTCGCTCACCGCCGGCAGACGCGTCTTGCATCCCGGATCGAACACGGAGGTTACCGCAGTCGGCCGGGACGCTCTTCGCGCGAATTTCTATGCCGACAAGATTGGTGATGCGGAAACTGTTCGGAAGGCGTTCAGACGCGCCGAAGTCCGCATGCTCGAATTGCGCCTCATTGAAATTTTCGGCGTCGGCGAAGATGAAACGGTCGGCCTCCTGCCGGGACAAAATGTCTGACCTCCGCAACATTTCGATCGGGATATACCTTATCAGGATGTTGCGGTGGTCGGGAAAACTGTCCCGCTCTGCCGAGAAAAATGCGTTAGAATTTCGAGAACGCCAGAGATCGAAGCGGGTCAAAAATCGATGCCGCTTCCGAACGAATTGAAATGAATGGATCGACGATGTTGACCGCGAAACAACAGCGCTTTGTCGAGGAATATCTCTGCGACCTCAATGCGGCGGCAGCCTACCGCCGGGCTGGCTATGCCGCGCTCGGCAACGCTGCTGAAGTGAACGCGGCTCGCCTGCTCAGAAATGCTCAGGTCGCCGCTGAAATCGAACGCCGCAAAAAGCACCGCGCCGAGCGGGCGGAAATTCGCGCCGAAGCTGTGTTGCAGCGTCTTTGGGCGATTGCCACCGCCGACCCGCGCGAAATCATCAACGTGGTCACTGATCCTTGCCCTGAGTGCTGGGTTGATGGCGAAAAACACCATGCGCCGAATGGCGCTTGTCCCCGCTGCTGGGGACGGGGCAGTTCGCGCGTATTCATTTCCGATTTGAAAAAGCTCAGCGACCCGGCGCTCGCTCTCCTGGCGCGGGTGAAACAGACGCGGCACGGTGTCGAGGTCGAATTGCACGATCAAATGGCGGCGCTGGAAAAGGTTGCACGCCACCTTGGCATGTTCAATGATAAGCTGACATTGAAGGGCGAACCGGAAAACCCGCTGCAATTGCTTATCCAGCAAGTTCAAGGGAGCACATTGCGCGTCGTCGGATCGACCGATCAACTTTGATCTCGATCGGCCTCCGATGTTTGCCGCGCGCCGCGGTCAGAACAGCGTGGGAGCGCGCTCGTCAATTGCGGCGATGCGCGGGCGCGTCTTGCATGCTTGAAGCGCATCAGCGAGCAACGAGATCGAAGCCTGCCATTCGGTCCGCTCTTCGGCATTGTTGCGCCTGCTCGCCACGAATGACATGGCTTGAACCACGTCGTATTTCGTTTGAGCTTTCACCGGCTGACCGGGCACCGGATCGAGGAACTTCACCGGCTTCTCGGTCGCCTCGCCTTTGGCAAACGGCTCGGTCAATTCGACGTCCTTGCCGGCATCGCAAATATGGTAAACGCGCGCGGCAGCTTTCTTGCCCCATCGCGCCGAAAGGTGTTTGTTCACCCAGTCCGCGACATCGCCAATGGCGACAGGCTGCTCCTGCCAATTTTTCATTCTCTCGCGGTCAGCGTTAACCGCTGTCATTGTTGAACGTATCCGGTCGGAAATTTCGGACAAATCCAGGCTCTGGCCGTGGCGTTCCCTGATTTCGACCTTGGTTTCTCCGATCACCAGTCCGTTGCTGCACACGAACCTGAGCCAGCCGAACAGCACGACGAGACGCGATGAACCGTCCACCGAATTGAAGCACTCCAGACGCAACCCGAGCTTCCGGCCATATCGGTCTGTGATGGCGTCACGATCTGGAAAATAGATGCGCAGGTTCATCCACTCGCCAAGCTCAGAGAGCCCGATTTCGTAGCGCAGTTCTTCGACGTTCAGGCCTGCGCTCTTGAGTGCGCCACGACAGAGCGTCGCCACTTCATCGTGGCGTGCAAGCGCGTAGCTCGTTGATACCAAGCCGATCGGCATTCGCCGCTCAACTGAACCGCGCCGGGTTTGCCGGAGGCGTTTTTGTTTAAATCAGGCCGCAATGGCGGTCTGATTGAGTGAGGCGTAATAGCGCGCCTCTGCCTCGGCTGGCGGGATGTTGCCGATTGGCTCCAGCAGCCGGCGGTGATTGAACCAGTCGACCCATTCCAGCGTGGCAAACTCGACGGCCTCGAAACTTCGCCACGGTCCACGCCGATGAACGACCTCGGCCTTGTAAAGCCCATTGATCGTTTCGGCGAGGGCGTTGTCGTACGAATCTCCAACGCTTCCGACTGACGGCTCGATGCCGGCCTCCGCCAACCGTTCCGTGTACTTGATAGACACATATTGGCTGCCGCGGTCGCTATGGTGAACCAGGCCGCCGCCATGAATGGGCCGGCGCTCATGCAGGGCCTGCTCAAGCGCATCGAGGACAAAGGTGGCGTGAGCCGTCCGACTGACCCGCCATCCAACGATCCGTCGGGCATAGGTGTCGATGACAAAAGCGACATAGACCATGCCGCCCCAGGTCGAGACATAGGTAAAGTCTGACACCCAGAGGCGATTGGGCGCCGGCGCCTTGAACTGCCGATTGACGCGATCCAGCGGGCAAGGAGAGGCCTTATCCTGGATCGTCGTGCGAACCGGCTTGCCGCGAATGACGCCATGCAGGCCCATGGCGCGCATCAAGCGGGCGATCGTGCAACGCGCGACCGCTATGCCTTCTCGGTTCAATTGCAGCCAGACCTTGCGCACGCCATAGACCTCGAAGTTTTCGGCGAACACCCGTCGGATCGCCACCTTGAGGGCCAAGTCGCGCCTGGCCCGCTCGGAAAGCTTCAAGGGATCGACGCGTTTGGCGAGATGGGCGTGATAGGTAGAAGGGGCGATCGGCAGGATTTTGCAGATCGGCTCGACCCCATGGGCTTTCCGGTGATCGTCGATAAAGGCGACCATCACTTCGACCGGCGGTCGAGCTCCGCCAGCGCAAAATAAGCCGACGCCTTGCGCAATATCTCATTGGCTTGCTTGAGTTCGCGGTTCTCGCGCTCCAGCGCCTTCAGCTTATCCGCAACCTCGGTCGGCACGCCGGCGCGTTTGCCGTTGTCGACTTCAGCCTTGTTGACCCATTCGCGCAGGGTGTGCGGCGAACAGCCAATCTTCGACGCCACAGACGACACCGCCGCCCAGCGCGTGGCGTGATCGCCCTCGTGATCCAAAACCATCCGCACCGCGCGGGCGCGAACCTCAGGTGAAAATTTATTGGTCGTAGTGCTCATGATGGCTCCATCCTATTTGGGAATTGGAGCCTCCGGCAAACCCGGCGCGGTTCAAACCGGCGATCGAGGCACTCTCACGACAATTTGCAAGAACGGGTTCTGCGGCTCGTCAGGTCCGTCCCGAAACGGCTCCAAATCAAATGTCGGTATGACGCTGAGGATCGCGTCCCAATCGCCGGAATAATAGTTAACGGTCCGCGCTCGCCATGATGGACGGTCCGGCAATAGGGTCAATGCAGACATAGAAAGCTCGCAATTGAATAAGGACAGTCGCGCCAATGAGGCAATGACGCCGAATGTACCTTAAAAGCGGTCGTCTTAACGACGCCGCTGGTACCAAATTCCAGTCGGTGACCTAGGCCATCGACACCCTGAGCCCGGCCACCC
This sequence comes from Rhodoblastus sp., assembly GCF_019449565.1. Lineage (GTDB taxonomy): Bacteria > Pseudomonadota > Alphaproteobacteria > Rhizobiales > Beijerinckiaceae > Rhodoblastus. The sequence goes on along the minus strand of NZ_JAGRPM010000043.1, from coordinate 50,562 downwards.
GCATGCTAATCCAGATACTCGGCTCTGTCGCCGAGTCCAAACGCGCAATGATCGCCGAGGCCGACCTCATCGTGTACAGCCCCCTATCTGAAGTGGTCTCGGAAAGCCTGATGCAGGGCTTCGACGGCATCAATGGCGCCGATCACCTCGACGGCGGTGAGGCTGACAGGCGTCGAATGCGAAAACGGGTTGAGCACGACCTTGCGCCACATGCGCAGACTGGCAATTGCCGGATCGACGGCCGATTTCATAGCCACGCGAGAAGGTTCCCCCAGCCATATTTCAATGGCGTTCAACAGATCGTCGGTCGTGAGCTTACGCGGATCAATCTGGAATCTGACCGGGATCGCCTTTCGCTCGCACACCTTCTTCAGCGACAATTCAAACGCGACACGCGCATGAACAGCGCTCGCGGGATACTCATGGGCGGTGTGAAACTTCCGCGCGGTGGCAATATTGCTCGCGACAGCATCAATGTTCTGTGGGCGCAGGACCGGGCGGCTTCCACCGGTTGGCTCAATCTCCTCGAAAAGTTCGAGCGCGTTCCAGTCCTTGCGATCGGCGAGATGGAAGCGGGCCATTTCGAACCAGACACGATCATGGGTCAAGAGCACGATCTGCCAATCGGGGAAGTGCTTGTCGAGCGCCTGGAGGACCGGCAGCCTGTTCGATTGATCAAGGCCGATCAGCACGTCATCGAGCACCATGAGGCGCGGCGTATCGGTTTGGAGCGTGGCCGCGCACACTTGGCGACCGGCGAAATAGATGGCGAGCGCGAGTGCTGAGAGGCGGGCTTCGTTCAGAAAGGTTTGTGGGGAAGAGAGACTTGTCCCTCGAAAGGTTAGGCCGACAGTGATACTTCTACCTTCAAACTCGCGCCCCGTCTTCAGCCGTGCGTTATCGTAAGTGACACCAGGAAAGCCAAAGCTTATGACGCTCAGATCATCCCAGCCCAATTCGAATAGCAGGGGGTCAATTCTCGGGCGCAGGTGGTCCAAGGCGTCACGCAGTCCCTGGTTGAATGATGCCGCGACTACGTTGACCTCATCGATCTCCTTTTTTCGGAGGTGCGGGCGCGTCCTGTCGCGAGCCTTGGCTGCAAATCCCTCAAGTTTCTGCCACAGCGAGATGAGCGGTGCTTCTGTGCCACCTGCAATAACAACAGGATAATCCCTTAGAAGAACGCCAACGCAGACATCAAACAGGTTCACAACGCCCGATCCGTGCCTATAGTTCGTGTCGAGAAGCGCACGGTAGTCGAGGATTGCCTTTCGATAGGCGCCATTGACGATGCGGGCGTCGGAAGCGGGTGTGATGTCGGCTGGATGGCGCGCCTGATCCCATCGAGCGGCTGGCTTCCCGTCATCGAGCTCGATCTCGATGTAGCCGGCCGACGGAGGAAGCGCGGAGAAGCGGTTACGCAGGTTCGTAAAGCGGGCCTGGCGGCCGGCGGCATCGGCAAGCTCAATCGAGAAAAATTCATTTAACGCATGAAAGATCGAGGACTTGCCGGCGCCGTTTTCGCCATAGACCAGAAGGTTCTTGCCGCTTAGCGCGATGGTGACAGGCTCGGGACCAGCGAAGGCCCGGAAGTCGCAGACCGTGAGTGTCTTAATCTTGATCGGCGCGATGATCGGCGCGTTGGTGACGGCGACGGGAGCCGTTCCGGCGGATGGCAGCCCTTCGACGTTTATTATTGTCGCTTCGTTCATTCCCGGCCTTCGATGATGCGGACCACGTCAAGCGCAGCGAGGTCAGAGAGCATGGTGCGCAGTCGCGCGCCGGGGACGAGGTGAGTGGCGGCGAAGCTTTCCGCCGCTCTCACGAGCGCCGAACCTTCGAGGCCGGAGAGCGCACTAAGGCCCGCTTTTTCCGCCTCTTCGCACAGGGTCAGGCCACGGGCGTGAAGATCGTCCCTGAAGAAGAGTTCGTAAACGAAGCCGTTGAGGAGTTGTTCAAACCGCGGATCACGTGCAGCGATCGGCGCGTAATCAATCTGATTGACTAACTTCTCTCCGAGTGTGCCCAGGCGCGGTACGGGAAATGCCTCCAATCCGTCAGGTTGGACTTCATAAAACCCGCCTTGCTTACTAGAAAATACGTTACGCGAGTAATATTCAGATATACTTGAATTTAATATAGATAAAAGAAAGTTGTCGAACTTACCGGTCTTTATGAAGTAAGCCGTATTTCCTATAATTGATCCGGAACGATCAACGCAAAACGACGGGCGATAAGAAACCTTAGTAGACAGGATTTTTCGTTCCGAAAAATCTTCCCAATATTTACACGATCGTAGTTCCCAAAATTGTTTTCCTTGATCGTAGCGGTCGACAAGCTGGTTTCGGTATTGGATCATGAATTTGTAAATTGAAGGATAGGTTAAGGCAAAAATTGCCTCAGCGTTGCGAGATCCACTCCATGGGTGAGTCACGTTCTCGGAGGATGGTATCTTTATTAGCCAAAGGTCTTTTGGTTCAGCGTGCCAACGTTCGACGTCTGTGCCGCGAAGATATGGCAAGATGATCGCCGCGGCACTCCTGTGCTCGGCAATCAACCGATCTTTCGTTAATCCATCAATTACGAAGGCATTGTTGAATCCGGTCGTAATGCCTCGATAGACCCTCGCTGAGACGAAATCTTTGAGCGGGGTACCTGTTGAACGGATGCGCTCTAACAGTCCACGTTTGACCTGCGGCTCCAATTGCCAGCCATCCGCGCCCAGCGCCTTTTGCGGCATGTCGAAGCCGATCTCGTCCACCAGCTTCGGGAAGCCTTCGACCTCGGATTTGTCACGATCCGCCGGCCAGTTCATCACCCGCAAACTGTCCTTCGCATTCGGCGCCTGCACCGGCGTACTACGACGCGCGGCGATGATGATTGTGGGGTATGCGATAGCGTCGAACACCTCGGCATCGCCGAAATCAACGATACGGCGCAACTCCGTTTGCCGGTTCATCCAGCCGCGCAGGTTTGTGCCGTATTTGGCGCGATACCACTTGTTAGAAGTGATGTACGCGAAGGCCCCACCGGGACTGAGCAGTTCGACGCCGCGCTGCATGAAATAGACGAAAAGGTCCGCCGTGCCGGCATAGGCGCCGAGGGGGTTCCCCTTTTTGTCCTTGCCACCAAAGTGCTTCTCCAGCAGCGGCTTCTGAGCCTTGATCGCTTCGTGGCGCACATAGGGCGGGTTGCCGATGACCAGATCGAAATTGGACGACAGGCCAAACATCCATTCGGGGTCGAAGAACGGCGCCGCCGCATTCTGATCGAACGGGTCCCACGCCGCCATTTTACGTGCATCGCCCTCCGGGAGGCCTCGATCAGATTTGAGCAGCCCGGCCAGTTCATCACGCAAGCGCGCAATGTCATCGCGCCGGGCGCGCTTCGTCCTGGCGGTGCGGGCGCTGAAATAGCGCGCATTCATGCCCCTGAGTTCGGCCTCTTTCTCCGCGATCTTGGTATTGCGGAACAGATCGGACTGGGCGGGTCGCTCGATCCGAATGAGGCTGTTGGCGGCGACAAGCTTGGTCTCCAGGTTCGGCAACGCCGTGATATTGGCATTATCCTGAGCACGATCGATTTTTTGGCTAACCACCAGGGAGATGAAGAAACGCAGCTTGGCGATCTGCACGGCGATCGGCTGAATATCGACGCCGAACAGGCACTTGTCGATCAGATAGAGCTTGCGCGCATAGTCTGGCTTGTTTGCATCCGAGAAGTCGTGGTCGAGTTTCGCCAGCGCGGCTTCGGCCTCCTCGATCCGCTTTTCCTTATCGGCTGGGTTGACGGTCGCGTGAGCGGCGGCAAGACTCTGCTCCAGCGGCCCACGGTTCTGCGCTTTCCAGCGCACATTGTCTGGGTCGAGCCGATGCAGAACGTGAATGAGCTTCTGCAACAGCCCCATCGGGAAGGCGCCGGAGCCACAGGCCGGGTCGAGCGCCTTGAGGCTGTCGATAGCGGCGACGAGCGTGTCCGTCTCGGCGCCGGAAAACGGATTGCCTGTCTCCTTGAACGAGAGAAGGTTGCGCAGACGTGCGTCGAACTCTGCGAGTCTGCTGACGGTCGAACTGCCGTTCGAACGTGGCGTGTCCGTGAGATCAAATTCGCCGGGCATCGCCATGTCGAGCATCTGCGGTTTCGGCTGGCGGCGGTCTGGCTCGGAGGGCTTCGTTGCAATGCGGAGGCTGAAATACGCGATCAGCGCCTCATCCACCATGTAGTCGACAACTTCGCGCGGGGTATAGAACGAGCCGGATTTCTTGCGCGCCGTCGTGCGTGTATCAGCATTGTAGCTCGCTAGCAGGTTCTCAAAGACCTTGCCGAGCAGTTCGGGATCGAGCGCCACCTCCTCCTCGACGGGCGTGTTCTCTTCGACCGTGAACTTGTAGCGCGAGAACAGCTCGATCAGACCATCGGCTTCGTAGGCCTTGCCTTTGGTGTCATATTCCTCGTTGAGATCGACCTTCTCAGCCCGTGCAAAGAATATCTTGTTGGGGACTTCGAGGGGATTTCCAGGCCGTTCGGAGAAGCCGTCGATCCGAATGACCTCCCGGTTGCCCTCCTTAACCAGGCGCCGCTTCAAATCTGGGTTTCGCTCAAGGTCGAGCGCCGAAACCTCACGGTCAAGACACTCGAAAAGTCCGCCGTTCAGGAAGGGCACCTGCTTGAAGAGCGCAAGCGCCGCTTCTGGTTCACGGAAGGCGTCGCGGAAGCGATAGACGGAATGGATGAGATATTGCCCATCGAGACCGCTGCCGGTCACTTTGGTGCGCCACTTGCGATCTTCAGTCATCTCCGTGTTAAGGGTGGCAAAGAACAGGTTTTGCAGGACGGCCTTGTAATAGGTGCTGTTGTCGCGCTCGTTAGCGGGGTTCTCGTTCAGCAGCTTGTCGAGCTGATCGGGCTCGAATAGCGCCTCTGGGACAAGGCCCTTTTCCTTGATAAACCAGACGAAAATGAGCCGGGTCAGCAAGCGGATAACGGCAATCTGGTTTTGTTCGTCACGCTTCTTCTGGTCCGTCTCAATCGCGGCGGCTGGAAACGTCACTTCGTTCACCGACCAGAAGAACCAGTTCGCCAGTTCGCGATAGAAACGCGTGTTCAACGCCTGCGCGGACAGGGCCTCGATCCAGCCGTCATAGAGATCGCGAAAATTGGTCGGTGTGCCTCGGCCGCGTACCTTCACCTCCGAGAGGGCGATGTCGTACAGGATATCGACATGGGCGCGATGCGGCGCGGCAAGGTTGATGTCCTTGACGATCGATATCCGTTTCTCCACCACATCCCGCGACCCGTCCTTCTTGTTGGGGCGACGGTCGATCACGGCCAAGGAAGCGAAGTCGCCGTGCGTGAAGAGGATGACGGCCGGCATTGGGAATAGACGGTTGATCTCCCGCGTGATGCCGGCCAGCCCGCCACGGGTCCACTCATCCCCAGCCAACTCGATGGCGAGGAAGACGAATGACTCGATGATAGAGGTCCGGTAATCCTGCTGGCTCTGGAAGAGATCGCGGTTGCCCTGGGCGAGGATTGGGATTTCATCGTTGGTGAGCTGAAAGAGGAAGTCGACACGCCGCCATTGGTCGATTTGCGCCGCGGTCTTGCCGGCAAGGCCGCCCGCCGGGTCCACAAACCTCAGAAATGAAGACGGCTCCCCATCGAGATCGACGGTCTTGCGGCTAGCATAGCCGAGCGCCGCGAACAGCTCTGTCGCGGCCTGTTTGACCGGCTTCGTGATCAGCGCTTTCAGCGCTGATTGGACCTGAAGACGCGCGTCAGCCATCCACGCTCTCCGTGTCCCGCATGATGACCAGCCACGTGATCAGGTCGAAGTCGGACGCGGATTTCGGCAGCGTGGTATCGTCGATCAGCTTACCACCTCTGCCGGTGAAGAGATTGCCCAGGTTCTTTTTGTCGTATTGCGAGGCTATGGCGCTGATAGCGGCGTCCAGCAGGTCGCTGAAGCGGGTCATGTCCCTGCCGTCGTCGGTCTGCGCATCGAACAATTCGCACAGTTTGGCATAGGGCGCGGTCGCGCCCTGACAGACGGCGCGAAAGATTTCGAGCACCTGTTTCGGTGCGGTGAAATTGTATCGGACTTCGCCGGTTTCGTGTACGTACACTAGAAAATAGGGCTGTAGCGGGTTCACGGCTTCGCCACTTGGCGAGGTCACCCGCTGCTTGAGGCAGAAGATCGTCCCCGGCTGGATCGTCGGATAATCTGGATGCGGCGGCACGACAGTATAGAGGCCGAGCGGCGCTTCATCGAGACGCTCGCGATTGGCTTCGATGTAGCCCATCAACTCGATCCGGAAATCGTCGAGTGTGAACTCGTTCAGGGCCACTGACTCGTTGAAGTCCTCAAGATCGAGCACCTCGTCTTTCAGGCGAAGTAGCTGCTTGTCACGATAGCGGAGATCATCTTGAATCAGGTCTTCAATATCTTTCGTTTGAAGAATATTGTCCTCGGCCGTCGCGGATATATCGACGAGAGCCATACGCGCCTCGACGCGATTTTTCAGGTTGATGTATTTATTCAGATCGGGCGTCGGCCAGAAATTCACCAATTGGATTTCGTCGTTAAGACTGCCGATGCGATCAATGCGGCCGAAACGCTGGATGATACGAACTGGGTTCCAGTGGATGTCGTAATTAATTAGATAGTCGCAGTCCTGAAGGTTTTGGCCCTCCGAAATGCAGTCAGTGGCGATCATGATGTCGATCTCGCCATTCTGCGGCATCGACTTAATTTTCGAGCGCTGCTTGGCTCGCGGGGAGAAGTTCGTCAAAATCTGAGAGAACTCCGCCTTGCCAAATGTCGTTCGGTTCGGCTTGGAGCCGCCCGAGACGAGCGCAATGTGAACGCCGAGCGTTTTCCTGGCCCAATCCTCCAACGCCTCATACAGGTAAGCCGCCGTATCCGCAAAGGCACAGAACACGATCACTTTGCGATTTTCTTCGCCGAAAGTGTTGCGTTCGGGATGCCGAACCTTGTGCTCGATCAGCTTCTTGACTTCCGCGAGCTTCGCATCGCGGGAGGTATCGACGGCCTTTGCCGCATCCGAGAGCAGGGATAGCTGTTGTTTGTCGGTCGCAAGGTCTCTGAGCCACCGATCGACGTCGAGGTGGGCCATCTCGAATTTGAGCTTTGTCCCCACCTGAAAGGCTTGTGTCAGCTCTTCGTCGTCCTCGTCCTCGGCAGCAAACAAATCTGGCTGTAGGGCTTCAGCCGCTGTTTGTGCATGGAACTGGTAGCCGCGCAACCTCCCTTCAATCTGCTCGATCTTCGCAACTGTCCGCTCCATCGTAATCGCGAAGGCGTGGACGGAGCTTTCCAGCCGCTTGAGGAAATTGACCTTGATCATGCCGATCAGGAATTTTTCGCGATTGGCTTGGGAAAAGTTGACGATCTTCCGCTCTTCATATTGAGCGGTGTATGCCGGCAGGACGTATCGCGACGGATTAAAGAGCGAGAGTTCGTATTTTGAAATCTCGTCATTAAGCCGATCATAAGACAGAAATCGCCCCTTCAGGTCGATTTCCGAGAATACGGAAAGCGGCTTCCTTCGCTTCGGGAAATGGCCGATCTTCTCAAGTGATGCCCTATAGTATTTCTTGATGTGTTTGCGGGACCTGGCGATGGTGAGTTCGTCGAGCAGTGTGAAGAAGGCGGCGGGGAGACGATCCATTAAATCGCGGGCGTCGCGTTCACCGCTGCGACGCGCCCATTCCATGAACGTCTTTTGCGCAGTGGCGAGTGTGTCTTTGATGCTGTTGATCGCCAAATCCGGAGCAAAGGCAGAATCACGCCCTTCTGTTACAAAGTAGATTTGGTTCCGTAGGTCGCGAAGGTCGTTGTTGACCGGCGTCGCAGACAGCAGCAGAACCTTGGTCCTGACGCCTTTTTTGATCACATCGTCCATCAGTCGCTCGTAACGGCTTTTCCTGACGATGTTTCCGTCCTCATCGCGCTTACCCTTTGTATTATTCCTGAAATTGTGAGACTCATCGATCACAATGAGATCAAAGTTACCCCAATTTATTGTCGCCAAATCGATGCCATCAACCTTGCCGGATTCACGTGACAGGTCCGTGTGCGAGAGCACCGTGTAGCTAAAGCGGTCTCGCAAAAAAGGGTTCAGATCGCTATTGTTTTGGGCTAAGAAAACGGTCCAGTTATCACGCAATTTCTTTGGGCATAAAACTAAAACCCGGTGATTGCGTAGCTCAAAGTATTTAATCACAGCGAGTGCTGAGTAGGTTTTCCCAAGACCAACGCTATCGGCAAGAATGCATCCATTGTGGGCGTTTATTTTATGGATCGCGCCTTTCGCTCCGTCTTTCTGGAAATCAAAAAGTGCTTTCCACACGTCTGTATCAATAATCGCGGTTTGTTCAAACAGAGCCGCATCTGCATCATGACCGGAGATAAAACGCTCGAAAATATGGTATAGCGTCTTGAAATAGATAAATTCTGGTGGATGGTTGACATAAAGTTGTTCAAGATAGCGAAGTACTTCGTCCTTTACGTCTGAGACGAGATTTTGATCGCTCCATAGAGCATCGAACCAACCTTTCAGGTCGGCACGATCGCGATCACTATCGACAATCAAATTGAGTTCGATATTCGGCGTGCTCGATAAACCTAGACCGCGACGCGTGAAATTGGAGCTCCCAACTATCGCGTGTTCTCTGCGACCGTCGTCAATGTGATACATTTTTCCATGAACAAAATTGGCGTCGACAACGGAGCGTATATCGACTTTTTCGCTCAACCATCGAGCGCAATCAGAGGCAACCTTACGCTGCTGCAGCCGGTTTACGAGTTCAAGCCCGTCGTCCTCGATCGCAAAGCTTTTGCGTTCGGTTTTCTCCGGATCCAACCCCCCTAAGAATCGCGGCTCGCCGAACAAAAATCTGAGGCGACCAATGCCGTCTAAGTTCGTTTTGAGGGCGTCATAAGCGTGGATCGTAAAATACGCGGATACGACCGATAGCGCGCTTCCGTCCGATATCCGGTGCTTGAGAAACTCCGCAACGCTGCCTCTAGCGTGGTTATCTCGAATCCCATGCATGGAGGTTGGGGGCGATTGCGTCATACTGGTCTCGCTCGATGAAGCGTTGAAAAAATAATCCTGCGTGGAGCCCTTGAGTGATTCAGAGGATTGTTTTTCGACCAAAGTGTTGGTGTCGGCCCTCTTGAACCGGCATTGCCCCCGGACCTTAAATGCTGAGACCTCGGCACGCTGGGCCATCGTATATAGCCTGCAGCCTGTTCCGCGAAACCGGAAAGTGTTGTGCGGGCGTGCTTGGCCTCGACCCCGTTGCCCGCGCCGAGTTTTAGCTTTGCTCTCGATTGAACGAGGCAGCCGTAAGCTGCGAGCAATTGGTCAATCGCTACGCGCTCTTTGATTTTAGGGTGGAAGGCGGCTTCAGACATTCCGGCAGGCAATCAGGACAAAGATGCAAAATGGAGGGCTGGAACAAAATTAGACAATGACCCAGGGCGTTGGCGACTCACTGCCAAGTTAGCCCGAAAATTATGAACGGCAAGCCGGGCATGTTTAGCGACCACTGCCGCCTTGGTCGGCTCAAGAACGCAGTCCAGCCGCAGCAGCACGACCATCGGCAACATGACAAGTCGGTATTGCGGAGGACGATAGGGGCCGCGCAGGCGATTAGCGATTTCCCAGATTTTTCCGGCAATGACTTTGTGGTGATCGGTGAGCAAATCAAAAATCCTTTTGAGCGTGATCTTTGCCTTACCGAGCGCCGATAACAAGTCCCGTTAGATTTTCGCTTCTTTTGTCGATGGCGCGGGTGGGGCCGCCGATGGACCAGGTTTGGGCTGTCCGCGTCGTGGCCAACTCTTATCACCAGGTAGGGACGCCTGACTTCAGTCGCAGGTCTGAGCAGCGATGAAGCGGTCAATCGCGGCTTCAGGAACGATGGTTCTGGCTGTCCAGATGAGATGTCTCAAGGTCTCGTCGCCCGCCATCTCGATTGCTTCGTTGATTGCCTTTTGGTTTTTTGGATGACTGTAATCTATATAAGTCATTGCAAGAATGTATCCCAATTTTTGACGAAGCTCATCTTTGCCGTCGGCCAAATAGATAGCGAACTTCAGAATCTCCGCTGCTTCATCGGGACTTTGGCAAATCGTGCGCATTCCATGTTCTTCGTATTCTTCGCTTTCTTGAGAAAGCATTTCATCCAACACTTCGTCGCCAGACAATCGAGCTCTCATCATAAGGGTTAAAATATCTTGAAGGTGGGCGAAACTAAATGGTGCATCGAATTTATCAGCCCGTTTGACCTCCGTGGGAATCGCTGGGGATGGATCGTCAAAATATGCCGCCATCGCCTCCACTTCATGCACTGTCAAACGGGTGGTCTTGCCGGTGGCCAATGCGCGGATCACCGCCTCGCTCAAGCCGATGGCTTTCGCGAGGCCAGCTTGTGACTTCCCCTTTTTATGAAGGTTCGCCCATATCCACTTTTGGTGGTCGGGCATGCACTGGGGCTTGATCCACTTGATGTCGCTCTTCATGATTAAATCCGTCCTCCTAAATCCAATCGGTTTTTGAACCGTCCAGCCAGGCAAGGCAGGCCGTAGCGATTCGCAATGACGTGGCCACAGGGCTCGAATCTTCACATACTGCCCATCCCCAGCGCGCGATAGCCCCTCGCCAGTCCGGCACAACGGCAAAATCACGAGCCCCGCAGGTCGAGAAGCGAAACCGGCGAGCGCGGCCAATTTCAGGGAACGGGGTTCCGTCAGGAAGGCCGATCACATCGAACGCTACGGACGCGGAATGATGGCAGACCCGGCACACGGGGCAAACGCCCGTCAGGCCCTTGGCCTTCATCGTGGCAATGGTCGGGGCCTGGGTCGGCATCTTACCTGCCATTGGCGCGGCCGAAGTGAGATTGTGGCGGTGCGCCGGCGCTTACCGATGATTTCCAAAAACTGCTTACCGAGCGCTTACCGAGCGCAAAAACACGCCTGAAATCCGCGTCAACCTGTCACCTAAGCCATTGATTTTGCTTGGTGAGCGCGCTGGGACTCGAACCCAGGACCCTCTGATTAAAAGTCAGATGCTCTACCGGCTGAGCTACGCGCTCCCTTACGGGCGAGAGGGGAAGTACAGGGCTTCTCCGCGCCGGTCAATACTCATTCCGCGCTTTCCCCGGCCCCGGGCCGCGCGGGATGCGCCAAAAACCGTCAACGGGCGCGCCATTTCCTCACCAGCGCGAACAGGCGAGGATCGCGCTTGATCGCGGTTTTGATCGTCGCGGCGAAGGCGAAGAAGGGCGCAGCCACGCGGCCGAGCGCGGTCGGCGCGAACAGCACGTCGGCAAGCTGCTCGGTTTCGTCGCAAAAGACGTGCTTGTAGCGAGCCTCTCCGATCCCGAGATCGAACGCGGAAAGGTTCCGCGCGCATGCGTCGCGCAAGACATGGCTCAGCAGCAATTCGCCGGGACTGGATCTGGCGATCTCCGGGTTGGACTCGTAGGAAATGAAAGTGCCCTGGAGCCGTCCGCCGTTACGACCGGCACCCAGAGCCGCGATGAGTCTCCCATCCAGCGCCAGCGCGTGAAACTCCATTGTTTCCCCCGCGTCGTGGCGGGCCAGCGCGCGATAGAAGTCATGTGTCGCATCGACCTGCTCTGGCGCGATGTGCCCGGCGCCTTGGCGGCTTTTATGCGCGAAATAAGCGTCGATGATCTGCTCCGACTCGCGCGCGTTTTCGGCGCGGAAATAACACAATGGGCCCATTGCCACGAGGCGCTTCTCCTTCTTGCGCAATTTCTTGCGCGCGTCGGCGGAAAGGCGCGTCGCGAGGAAGGCCTCGCCGTCCCCGGCCAGACGCGTCGAAAAAGCGTTGCTGGCGGCAGGGCGATGCGGCAGCAATGTCAGCGGATTGGCCGCGCCGCGCCAGGATACCGGCAGATTCACGAGTCGGTAGAGGTGCGGGCCATCGGGGATGGCGCGCGCCGCCGCGCGCAATAAGTCCTCCAGATCGCCCGCGGTGAATGTCCGGTCTGCGCGAAACAGGCCGAGATTGTAATTGGAATGTTTGCCGCCGAGGAATTGCGCGACCCGCAGCGAGCCAAAACGAAAAAGGCCGAGCGGAAGCAGCGCCAGCGGAGCGCCGCCTTCGTCGCGCGCCAGAATGAAGAAAGGCCTCGCCTTTTCCCGCGCGGCAAAGCTTTCCAGCCAGGCCAGCAGAAAGGCCTCGCTCTGATAGAATGAGCCGCAGGCTTCGGGCGCCAGGTCGCGCCACTCATCGAGAACTCGCGCCGGATCGTCATAAACTTCAACGCGCGCGAAAGCAGCCCCGGCCGGCGCAGCGTCCAGAGCGGCAGAAGGACAAAGCATTTGCGGCGCGGCCACGGACATTCGCTTTCCCTCGGCGCGAAGAGTTTCCGTCCTATCAACAAATGGTCAATGCATGATTGCTAGTTTGTTGTTTCGCGACAAAGCTGGAGCGCCTTGGCCGGGATGGATTGGAAGAAAAACGCGATAGCCGCCGGATTCGGCCTGTTTCGCGCCACGCAGCTGCACCGGCTCGCGGGAGATTTCTTTCGTGGCCGCGGCGTCATCCTCACCTTTCATCGCGTCCGCCCGGCCCGGGACGCCGCCTTCGCGCCCAACGCCCTACTCGAAATCACGCCGGATTTCTTCGACGCCATTCTGACTCGCCTCCGCGAAACAGGCTACGCCATCGTCTCGCTCGATGAGGCCGCGTCGCGGCTGGTCAGCGGGGAGGGAGGCCCGTTTGCGACGCTCACCTTCGACGACGGCTATCGCGACATGCTGGACCATGTGCTCCCGGCGCTGGAGCGGCACGACGCGCCAGCGACCTTTTATGTCGCGCCCGGCCTCGTCGACCGCACGGCGCGGCTGTGGTGGATCGAGCTTGAAGAAGCCATCCGCCGTCTCGACGTCGTGGAGCTGAACCTCGACGGCGAGGAGCTTGGGCTGCTGACGACCGATAATTCCGAGAAAAACGAGGCGTTCGAACTGCTCATCCAGAAGCTGCGCGGCGGCGGCGAGAAGCGCCTGCTCGCGGCAGTGGCGGAACTAAGCGCGCAGGCCGGAATTGACCCGCGCGCGCTGGTCGAAGCCGAGTGCCTGGGCTGGGAGGAACTGCGGGAGATGGCAGCTCATGACCTGGTCGCCATCGGCGCCCATTCGATGACCCATGCGCGGCTCGCGGACCTGGAGGTCGGGGCGGCGCGCGCGGAAATCGTCGAAAGCCGCAATCGCCTCCATCGCGAACTCGACCTGCCCTGCCGCCATTTCGCATTTCCCTATGGCGATCCTGCATCGGCCGGTCCGCGCGAATTCGCGCTGGCCGCCGAGGCCGGCTTCGCCACCGCCGTCACCACGCGCCCGGGCATGGTCTTCCGCCAGCATGCGGACCAACTGCTTGCCCTGCCCCGCATGTCGGTTAATGGGCTTTGGCAGGATCTCGCCTCGTTCGACGTCCTGCTGTCCGGCGCGCCGTTCTTTCTTTGGAACGGCGGCCGCCGGGTCAATGTGGGCTGAGGGCGCAAGCCGCTTACAACGGTCGCGTCGCCTGTCAAGGAACGTCATGAACGCCCATGCCGTCCCCCTACGATGGCGATCCCGCCAAGGAAGTAAGACTTACTTTCCCTTGATCTCCCAACTCGTATTGTGCGGGATGTCCATAGCGGAATAATCACCCATACCAGCCAATGCCGGCATCGCATTGCATGCAAACGGCTCACTGCCGGTGATACCAGCGTATTTCCCGGTGCCGCCCGTGATGATGTGGGTGCCGCAACTCATCGCCGGCTGTGACTTGTCAACGTCGCGGGTATCGAAAGTCGAGAAAATCTTGTCGCCGTCGGCATCCGCCAGGACGCACGCGCCATCGATATATTTCTTCGGGCCGGAGTCGACGCTCAACGCCGTGCATCGCGCCGACATCTTGTCCAGCATCTTCTCCCCCTTCATGTTCTGGGTGGTTCCAACGGCTTCCAGCAAGGTGGCTGAGAAACCGGGAGCCGCAAGACTCTGCACGGGCCGGAAAATGAAGTGGGTCACGTAGGGCGTGGTCCCCTTCTTCTCCATCATCTCGGCGCGGGCCATCCCTGGAGTTAAGGCCGCGAGCGCCATGGAGAGAAGTATGGGCTTCACAACCGCGAAATTTGCAGTGGGAGCCGCTAACATTTTTTTCATTGCAACCTCCCTGGGCTGATAACGGCAGCTAGGAGAATCGCGAATACGCACTGAAGATCGAGCGCGTTCGCGGCCGCTTCAGTTTTTCGTTTCTACTTGAACGCCTTTCAGCCGGCATCGCCAACATTCAGCAAACGACAACGCTTTAGCCATCCGGCTGCGGCATTTCTTTATATTTATGTAAAATTAACACTACGTCATGACCACAACAAGCTCTGCCATTGCTCGATTTTTATTATTTATACTTATCGCTTAGCACTAGCTGTTTGGGGCAAATGGAATCAATTTGTAATTGCTCGCTAAATTAGTCGTCCCGGCGCTCCATCCAGGCGATCAGCGGGACCATCGGAACGGCCCAGCCAAGGCCCAGCACGGCGAAGATCAGCAGACGCAATACGCCGGATTGCACCTTCAGGGCCGTGACCTGCGCCAGCATCATCGCCGCCAGCGCATAGACGATGACAAAAACGACCATGAAGATCGCGCCGATCAATTTCCGCTGGCGGCTGCGCATTGAAAACTCTCCCCGAGGAAACGCCGACCGCGCGGCGGGGCGCACGGCTTCGCGCGTTCATACCAAGTTCATGCCGCGAGGTGCAAATAAAGGATGACGCCGCTGTATTACGGCCGGCGCCGGAAAAAATATTCTGGGAGATTAGAATGCGCATCCTCAAAATTTCCGCCTTGGCCTTGGCCTGCGTTGCCGGCGGACTGGCTTTCTCGCAGGCGAACGCTGCGCCGGACATGCCGAAGGGACCGCAGGGCTGGATCGAACGCATGTGCTCCGCCGACGCCAAGGGCGACAAAATGGCCTCGCATATGGAAAAGCGCGCCGCCCGTATGGCGACGATCCTCCAGTTGAACGACGCTCAGAAAGCGACGCTGAAAGATCTTGAGGACGCGCGTGCCAAGCAGCGGGCCGATTTCAAGACCTCCCTCTGCGCCAAGAAGCCCGATCTCTCGACCTTCCCCAACCGTCTGGCCTTCCGCGAGCAGATGATGCAGCATCGGCTCGACGCGCTGAAGGCCGAAACGCCCAAGCTGATCGCCTTCTACAACAGCCTCGACGACAAGCAGAAGGCGGCCTTCGAGGAAATGCGCGGCGCGATGATGGGCGGCCACCACCCGATGATGGGGCGCGGTCCGGGCGAGCGCCATGGCATGGGTCCGGGCGGCCACGACGGCGGCGATTCCGGCGACGAGTGACGCCGCATAAGGCTTCGAATTCACACCGCAGTGGCCCCCCGCTGCGGTTTTTCTTTGCCGCTTGGCCGCGCCGGGCTAAAAGCCCGTAACGCCATCGGAAACGACATGCCGAATCGCAATTCTTCGTGCGCTGCTGCGCCGACCCCCGACCCACAACGCGCCGTGCGAATTTGGCTGTGGCTGGTCGCGGCGGGTATTTTCGCCATGGTGGTCGTCGGCGGCGCGACGCGACTGACCGAATCCGGCCTGTCCATCACGGAATGGAAGCCGGTGACCGGCGTCCTGCCGCCGCTGAACGAGGCCGATTGGGGCGCGGCCTTCGACAAATACAAGCAGATTCCGCAATATCGCGAATTGTTCCCGGACATGGACCTCGCCCGGTTCAAGACCATCTATGGCTGGGAATGGAGCCATCGCCTGCTCGGGCGCCTGCTCGGTCTGGTGTTCGCGCTCCCCTTCCTGTGGTTTCTCGCGCGCGGGAAAATCACGGGCGCCCTGCGCTGGCGGCTCGCCGGCATTTTCGCCTTGGGCGGCCTGCAGGGCTTCGTCGGCTGGTGGATGGTCTCGTCCGGCCTCGTCCATCGCGTCGAGGTCGCGCAGGAGCGGCTTGCGATCCATCTGCTGCTCGCCTCGGCGACCTTCGCCGCCGTGCTTTGGACGGCGACAGGCCTCATGCCCAATTACCGCGACCCGCTCGGCCCTGACGGGGCGAGTTTCCGGCGCGAAGGCGCGGCGCTCGTGGCGCTGGCTCTGGCGCAGATCGGCCTCGGGGGCCTGGTGGCCGGCTTGCGCGCCGGGCTGGTCTATAACACCTGGCCGCTGATGGACGGACGCTTCATCCCCCCACGCGAAAACTTGTTCAGCCTGACGCCCTGGGCCGCCAATTTCCTCGACAATGTCACGATGGTGCAGTTCCAGCACCGCATGACCGCCTATCTTCTGGCGGCGCTGGCTCTGTTTCATGCGCTGCATATCAGCCGTGAGACGCTCGCGAAGCGGGCCGTTCGTCGGGCGGGGCTGCTCGCCGCGCTGGTTCTGGTCCAGGCGGGATTGGGAATCGCGACGCTCGTCCTCGCCGTTCCGCTGCATGCGGCGCTGGCGCATCAGGCCTTCGCGATGGCCGTTCTTGGCCTGGCGACGATCCATCGCCGGAAACTGGGTTGAAGCGTCGAACTCGCCTTTTGCGATTATAATTTCCTTTATACATATCCACGATTGTAACGGCGCTCCATCGTCCAAATCGTGGGAAAATAAATCATGTTGCGTGCGATCGTCGCCTCCGTCGCCCTGATGGCCGCCGGCCTGCCTGCCATTTCCTGCACCGCCGTCGACATCACGGCGGCCGACAACACCGTCATCGCGGGACGGACGATGGAATGGGCCTTCGACATGCAATGGAAGCTCGTCAGCCTGCCCAAGGGCGCCAAGCTGACGCTCACGGCGCCGAAAGATTCAGGCCTGCCGACCAAAGAAGTCGAAATCCTCTATCCGCTCGTCGGCGTCGGAGCCGGCGTGATGCCGGGCAATCCCTTGCTGGAAGGACAGAATTCCGAGGGCCTCGGCATGAGCGGCAATTTCCTGCCGGGCTTCACCACCTACCAGTCCGTGACGCCGCAGGATAAATCCGCCGTCGAAATCCTGTCCTTCGGCGCCTGGGCGCTGGGGCGCTTCGCCAATGTGAAGGACTTGCGCGCGGCGCTTCAGGTAACGAAAGTCTGGTCGGATTCCTCGCTCGCGACCGGCCCGACCCCGCCCCTGCTCCATTTCGTCTTCACCGACCGCAGCGGCGCCAGCATCGTGGTGGAATATGTCGACGGCGAAGCGCGCATCCATGACAATGTCGCCCATGTTTTGACAAATGCGCCGACCTATCCCTGGCACCTCGACAATCTGCGCAATTACCTGAACCTTTCCACGGTCGGCGTGCCGAGCCGTCAGATCGGCGCGGTCAATGTCACGGCGATCGGCCAGGGCGGCGGACTTGTCGGCCTTCCCGCCGATTACACGCCGCCGTCCCGTTTCCTGCGCGCGGCCTTCCTGCAGCATGGAACCCAGGCCTCGAAGACCGGCGCGGAGGCCAGCCAGGCCGTCGCGCATATCCTGAACACCGTGGATATTCCGATCGGCGTCGCCCAGTCCAAGCTCGAAGACGGCTCGCTTATTTCCGATTACACGCAATGGGTCACGATCAAGGATCTGACCCACAACCGCCTGCTGATCGCCGACTACAACCACCGCCTCGGCTATCTCGCCATCGACCTCGATCCGATCTTCGCGCAAACGAAGCCCGCGACGCGGCTGGTCAGCGACCTGCCCTATCCGAAGACCGAGGGCGGCGTGAACGTGTTCGCGCCCTAACCGGTCTGCCGCTCGAGAAAGGCCCGCGCCTCGTCCGAGAAGGGCTTGGAGCGCCGCGTCGTTACATCGGTCAGCACGACGGTCGACTCACCCGTGGCGACGCATTCGCCGTGCTGGAACACCGCCTGCTCCAGCCGCAGCGAACTGCGCCCGACCAAGGCGACGCGCGTGCCGATCTCGACCTCGCCTGGCCAGTTCACCTCGCGGCGGTAATCGAGCAGCAGCCGCGCCAGCACGAAGGCGCCATTCGGCCCCATCAGGTCCGCGCCGCCATTGATGAGCATTTCGACACGGCCGGTTTCGAGAAATGTCGCGAAAACCGCGTTGTTCACGTGGCCCTGCCGATCTGTGTCGCCATAGCGCAGTTTTTCGCGGGCCTGGAAGGGGAAATCGGCCAGGACAGGCGCGGGGCCGGGAGCCGACGAAGACGTGCGTTGCGACATGGGACCTCGCTCAGGTGGATTCCATGAAAGCGATTCTAGAGCTTTCCCGAAGCGGACGGAATTTGCAATTTTCGCGTGGGCGGCGGATTCGCTGCAAGAGAATACCGGTTCCCCTTCGCGTTTCGCCGCCGTAAGGTTCCCGCCATTGGCCGAACGGAAGAATCAGTTCGACCAGCGCAGGAGCCCGCAAAATGTTCGGACTTTTCGCGAAACAGCGCGTCATGGGAATTGTCTTCGCGGTCGTTTTCCTGGTCGCGGCGGCGGCGTTGGGCATCCTCTATCTCTGGTCGCCGCACGCCACGCTGCGCATCACCTCCGGCGTAGAGGGCTCGAAAGCGCAGCGTTTCATATCGGCCTTCATCAAGGTCGCCGAGGCGCAGCATCCCCGCATCCGGTTCCAGACCGTGCCCGTCGCAAGCCTGACCGAGAGCGCCAAGGCCTTGGAACAGGGCAAGGCGGACATCGCGATCATCCGCAGCGACGCGACGCTGCCCGCCAATGGCGAGACGCTGGTCATCCTGCGTCATGACGCGGTCGCCGTGATCGTGCCGCACCACTCCTCGATCAGCAGCCTTCCCGATCTGACCGGCAAGAGCGTGGCCATTCCCAGCGGACCCGCGCAGGACGACGATTCCCACGCGCTCGACCTGCTGCTGAACTTTTACAATATCACGCCGGACAAGGTGAAACGCGAGTTCCTCGCCATCGAAGACATCGGTCCGGCGATCCTGCACAAACGGGTCGTCGCCGCGGTCGCGGTCGGTCCCGTCGGCCCGGGCCCGGCCGTCGATACGGTCGCCTCGATCGCCGCCGCCACCAAGGGAACGCCGAAAGTCCTCGGCTTCGACGACGCCGACGCCATCGTCAAACGCTTCCCGATGTTCGAATCCTATGACGTTCCAGAGGGCGGCTTCAAGGCGAAACCTGCGGTTCCCGACGACACCGTGACCATGCTGGCGGTCAATTACCGCTTCGCCGTGCCGATCACCATGCTCGATATCGTCGCCGACGCCATCGGGCGATCCATCCTGACGGCCAAGGCGCAATTGATGAATGTCGCCCCGATGGCGGGGCAGATCGAGGCGCCCGACGTCTCCGACCAGAATCCCCTGCTGCCGATTCATCCGGGCTTTGCCGCTTATCTCTCCAATGGCGACCAGAGCTTTTTCGATCAGGCGCAGCGCTATCTCTATATTTTCGGCATTCCTCTGAGCATTGGCGCGTCGCTGATCACCCTGCTGGTCAGCATGTTCAATGCGCGCGGTTCGAAAAAGGATCGCGACGCCGTCGAGCGCCTGCTTTCGATCGCGCATGAGGCCAATACAGCAGATCGCGAACGGCTGGAAACGCTGGAGAAAGAACTTCACGAGGCGGTCGCCGACTGCATCGCCAAGCCCGGCGACGCCGCAAAAGGCGAGCAATGGAAGACGCAGCTTGTCCTGCAACACGCCATGAGGCGGTTCGAGCGGCGCGACGCCGCGCTGAAAGCCGGAGGCGCTCCGAGCCAGACGCCGCAAGCTGTGGACGTCAGCCCATCACATTCGCCATGACCACGACAATGGCGTAGACGGCAAAGGCGAGCAGCGTGGTCGCCAGCGCCTTTTTCAGGAGCAACGGCGCGACGGGCGCGCCGGGATCCGCCCCCTCCGGGAGGTCTTCCCGCGCTTCCTGATGATTGCGCACGCCGAAGGGCAGCACCGCGAACAGGCAAACCCACCACGCGGTGAAGAAGATGGCCAGCGCCATCGGCAAAGTGAAAGGCGCGAAATTGAAGTCCGACATTTCGCGCCCCTTCGGTCAGACCTGTTCGATTTCGACGAGCGTGCCGTTGAAATCCTTGGGATGCAGGAACAGCACCGGCTTGCCATGGGCGCCGGTCTTCGGATTGCCGTCGCCGATGACGCGGGCGCCCGTCGCCTTCAGTCGGTCGCGGGCGGCGATGATGTCGTCGACCTCATAGCAGACATGATGCATGCCGCCGTCGGGGTTCTTCTCCAGAAACTTGGCGATGGGCGAACCGGCGCCGAGCGGCTCCAGCAATTCGATCTTGGTGTTCGGCAACTGGATGAAAACCACCGTCACGCCATGGTCGGGCTGTGCGATCGGGTCCGAGACTTCGGCGCCCAGCACGTTGCGATAGGTTTCGGAAGCGGCGGCGATGTCCTTCACCGCGATGGCGACATGGTTCAAACGACCGATCATGCTCTGCTCCTGTCTCAAACTTCTATCGCCAGCACATGGACATGCGGCTTCTTGCCCCAGACGGCGGCGACTGCCGAGCGCACGGCGCGCTCCACCGCCGTGCAGGCGGCGTCGGCGTCTCTTTTCTTCGCGCGTGGCAGTGTGTCAAGCGTTTCGAACAGCGCGCGATCCACGACATCGCCTAAGGGGCGATTATCGCGCGTCTTTTGCGGCAGGCCAAACATGGTGACGTCGGGCACGCCCGCGAGATCGCCCTTGGCGGTGAGGGCGAAGGCGATGGAAATAATTCCCGCCGCCGCCAGGCGGTGGCGCTGACGGAAACATTCCTCGGACGCGCTCAGGATCAATTCGCCATCCTGATAAAGCTTGCCGGACGGAATTTGCGCCAGATGCGTCGGACTGTCGGGGCCAAGCGCGATCATGTCGCCATTATGCGCGATCAGGACATGCTCGACGCCCCGGCTGCGGGCGAAATCGGCATGCACTTGAAGATGCAGCGGCTCGCCATGGGCGGGCACCGCGACCTGCGGACGCAGCCAGTCGTAGAGCTTGGCGACTTCGCCCCGGCGCGGATGGCCCGAGCAATGAACCAGCGCGTCGCGGTCGGTCAGCACGTCGACCCCCTGCAGGATCAGGCCATTGACGATGGCGTTCACCTCGCGCTCATTGCCGGGAATGGTGCGCGATGAGAAAATGACGAGATCATTGGGCGCGAGCTTGACCGCATGTTCGCCGCGCACGATGCGCGACATGGCTGCGCGCGCCTCGCCCTGGCTGCCGGTGGCGAGCACCACCACCTTGTTCGCCGGGAGGCGCGCGAAACTGTCGAGCGAGAGCAATTCCGGGACGCCGTCGAGATAGCCGCATTCGCGCGCCACCTCGAGCGAACGCTCCATGGCGCGCCCCGCAAGCACGATGCGGCGTCCCGCCGCCTCGGCCGCCAGACAGACCGAGCGCAGCCGCGTGACATTGGAGGCGAAGGTCGTGACCATGACACGGCCCGTCGCCGCGAGGATCTTTTCGCGCAGAACAGCGGCGACCTGAGCCTCTGACGGGCTTTCGCCCTCGCGCAGGATATTGGTCGAGTCGCAGATGAGAGCGCGCACGCCTTCGTCGCCGATCTTCTTCAGCCGCTCGATGTCGGTCGGCCGGCCGAGGCCCGGCGTCGGGTCAAGCTTCCAGTCGCCCGTATGGACGACCACGCCCGCCTTGGTGCGGATGGCGAGCAGGTTCGACTCCGGGATCGAATGCGACATCGGCACGAATTCGATCTCGAACGGGCCGAGCGTCAGCCGCGACCCCTGCGCGACGATCTTGATCGGCACCTGCGGCGCGCCCGGCTCGGCCAGCCGCCGCGTCGCGAGCAGGCCCGCCGCAAAGGCCGTCGCATAGACTGGGCAGCCCAGCCGCGGCCACAGCGCCGCGATAGCGCCGACGTGATCCTCATGCGCATGGGTCACGATCAATCCGAGCAGATCGGCGCGGTGTTTCTCGATGAAGCCGAGATCGGGCAGGATGAGATCGACGCCGGGCATGTCCGCCCCGGCGAAAGCAACGCCGCAATCAACCAGAATCCATTTGCGTTTTTTCGCGGGTCCGAAGCCATAAAGCGCGGCGTTCATGCCTATTTCGCCGAGACCGCCGAGCGGAGCGAAAACGATTTCTTCCTGATCTGTCGCCATTCCAATTGCCTTTACGGGTTCTGTGCGCCGAACGCCACGTCGCCCGCCTCTATGGTCTCGATCGTTCCGCCCGTCCTTTCCAATAGCATGCGCCCTTGCGCGTCAATGCCCTGGAAGAGCCCTTCGAGCGTCTGGCCGTTGCGCGTCACCCGCGCCATCTCCCCGATCCCGCCCGCGCGCTCCAGCCACGCCGCGCGAATGGCCGCGAAATTGTCGCCGCGCGCCCAGAATTCCAGCCAATGCGCGAAACGATCGGACAGAGCCGCAAACAGCGCGGCGCGATCCGCCGATGCCGCGCCGATGCTGCGCAGGCTGGCGGTGGGGTAAGGCGCGTCGCCGGGCGAATTCTGGCAATTGACGCCAATGCCGACGACACAGGCGAATTGTCCGTTGCGCAGGCTGGCGCCCTCCAGCAGCAGGCCCGATATTTTGGCGCCGTCGCACAACGCGTCATTGGGCCATTTCAAACGGATTCGGGGATCGTCGGCGGTCATCGCCCGCAGCGCGTCGATCAAGGCTACTCCCGCCACGAAGCCAAGCTGCGCGACGCGCGACGGCGGAGCCGGATCGATCAGCAGCAGGCTGGCGTAAAGATTGCCGGGCGGCGACGTCCAGACGCGGCCCATGCGCCCCCTGCCCCGCGACTGGGTCGCGGCGACGATCCACAGCCGGCCCGGATCTCCGGCGGCGACCCGACTCATCGCCTCGTCATTGGTCGAGCCGAGCGCGGTGAAGACTTCGAGTCGATATCCGGCGCGCGACGCGGCCGGACCAAGGGCGCAATAAAAATCCATCAGCGCCCGATCACAAAAGAGCCTCCGGCGCGTCGGCCATCGATAGGGATGGACGCGCGCCGGAGGCGCTGAAACATCATTTCGCTTGCGATCAGAACAGCGAATGGGCCGCCGCGGTGGCCGCCTCGACCAGCGGCGCCGGATAGACCCAGAATAGAAGCATGGCGAGCGACGCGAGCGCCAGGACGGCGCGCTGGGTGCCGCTTGGACGGTCGAGCGCCGGGGCCGGATCGTCGAAATAGATGATCTTGACGACACGGAGGTAATAATAGGCCGCCACGGCGCTGGTGAGAATGCCGATCACGGCCAGCCAATAGAGCTGTGCGTCCACGGCCGCCATGAAGACGTAGAACTTGGCAAAGAAGCCCGCCAGCGGCGGCACGCCGGCCAGCGAGAACATCAGCATCGACAGGAAGAAGGCCATCGGCGGATTGGTGCGCGAGAGGCCGGCGAGATCGGAAATCTGCTCGACCGCCTTGCCATTGATCCGCATCGACAGGATCGCCGCAAAGGTCCCGAGCGTCATGACCAGATAGATCGCCATATAGAGCGCGACGCCCTTGACGCCCGCCTCGGTCCCGGCGGCGAGGCCGACCAGCGCGAAGCCCATGTGGCCGATAGAGGAATAGGCCATCAGCCGCTTGATGTTGGTCTGGCCGATCGCGGCGAAGGAGCCGAGCGCCATGGAGGCCAGCGCCATGAAGACGATGATCTGCTGCCACTGGCTGACCGCGCCCGGGAAGGCGGTCATGATGACGCGGGTCGAGATCGCGACGGCGGCCATTTTCGGCGCTGAGGCGAAAAAGGCAGTGACCGGCGTGGGCGCGCCTTCATAGACGTCCGGCGTCCACATGTGGAACGGCACGACCGACATCTTGAAAGCGAGGCCGGCGAAGAGAAATACGAGGCCGAAGATCACGCCCGTGCTCGGATGTCCGCCGATCGCCGCCGCGATGCCGCCAAAGGACACCGTGCCGGCGAAGCCATACAGCAAGGACGCGCCATAAAGCAGCATGCCGGAGGACAGAGCGCCGAGGACGAAATATTTCAGACCGGCTTCCGAAGCGCGCGCATCGTCGCGGCTGAGCGCCGCGACGACATAGAGCGCCAGCGACATCAGCTCCAGCCCCAGATAGAGCGCGATCAGGCCATTGGCCGAGATCAGCACCAGCATGCCGAGCGTGGCCAGCACGACGAGAATCGGAAATTCGAACTTGTCGACGCCGCTGCGGCGCAGGAAATCGCCGGACATGAGCAAGGTGACGATCGACCCGGTCAGCGCCAGGCCTTTCATGAAATCACCGAAGCGATCGTCGATGAAGGAGTCGTTGAAGACCGCGCCGGCCTCCTTGGCGCTGCCAAGGAAAACGGCGACCAGCGCTGCGCCGAGAAGGGCGACGGCCAGTTCGGTCATCGGTCCGTCGCTCTCCTTGCCGCGAATAGCGCCGATCAGCACGAGCAGGATGGCGCCGACCGCGAGGATCGTTTCCGGCAGCGCATGGGCGATTTCGAGACTAAGCGAATTCATGGAACGTCTCTCAATGCAGCGTGAGGGCGGCGGTCTTGGTCAGGGCCAAGGCGGATTCGTAACCCTTGATCAGTTCGGCGACCGAACCGGCGCAGGCGTCGAGGATCGGGCCGGGATGAACGCCGTAATAGATCGTCAGCACGACCAGCGGCGCCAGCACCGCCATTTCGCGCGGGCTGAGATCCTTCAGGCTTTGCAGGCTCGGCTTTTCGAGCTTGCCGAACACCACGCGCCGATAGAGAAACAGCGCATAGGCGGCCGATAGAATGACGCCGGTGGTGGCGAAAAAGGCGACCCAGCTATTGGCCTGGAACACGCCAAGCAGCGACAGGAACTCGCCGACGAAGCCCGAAGTGCCCGGCAGACCGACATTGGCCATGGTGAAGACCATCAGGGCCACGGCATAGACCGGCATGCGTTCGACAATGCCGCCATAGGCCGCGATCTCGCGGGTGTGCATCCGGTCATAGATGACGCCGACGCAAAGGAAGAGCGCGCCGGAGACGAGGCCGTGCGACACCATCTGGAACACCGCGCCCTGCACCGCCTGCTGGTTCATGGCGAACAGGCCCATGGTGACGAAGCCCATATGCGCCACCGAGGAATAGGCGATGAGCTTCTTCATGTCGTCCTGAACCAGCGCCACCAGCGAGGTGTAAATGATGGCGATGATCGACATGGCGAAGACGAGCGGCGCGAAATAATGCGACGCATCGGGGAACATCGGCAGCGAAAAGCGGATGAAGCCATAACCGCCCATTTTCAGCAGAATGCCCGCCAGGATCACCGAACCCGCCGTGGGCGCCTCGACGTGGGCGTCAGGCAGCCAGGTATGCACGGGCCACATCGGCATCTTCACCGCGAAGGAGGCGAAGAAGGCCAGCCAGAGATATTTCTGCAGGTCCGGGTCGAACTTCGCGTGCAGCAGCACCGTGATGTCGGTCGTGTGCGTCTGGGCATACATGGCCAGGATGGCGATGAGCATCAGCAGCGAACCGGCAAGCGTATAGAGGAAGAACTTGAAGCTCGCATAAATGCGGCGCTTGCCGCCCCAGACGCCGATGATGATGAACATCGGGATCAGGCCGCCCTCGAAGAACAGGTAGAACAGCACGATATCCAGCGCGCAGAACACGCCGATCATCAGCGTCTCCAGCACAAGGAAGGCGATCATATATTCCTTCACGCGGTTCTCGATCGAGTTCCACGACGCCGCGATGCAGAACGGCATCAGGAAGGCGGTCAGGACCACGAAGGGGAAGGAAATTCCGTCCACGCCCATCTTGTAGCTGAGGCCCGAGCCGAACCAGCTCTTTTCTTCGAGGAACTGGAAGTCCGCGACGCCGGGAACGAACTTGCCCCAGGCATAGAGCGACAGCGCGAAAATCACGAGCGTCGTCCACAGGGCGATCCAGCGGATGTTGTTCTTGCCCGATTCCGTTTCGCCGGGAACCAGCAGGATGAGCGCGGCGCCGACCAGAGGAAGGAAGGTCAGCCCGGAGAGAATGCCAAAACCGAACATCAGCGTACCCCGCCGACCAGATAGAAGGTGATGATCGCAGCAAGGCCGATCAGCATCGCAAAGGCGTAGTTATAGATGTAGCCGGTCTGCAACTTGACGATCCAGCTGGTGCCGTCGAGCACCCGCGCCGCGACGCCGTCCGGGCCGAGGCGATCGATGATCGCAACGTCGCCGCCCTTCCAGAACAGGCGGCCGAGCCAGAAGGCCGGACGCACGAACAGGAAGTCATACAGCTCGTCGAAGTACCATTTGTTGAGCAGGAACTTGTAGAGCGGGTTGAACCGGGCGGCGAGACGGGCCGGCGTTTCCGGCGCGAACACATACATATAGGCCGCGACCACAAAGCCGCCGAGCATCATCAGGAAAGGCGCGAGGCCGACCCATTCCGGAATCTCGTGCATTTCATGCAGGATGTGGTTGTTGGGGCCGACGAACAGCGAATTGCGCCAGAACTCGCCGGCGTCATGGCCGATAAAGACGTTCTTAAAGGCGAGGCCGGCGAAGATCGCGCCGATGGACAGCACATAGAGCGGGATCAGCATCGTGTTCGGGGATTCATGCGGATCGAGCGCGTGATGACCATGATCGTCATGAGCGTGATCATCCTTGGCATGGTCATCGTGACCATGCGCGTGATCGTCGTGACCATGCGCGGCGGCGTGCGCATCGCCGTGGCCAGCCTCGGCCCAGTGCGGCTTGCCGAAGAAGGTCATGAACACCAGGCGCCAGCTGTAAAAAGAAGTCAGCGCCGCTGCAACCACGGTCATCACGAAGGCATAGGTCGCGGCCTGGCCATGCACGCCTGCGGCATAGGACGCCTCAATAATGGCGTCCTTGGAGAAATAGCCGGCGGTGAGCGGGAAGCCCGTCAGCGCCAACGTGCCGAAGGTCATGCACCAGAAGGTGATCGGGATTTTTTTCGCGAGCCCGCCCATGTTCCGCATGTCCTGCTCATGGTGCATGGCGTTGATCACCGAGCCGGCGCCGAGGAACAGCAGGGCCTTGAAGAAGGCATGGGTGAAGAGGTGGAAAATGCCGATCGAATAGCCGCCGATGCCGAGCGCGACAAACATATAGCCGAGCTGCGAGCAGGTCGAATAAGCGATCACGCGCTTGATGTCGTTCTGCACCAGGCCGATCGTGGCGGCGAAAAAGGCGGTGGTGGCGCCGACGATCGTCACCACGGTCAGCGCCGCCGGCGCTTGTTCGAACAAGGGCGAGAGGCGCGCCACCATGAACACGCCAGCCGTCACCATGGTTGCGGCGTGGATGAGTGCAGAAACCGGGGTCGGGCCTTCCATCGCGTCCGGCAGCCAGGTGTGGAGCAGGAACTGTGCCGACTTGCCACAAGCGCCCATGAAGAGCAGCAGGCAGGTGATCGTCATCGCGTCCCAGTCGGAGCCGAAGACATGGATCGTCTTGTTGGCAAGGCCGGGCGCGGCGGCGAAGACCGCATCGAAGGAGATCGACTGGGTCAGCATGAAGACCAGGAAGATACCCAGCGCGAAGCCGAAATCGCCGACGCGGTTGACGACGAAGGCCTTGATCGCCGCAGCGTTCGCCGAGGGCTTTTCATACCAGAAGCCGATCAGAAGATAGGACGCGAGGCCCACGCCTTCCCAACCGAAGAACATCTGCGCCAGATTGTCGGCCGTCACCAGCATCAGCATGGCGAAGGTGAAGAGCGAGAGATAGGCGAAGAAGCGCGGCCGCGACGGGTCCTCGTGCATATAGCCGATCGAATAAAGATGGACGAGCGACGACACCGTCGTCACCACCACCAGCATGACGGCGGTCAGCGTGTCGACGCGCAGGGCCCAATCCACTTTCAGGACGCCCGACGTCATCCAGTTGCCGAGCACGGGCGCGGAAAAGGGCGCGCCGCCAAGGCCCACGCGTGCGAACACGATCCAGGACAAAAGGCACGAGACGAACAGAAATGACGTGGTGACGATCTCGCTGGGACGCGCGCCGATCCTGCGACCGAACAGGCCAGCGATCAGAAAGCCGAGAAGGGGGAGAAAGACGATAGCGGAATACATGTCGTTCAGCCCTTCATCATATTGATGTCTTCGACCGCAATCGTGCCGCGGTTACGGAAATAGGTGACGAGGATCGCAAGGCCGATCGCAGCCTCGGCGGCCGCGACGGTCAGGATGAACAAGGCGAAGATCTGTCCCGTCAGGTCGTGCAATTGCGCCGAAAAGGCCACCAGATTGAGATTGACGGAGAGCAGGATCAGCTCGATCGACATCAGGATCACGATGACGTTCTTGCGGTTGAGGATGATGCCGGCGACGCCCAGTGTGAACAAGACGGCGGCGACGATCAGATAATGTTCAAGACCGATGACCATTGGCCGCTCCTCACACGCCCGCCCGAGACGGGACTTTCTTGACTTCGATGGCCGAGGCGCGGGTGCGCGCGTTCTGCTCCGCGATGTTCTGGCGGCGGACATTCGTCCGATGCTGCAGCGTCAGGACGATCGCGCCGATCATGGCCGTCAGAAGGACGAAGCCAGCGGCCTGGAACAGATAGACATATTGCGTATAGAGCACGCGGCCGATCGCCTCGGTGTTCGAAAGATTGGCCGGCGTCGGCGTGTTGAGCGCGGCCTGCGGCGCCACGCTCCAGACGCCGATGACCGTGATCAGTTCGACCAGAACGACAAGGCCGACCAGCATGCCGACCGGCAGATATTGCAGGAAGCCCTGCTTCAATTCGGCGAAATCGACATCGAGCATCATCACGACGAAGAGAAAGAGCACCGCGACCGCGCCGACATAGACGACGACCAGAATCATGGCCAGGAATTCGGCCCCGGTCAGCAGGAAGAGGCCCGCCGCATTCACGAAGGCGAGAATCAGGAACAACACCGAATGGACCGGGTTGCGCGCCGAAATGACCATGACGGCGGATGCGATCGTGACGATCGAAAACAGATAGAAAAAGGCCGCGGCTAACGTCATGGTCCACCTGTGCGCCCGATGTTCGGGCCTTGATCGCTCATCTTCCGACCTGGATTAAACAAACTTGGCTTAATCAAGAGTCGGCGTGGGGTAAAGTCTGCTTTAGGCAAGGCCCGCGCCCGAATGGCGCGGGAGAAAAATCAGCGGTAAGGGGCGTCCGCAGCCAGGTTGCGCGCGATTTCGCGCTCCCAGACCGCGCCATTGTCGAGCAGGCGCTGCTTGTCGAAGAACAGCTCCTCCCGCGTCTCCGTCGCGAATTCGGCGTTCGGCCCCTCGACGATGGCGTCCACCGGGCAGGCTTCCTGGCAGTAGCCGCAATAAATGCATTTGGTCATGTCGATGTCGTAGCGCGTGGTGCGACGGGTGCCGTCATTGCCGCGCGGCGCCGCTTCGATGGTGATGGCCTGCGCCGGGCAGATCGCCTCGCACAGCTTGCAGGCGATGCAGCGCTCTTCGCCATTGGGATAGCGGCGCAGCGCGTGCTCGCCGCGATAGCGCGGCGATTGCGGGTTTTTCTCGTGCGGATAATTCAGCGTCGCCTTCGGCTTCAGCAGATAGCGGAAGGAGAGGAAGAAGGCGCCGACGAATTCCTTGAGCAGCAGGGCCTTGGCGGCGGTCACGATTGGCATGGCGATCCCCTCACTGGCCGACTTTGACGACGAATTCGAGCACCGCGGCGACGATGATCACGGCGGCGAGCGAAATCGGCAAGAACACTTTCCAGCCCAGCCGCATCAGCTGATCGTAGCGATAGCGCGGCACGAAGGCCTTGACCATGGCGAACAGGAAGAAGAACCAGCTCACCTTGAGCACGAACCACACCACGCCCGGCACCCAGGTGAAAGGCGCGATATTGATCGGAGGCAGCCAGCCGCCGAAAAACAGAATCGTCATCAGCGCGCACATGGTGACGATGGCGACATATTCGCCGAGCATGAACAGCAGATATTGGCCCGAGGAATATTCGACCATGAAGCCGGCGACCAGTTCCGATTCCGCTTCGACCAGATCGAAGGGCGGACGGTTGGTCTCGGCCAAGGCCGACACGAAGAAGATCACCAGCATGGGGAGCAGCGGCAGCCAGTACCAGCCCAGTATGCCCCATTTGGTGTCCTGCGCGCGGACGATATCGCTGAGGTTGAGCGAGCCGGCGCAGAGCAGGACGGTGATGATCACGAAGCCGATCGAGACCTCGTAAGACACCATCTGCGCCGCCGAGCGCAGCGCCGCGAGGAAGGGATATTTCGAGTTGGACGCCCAGCCGCCCATGATGATGCCGTAAACGCCGAGCGAGGAAATGGCGAAGATGTAAAGCACGCCGACGTTGAGATTGGCGACCGCCCAGCCCTCATTGACCGGGATGACCGCCCAAGCCGCCAGCGCGAGGGTCGCTGTGACCAGCGGCGCGATCAGGAAGACGCCCTTGTTGGCGCCGTCGGGGATGATCGGCTCCTTGACCATGAACTTGATCATGTCGGCGAAGGACTGCCAGAGGCCCCAGGGGCCTACGACATTCGGGCCGCGCCGCAGCTGCACCGCCGCCCAGATCTTGCGGTCGGCGAGGATATAATAGGCGACCAGCACCAGCAGGACGATGAGAATGCCTAAGCTTTTCGCCAGGATGATGAGAAGGGAGAGCAGGAGGTCCATGTGCTTCTTCTCCTCATTCCGCCGCTTGGGCGGTGACGCGGCCCTGGGCAAGGGCCGAGCATTCGCCCATGACGCGCGAGGCGCGGGCGATCGGGTTGGTCAGGAAGAAATCGGAGATCGGCGAGACCAGCGCGCCATGCCCCAAAGTCCCGTCCGGCAGCGAAGCCAGAGACGCGGGATCCGAGGTCGCAATGGCGTCGACTCGCGCGAGCCATGGCCTGGCCTCATAGATCTTCGCGCGTAACTGCGTCAGCGAATCGAAGGGCAGAGCCTTGCCGAGCACGGCGGAAAGGGCGCGGAAGATCGCCCAGTCCTCGCGGGCGTCGCCGGGCGGGAAGGCGGCGCGGTCGGAAATCTGAACGCGGCCCTCGGTGTTGACATAAGTGCCGGTCTTTTCGGTATAGGCCGCGCCCGGCAGGATGACGTCGGCGCGATGGGCGCCGCGGTCGCCATGCGAGCCGACGTAGACGACAAAGGCGCCCGGCTCGACAGTGATCTCGTCCGCACCGACGAGGAAAGCGACGTCAAGCGCGCCGGCCTTGGCCATGGCCGCCGTATCGAGACCGCCCTCGCCCGGCACGAAGCCGATATCGAGCGCGCCGACGCGGGCGGCCGCCGTGTGGAGAACGGACAGGCCGGTCCAGTCGCCCTTCGGCGCGCCGAGCTTGGCGGCCAGCGCCAGAATGGCGGCGCCGTCCTCGCGGGCCAGAGCCCCCTGCCCGACCAGAATCAGCGGACGCTCGGCCTTGGCGAGGATTTCGCCAAAACCTTCGCCCTGCGCGAGTTTGGCGAGCGCGTCGGTGCCGGCGCCGAGGTGGGTGTAAGTATAGGTCAGGTCGAGATTTTCGCCGATCACGCCGATCGGGAAATCGCCATGGCGCCAGCGTCGGCGGATGCGGGCGTTGAGCACCGGGGCTTCCCAGCGCGGGTTCGAGCCCACGATCAGCAGAGCGTCGGCGCGATCCACGCCTTCGATGGTCGCGTTGAACAGATAAGAGGCGCGGCCCCTGGCCGGATCGAGCTTCACGCCATCCTGGCGGCCGTCGATATTCTTGACGCCGAGCGATTCCGCGAGCGCCTTGGCCGCGAACAGATCCTCGACCGAGGAAAGATCGCCGCCGATGAAGCCGATCTTTTCCGGCGCGGCGGCCTTGACCTTGGCGGCGATGGCGGCGAAGGCCTGCGCCCAGCTCGCGGGGCGCAGCCTGCCGTTTTCACGAACATAGGGCCGGTCGAGCCGCTGGGTCTTGAGGCCGTCAACGATCTGGCGGCTCTTGTCGGAAATCCATTCCTCGTTCACCGCCTCGTTGAGACGGGGCAGGATGCGCATGACCTCGCGGCCGCGCGTGTCGATGCGGATCGCCGAACCCAGCGCGTCCATCACGTCCACGCCGGGGGTCTTGTTATATTCCCACGGGCGGGCGCGGAAATTTTGCGGCTTGGGCAGCAGCGCGCCGACCGGGCAAAGGTCGGTGACATTGCCCTGGAGCTCGGAGGTCATCGCCTTTTCGAGATAGGTCGTGATCTCCATGTCCTCGCCACGGCCGATGGCGCCCATGTCGGACGTGCCGCAGACTTCGGCGGTGAAGCGGACGCAGCGCGTGCAATGGATGCAGCGAGTCATCTCGGTCTTGACCAGCGCGCCGATATATTTGTTCTCCACCGCGCGCTTGCTCTCGTGATAGCGCGAGCGGTCCAGGCCGAAGGCCATGGCCTGGTCCTGCAGGTCACATTCGCCGCCCTGGTCGCAAATCGGGCAGTCGAGCGGATGGTTGATGAGCAGGAACTCCATCACGCCTTCGCGCGCCTTCTTGACCATGGGCGAATTGGTCAGGACGACCGGCGGCTCGCCGTTCGGACCGGGACGCAGGTCGCGCACCGACATGGCGCAGGAGGCCGTCGGCTTGGGCGGGCCGCCCTTCACCTCGACAAGGCACATGCGGCAATTGCCCGCCACCGACAGGCGTTCATGATAGCAGAAGCGGGGGATTTCCTTGCCCGCCTCTTCGCACGCCTGGAGCAGCGTGTACTCCGGCGGGACGTCCACTTCGATGCCGTCGACGATGATCCTGGCCATCTGGTCTTTCCTTTTGCCTCGCCCGCCCCAGGGCGATCAAGGCGCCCCTCGCAACGGCTCGGCGTCGCATTCGCTCCTAGCATCGGCTTCGCCGATGCAAAATCCCATCTTTCGTGGCGCTTACTGCGCCGCTACTTTCACCGCGTCCTTGTCGGCCCGCGCCGTATAGCTGTCGATGCGCGCTTCGATCACCGGACGGAAA
Organism: Rhodoblastus sp.; assembly: GCF_019449565.1. GTDB lineage: Bacteria > Pseudomonadota > Alphaproteobacteria > Rhizobiales > Beijerinckiaceae > Rhodoblastus. The sequence goes on along the minus strand of NZ_JAGRPM010000043.1, from coordinate 17,714 downwards.
TGCGTGATCAGCCCCTGCACCGGCCAGGCCGCCGCATCGCCGAGCGCGCAGATCGTGTGTCCCTCGATCTGCTTCGACACGTCGAACAACATGTCGATTTCTTTCTTCTGCGCGCGGCCTTCGACCATGCGCTGCATCACGCGATACATCCAGCCGGTGCCCTCGCGGCAGGGCGTGCACTGGCCGCAGCTCTCGTGTTTGTAGAAATGCGACAGACGGGCGATGGCGCGGATGATGTCGGTGGACTTGTCCATGACGATCACCGCCGCCGTGCCAAGGCCCGACTTCAGCTTGGACAGGCTGTCGAAATCCATCGGGCAGTCGATGATGTCCTGCGCCGGCACGCAGCGCACTGACGAGCCGCCGGGAATGACCGCCAGCAGATTGTCCCAGCCGCCGCGAATGCCGCCGCAATGCTTTTCGATCAACTCCCGGAACGGGATCGACATCGCCTCTTCGACATTGCACGGCTTGTTCACATGGCCGGAAATGCTGAACAGCTTGGTGCCGGCGTTGTTCTTGGCGCCGAAGCCCGCGAACCAAGCGCCGCCCCGGCGCAGAATGGTCGGCGCCACCGCGATGGATTCGACATTATTGACCGTCGTCGGGCAGCCATAGAGGCCCATATTGGCCGGGAACGGCGGCTTCAGCCGCGGCATGCCTTTCTTGCCTTCAAGCGATTCCAGCAAGGCGGTTTCTTCGCCGCAGATATAGGCGCCGGCGCCGTGATGGACATAGACCTCGAACGGATAGCCGTGAATGTTGTTCTGGCCGACCAGATTGGCGGCATAGGCCTGATCTACCGCGGCCTGCAGGCGCTCGCGCTCGAAGATGAATTCGCCGCGCAGATAGATATAGGCGGCCGAGGCGCCCATGGCGAAACCGGCGATGATACAGCCTTCGACCAGCAGATGCGGGTCGTTGCGCATGATCTCGCGATCCTTGCAGGTGCCGGGCTCGGATTCGTCGGCGTTGACCACGAGATAGGAGGGGCGCGCCGGGTCGGGTTTGGGCATGAAGGACCATTTCAGGCCGGTCGGGAAGCCGGCGCCGCCGCGTCCGCGCAGGCCCGACGCCTTCATTTCGGAAATGATCCAGTCCTTGCCCTTTTCCAGCAGGCCCTTGGTGTTGTCCCATGCGCCGCGCTTGCGCGCGCCTTCGAGGCCCCAGTCGCCATAGCCGTAAAGGTTCTGGAAGATGCGATCCTTGTCCTGAAGCATCCTCGTCTCCTTACTTGGCCGGATTGGCGGGCTGAAGAGCCGCCTGCATGTCGCTGAGCGGGCCGCTCTTGCCGTCCGCGCCATAGAAATCCGTCAACGCCGTCAGGCCGCCGAGCGGCTCCGAGCGCAGCCGGCCGTTCTGGGGCCCGATATGGACGGGCCGTCCCGCGGCGAGATCATCGAGCAGCTTGGTGAAAGTCGCGGCGTCGAGATCCTCGAAATAATCGTCGTTGATCTGGACCATCGGGGCGTTGCAGCAGGCGCCGAGACATTCGACTTCGAGCCAGGAGAACAGGCCGTCGGCGGTCACATGGCGCTGCTCGCCGATGCGCTCCTCACAGATTCGAATGAGATCATCCGAGCCGCGCAGCATGCAGGGCGTCGTGCCGCACAGCTGGATGAAATATTTGCCGACCGGCTCCAGATTGAACATCGTGTAGAAGGTCGCGATTTCCAGCACGCGGATATAGGGCATGCCGAGCAGGTCCGCGACCTTCTCGATCGCCTTTTGCGGCAGCCAGTAATCATGCTGCTTCTGCGCCTGCCACAAGGCCGGGATCACGGCCGAGGCCTGGCGGCCAGGCGGATATTTGGCGATCTGCGCATCGAGCCAGGCGCGGTTTTCCGGCGTGAACTCGAAGCTCTCGGGCTGTTTTTCGGCGAGACGGCGGACGCTCATGATGACTGCTTCCCGTTGGAGCGGCGCAAATCCTGAAAGACGACGTAAGCGGCGACCAGAACAGCGCCGATGAGAATGCCAAAATCGGATTGCGGCTGGAACAAAGGCGCGCCGCTCGACCAGCGCATGAGGACGAGCACGGCGATCGCCGAGACGAGGCCAGACAGCAGGAAATGCCAATTCTTGCGCAGGGAGTCCATGACCGTCACCGATCCACCTCCCCGAACACGATATCGAGCGCGCCAAGGATGGCGGAGACGTCGGCCAGCATGTGGCCCCGGCTCAGGAAGTCCATGGCCTGGAGATGGGCGAAGCCCGGCGCGCGGATCTTGCATTTGTAGGGCTTGTCGGTGCCGTCGGCGACGAGATAGACGCCGAACTCCCCCTTGGGCGCCTCGACCGCCGCATAGACCTCGCCGGCCGGCACGTGGAAACCTTCTGTGAACAGCTTGAAGTGATGGATCAGCGATTCCATCGACTGCTTCATCGCGCCACGACGCGGCGGCGTGACCTTGTGATTGGGCGCCAGCACCGGGCCCTCATTGGCGCGGTCCAGCAGCTTGTTCACGCATTGGCGCATGATGCGGACCGACTGGCGCATCTCTTCGAGGCGCACGACCTGGCGATCGTAGCAGTCGCCATGCTTGCCGACGGGAATGTCGAATTCCATTTCCTCGTAGCATTCATAAGGCTGCGCGCGGCGCAGGTCCCAGGCCGCGCCGGAACCGCGCAGCACCGGGCCGGAAAAGCCCCATTTCCAGCAATCTTCCAGCGTCACGACGGCGATGTCGACATTGCGCTGCTTGAAGATGCGGTTCTCGACGAACAGGTCTTCGAGATCGTCGCACAGCTTCAGGAACGGGTCGAGCCAGGCGCCGATGTCCTCGATCAGCTTGACCGGCAGGTCCTTGGCGACGCCGCCCGGACGGAAATAATTGGCGTGCATGCGGGCGCCCGAGGCGCGCTCATAGAACACCATCAGCTTTTCGCGCTCTTCGAAGCCCCAGACCGGCGGGGTGAGCGCACCAACGTCCATCGCCTGCGTCGTGACATTGAGGATATGCGAGAGCAGGCGGCCGATTTCACAATAAAGCACGCGAATTAGCTGGGCGCGGCGCGGAACCTCGACGCCGAGCATCTTCTCGATCGCCATGCAGAAGGCATGCTCCTGATTCATCGGCGCGCAATAGTCGAGCCGATCGAAATAGGGCGTGTTCTGCATATAGGTGCGGGCTTCCATCAGCTTTTCGGTGCCGCGATGGAGCAGACCGATATGCGGATCGACGCGCTCGACGACCTCGCCGTCCAGCTCCAGCACAAGGCGCAGAACGCCATGGGCCGCCGGATGCTGCGGGCCGAAATTGATCGAGAAAGTGCGCGGCTTCGGTTCGGACATGTGCTGCTCGCCCATCAGATTTTCACTTCGACGCCGTTCTTGCGCATTTGCGCCTGCGCCGATTCCATCGCCCGAGGAACGACATAGGTCTGCATCAACGGCATGATCTGCGCCATTCGCGCCGACAGCGTCGGCATTTTCTTCAGCGCGCTGGCGCCGACCGGGGTGGACTGGAAGCGGATCAGCGCCTCCAGCTCGTCCCGGCTCATGATTTCAACCATGTCCAGGACCGCCGCCCGCTCCAGAATTTTCCCATTGTCCTCGAACAGGTTCTGGAGAAAGGCCGCGACGAATTCCTGGGCCTGCTCTTCGGTCAGTTCCGGGTTTTTCGTCCGCAACTGGTTATTCACGTTCTGGACCAGGAAAGGCACGCTCTTCTGCACCATGCCGCCGAGATTGAAGCTCCTGGCGAAGCTTTCCGCAGCCGCGACCGTCGCGGGTTCATAACCCTTGAGCTTTTCCTCGATCTGGCCCGGCGCCTGATCCTGCGCGCGCGCCGACAGCCCACCCAGAAGGGCGAGAGTCGCGACTGCCGCGAAGATTCGAGCGAAGGCGCGCATCGGTCAGACCTATTTGGTGGCCTTCTCGTCGCCCGGAAGCTCGTATTGAGCCGCTTCCCAGGGCGAGAGAAAATCGAAGCTGCGATATTCCTGGCTGAGCCTGGTCGGCTCATAGACGACGCGTTTCTGCGCATCGTCATAGCGGACCTCGACATAGCCCGACATCGGGAAATCCTTGCGCAGCGGATGGCCGTCGAAACCATAATCCGTCAGCATGCGGCGCAGGTCGGGATGGCCCGAGAACAACACCCCATACATGTCATAGGCCTCGCGCTCGAACCAGTCGGCGGCGGGCCAGACGTTGACGCTGCTCTCGACGGGCTGCGTTTCGTCGGCATGGCATTTCACGCGAATGCGGAGATTGGCCTTGGGGTCGAGCAGATGCACGACCACGTCGAAGCGCTTCTCGCGCGCGGGCCAATCGACCGCAGTCAGGTCGATGAAGCAGATGAAGCCATTGTCGCGCAGGAAAGTCAGCGAGGGGATCCACTGCGCCGCGTCGACGACGACGGTCAGTTCGTCATAGGCGATGTCCGCCGATAGCACGGCGGCGCCCAGGCCCGCCGAAATCCTGGCGGACAGAGCCTGCAATTGGTCCCGCAGGACGGCGGCGTGATCCACCGCGGCAGCGTTCTGCTCATTGGCCATATTCGAACCCCAGAACCGGCTTGCGCCGGAAATGACGACAAGACGCGCCGGAGGCGGCGCGCCGGATATTCAGCGCTCGATCGTGCCGGTGCGGCGGATTTTCCGCTGCAGCAGCATGATGCCGTAAAGCAGCGCTTCGGCGGAAGGCGGGCAGCCCGGCACGTAAATGTCGACCGGAACGATGCGGTCGCAGCCGCGCACCACCGAATAGGAATAATGATAATAGCCGCCGCCATTGGCGCAGGAGCCCATCGAGATGACGTAACGCGGCTCGGGCATCTGGTCATAGACCTTGCGCAGCGCGGGAGCCATCTTGTTGGTCAGCGTGCCGGCGACGATCATCACGTCGGACTGGCGCGGCGAGGCGCGCGGCGCGAAGCCGAAACGCTCGACGTCATAGCGCGGCATCGCCACCTGCATCATTTCCACGGCGCAGCAGGCCAGGCCGAAGGTCATCCACATCAGCGAGCCAGTGCGCGCCCAGTTGATGAGATCGTCGGTCGCGGTGACCAGAAAGCCCTTGTCGGCCAGTTCGTCATTGATCGACAGGAAGGTCGGGTCATCCGAACCGATCGGCTTGCCGGTGCGCGGGTCCAGAATGCCACGCGGCGAAGGGGCGATGAGGGTCTGGCTCTTTTCAGAGATCAATCCCATTCCAGGGCTCCCTTCTTCCACTCATAGATAAAGCCGACGGTCAGCACGCCGAGGAAGACCATCATCGACCAGAAGCCGAACACGCCGATCTTGCGGAAGGCTACGGCCCAGGGGAACAGGAAGGCGACTTCCAGATCGAAGATGATGAACAGCAGCGAGACCAGATAGAACCGCACATCGAATTTCATGCGCGCGTCGTCGAAGGCGTTGAAGCCGCATTCATAGGCCGAGAGCTTTTCAGCGTCGGGCGCCTTGAACGCGAGCAGGAAGGGCGCGACGAGCAGCGCCCCCGAAATAATCGCCGAAAGGGCGATGAAAATCACCAGCGGCAGATAATCGTTCAGGAGGACCGGCATGGCATTGTCCTGGCTCTGGGTTCCGGCTCGCCGCCCGCCCGGGGCAAGGGCCCGGTCTGACTCGTCGCCGCTGCGTGGGTGGGGAAGCCGCCTTGAAAAAGCCGCATCTCTCCACGGGATCGTCTTGGTTCCGTATCGCAGGGCGGCGCCGCGCGCAAGGCCTAAGCGCGCACATGCTCCCGGACGCGTCCGGCCCGTCCGAGGCCCACCGGCCCCGCCGCGCCACGAGTCCCGTGAAAAGCCGGGTTTTCCTTGCCTTTCGCCTGCGCAAAGGGCAGCAACCAATCATGCGAAAGTTGGAGCGCGGCGTCAGACTGGCGCAAATCGCGCCGCGACGCCAGTTTGTTTAACAATCGCTTTTTTTTGGCTTTGGCCCGTCGCCCGCAAGTCGGAGAGCGATTGCGCATCTTGCCGCCGAGAGGGACGCGTCTGGAACCGCGCGATCCGATTCCCTCGTCCACGAATCGTCATTGATCTGGCGAGCTTACGACAACGAATTTTCGGTCGAACCGTGGGGCGCGGCTGGCCAACAGAGCTGGCGTTTGGGCTTTGATTTTGGAGGATTTTTTACATTCAAACGGTCAGCAGACGGTTTGAATGGCGAGAGAGACGGGACTTGAACCCGCGACCTCCGGCGTGACAGGCCGGCGCTCTAACCAACTGAGCTACTCCCCCGCTCGACCGCGACGCTGCTGCGTCGATCGGAGGCCTGCGAATTAAGACAGCCGCGCTGGCAAGTCAAGCGTTGATGTGGCGAATTGTTGAAAGGCTTTCCGCGGCGCCGGGACGACCCGGCGGAACCCCTCAGAAAGCGCGGCTCGCCAGCCGCCAGCGCGCCATTTCATGCGGCGTCACGACGTGAATCGAATTGGAAGAAATACGCTCTGCGAAACGAATCAGATCGCCGGAGACCCCCATGCGCGCGCTGTAACGCATCAGCGCGCCCGCCAGCGAGCCGTCGTCATAGACCCGGCGCCCTTTCGAATCGAACATGCTGTCCGACGCATTGGCGAACATCCGGTGAATGCCAAGCGATGCGCCGCGCGGCGCGACCCGTTTCACGCCGCCCATGAAGGAATAGACGCAAGCCGAGAGACATTGATGCGACACGATGGTCGCCGCGCCGATTCGACGGAACATCTGCCCCAGCTCCATCGAGGCGACGACATAGCCCCCCTGCGAATTGAGAAGCACGACCGTCCGCAAATCGCGATCGCCGACGTTTTCGCGCAGAAATTCCAGGAATTCACTCGGGGTCGAATTGGTGATCTGGCCTTCCGCGACGATCACGCGCGGACAATGGGCTCGGCAGCCGGTCCCATCAGCAACGCTTTGCAGACGGAACTCCATCGCCCGCGCGCCGCCAGAAACCAGGGTCAGGAGAGCGAAAACGGCCAGAGGCGCGGCGAAGGCGCGCGAAAGATTCCCAAACTTTCCAGCCGACATCGACTTCCCCGGAGTTTGGTGGGCGGTGACGGGCTCGAACCGCCGACCCTCTCGGTGTAAACGAGATGCTCTACCAACTGAGCTAACCGCCCCAATACCCAATAACGCGGCGGATTTCCACCGGTCGTCTTCGGCTCTTGAATCCGGCTCTTAGAACGGCGAGCCCGCGCTGGCAAGAACGAAAACGCCGACGCAAAAGCGCCGACGGTGACAGGCCCGCCGGACCCCGAACCGGGCCTTCGCGCGAACGCCGGCGCGGGACCGCCCGCGCCGGGATGCGAACGCGGCTTACTTGTTGACGGTGGTCTTCAGCTGCGCGCCGGGCTTGAAGCGGACGCTCTTGGACTCCGGAATGGTAATCTCAGTGCCCGTCGCCGGATTGCGGCCCTTGCCGGCGGCGCGGGTCTTCACCGAAAACGTGCCAAAGCCGACCAGGCGGACTTCTTCGCCCTGCTGAAGCGCATTGGTGATAGCGGCGATGACAGCATCCAGAGCGGCGCCGGCGGCGGCTTTGGACGTTTCCGTGGCTTCCGCGACCGCGTCGATCAATTCGGCTTTGTTGGTCATTTGTATTCTTCCCGTTTTTAGGGCGCGTCTCTTCCGACCGCGCCAGATGACTCACCGCGGAGCGCCCAACGCCCCGGTAATCCGATTTCCATCGAGGAGCGCACGAATAAGGCGCCGCTCAGGCGGCTGCAACTCGAATCGAGCCATCCCGACGCCGCCACTTTCTGATTGAATGCCCCGCAAATCAAGGGATTCCGCGAGAGAGCGCGTGAAAAAGCCAAAAATAGCTTCGGTTTCGCTCGGAGAAGCGAAGTTTGCAGCGCAAAAAAGCCGGGGCGTCTGACGCCCCGGCTCTGGCCGCCGCGCTTGTCACGCGGCGTTTCAAGATACTCGCGGAGACTGGCGCGTCAGTGCGCCACGACCCCGACCGTCTCGTCCTCGATCTCCGGCTTGGCCGGCTTGACCGCGCCTTCTTCCCAGGAGATCGGCTCGGGCATGCGCAGAAGCGCGTGCCGCAGAACCTCCTCCATGCGCGAAACCGGCACGATTTCGAGGTTATTCTTCACGGATTCCGGAATATCCACCAGATCCTTGGCGTTGTCTTCCGGGATCATGACCTTCTTGAGCCCGCCACGCAGGGCGGCGAGCAGCTTTTCCTTCAACCCGCCGATCGGCAGCACCCGGCCGCGCAGGGTGATTTCGCCGGTCATGGCGATATCGCGGCGCACCGGAATGCCCGTCATGACCGAGACGATGGCGGTGGCCATCGCCACGCCCGCCGACGGGCCGTCCTTCGGCGTTGCGCCTTCCGGCACGTGAACGTGGATGTCACGGCGATCGAACAGCGGCGGTTCGATGCCGAAATCCACCGCGCGCGAGCGGACGTAGGAAGCCGCCGCCGAGATCGATTCCTTCATCACCTCACGCAGATTGCCGGTGACCGTCATGCGGCCCTTGCCAGGCATCATGACGCCCTCGATCGTCAGCAGCTCGCCGCCGACCTCGGTCCAGGCCAGGCCCGTGACGACGCCGACCTGATCTTCCAGCTCCGCCTCGCCATAGCGATAGCGCGGCACGCCGAGATAGGTTTCGACGTTCTCCTCGGTGACGACGACCTTGGCGATCTTCGTTTTGGAGAGCAGGATCTCCTTCACCGCCTTGCGGGCGAGATTGGAGATTTCGCGCTCCAGGTTGCGCACGCCCGCCTCGCGGGTGTAGCGCCGGATGATCTTGGTCAAAGCCGCGTCTTCGATCGACCATTCCGTCGGGCTGAGCCCGTGCTTCTTGGTCGCGGCGGGGATCAGGTGCTTGCGCGCGATCACCGCCTTCTCGTCCTCGGTATAGCCGGCGATGCGGATGATCTCCATGCGATCCATCAACGGCGCCGGAATGTTCAGCGTATTGGCGGTCGTCACGAACATCACATTCGACAGGTCGTAGTCCACCTCGAGATAATGATCGTTGAAGGTGGCGTTCTGTTCCGGGTCGAGCACTTCCAACAGCGCCGAAGACGGATCGCCGCGGAAATCCTGACCCATCTTGTCAATCTCATCGAGCAGGAAGAGCGGATTGGACGTCTTCGCCTTCCGCATCGACTGGATCAGCTTGCCGGGCATGGAGCCGATATAGGTCCGGCGATGGCCGCGGATTTCCGCTTCGTCGCGCACGCCGCCAAGCGACATGCGGACAAATTCGCGGCCCGTGGCCTTGGCGATCGACTTGCCGAGCGAGGTCTTGCCGACGCCCGGAGGGCCGACGAGGCACAGGATCGGGCCAGTCAGCTTGTTGGCGCGGCTCTGCACGGCCAGATATTCGACGATGCGGTCCTTGACCTTGTCCAGGCCGTAATGCTCGGCGTCGAGCAGTTCCTGCGCTGAATTGAGGTCCTTCTTGATCTTGGAGCGCTTGTTCCACGGGATGGACACCAGCCAGTCGAGATAGTTGCGCACGACCGTAGCTTCCGCCGACATCGGCGACATCTGGCGCAGCTTCTTCAGCTCGGCCAGCGCCTTGTCATGCGCTTCCTTCGACAGCTTGGTCTTGCGGATCTTCTCTTCAAGCTCGGAGAGATCGTCCTTGCCGTCCTCATCGCCCAGTTCCTTCTGAATGGCCTTCATCTGCTCATTCAGATAATATTCGCGCTGGGTCTTCTCCATCTGGCGCTTCACACGCGTGCGGATGCGCTTCTCGACCTGAAGGACCGAGATCTCACTTTCCATCAGCGCGAGGCATTTTTCGAGCCTCTTGGCGACAGAGGTCATTTCCAGCACGGCCTGACGATCGGAGATCTTGACCGAGAGATGCGAGGCCACGGTGTCGGCCAGCTTGCCGGGATCGTCGATCTGCGCGACCGCCGACACGACTTCGGGCGACACCTTCTTGTTGAGCTTCACATAGCCTTCGAATTCCGAGGCGACCGAACGGGCGAGGGCTTCCGCTTCGACCGGATCGGGCATTTCCTCGGGCGTCACCGACGCCTCGGCCTCGTAATATTCGTCGGTGCGGACGTAGCTGGACACCTTGGCGCGCGCGACGCCCTCGACCAGGACCTTGACGGTGCCGTCGGGCAGTTTCAGCAGTTGCAGCACGCTGGCGAGCACGCCGGCCGAGAACACGGCTTCCGGCTTGGGGTCGTCCTCGGCCGCGTTCATCTGCGTGGCGAGCAGAATGAATTTGTCGGCCTTCATCACTTCTTCAAGCGCGCGAATGCTTTTTTCGCGGCCGACGAAGAGCGGCACGATCATGTGGGGGAAAACGACAATGTCGCGGAGCGGCAGAACCGGATATTTGTCGGTCACGCCGGCGGGGGGGAGCTCACGCTTGGGGCTGGTCATCGCTTGATCCTATCTCTCATGGCAGGCGAAACCGTCTGTGAAGGCGATTTGACCCGCCCATGCGGCTTCGGCGTTCCGGCCCTTGGAGCCTCGACATCTCCGGAGGGAGTTGCGGGGCTGCAATTTTCTGTTTGCGCGATCCCGGCTCGATCAGCATTCCGGGACAGCTTGCGGCGCCGGAGGCCTCCGCCCCATGCGCTGCCGACCTTTTCAAGCATCGGCGGCGATTGGGTTAACATAAGTGGCAGATGGGGCGCGCCGCTGCGCTTTCAAGCCTTCCAAACGAAAGCGCGGCTTTTTCCAAACGCCAGACTCTCCATGAAAGAAGGCGGCGGCCTGAGCCCCCGCCTCCCTTGACCTCAGGCGCTGACGCCGCTCTTTTCCGCCCGTTCGGCGTAGATATAGAGCGGCTTCGCCTTGCCCTCGACGACTTCGGGGCCAATCACCACCTGCTCCACGCCTTCCAGCCCGGGGAGGTCGTACATGGTGTCGAGCAGGATGCCCTCCATGATGGAGCGCAGGCCGCGCGCGCCGGTCTTTCGTTCGATCGCCCGGCGGGCGATGACGTTGAGCGCCTCGTCCTGGAAGGTCAGTTCGACATTCTCCATCTCGAACAGGCGCTGATATTGCTTCACCAGCGCGTTCTTCGGATCGATGAGGATCTTCTTCAGAGCCTCTTCGTCGAGATCCTCCAGCGTCGCGATGACCGGCAGACGTCCGACGAATTCGGGGATCAGGCCGAATTTCAGCAGATCCTCGGGCTCGACATTGCGGAAGATTTCACCAGAGCGGCGTTCGTCAGGGCCAGTGACCCGGGCCTGGAAGCCGATCGAGGTGGTCTTGCCGCGATTGGAGATGATCTTGTCGAGGCCAGCGAAGGCGCCGCCGCAGATGAACAGGATGTTGGTCGTGTCCACTTGCAGGAACTCCTGCTGCGGATGTTTCCGGCCGCCTTGGGGCGGAACGGAGGCGACCGTGCCTTCCATGATCTTCAGCAGGGCCTGTTGCACGCCTTCGCCCGACACGTCGCGGGTGATCGACGGATTGTCCGACTTGCGGGAAATCTTGTCGATCTCGTCGATATAGACGATGCCGCGCTGCGCGCGCTCGACATTATAGTCGGAGGCCTGCAGCAGCTTGAGGATGATGTTCTCCACGTCCTCGCCGACATAGCCCGCTTCCGTCAGCGTCGTAGCGTCGGCCATGGTGAAGGGCACGTCGAGAATACGCGCCAGCGTCTGAGCCAGCAGGGTCTTGCCCGAACCGGTCGGACCGACCAGCAGGATGTTCGACTTCGCCAGCTCGACGTCGGAATGCTTGGTCGCGTGATTGAGGCGCTTGTAGTGGTTATGCACCGCCACCGAGAGCACGCGCTTGGCCTGGAATTGGCCGATCACGTAATCATCGAGAACCTTGCAGATTTCCTTCGGCGTCGGAATGCCGTCGCGCGTCTTGACCAGCGCGGACTTGTTCTCCTCGCGGATGATGTCCATGCAGAGTTCGACGCACTCATCGCAAATGAACACCGTCGGCCCGGCGATCAGCTTCCGCACCTCGTGTTGGCTCTTGCCGCAGAACGAGCAATAGAGCGTGTTTTTCGAGTCGCTATTGCCAACCTTGCTCATCAGCATCTCCTTGCGGCCGACCGGGCCTCGTTCGACCGCCCTTGCGCCGCCCCCGGCGGTTGAACCGCCAAAGGCCGCTGGGATTCTCGCCGCCGGTTCGGCGAAATCGCGCTCTCGCGCCCCGGTTTATCCATTGACGTCAGCGGCCTGATTTTATGCCCGTCGGCGCCAATGGCAAGCGTCACAATATTTTTAAGCCCATGCAAGACGGGCGCCGTCCCCAGTTCATTTCGCTTCCGCTTCCTCGGGACGCTTGCTGAGCACGTCATCGATCAGGCCGAAAGCCTTGGCCTCATCCGATGACATGAAGTGGTCGCGGTCGAGCGTGCGCTCGATCGTCTCGTAGTCCTGGCCCGTATGCTGGACGTAAACGTCGTTCAGGCGCTTCTTGACCTTCATGATGTCCTCGGCATGGCGAAGGATGTCCGACGCCTGGCCCTGGAAGCCGCCCGAGGGCTGGTGAACCATGATGCGGGCGTTGGGCAGGGCAAAGCGCATGCCCTTTTCGCCGCCGCACAGCAGCAGCGAGCCCATCGAGGCCGCCTGCCCCACGCACAGCGTCGAGACCTTGGGCTTGATGAACTGCATCGTGTCGTAGATCGCCATGCCCGCCGTCACCACGCCGCCCGGCGAGTTGATGTACATGGAGATTTCCTTTTTCGGATTCTCCGCCTCGAGGAACAGCAGCTGCGCGATGATGACCGAGGCCATGCCGTCCTCGACCGGGCCGGTAAGGAAGACGATTCGCTCGCGCAAAAGTCGCGAATAGATGTCGAAGCCGCGTTCGCCGCGCGGCGTGTTCTCGATGACCTGCGGGATGAGATATTGATTATAGACGTCAACCGGATCGCGCATGGATCTTTTTCCTTCGACGGCCAAAGCCGTTCTTGTGGCCTCATCCCAACATAATGCGCCTGCGGTCCGAGGCAATGGCCGCCACGCATCCAAAAGAAATGCAAGAACGAGGCCGAATGGAGGCGCCGACGCGCGCCCCGGAATATCAGGGGCTAGACGGCGGCCTCGCCTGCGACGCTGCTGCGTATTGCGCGCCCCTTGCGCGGCTACGAAGCGGCGAAAGGGCTTTCAGATGCCTTTTTTTACGAATCAGCCCGTCTCAAACGCGACAAGTCTTCTGGCTTAAAGGCTCGTGCATGAAAAAAGTCTGAAGCCCGCCCGGCGCTTTTCGCGCGCCAAATGAAAAGCGCCCGCGAAACCGCGGGCGCTTCACATGTTTCTCGTCAAAGGATTCAGGCGTCGGCCGCGTCATCCTCGGCCTTGAACAGCTCATCCTTGGAGATGGTCTTGTCGGTCACCTTGGCGGCCGCGATAATGTGATCGACGACCTTTTCCTCATAGATCGGGGCGCGAATCTCGGCGAGGGCCTGCGGGTTCTTCTGATAATAATCCCAGAACAGCTTTTCCTGACCCGGGAACTGGCGGGCGCGCTCGACGATGGCGCGGCTCACCTCGTCGTCGCCAACCTTGACGCCGGCCTTTTCGCCGACTTCCGCCACGACCAGGCCAAGGCGCACGCGGCGCTCGGCGATGCGGCGATATTCGGCGCGCTGCTCTTCCTCGGTCGTGCCTTCATCGGCGAAAGTCTTGCCGGAGGCGTTCTGCTCAGCCTGGATCTGGCCCCAGATGCCGCTGAACTCCTGCTCGACCATGTCCTGCGGCAGTTCGAAGTCGAACTTCTTGTCGAGGGCGTCCAGCAGGGCGCGCTTCAACTTGTCGCGCGAGGCGCGGTCGTAATCGGCCTTGACGCGGGCGGTCACGGCTTCGCGCAGCTTGCCGAGATCCTCGAAGCCGAATTTCTTCGCGAGCTCATCGTCGACGGCGACTTCGCCCGCAGCGGCGACCGCCTTGACGGTGACGTCGAACACGGCTTCCTTGCCGGCGAGATGCGCGGCCTGGTAATCGGCGGGGAAGGTCACGACGACCTTGCGCTCGTCGCCGGCCTTGGCGCCTTCGAGCTGGCCTTCAAAGCCAGGAATGAACGAGCCCGAGCCGAGCACGAGATCGACGTTTTCCGCCGTTCCGCCCTCAAAAGCTTCCTCGCCGATGCGGCCGACGAAATCAATCGTCAGCTTGTCGCCGCTCTGGGCTTCCGCGCCCTCTTCGCGCGCCGTGTAATTCTTGTTGCGGTCGGCGAGATCCTTGAGCTGCTGGTCGATGTCCTCGGCCGGAATTTCGGCAATGACGCGCTCGAGCTCGATATCCTCGAAGGAGCCGACCTCAAAGCTCGGCAGGACCTCGAAAGCGATGCTGAACTTGAGGTCGCCGGTCGCTTCGAGCACCTTATCCATCTCGGCGCGGTCTTCCGGGAAGTCGAGCTTCGGCTGGCCGGCGAGGCGGAGATTATTGTCGGCGAGAATCTTGGTCTGGGCGTCGTTGACGGCCTGCTGGACGACATCGCCCATGATGGACTTGCCATAGAGGCGCTTCAGATGACCGGGCGGCACCTTGCCGGGACGGAACCCGTTGATGCGCACCTTGCCCTTGAGCTCGGACAATTGGGCCTCGAGCTTGGAGGCCAGCTCGGAAGCCGCGAGGATCACCTGATATTCGCGCTTCAGCCCTTGCGAAAGCGTTTCAGTCGTCTGCATCGTCAAAACCTTCTCAAAACCTCTGCGCCGCTGGGCCGAAGGGCCTTTGCGGGATGAAACCAGCCGAATCGGGCGTTTTGCCGGGCGCTGGTGCGGGCGGAGGGACTCGAACCCCCACGATTTTCACCACCGGAACCTAAATCCGGCGCGTCTACCAGTTCCGCCACGCCCGCGCGCCTGCGCGCCCGCGAAACAAGCGGCCGCCCACGTAGGTTGGGGTCTATAGCAATGGAAGAAAAGGAAAGCAGCAAAAAAATGGAGTTCAACCCGTCCCATTCGCCGACTTGCAATCAGAATCTGCTAAGCTCGCGCGCTTTCCGCCCCCGAGAGGCCCGATGATCCTCACCCGCCGCACCCTGTTCGGCGCCGTCGCAGCCAGCGTTTTCCCCCTGAGCGAAGCCGCCAGGGCAGAGGATTCCGACGGTTTCACGCAGCTTGTGGCGCGTCCCGGCGTGATTCCACTGAACCCGGCGCCCGCCGCGCAGACGAAAATCTGGGGATTCGGCGGCGACGCTCCGGGCCCACTTTTGCGTGTAAAACTTGGGCAGGAGATCAAGGCCCGGCTGGTCAACAAGCTGGAGCAGCCCACCGCCCTGCTCTGGCGGGGCATGCGCGTCGCCAATGAAATAGCCGGCGCGGCCGGTCAGGCGCCGAAATATACGGCGCCCGGCGAGAGCCGCGACTTCCGCTTCACGCCGCCCGACGCGGGGACTTATTTCTACCAGCCGCTCGTCCAGCCCTTTTCCGGCGAACAGCTCGGGCGCGGGCTTTATGGCGTCGTCATCGTGGACGAGCCGCAGCCGATCTTCTCGGATTCCGACCTCGTCCTCGTGCTGGACGACTGGCGACTCGATTCCTCGGGCCAGATCGTCCCCGATTTCGACAATCCCGCCGACGTCATCCGGCAAGGACGCCTCGGCGCGGTCGCCAGTGTGAATTCGCGCGCCAAAAACCCGCCGCTGACCTTCGCGCCCGGCGCGCGATTGCGGTTGCGGCTCGTGAACGCCGCGACGGCGCGGATCATGGACCTCGCCTTTCAGGGCGGCGACCTCAAGATCATCGCGCTCGACGGCCAGTTCTGCGACCCGTTCGAGCCGGCGCGGCGCGCCTTGCCGCTCGGCCCCGGCGCCCGCTGCGAATTGCTGCTCGATCTGCCGCCGGTGGAGGCGCAAAGCTGCAAGCTCATATTGCGCGGCGAGACGGAACTGCCGGACGTCACGCTGCTGGAGTTCAAGACGGAAGGCGCGGCCAAGCCGCCCGCGCCGCCGATCCTTCCGCAGCCGACCAATCCGCTGCTGCCTGCTCAAATCCGGCTGGAAAAGGCGAAAAAGCTCGATCTGGTGATCGAAGGCGGCGCGACGCGGACCACGCCGTCGAATTTCAAACCGACAGGCGACGCCCTGCGCCGCACCTGGTCGATCAACGGCAAATCCGGGACGGGCTTCGACGGCCCGCCGCTGTTCTCGGTGAAAAAAGGGACGCCGGTGAGCCTCGGACTTGTGAACAAGTCCCTGTTTCCACAGGTCATCCATATCCAGGGCCATGTCGTGCGGCTGCTGCACGATCTCGACGACGGCTGGGAGCCCTATTGGCGCGACAGCGTAATCGTCCCGCCGCTACGAACGAAGCATATCGCCTTCGTCGCCGACAATCCCGGCAAATGGCTACTCGCTTCGGCCATTATGGACCATTTCGGCAATGGGTTGGCGGCGTGGTTTGAGGTGACGTAGGAGCCGACAGGAGCGCCAAGGCTTTGCAAAAAGCACTCCCGCCTCGATTAAGTGCACGTTTCAACCGAAAGCCTATTATATGTCCAAACGGAAAACAAAACACCCTGACAAACCACATATCACAAAATGCATTTTTTGCGGTGGCGTTCCCCTTTCCGAAACTCACATTTGGCCAAATTGGCTGCGAAAAGTTATACCAAAGCAAAATAACCATTTTGAACTTTTAAACAAAGCAGTACCGATAGGGCCTGCTCGCACGGACTACTCAGAGTCTCTCCAAAAATATAAAAGAGACCTCTTTTCCAAAGATCCATTACTCGCTTGCGGGGCGTGCAACGGTGGGTGGATGAAGGACATCGAAGATAAGGTGGTTTATTTTTTAAAACAGGCACTTAAAGGAGAGTTAAAAAGACAGCTATCGCGCTCAGAACAGGCTGCATTAGCCGCATGGATTGCTCTTATAACCATACTTGCTGAATATGAAGGTAACAAAATACCTACTATTTACCATAACATCCTAAGTCATATTAGACAATACGCCACACCTACAGATAATTTCAATATTTTTATTGGATAAAATAACGGTGATAAATGGAAAAAAAGATATCATTACGATTCAATGGCATTACACAGAAACATCTCATCCGAATTAGACATTCCAATCGGCAGAGACGGACGCCCCGTATACAACTCTCAAATCACAACAATGGGGATTGGCAATTTAATTATTCAAGTTTTTACATGCCCATACGATAATGTGGCATATAGTTACCGGATTGCAGCAGAAGGTGCCGGTCTATTTCAATTGTGGCCAGCACGGTACATCCTCTGGCCTATCTATCAGCGCCTTTTGCAATTCCCATTGAAGAATGGATTCTCTGACAATGAGATTGATCAGCTTTCTAGCTCGATGAGAGACAGAATATTAGCGACAAGTAATATGTAAATCTGCAATTACGGTGACATGATACTTATTCCCCAATAAGCCTCGGTGAATAGTATCACGTCACTGTAAATGCTTGTGGCATGCTGATCGTGGGTGACGTCCGTAGCGTCTATGCTTTTGTTGTATGAAGAGTGACTGCATACCCGTCCGGGTCCTGGAAGCTGAAAAAGCGTCCGAACGGCCCGTCTTGGGGAGGCGATAGAACGGTCACGCCAGCGGCTGTGAGCCGCTCGTGGAAAGCGTCTGCATCGTCGCAGGCGAGCCAAAGCGACACGCCCCAACCAAGTCGCTCGGAAGCCGACAAGTCGACCAGCGGAGCACGAATCGCAAACGGGATAGGCGTCGTGTCGAACACAACCGCGCCAGGCTGCGGATTCCGACGAAGCCGGCCACGCATTCCAATAGGAAGCCGGCCACCTATTCCGATCTGAAGCCGGCCAGCGTTCCGATTTGAAGCCGGCCACTTGCAGTTTGCCGCCGCAGGTCAGGATTGATGATGTTTCGCCG
>NZ_JAGRPM010000042.1 GCF_019449565.1 Rhodoblastus sp. | reverse complement strand
GTCGCGCTGTCCCCGAGCCTTCACTTTCAGGACGGCGAAACCGCTGTCCTCATTGTGGAACGTCACCCGCTCGACCGAGCCGACGAGCGTGTCTTTGGGCGGCGTTGCATCGAAGGAAGGCTTCAACGGAGCAAACCAAAATCGGGGCGATTAGCGATCAGGCTATCACGGTCCGCCGGCCGTCGCCCACATTTGGGTATTCGCGGCGGAATTGGACACGCCGGGCGCACGGGCAAGTTAGGTGGGCAAAGAGGAAATTTGCATCTGCCGCAAGCGCTGGATTTGGCCCTGCCCCGGCCGATTGTCACCGCGGAGCTGCTGGCGCGGGAGCTCAAGGTTTTGGCGCGGGCGGGGCAGAACCTCATCGCCGAGCTGGGTCTGCGCGAGCTCACAGGGCGGCGGCGGTACCGGGCGTGGGGAATTTTGTAATGTCTGGCAGAGTGCAAAAAACGACCGTTACAGGTCAAATTTCAAACTGACCCAGTGTGCTAATTCCAGATAGGTCGCGCGGCGGACCCGCATAAGCTAGTATCTGTTTTTTCATCAACGAGTCGAACGATGGGCTCCCTGTTACACTGCGTTTTGCGGATGCCGTTGGCGAGATACTGACGGCCATGCCCGAGGTCGATCTAGCTCCACTTCCTTTTCGCCATTATATATGACTCGTGTGTTTGGCTGGCCGTTCGACCATGGCGATGTGACCGCGGCAGCGACAGCGGCGCGATCCTTTGTTACGCCGTTGGCGAAAGAGGCGACGAGGCTTTGTCGAGCCAGGCCCAACCAGGGATCGAGGTCAGTCAATGACTTTTGCCGACCATCGCCTGAAATGCGGCGATGATCTCCCGCGTCTCGACGAGCGATAGCATAGCACGCCGCGCTCATGGTCTGCCCGCTAGCGGCGATGAAACCGCGGAGTCCAGCTGCTCTCCAGCTCATCGTCCTCATTAGGCTCGCCCTCGTCCGGGATGTCGTCGAGCGTGAGCATCGTCATGAGGTAGCCGTCGACCTGAATGAGATATTGCTCATAGAGCATCTTGCCTCGAAGACGGGCAGATGCTCCAAGCCAGGTTTCGGGGGTTGTCTCGGACCAATCCGAGATGTAGCCGACCTCGCCAAGGCCTTTCGCCGACATCGATTTCTGCGTAAGGGGGTGTCCCTTCGAGACCTCGATGTAAGGAAACTCGGGCTTGCGCGGCGCATAGCGCACCACGCCGTTGTGCGAGAATACGATCGCGCACAAATGGTCGCTGAGCTCGGTATAGCGGCGCGCCGCCGACTCTTTGCTTACCCCATAGCGCTCGGCGATGGTTACGATGTGCGAAACCTCGGGCGCGCCCAGGCGGCGGATGTCGCCGGCAAAGAGTTTCTTCGGCATCAGAAGCGCGGCGGCAAAGCGATTGGCCTCCGCTTCTCTCTGCTGTCGTTTTTCCTGGCTCTTGATCACGCCCATGTCGGCCTTCGCGCATTGGGCGTTCTCGCCGTGGAACGGAAGCAAAAAATGCCCGAGCTCGTGGGCGATGGTAAAACGCCGACGTTCGATGCGACTGTTCTCGTTGTACGCGATCGATCCCGTCGATTTGGCGTTGTTCGTGACGAGCACGCCCTCGAACGAGCTGGTCGCCTGGCCGATAATTTCGACGATGCCGAGATCATCGGCAATGCGGGCAAGGGGGATTGGGATCTCGATGTTGGCGTAATGCGCGATGATACAGTCGGCCAGCCCTTCGGGCGAGCCGAGGTCGGCAAGCTTCATCCGCAGTTCGTTATCCATTGGATTCGGGCTTTTTTTGCGCGATGCGTTCTGCCATCTGCCAGAGCAGCTTCTTGTCGTCGTCGGTCAGGCCTTCGAATTCGCGGCCGAAGATGAGGGCATCCCGAGTCTCCTGTTCCTCGAGGAGCGTCGAGACCTGGATCGTGAAATGGGCGGCGATTTTCTTGAGGAGCTCCAGCGAGGGATTGGTGCTCTTTTCGGTTTCCAGCTCCCAGATATGAGCCTTTGACGCGCCAACTGCGTCGGCCAGCTGCTGGAGTGATTCGCGCTTCCGCGTTCGCAGTTCTCTAAGTTTCGATCCGAGACTCATAAATAATCGTTTCCTTTCGCCGACTTAGCTGTCGTTCGATATATCCATACAGTCGTATTGCCATTTCGTATGAAACTGTGGTAAGATACATCTATACGGCCATACAATTCAATCCAATTCGCAGGCGGGCCGGCTTGGGAAGTTTTGCAGATCGGAGATCATTATGGAGAAGATTCGGGTCGAAGTTGAGATCGAGGACCGCAAGGAAGTAAAGGTCATCGAGGTCGAGGGGCGCAGCCTCGAGGCTGTGCTCGAAGGCGTCCGGGCCCTCGCAGATATGGAGGGCGAGGGCCTGCATGTGTTCGAACGCGACTGTGACGACGTGATCGGCGTCGAGATCGAGACGCGCAAGGCGATCTCGGTGATCGGTCATCGTCATAAGAAACTCAAGGTGACGGTGCGGTTCGAGCATCACTCCCCCCATCACGAGTTCTCGCCGTCTACGACGGTGCAGAAGGTGCTGCAGTGGGCCGTCGCGCTGCCGGAGCTCAAGCTCGATCCGACGGCAAAGGCGAAGGCTAACCTCATCCTGCCGGGCGGTGACACGCCGCTGCCGAAGGACGACATGATCGGCCGTTACGTCAAGCACCCCGACCACGAGGTGATCTTCGAATTGACGCTCAAGGATTTCACGAATGGCTGAGGGCGTCGCTTCGCTATCGCGGGAAGCGCTCGAAGCACATCTCGAGTCCGTTCGCTTCGTCGAGGGGGCCGAGCGTGGCCGCTGGAAAATCCTGCGCTACGCTTGGCCCCATCTCTTTGTGCGCGTGTCGGTGACGGCACCGGGTGCGACGTTCGCCCACGATTTCCATCTCGAATGCGAGGGCTATCCCGATCCTGGCCCGTTCGTCGAGCGCTGGGCGTTCGCCGATGACACGAGCGCCGGCCGCCGGCCGCCGGCGCCAAAGCCGGACTCGGGAAGCCCTGGCTTCGTCGATGCCTTGAAGGACTGGCACGAGAGTAATCCCTCGGTACATGGCGGCATCTACCGCGCTTGGCAGCGCCTTGCGTCGAGGCATAACAACTGGGCCGCCAAGCGGCCGGACGAAGCCTGGCACCGTAACCGCAACATCGTTTTCATCATGGAGCATCTCTTTGCGCTCGTTTCTGAACAAGCTTCTTGGCTGGCTTCTCGGGCGGCCTGATCCGCGCATTACCTGCCGTCGGGCAGTGTGGGAGTCCGGCGTCGCCGAACTTGCCCGCCGCACGAAGGGGCGCTCGCGCGAGAGCGGGGCTTTCCTGCTCGGCCGCGACGACGGCGGGCCGAAGCAGATCCTCGAATTCGTTTTCTACGATGACATCGACCCCCATGCTCTCGACAGCGGCATCGTGCATTTCGCCGGCAACCGCCTGCCGATTCTCTGGGAGCACTGCCGCAAGCGCGGCTACGGCGTGGTCGCCGACGTGCATGTCCATCCGGGCGGCCACGGGCAAAGCGCATCGGATCAAGCGGACCCGGTGATGCCGCGCGCGGGTCACATCGCCTTCATCATTCCGGATTTCGCGAGCCGAGAGGCCCGACCCGGAGGCATCGGTATGTACGAGTACCTGGGCGACGGCCGGTGGAAGAATCACACGAAGGAAGGAAGCGGGTTTTTTCATTTGACGGTGCTGGCATGACCGCTCATCTCAGACATTCTCGGATCGCCAAGGCGCTCACGGATCGTAAGAGCAACGCGCTGAGCTTCACGGCAAGCGAAGCGCTTCTGCGGGCGACGAGAGTCGCGATTGTTGTCGGGGACGGCACCGGCGCGAGCCCGGCGGCGCAGGCGGCGGCCCTGACCGCGATGGCGACGGCGGTTAAGTGCTTCGGCTCGGCGGTCATCGTCGTCGATGGGACGACGCCCCTGACGAAGCCGATGCGTTGCGGGGCGACGCTCGGCGACGCCGCCAGGTTTTTCGGGGCCACGGTGAGGCAGGCGGCGCCGTCAGATGCGACCCACGTCATCGTCATCGGCGAGCATGTCCCTGAGCGCGCGGGAGTTTTCGTCCGCTGCTGGTGGGACGGCTGGACGGCGGGCGTGGTTCCCGCCTGGGATGATCGGCCGCTTGGCGGCGAGCTGAACCCGTTGAGCGGCGTCGCCGCAGGTGCGCTGGCGATTCGGGAGGTTTTTGCCTCGATGATCGGCAATCAACGGGCCAGCCAGCGGGCCTCCATTGTGTCGCTATGGGAGCCGTGGCAGGCACCCGAGAAGGCGGAGCCCGGTCCGGCCGTCGTCTGCGTAGCGGCGAAGCTGTGGTTTGTCGGCCTTGGCCATCTCGGCCAGGGCTATTTGTGGTCCTTGGCGTTGTTGCCGGGATCGGGTGAAAACCTCGTTCTTCAGGACGATCAGAAAGCCGGTGAAGAGAACGAGGCGACGGGTCTTCTAACGTACGGCAATGATGTCGGTCGGCGCAAGACGCGCGTGGCCGCGTCATGGCTGGAGCCTGCCTGGGAGACGGCGCTGATCGAACGCCGTCACCAGTCGGACATCTGCCTGACCGACGACGATCCCGCGATAGTGTTCGCCGGCCTCGATAACGTGCCGGCCCGCTTCAGCATCGCTCGGGCGGCCTTTGACTACATGATCGATGCGGGTGTCGGGCACGGGCCGGTCGATTTCGAGAGTCTTCAACTTCGTGTGCTGCGCAAGGGGACCGATCCTGCCGCGCAGTGGTCGGCGAAGGAGAAGACAAAGGACGTCGAGGTGATGTTGGATCGCGAGGTCTATCGCGACTACATCGCGAAACACGACCGTTGCGGCGCGTTCGAGCTCGCCGAAGGCAGTGTCGCGGTGCCCTTTGTGGGTGCCTTCGTCGGCGCGCTCGGCATCGCGCAGGGAATCCGCATCGCCAGCGGGCGTCCGACTGCAGAGTTTTTGCAAGCTGAACTCGGCGCGCCGTCGATGACGACGGCAGGCCGGATGCACGAGAAGCCCAACGAACCAATGAAGCGTTTTGAGATCCGTGTCGGCCAGGTGCAGGAGATCGACGCGGCTAGCGAATCTCCCGGCGAGATGTGAGGAAAAATGTCGAAGGATAGATTGTTTGTCGAGCGTCGTCCGCAGGGCGACTATGCGGTTCGCCGTGGTGGCTGGCGCACAAACCTGTTGCCCTTCATTCCAATTCGGCAACCGAGTTGAGCAACAAGAAAAGCCCGTTTGTTCAGTCCGAGGCCAAACTGTCGCGCAAACGAACATTTGCGCAACACGCTGATAGCGCTCTGATTTTCGCTTAGCGTAGGATTTTGGGAGACCTCTCTCATGACCCCCTCGCGGCCGCTTCGGCAACGGGAGCCCGACCGAGCGTGTCAACGATTCCAGTCGAGGTAGATGGAGGCAGTCGGCGTGTTCGCAACGGATTTGGTCATGCATGTAAGCCCGATCAGGCCGCTGATCCAATAGCTCACGTCAAGCAATCCGGGCCGTTCTAGGCGTGCCGAATCCAGCGCCGCCCCGGCCAACTGGGCCAGTCCTCAAGACCGCCTCAAGCGAAGATATATTCCCACCGACGACATTGACCGAACATAGCTTAGCAGCTATATGGAACACGGGATTTGCTCATATTGGAGCAGCCTTGCCGCAGAGGGATGCCGTCGGAAGCCTAAGGCTTCCCGGATGCCAATGAGGGTGCGAAGCCGCAGGAAGAGAGCGTCGATGGCTCGCAGCATAACAGAGATCGTCGCCGCGCTGCCGGTCGAGCGGCAGGCGGCCAGCGAAGCCCGGCACGAGGCTCTCCGGCATGAGGTCGATGGTCTGCGCGAGCTTCGGCAGATTGCTGGCAAGGCGCAAGCCGACATCGCCTCTGTGCTCAACATCAAGCAGCCGTCGGTCTCCAAGATCGAAAACCAAGCCGACATGTATCTTTCGACGCTCCGTAGCTATGTCGAGGCCATCGGCGGGCAGCTTGAGCTCGTCGTGAAGCTCCCCAAACGCCCAGCCCTGCGCATCCATCAGCTCGGCGAGGCGCTTGCGCATGCGCCCGCGCGTGAACGTGGGCGAATTCCAAGTCGCGGGGTCAAGCCTCGCCATGGATGATCTGCAGCGCGCCGTCTACGTCCTTCATTTCCGTTTGGCATTCCGCACCCAGCACGGAACTGCGTTCCAAGACTGGTTCGTGCGTCTGGCCGGTCACGCCTTTGGTTCGGACTTCGAGGAGGTGCGGCCGTATGGCGCTCAAGGCGATCTCAAATGCGATGGCCGCCGCGTTAGCACGAAGGCGGTCTTCCAGTGCTACGCCCCAAAGGCGATGACGGACACCAAGCTAATCGCCAAGATCAACGAGGATTTCCACGGCGCGCGCGCCCACTGGGGCGATGGCATGGCTGAATGGATCTTCGTTCACAACGAGGCCGAGGGCCTGCCGCCGAAGGTCGTCCAGCTGATCGACGGACTGCGCGCCGCGCATCCCGACATCAAGATTGAGACCTGGTCGGAGCCGGAACTCCATGCGCTAGTCTTCGGATTGGCGCTTTCCGCCATGCAGGCTTTGTTCGGCTACGTTCCCTCCATTACGGTGGTTGACCGCCTCGTGCTGAGCGACGTCGTTCCGATCATTGAAGCACTCGCCCGCCAGGAGCCCAACCCGAATCCGCCACTCACCCCGCCCTCCGTGGAAAAGCTCGCAAAGAACGCGCTGTCCGATGACAGCGCTCTGCTGCTTCAGATGGGACGTCGCAAGAGTGGGTTAGTCGACACCTTCTTTCGGAAGAGCGCCCGCCCCGATCTTGGCGAGCGGATCGCCGAGGCGTTCCGGGGGCGATACGCCGAATTAAAGAGCCTGGACCTGCCAGCGGATTCGGTCTTCAAGCACCTGCAGGATTATGCCGGCATGAATGGCGAGCCAAAGCGCCAAGGCGCGGCGCTCGCCGTTCTGAGCTATTTTTTCGACAACTGTGACATTTTCGAAGATCCGATCGCTGTGGTGGAGGCCTCATGATCCTCCCCACCAAACATGTCCGTCCGGAGCGCGCTCTCATCGGCGTCGGCGCCGAGGTTCTCGAAATCCTGAAGCGCCCGATGACGATGTCGCGCCTCTGGGACGAAGTACGTGGGCGACGGTCACTGCATACGCCTAGCGCCCCCATCGACTATCAGTGGTTCGTGCTCTCCCTCGACCTCCTCTACACGGTCGGCGCCGTCGACTTCGACCGCGGCCTAGTGCGGAAGGTAGCGGCATGATCCGGCGGTTCGGCAGCGACCTTGAATCGTTCAAGACCCTGACCTTCGGGCCGGGGTTGAACATCCTGCTCGCCGACAAGAGCGCGGGCGCCACCGATCGCCAGTCGCGCAACGGCGCCGGCAAAACGAGCTTCATCGAACTGGTCCATTTTGTGTTTGGTGCCGATGTCCGGAAAGAAAGCATCTTCCGTTCGGAAGTCCTCTCGCCGTGGACCTTCGATGTCGCAGCTGACATTGCCGGGGAGGAGGTTTCGGCTGCGCGCAATGGTGCGAAGCCCAGCCGCATCCTGATCAATGGTCCCGTTGAAGATTGGCCAGTCTCGCCGCAATTCGATCAGCGCGCCGGCCACCACGAACTCTCGAACGAGAACTGGAAAGCTAATCTCGGAGCGCTGTGGTTCGGTCTACCGGTGTCCGGCGGCGACGAGGCCGACCGTTTTCAGCCGTCCTTCCGCTCTCTATTTTCGTACTTCGCGAGGCGGCAGCTCAGCGGTGGCTTCCAACAGCCTATGCAGCATTCCACGATGCAGCAGACTTGGGATCAGCAGGTTTCAATCTGCTATCTTCTGGGGCTGGACTGGACGATCCCAGGCAAGTTTCAGGAATTGCGCGGACAAGAGAAGGTCGCGCAAGAGCTGCGTAAGGCTGCCCGGGGTGGCGATCTTGGCCGCTTCTTCGGTAAGGCCGCTGACCTGCGCACCCGTTTGACCATAGCCGAGGCCCGGGCCCAGCGGCTCCGCGAGCAGCTCGACAATTTCGAGGTTGTGCCAGAATACAAAGAGCTCGAGCGTGAAGCCAATGAGATCACGCGCGAGATCGACGGCCTGAACGTCGAGAACGTTATGGACGGCGACCTGCTCCAGCAGCTTCGAGCCTCGCTCAGCGAGGAAGATGCGCCTGACCTCGGCGACGTCACCAAGCTCTATGCCGAGGCCGGAGTGCTGCTCCCGGATATGGTGCGCCGCCGGTTCGACGAGGTGGAGCGATTCCATCGCACGATCATCGAAAATCGGCGCGCGCACCTCAGCGCCGAAATCGAGTCGGCCGAAGCGCGCGGTGTGGAGAGAGACCGACGCATTGCGGACCGAGATCGTCGGCGCCGCCAGATCATGAACGTCCTTCGCTCGGGCGGCGCGTTGGAGCATTACACGAGCCTTCGCGAGGAGGCCGGCCGCGCCGAGGCCGAGGTCGAAAGTCTAAGACAGCGCCTGGAAATCGCCGAGCGGATCGAGAGCACCAAGGCCGAGCTCGATATCGAGCGCGCCAATCTGACCAAAGCGCTGCGCGACGACATCCATGAGCGCGAGGCGATCATCCGCGAGGCGATCCTCGCCTTCGAGTCACTGTCTGAATCTCTGTACGAGAAAGCAGGCAGCCTCACCATCTCCGAAACCGGAAACGGCCCCCAGTTCGAGGTCCACATCGAGGGACAGCGCAGCAAGGGGATCACCAACATGCAGATCTTCTGCTTCGATTTGATGCTCACCGAACTCAGCATCAAGCAGGGACGTGGCCCCGGGTTCCTGATCCACGATAGCCACCTTTTCGACGGTGTCGACGAACGGCAGGTAGCTAAGGCCCTTCAACTTGGCGCTGAGCGAGCCAAAGCCACCGGCTTCCAATATATCGTGACAATGAATTCGGACGCTCTTCCCAAGGAGGGCTTCCAACGCGGCTTCGACATCCAAGCCCACGTAATAGACACCAAACTCACGGACGCGACCGACACCGGCGGGCTCTTCGGCCTGCGCTTCAATTAGGCCGTAAACTCATAAACGGGATTCCCGAACGGGCAAAAGAATGATTCAAGGCCTCTGATGATTTGGGGGCTTTGATGACGCGACGCCGTTTTGAACTGACTGATGCCGAATGGACCATCATTGAGCCGCTGCTGCCGAACAAGCCGCGCGGTGTGCCGCGTGTCGATGACCGACAAACGATCAACGGCATTCTGTGGCGGTTCCGTACAGGCTCGCCGTGGGCCGATGTGCCTGAGCGCTACGGCCCACACACCACTTGTTACAATCGCTTCGTCCGCTGGCGAAAGGCCGGGGTCTGGAGTTACATCCTTGAGGAAATCTCAAAGGCCTTCGACGGCGATATTGTCATGATCGACAGCTCTTGCGTCCGGGTCCACCAACATGCGGCCACGGCAAAAAAGGGGGCCTCGACGATGGCTGCATGGGACGTTCCCGAGGCGGCCTGACAACCAAAATCCATGCGCTCGTCGATGCGGAAGGACGTCCGGTCGCCCTGACTCTAACCGCCGGTCAAACCCACGACAGCGTGATGGCGGAACCGATGCTCGCCGATCTAAAGCCGGGCGCAATCCTTCTCGCTGACAAAGCCTACGACACCAATGCGTTGCGCGCTTTGGCCGATCGCAGGAAGGCATGGGCGAATATTCCGGCAAAACGCACGCGCAAGGAGACTTTCGCTTTCAGCTCCTGGGTCTACCGCCAACGCAATCTGGTTGAACGATTCTTCAACAAGCTCAAGAACATGCGCGGCATCGCGACCCGCTATGACAAGGATCCACTCAACTTTCTCGCGGCGATCAAGCTCATCGCCGCTCGTATCTGGATCAGGGCATTATGAGTCTACGGCCTAGGACGACCGCTCAATGCGCGTCGCGCTTTTCACGAGACCGACGTTGATAAACGCCGCTTTATGGCGTTCCGGCATCGCCATAAGCGGGCACTGCCGCAATGCGTCGATGCGGCATTCCTGCCATGCGGTCTTGCGCCAAGGCGGTGTTGCTGTCGTTCGGCATTGCGTCGTTGACGACCTTCATCAATGCCGCAATACGGCAATGCATGGATGCGAAGTTCGCGCAGTGCGGCATTGCCAAAGTAACGTTGCGGCATCGTCGCACTTCACCAGTGTCGAAATGCGGTAATCCTGCAATGCGGAGGCGGCGCCCGCCGCGCGCTGATCCGAAAGTTTGGGCGATCGCCGCCCGAGGGAATCCGAAAGGGGCGTTTCGCGCCGAGCGGCCGTTGCTTTCATGTGGACTGCTCTTGCGGGCGCGGCCGCCCTTTGATGCGCAGCCTTTTAACATACAGTCTGAGGCTGCTCGACGCAGCCGGGGCGCTGACGCGCATGCGCCGCCGATCACGGGCGGATCGGCGGGCCGGGCAACGTCTCCAAACTTGCGGCCGGCGAGGCGTCCGCCGTGAAGGGGAGGGGGAGATCTTGGCTGGTTTCGCTACAAAGCCCCGGGGCAAGCCGCGCCTGCGGACGGAATTGTCCGAGGCCGACGAGAGCCGCCTGACCGAGGCCGTGGCGCTGTTCGGCCTGCCCAAGGCCGAAGTCGTGCGGCGGCTGATCCGCGCTTCGGTGCAGGCCGGGCCGGCGCTCTCGGCCGAGAACACCAGAGCCGTGGTCGAGCTGGCCAGTCAGGTGCGGATGGTCGGCCGAAACCTGGCGCAAGTGCTGAAGGCGATCCATCGCGGCCAGGCCGCGCGCCTCGAGGACACCGAGGCGGTCTGGCGCGGGCTGCACGAGGTCGTCGCCGCAATCAACGACGAACTCACCGAAATGACCGTCGCTTACGGCTCGAAGCTGCGCCGCGAGGCGAGGTTGACGCTTCCCGGCGAGGTCGCCCGATGAGCCGCGCCGCGCAGATCGACTGGTGGCTTACGCAGGTTGAGGCGACGCGGCGCGCCGTGTCCGACGCCAGAGGCGAGCGTCAGCGGCTGCGGCCCTCGGGCCTGTTCGACGACGCGCCGAGCGCGCGGCAAACCCGGGCGACGCCGACGATGGAGGCGCCGGCCACGCCGATCAACATTCGCGGGACGACGATTACGGGGAACGGTGACGACGAGCGCCGCCGCATCCTGCCGACGGCTTCGGGAGGCGGCGCGGCGACGGCCAGCGCAGGTGCGCCGAGTCCGGCGAGCGAGCCCATCGCCGGCGGGTTTTCCAGCAGCGGGAAATCCAGCAGCTCTTTAGGCCGCGCCCGGCAGCTTGCGGCGGGTTACCAGCCGGCCGTCATCAAGGTCGTGTCCTATGCGCGTGGCGCGGCCCGCGCCATGGCGACCGGCCAATATGTGCAGCGCGAGGAGGTCGCGCTCGAGACCCATGACGGGCGCCAGTTGACGAACCGCGAGTCCGTCGCCGAAGAAATCAAGGAATGGTCGACGCGTTTCGCGAAGCGGGCGGAAAGCCAAGACGTCACGGCATTGCGGCTGAAACTGCATGGCGTCGGCGACACGCCGGAGGGCCGGGAAACTTATGAGAAGGCGATCGCCGCCGGATTCGACGGACATCGCTTCGCCTATCGCATAGACGCCTCGCCCTCGGGCGAACTCGAGGCGCGCCTGGTCGTGGCCACGGCTGGCGCGCCAAAAGAGCGATTCCGCATCCGGGAGGAGCGGATCCGGACCGAGGAAGACGGGTTTATGCGCCGTCGCCCCGACGCCAGATCCGAGACGGCGATCCAGGCGCGGATCGAAGCCGCCACCGGCCATCCGCCGCACGCCATGAGCGTCGATCCCGGCGCCGCCGGTCACGGCCGCGACGGCGTCGCCTATCGGCTGAACCAACTCGTCGAAAAAGGCGCCGCCGTCGACGATCGCGGCAGTATGATCGCGAACCCGGCGGATGTCCGCCTCGCGATGCGGCAATGGGGGCCGTCGCTGCGCTCGCAATCGTCGCGCGACACGATGCATCTGATCATCTCGGCGAAGGCCGGCACGGATGTCGCGGGACTGAGCAACGCCGCCCGCGCGTTTCTGCACGATCGCTTCGCCGACCACAAATTCATGTTTGGCGTCCATACCGACAAGGAAGCCGACGGGCACATCCACGTGCATGCAATCATCACCGTCAAGAATGAGTCCGGACAAAAAATCCATCCGAGCCGCGACACGTTCCGCGATTGGCGCGAGGCCTATGCGGCGCACGCGCAGGCGCAGGGGCTGAAGATCGTCGCCACGTCGGCGAAGGAGCGCGCGTCGTCGCAGAGTTACGGCCCGAAGGACAAGGCGATCGTCGACGCCGCCGAGAAGCCACGGCCGGCGCGCGAGGCGCGCGACCGCGCCTATGCCGCCGATCCGGCCAATCAGCGCCTCATCGACAACGCCCGCCAGCGAATCCACACGGCGCAGACCAATCCGATCCGGCTGCCGGCGTCGGAACAGGACCGGCGCGCCGTTAACGAAAGCATTTCGGCCTGGGCGGCGGTCGCGCGGGAAAATCCGGAGAACGCCGCGGCCCGTGACATGCTCAAGCGCCTGGGGCTGGCTCAAACGATCGGCGGAATTCTACACACAATTGAAAACCGGGTTGGGCATCTCACCAAGGAGGATCACGGCATGGCCATCACGTCGAAGCAAATGGCGAAGGACCTGCGCCTGATGAACGAGGCGGTATCGGGCGCCGCGGATCTTCTCGGCGGTGCGACCAAGCAGCAGTTTCAGGAGACGTCGGCGCGTTATCTCGAGACCCTCGCCAATCGGATCGATCTGCAGCGCGCGCAGGAGCGCGGCGTGCAGGAGCTGTCGCGCGCCGAGGTGGAAAAGATCGCTGGCGTCGACGCCGATCGCCTGATCGAGCGCGCGGAGGCTATCCGCGACACAGAAGCGAGAGAGGCGGCCGAGGCGCGGCGCTTCGCCGATCGGGCGGTCGAGGCCGAGCGCCGGCAGGACGGGCGTGGAGGGATCGATCCCGAATCGCAGCGCGAACTTCGCGCCGAGCGGGCGATTGTCGCCGGCTCGCAGCAAGTTGCCGCGCGGGAAACGCGGGAGGCGGCGGCAGCTATCGAAGCGGCGAACCTGCTCGCCGACCATCCGGCGCGGCCTTTGCCGCAGGCGTTGATCGAAAACGACGCGCTGGCGAAGCTTCGCGCCGAGCAGGAGAAAGTCTTGCGGGAAATCGAGGGCGAGCGTGGCGAGACGCAGTCCAGCAAAGGTCAGCGAATGGAGTGACGCACGATAGGAAACGTCGGCGTCGGATATGAATTCAGCGCAGCAGCTTCATCCGCAAGGCGATGGCGATCGCATGGCCCTTGGTCACGGCGCCGAGTTTTTCGCGGGCGGAGAGGAGGTGTTTGACCACCGTCGACGTCGAGATGCCGAGGATGACGGCGATTTCCCAATCCGTCTTGCCCTCCGCCGCCCAGAGCAGGCAGTCGAATTCCTGCGGGCTGACCTTGCCGAGGAGACGCCGGCGGCTTTCCCGGTGGTGAAGAAAGGCGCCGACCGCGTAACTGGCGGCGAAGCCGAGCAGGGCGCGGCCCTCCGCGTCGACGTCAGCGTTAGAGCCGCCGAACGACACCGCCGCGAGGCTTCCGTCGAGTGTCGACACGGGAACCACATAGCCTTCGCGTAGGCCGAATTCCGCCGCCTCGCCCTTGATCAGGGCGACGTCCTCCGCAGCCGGACATGAGTTGTAGGCCTCTTCCCAATCGAAGGGAGTTCGATCGCCCTGCAGGCGATGCACGATCGGATCACGAAAAACATAACCGCGGTCGTGGTAGCGGCCGGCCCATTCCGACGGGAAACGCTGGAATAGGATCCGCGATACGATTTCCTCGGGTGACGTGCGGGCTGTCGGCACGATCCCGGCGAACACTGAGCTGAACCCGTATTGTTCGGCGATCTGCAAAAGAGAACGCTGGATTCCCGCTGCATCGCCCGCACTTTCGATTTCTTCAATGAACTGCCATGTACGCTCGAAACTCTTGCCCAATATCCCTCTTCCCTCGCAACGACACCGGAATTCGCGTTGGCGCGCAAGCCATGGCCTCTATTCTCATCACCGCATTTGTTCTGAAATTTCCATGGGATAGCGGCGAAAATGAGAACGCAGTTTCAAATGGCTTGACTGCGGCGCGGAATCGCACGGCGCGAGGCCGGCAGGTCGGCCAAAAACGGCTGCGCCGCCAAATGGGCGGTCGCAAGAAACGCAACTCCAATCAGCCCCCGAGGAGATACAAGTGGCCCGTTCCCGTCGATCGCCGCCATGTGATCGGCGACGGCACAGGATTCTTCGCTACTTCTCAAGACGCGATTCTTAACCATTTTCAAAGATTCTGTCCGGATACTCATGCCGGATTGCACGGCTTTCGCACCATGAGACTAGTCTTACTGTGTCATAAAATGCGCGATGCATGTAAGAGTAGAAGATTCAATCTCGTGGGAGACGAACCTGAATTTGGGAGCGCAGGCGGCGGAGAGTGAATCGCGACTTGGGGCGTTTGTCGGCGGCTCCGGGGCACGCCGATCGCGCTTCTCCGTTTCGGGCTTATTGTATGGGCCTGTTGCTGCCGGCGTGAATAAGCGAAGCCAGTTCAGACGGTCCCCCGAACGGGACGCGGGGCAGGGCGCGCCGGCGCCGCCAGTCGGGTCGCGACGAAGATTCCCGCAAGGGTCAGGAAATAGATCAGAGCTTGCGCGCCCGATGGCTGATCGACATAACCGAACAAGACATGGGCGACCTTGCCGGGGATGGAATCGTCACGCAGGACGCCCGACGTGTCCCATAGCGTGCCGGAAAGAGCGGTGATCCAGGCCGCCTGCTGCAAGAAAACCACGCATTGCGCGGCCATGCCGGCGGCGAGGAAGGTGATCAGCGCCGTCGTGACGGCGAAGAGATGCCGCGCCGGAATCGCGACCAGGCCATAGAACATCAGCAGGGACAGGAGGGCGCCGAGCCCCAGCCCGAGCACGCCGCCAAGCAGCAGGTCGCCAAAGCCGGCCGAGCCCGAGGCCGCGATGCCGTAAAGGAAGAGCACGACTTCGGATCCCTCGCGCAGGACGGCCACCGCGACGACCACGGCGAGGGCGGTCATGGTCTTGGAGCCTTCTACGACCGCCTGCCCGACGCTACGCAAATTGGCCGCCATTTCGCGGCCATGGCTCGCCATCCAGATATTGTGCCAGGCGAGCATGACGACCGCGAGCGCCAGGATTGCGGCGTTGAACAATTCCGCGCCGGCTCCTGAGAAGGCTTCGGCCAGCGCGCCGGCGAAAGCTGCGACCAGGGACGCGCCGATCAGGCCGCCGGCTAGTCCGCCCGCGACAAAAGCACCGCGCCCAGGCGCGCCGCGGGTGACCGCCATTACGATGCCGACGATCAGGCCGGCCTCGATGACTTCGCGGAAGACAATGATCAACGCGCCGAGCATCTCTTAAATCCTTATTCGACGATCAGTTCGCCTTCGGTCGTGTCCTGGTGGAAATCGTCGAAGAAAGCGTAATGGCCGGGATTGAGCGGACGAATCTGCATGGAGACCTGAGCGCCCGGCGCCACGACCTTTTCGACCCGCAGGGACTTGCTTTCGAATTCAGCGGCGGTCGAATCGAGGTTCTTCACGACGATGGTGAAGGCCTGATTGGCCGGGGCATGCGGCTGGGCGGGCGAGAATTTATGGCCCTTGATGGTGATTTGGACGGCCTGTTGCGCCAAAGCCGGCGCCGCCAACAGCAGGGAAAGGGCAAGAGCGGCGGAAAGTCTGACGGTTTTCATTGTCTTCTCCCAGTAAAAAAGCAGGCCCGAGGTCAGAATTCGTAGTGGAGCCCGAGAAGGGCGCGCTGGCGTGGGAAATTGGTTAGGTCGAGATTGCCCGGCTCGCCGGCGGCATGGCCGGCGACCTGGGTCGACCAAGCGGCGTTGAGGAAGACCTTCGGAGTGAACTGAACGTGCAGGGTCGGGCCGAGATAGAACGCGGAACCGTCGAGCGTGTTGCAACCGAAGCCCTCATAGGCGCGATAATATTCGGCCTCGCCGCCGAGCGTGACCTTCGGCGTCACGCGATAGGCCATGGCGGCGGTCGCGCCAAAACCCGAGGCGCGGCTCCAGTTCGCGTCGCCCGGCGCGCGGCTGACCTCCGGTTCGTAGATCAGGTTGATTGCGGCGTAAAGCATATTCGGGATGAGTTCGGTGTCGGCGGCGAGGCGCGTCTCCATGCTGAAACTGGTTTCATGGCCGCCGCCGGTTCCGTCGATCTTGCCCCATTCCGGCTCAATTGAGATCGACAGGCCGATCGGGCTGCCGGGTCCACGCCCGACGATCAGGAATTTCGGCTTCCACGACAGGCCCAAGAAATTGGCGCTATTGCGATTGTCGAGACCTTCGACATTATTGATCTGGTTCCACAAGCCGTGGACGGCGAACTCGTACATCCAATATTGCGAGGTGTAATTATCGAATGCCAGTTCCTGCTCGACGGCGCGGAATTTGCCGCCGCGCATCCCGAGCCCGGCCTTGGTTTCGGACTCAATCTCCTTTTCGCCCTGAACGCCAATGTCCGCGCCCTCGGTGAAGCCGAACAGATATTTGGTCTCAAGCTCGTAATAGCGGCCGACTCGCACCTCCTGGGCGAACGAGGAAGGGACGGCGGAGAAAAGGCTAAAGGCCGCAAAGGACATGGCGAAGGGACGCTTGGACACGGGCATCAGGTTTCCGGTTTTTTCGAGGATCGCATGATCCTTTTTCGTGGTAGCGCGTCCGGCGCGCAAACGAAATGCTCTTCCTTAGAAGAATTCCAAACTAGGTGCCCGAACCGGCGACATTCGACGCTGGCGGGCTTCTTTGCCGAGAAATGTGCGACCAGTACGGGAGATCGCTGCGCGAGGAGCGCGCCGACATGCTCATCTCGACTTTTTCACTGAACTCAATCCGGACTTCCTGCGGCGCGGTCGCGACGACGGAGTCGGGCGCCAGGATCGCGTTTTTCAGATGCGCATGAGCCCACGCGCCCCCGATTGGGAATCCGTTCAAAACAACGGCAGCGAGCGCCACCAGTTGAATTTTCCGTTTCATTTGACCTCTCACTTGTTGGTTACTATCCGCAATCTCTTTCGTCCTCCCGCCCGCGGCGCCCGGCGCGACGAAAAGGGAAGCACTTTGCCCTGCTTCCCGCTTGACAGGTTGAGCGAGCGGCGGCCGGTTTCAGGACTGTCACCGCCCACAGGGGACAACGACCTCCGCCTTGTGAGCGGCGACGTTCAATGTCTCATGCACTGATCGTAGCTAATCTCGCATTGATTCCACTGCGAGGGATAGCGGCGGCTCCACGGGCCTTCCTTTTGCAGACAGCGATAATGGTTGTTCGCGCAATAGCTTGCGCGTTCATGCCGAACGCCTGAATCCACGGCCGGGGCTTTGCCGGAATGGAATGCATTGGCGGAAGCAGCGGGCAGCGAGAGCGCGGCTGCCAGGATCAAGAGTTTGCGTGACATGGGATTGTCCTCGATTGACATGTCTAGCGACGGGATTGACGGCGCGCTGAACCCGAGCCGGGTGGGCGCCGGTCTGCCCGACATGAGCGGTGGTGGAAGCAGCCCGCCCGCGAACGTGGCCGAAGCCGTCGTGCGGGCCTGTAGCCGGCAAAGCGCGTTCAGGCGATCGGCTGTGGCGGCCTTAAGAGGGATGCGGGATCAACGCCGCGGGGAAATCCGCCCGATCGGGCGAATAAAGTCACGAAATATTCTTCCGGCGGATTATCTTGGGGGCCGAGGCTGACGAGACAGGCCGAAGGACAGCAGCATGAATCCGTCAGGCAGCAACCGCGCGCGTCACGCTCATCACGGCAAAGGTCCGCTCCCATAGCGATACTTGCCAAAACTACGGTTTCCGATCGCGCCTTTTCTGTCGCGGATGAAACCGACGCCAAATCAATTGCGCCGATATAGGAAGCCGCCGCCGTCGTGACGAAGGTCTCGGACGCCGGATGGGGATCGTCGTGGACCGGATGCGCCTCGGCGGTACTCGGGCCAAGCGCCATCATGGCGGCGACGAGCGCCGCCATGACCCAGAATGCAAGGCGGCCCCACCTCAGACGAGCCATCTTCGGATCCTCTTCGATCAAGCTATCTCGCCATTCGGGTTACCGATCCATATCCCCCAACATGGGCGATCTTTAGGGGTTTTTTAGGGTCCCGGATCGGCGTCGGTGATTTGTCCATTCACACGGTCGGCGTCGAACTGAACCTTGTCGCCGACTTTCACCTGGCTGAGCATTGATGGATCCTGGACCCGAAACACCATGGTCATGCTTTGATCCATATCCAACTTCTTGATCGGTCCATGTTTCAACGTGATCTTGCCGGCGGAGGCGTCGATATTCTTGACCTCGCCATTCACCATTTCCGACTGTGCGAATGATGGCGCGGCGGTTGCGATCAACGAGATTGCGATGGACGTGGCAGCGATGAGCTTGCGAAGCATGGCGTCCTCCTTGATATATCCCGGCGCTTCAGGGGCTTTCAGCCGGCGCTCTTGGCGCCGGCGCGCGGCTCCCTCTCGATGGGCGGTCCCATCGCGGCTTTCACTTCACGCGCGACACTTCCCTCCGGATGTTTGTAGGGCCCCGGATCGACGTAATCGTCATGTGCGAGCCCCTCGCGAACCTTCATGACCGTGAACATCCCGCCCATCTCGATGGGGCCGAACTGCCCCGATCCGGTCATGCCGTCGGCCGCGCGGCTCGTCCCGATTATGGCTGTCGTCGGCGAGAGACGCGCCCGCCAGCTTCGCCCGCGCGATCGCGATCTCGGGGTGGAAATAGAGGGCCGCGAGGGTGAGCGTCGGGAGATCCCAGCTTTGGGCCGGGTCACGCCCGGCGTCGTCGTCGATCTCCGCCGCGAGAAAGTCATGGAGGCGCTGGTCTTCCAGCGCGCGGCCGTCGAGCGCGCGCGCATTGTCGGCCGGCGAGATGGGCTCCGGCTGATAGCTCGCGCAACCCGAGACGACGGCGGTCACGCAGATAGCCGAGATAACCTTCCGAGCGGCGATCATCCATCACCTGAGTGATACCGCGGCCGATCAGCCGCGGAGCCAGTCTGTTGAAGATTTTACTCGACTTTACGGACGGTTGGAACTGACGTCCTGGGTCGAGCGGCGGATGGCTGGTCTCACCAGGCCTTTCTCTTGTGGTTGCCGAGATTGCCGAGCACCACGATATCTCGAGGACGTAGCGATGGAAGGCGGCGCCGTTGATCGGCCCGTCGAGGACGAAGGGCGCGTCAATGCAGTCGCAGCTCTCGTCGATGAACACCAGCCGCGTTGGATCGACGCGGCCCTGCCGGGCTTTCCAACGGAGCCGGCGACGGGCGACGTCAGCGCGCGCTTGCTCGCTGGCGAATACGGTTTTTTTGAAGCTCAGCCCCCTCGTCATGGGCTAAGGTCCAGACCGCGCGGTAATCGACGCGCACCCCGCGCTCAGCGAGCTCCTTCACCAGCCCGCGCAGTGTGAACGGATAATCGCGCATCCGCGCCATCAGTCATTCGGCCTTTGGGCGCCCGACACTGAATCGGGGGGAAGTACTGAACCCGGGACCAATGCTGCAACTGGCGTTATGGAAAAAGCCTAAATTCATCTCTCAACGATTACAGCCGGTTAATTTCGCATTGCGGGTCGCACGAGCTGTGTGTTTGTCTTGGCATTCGACGGAATATACCGAACCAACAATGTCCCATGGCGCGTGGCGTCCTTCGCCATGGATCGATGCCCCGAGGACGGCGGGCGTCAATGCCGCTATCATTCGTCTCGACGGATGGCGGACAGTCCATGACACGCGCCAAGTTATCTGCAATCTTGACGTCGCATTGCCGACGAAGTCGGCTTCGTTCAATCCGCGGGACGGCGATAGGGAATGAGCACATCATGAATTCACGCCTCACGCTTTGGCCTCGCGGTTGCTGGACCTCGGAATCGCGTCCGCGGCTCTCCGCAGCCACGCTCCTCCTGGCTCTGGTTTTCGCTGGACCAGTCATGGCACAGTGCAACGCGCATGACGACGCCGCAGTCGCCGTGGATATCCAGCATGCGCCAGTTGAGACCGTTTTCGACACGAGCCTGGACGAACTCGATCGGATTGCGCGCGAGGCCGGCAAGGAGGCGCACGCGCCATTGATGGCGGTGTATACGTCGGCCACTCTGTTCACGGCGGATATCGATATGCATGTAAGCCGGATGGCGTCGAACGTCTTCTGCGCAGGGGCAAATTCGGTGCGAGTCCGGATCGCGGTCGGCAGGAGAACGATCCATGTCGCGCGGGAGCTCCGCGAAAAGGCTTGCTTGCAGAAGGCGGCCATCGAACACGTTGAGGCGCACGCGCGAATTCAGGAACAGGTATTGGCAGGCATGGAATCCACCATCGCCGCGAACGTAAAGACGCGCCTGCGCGAAGCGTCGGCCAATTTCGAATCGGCTGCTGACGCCGATCGGAAATTGAGGCGGGCAATTGACGATCAGATCAATGCCGACCTGAATGATGCGGACAAGGCCAAGACCATAATAACAAGCCGAGATATCGACTCGCCCGAGTCGCTGGCGCGGCTTAGAGCCGCCTGTTCCGACGAACGAGGCAATTTGTTCAACAACAGGATTTGAGGATTACAGCGCGTTCCTTGGTTATGCGATTCGCCGCCGCGCGCATCCAAGGACGTCACGATCCAAACGATCCGCGTGTCGGCTCTGCTGAGTGCGTCCGGGATTTGCGGAGCGACCGCGCGGCGTTTTCGCCGGCCGCCAATTCGACGATTTCGTCCATGATCTCCTCCTGCCTCATTTGGCGCTCCGTGGCGAGCAAGCTTGCGAGTATGTCTTCTATCTGGCCGCGCGCGGCGGCCATGGCTTCCATCCGCGCCTGGTTTTCGGCAGCGAAGGCATGCAGCGCCGCCTGGCAGAGCCTCGGCGATCCTGTCCGCCATTTTGGGCGTGCCCGGGAATGGGGGGCATGGTGCCGCTCCATCGCACGGTAATATTCCTTTGCGCGGCGACGGCGCGGCCGCGCCTAGCGCGGCCGATGAGGCTGACGGGTCGCGCACTTACAACTGGCGGCTTCGCGGGCGCACCGCTGGTTTGTCGTCGTGATTGTTAGCAGCAATGCCCGCAAGGCGTCCTCGCATTGACGTTGGACGTGCCCAATTGCAAACTCTGCCAGACTTGAACCACAGCTCCATCGGCGCGGAAGCATTGTACTGCGATTTTCGGCTGGAAATGCCCCCATATTGCAAACGACCAGCAGCTGCGCGCTTCCGGCGCGGCCGGAACTTTCGCGACAAACGCTATCGCCCGCCGGACATGAACCTGTCGAACGTGTCCGGCTCGACCGGCTCTGCTGGGCCGAGCCATCGGAAGGACTTCGGAAGGTGCAATATCGTCAGCGTCAGGTCGTGCTTTTTCGAGCAGATGCAGAATTCCTCGGTTTCCTCAGGAAACCATACGCCGGGCGGATGCGTGGCCGACGCGCGCCCCATGTCGTCGAAATTGCCGTTTACGGCACAGGAAGCCTCGGGCAGCATATAGGTCTCGCGAACGGTCCTGAAGAATCGTCCAGATTTAAATGCCGGCTCGCTCGACTTCGCCCATCGGGCGCCGCCGTCCCGCGACACCATAAAAACCGCTCTCCGTTCCGTATACTCCAGCCACCGTAACGCGGTCGCTGTCAGCGACACCCCATAATGTTCGGCGGCTGCGCCAAGGTCGTCGAGGGATGGCTTCGCGTCGGCGGGAATGCGCGCTTTGAAATCGTCGAACGGCATGAGCAGCGATGCCGCGAATTCGTCGGCTTCTTTTTCGATTCCCTTGCCGGATCGCTGGGTGACGACCTTTTCGTCGCACTCTACGCCGTTGGGAAGTAGGTGACGATGCGCGAGGTAATGCCCAAATTCGTGGGCGATCGTAAAGCGCTGGCGCTCAAGGCTGACGTCGGTCTTATTATATATGATCGCCCAGCCGTTCCGCGGATCGTCGATGGGATAGAGCGCGCCATCGAAATCAGGAATGGCGCCACCCTTGATCGCTTTGATCCGGTCGCTTGGGAAACGGCTCGCTGATACCGTCTCCGCGATCAATTCCACATTCACGGGGAACCGAGAACCCGGCGCCGCAGCCTTCCAAAACTGGGTCATCTCTATGGCCCACCGAAGGGCGCCGAATTTTTTTTCGTCAGCCATTATTTTTGATGATGTCCAACATTTGGCGGATCGTGTCCTTTTTGCTGTCGTCCAATGTCCGATATTTCCTGAAGAACGCAAGGTCGTCTGCTGACTCCTTATTTTCAGCTCCGCTCGCGTCCATGAGATAATCGCTGGTCGTGCCAAGCACTTCGGCGATCTTGACGATCTTTTCAGCGGATGGCCGTGGGGGGTTTTTATTTTCCAACTCCCAAATGTAGCTCTTGCTCGACCCAGTCAGCGTGGCGAGTTGGTCCAAAGTGAGCCCCTTGGCCTTCCTGAGATCTCGAATTTTCTGTCCAAATGAACTGCTCATCTCTCCTCCAATCAGAGGCTCGCCATTTTTGTTCAGAGTAGCGATACAAAAAGACCTTGACAAGAGAAAGCTCGTTTCCCATGTTCGGAGTAGGCGCACTTATTAACTCGTAAACGCGAATGTCGCGTCCGGGTTCCAGGAGGACTGTATGACGGCGAAGACGACCCACTTCCGCGTAGACAACGGCGACATGATGCTCATCGAGTTCGAGAGTGGGCGGCGCGTCCTTGTGGACGTCAACATCCGTACGGCGGCGGACGACGCGGATGACGAGACGCCAGATGTGGCCAAACAGCTGCGGGCGCGCTTGACGCGCGATTCGCAAGGCCGCCCTTACGTGGATGCCTTTCTGCTTTCCCATCCCGACGCGGATCATTGCCGTGGACTCAAGAAGCATTTCCACCTCGGAAAGCTGAGCGATTGGTCCAAATCCGCCGACAAGATCGTCATCCGCGAGATGTGGTCGTCGCCGATCGTGTTCCGACGTGCGTCCAAGAACCACACCCTCTGTGATGACGCCAAGGCTTGGAACACCGAGGCGCGTCGTCGGGTCGCCCGCTATCGGGAGATCTGGACGTCAGAAGATGGCGACCGCATCAAAATCCTCGGCGAGGACGTTGACGGTAAGACGGACGATTTGGGCGCCATTCTCGTCAGGTTGGATACGGACTTCTCCCAGGTCACCGGCATCACAGACTCGACCTTCGCCGCGCGATTGTTGGGTCCCTTACCCGCTGGCGATGACGAGGAAGAGGACCTCCTGACGAAGAACGATTCGTCGACGATCCTGAATGTCACAATGAAAATCGGCGGCCAAGTTGGAGCGAATTACCTCATTGGCGGCGATGCAGAAGTCGCGATTTGGGAGCGCGTTTGGAAGCGCAATAGTGTCCGCAAGTCCGTTCTTGAATACGACGTATTGATCGCGCCGCATCATTGCTCTTGGCATAGCCTGTCGTGGGACAGTTGGTCAAAGAAAGGTGAAGACGGCAAGGTATCGGAGGACGCCCGTAAAGCCCTCGGTCAGGCGAAGTCAGGCGCATGTGTCCTTGCTAGCAGCAAACCCGTGGTTGACGACGAAAACGATCCGCCGTGCATCAGGGCCAAGCGTGAATACAAGGCGATCCTCAATGCCGTAAAGGGCAAATTCTACTGCATCGCCGATGGCTCCGGTGATGCGCCCTACGAATTGGAAGTGACTGCGGGCGGAGTGAAGCCGCTTGCGAAAGCTGCCGCGGCGGCAGTTGCCGCACCTTATGTTTCCGGCGTCGGTGCAACGCCGCTGTCCCACGGCTGACGCATATGAGCGGAATGCAACCGCCCATTCCAGTCGCTCGCGCGCTTAGGCAGATCGAAGCCGACCCGCGCGTGACCAACGTCCGCATTATTACGATCTCGCCGGCAGAGACGACGGCAGAGATTGATATGGAGACCGCACTTCCAAGTCGATGGCTT
Source organism: Rhodoblastus sp. (assembly GCF_019449565.1). Lineage (GTDB taxonomy): Bacteria > Pseudomonadota > Alphaproteobacteria > Rhizobiales > Beijerinckiaceae > Rhodoblastus. The sequence continues at coordinate 11,594 of NZ_JAGRPM010000042.1, read as the reverse complement.
GCAGCCGGTGAAAGCCCCAGCGGTGTTCGATCCGCCGAGCCCGTCACCGTCGTCTTCGGAGGGCGGTTTCCCATTGAGGCGCCCCGTTTCTATCTGCGATCCGATTTTGATCGCTCGCACCCACATCTTCAGCCGAGAACGGATGGGAAGGCTGAACCGTGCCTCGTCGCTGGCTCCCCTACGGAATTGCTGCGCAGCAGAGGCATCTCTGCGTTGATCGATCAACTTGCCGTCTGGCTGGAGAAGGCTGCCCTTGTTCAACTCATCGATCCACAGCAAGGGTGGGAGCCTGTGCGCAGGGACGGGATCGACGACCTTGTTGTAGCCGACGCGGTGAAACTCAGAGGGCTGGTCTCGCGGGAGTCGGGTTGCACAGCACTCGCAAGCAGACGGGCGACAGAGAAGCGTCGCGACATCCGACTGCACTGCATTGCAGTCGGCGACGAGAAGGCGGTCATAAAAGCAGAGATCGCGCATCAGCTCACGATCGGCAATACGGGATTGGCGTTCGTCGCCTGGTCGGGCAAACAGCCGACCGGAGCGCCGTTTGTCGCCGGTCGCTATTCGCCGGAGTCGGTCTCGGATTTCAAAACGCTGTTCGCGCGGGCGCAGGAACTTGGTTGCGCCGAAATGCTGTTCTCGAAACTTCATCTGCTATCATTGCGGATCGTCGGCATACGGTTCAGATTTCCCATTCCTATTGCGGTCATCATCATCGCTCGACGCCCCTGCAACGTGATCGGTGTCGATTCGCCATTGGAGGTAATTCCCTACGTTTTCGAGATCGACGGTACGGAAAACGACTTGAGCCGTTCAAGTGCGAAACCCGTTAGATTGGCGTCTCATCGAAGTCCGATTTCGCCAGATTTGCTCAGATTCGCCTCGGCTTCTCGACGGTGTTCCGGCGGCTGGTCGCTTCTCGGTTGTGGTAGTGTGGGTTCCAAAATCGCCGTCCACCTGACTCGCGCGGGGGATGCGCCAATGCGCGTCATCGACAGGGCCGCTATGTCTCCCCACAACTTCGCTCGGCACGGGCTGCTCCCCACGTCGGTGTTCGACGGCGCCCTGCTGATGTCAAAGGCCGATCGGCTTCAGGAGGCCCTGAATTCGTTTGGCAGCGAGGTCACGGCGGAAGTGGCGGACGCGTCGCGCCTCATTATCGGAGGCGGTGCGCCGAAATTTGCAGATGATTCCACCTTGCTCGTCAACGCAACCGGCTCCCTGACGATCCGCGAGGTATTGAGCAGTCCTGACGTCGGCAAACCCAGGGCCGTCGAAGCGTGTCTAATGGGAGGCGGCAGGATCGCGTATTTGGCAGCCGAAGGTCCCGTGGAAAATCCATCAAGTGTAGACCTTGTGACGGAGGCCTATCGCCTATTCAGGAGCGACCCCGAGTTCCGTGACGTCGTTTTCCAATCCGCTCCGATAGAAGTGCCGATTGGCGAAGGCTGCTCATCACTGACGTTTCCGATGTCGGATGCGAGATTGTCAGCGCTTACTGCTCCAATGGCAGAGCAAATCAGCAAATGGCGTGAGTCGAGCTTGCCTGAGGAGCGCGGGGAAATTCTCGTGGGCGTGACTCCGGCTGACGGATTAGGTCAACGATGGCTTACGCAGGCGGTTCGACCGTTTACGATATTGAAGCAGGCAGACCAATCAAGCTCCGTCCGCATCAGTGTCGGCGTCCAGGCGAGGATAGAAGCGGAAGTAGCGTCGAAGCCAGGAGTTGAAACGGGCGGCGTCCTGATCGGCCGATGGTCGGAGGTCACAAACGCCTTCCACGTCGTCGATCTGCTTCCTGCTCCGCCCGATAGCGTCTTCACTACCAACGAATTCAGGCTCGGGATCGTTGGCCTCAAAGAGGCCTTAGAGGCGCTCCATTCCGAAACGGGCGGCGCTCTTTACGCCCTTGGCACATGGCACAACCATCTGGTCAGCTCTGGCCCGTCGTCGATCGATATGAGGACTGCTGCGCTCCTTGCCGTTCGACAGTTCTTTCCCGTGCTGCTGCTAATCCAAACACCCGGCGGGTACAGATATCTGACCGCGGAAGTTATCTTTAAATCCTAGGAGCGTAAATGTTGAAAATCGATCAATACACGATGACGGCGCGCGTATTTCCCGCCGCCATCGTCGGTTCTCCGATCCCGCTGGTGATACATACTTGGTTTCCATTCGACGTTGACGGACTGGCCAAGCTTTCCGTGACGACGGCGGTGGCGGTGGCTGTTTCCTTCGCCTTGTCGCAAGCGGCGCGCGAATTGGGTAAGCGCGAAGAAGCGCGCCTCTTGGGTGATTGGGGCGCTTGGCCTTCGACTTCCATCCTGCGGCATAGTGACCAGACTTTCGATCTTTTGACCAAAATGCGTTACCATAGGCGCCTGGTTAAACTTGGCGCGGTCGAGCGGATGCCGACGTCAGACGAGGAAGCAGCCGATCCAGTAGCGGCAGATAAAATCTATTCGAGCGCCGCCGTCTGGCTTCGCACCAAGACGAGGGACACGAAAAAATTCCCTCTCATCTTCTCCGAAAACATAAACTACGGCTTTCGAAGGAATCTTCTCGGCTGCAAGGCGTTGGGCGTTACGATCGCCTCAACAGTCTGCGTCGGTGACCTCATTGCTCTTTATTTCGGGAGATCGTCCGGCGTCGCCGGATTAGAATCCGCCTTCGTTCTGGCGTTTCTCCTGTCATTCGCGACGTCGAAAAGCGTGAGCAACGTGGCCTTGGATTATGCAAAACGGCTCATCGAGGCGATCGATCAACTGAACACGCAGAAGGCAAGCGCGCCTCGAGTTCGGAAAAAGAAGGCCGTCGACGAAAGCGTCATTGTGTGACCCGTTTTGCCTCCTCCACATGATCGGCAAATGCGCCCAAGCTGTGCGCCAGAGCCGAATTTGGCCCCCATTGTTGCGGAGTTCTCTTCCAAGCCATATTCGATGAATTCCAGATAATGATGCTGCGGATTTGCACGCGCGTAGCAGGTTGCAAAACTGCAAAAGTCAGGCAACGAGCGCGCGCAGCTCCGTTGGGGCTCCCTCGAACGCAAAAGGATTTAGAATTTGCCCGCGCCAAAGAAGGAGGCGCTCAACCTCGTTCAGCGCTGCCGTGTCGCAAACTTGCGGCCAATGATCCAAAATAACTTTCACTTGATGAGCGACCATGGCGATAGCCGCTGCATGGGAAAGCTGGAAATTGGCCGCTGCCTCAAGGCAAACTGAAATCTGGCTGAGACGGTTGTCGCCGATGATAAGCATGGCTTGAGTCGCTTCGTTGCCGGAGCGCGCTTGGGGGCAGATGTCGTAGGCAGGCGTGAGGGTTAGGTTTTGCCCGTCCCAAAAGGCGGCATGGTTGCGGGCGTGATCATCTGTGTTGCCGCACAGGATATCCTTGCCGGGTCGTTGGAGACCAGCGTGCGCGGCGTCCTGAATCCGAGCGCCGCCGCGACCCGGAGCTGGCGCGCCTTGTCCTCCGCCCGCTCGATCAGGTGCGGCTCGTTGAGCCAGCGCCCCTCAAGCTCGGAATAGAGCGCTTCGAGCAGGGCGCGCCATTCGCCGAAACGGTGGGCGGCGTCGCGTTCGCGCGTGTCGATCATGCCGTCGAGATGCGGGCGCCGCAGATAGGCCGCCTTGATCGACCTCGCGTCCACGGCCTCGCCCTTGTGCAGGAACGAGAGCGCCGGCTCGCCGCAGCCGAAGGAGAGCGTCGGGCGGGCGGCGTCTAGCGCGTCGCAGTTGAGCCGCACGAACGGCGCGCCCAGGGTGGCAAGCTCGTGCACGACCAAGTCCGTCGTCAGGTCGCGCGTGTTGCTGACCAGCAGGATCGTCATCAGCGGTCCGTCTGCTCCGCGTCGACCTTGGTGACTGTTTCCATCGCGAGCCACGCCGCGCACCGCCGCCGGTCGGACTGCTCGCCGCCGACGGCGGTCTCGGTCGCCATGGCGGCGATCGCGGGTTCGCCGGTCCTGTCGGCGCTCGTCTCGCCGTGGACCTCGGTGATCGTGGCCAGCATGGCGATCATGGCGGCGCCGGTCATGTCGCTTTGTTCCCCGGCGACCGCGGTGTCGGTCCCGCAATCGATCTCGCCGACGAGGCTCCTGTCGGACGCCTCGCCGCCGCCGCGCGTCTCGGTCGCCATCTCGGTCCCGCGATGCAGCGCTGCCGGAACCGCTCCCTCCTGCGTATCGACGACCCAGAGGTCGCTCTCCGAGCAATAGCGTCCGGCCAAGCCCGGCGACGGCTCGCGCGGCACGGCGTACCTCGTCAAGTACGGGCGGTTTTCTGTCGTCGACGGCATCCGGGCTTCTCCCCGCGTGGCGGCCCGCGCGAAACAGCGGGCCATTGCAAGTTAACCTTAGCGGATACCCGGCGCCCCGCGCTACGCCCGCGGCGAGGCTTTCGACGAATTCCACGCGATTCCGCCGGTTTCCATGCGTTTTCGCGCGGAATCCGCGGCGGAGTCCGTCGGCGCGCCGCACGGGCGGGGGCACCGGCAAGCACAGGCGTCGCGGGCGGGGGCGCGACGTTGTGGCTTGAACTATAGCAAGGGCGATTTCAGGCGTTTCGAGGTCGTCTGGCTACCAGAGGCCGCGCCTAAAATCCAATTCTCCCCGTTACGTTCGTTTTGGGGGACGAGTCCGCCGAGGCTCCGCCTGTCTGGCACCTTGGCGTCATGGAGATCCTAGAAACCGCCAGCGGAGCCAGGCCCAGCTGGTCGATGCAATGAAGGCGTTATAATTCGATGTTTTGCCGGAAAGGCGCTATTGGCATATTATGCAATAGCGTCTCATATGAGCTTTCATGGAGGCATGCGATGCCGACACGCAATGTCGTCCTTACCGACCGCCAGGAGGCTCTGACCGAAACGCTGGTGCAGAGTGGGCGCTACCAAAACGCCAGCGAAGTGATGCGCGAAGGTCTTCGTCTCATAGAAAATCGGGAAGCAGAAGAGGCTGCCAAGCTTGAGGGGCTTCGCTCTGCGGCGCGGATTGGCGCCGCAGCTTTGGAACGCGGCGAGTTCAAGGAATTTGCAAACGGCTCCGCGTTGGTGGAGCATTTCAACAAACTGGCTGACACCGTCCTTGCTGGTCCGGAAGACAAGTGACCCAAACGCATTGGCGGATTCGTCTTGGCGCCGAAGCCGAATAAGATTTCGCTCACATCCTGAAACACACCAAAGACAATTTCGGCCAACGACAGGCTGAAATTTATCGAAGCACGCTGCTCGAAGCGCTCTCCATGCCCGCAAATGGGCCCGACGTGCCTGGCAGCGCCGCGCGAGATGAAATCCAAGAGGGATTGCGCACCCTTCATGTCGCGCGCCAAGGCCGTTGCGGACGGCATTTCATCATGTATCGTGCGGCTGATGGCAGCGTGATCGAAGTTGCGCGCATTCTGCACGAGGCCATGGACCTCGCGCGTCATATTCCGCCGGAAATCGAGTAAATCCGCGCTCGGCGCGCGATGACGATCAGTCGCGACAGATCCCCCTTGAAAAGCATAAAGAATGCCCCAATCTCTCCGCGAGTTGCGTTTCACCTTCCCTCATTTCAAGGAAATTCCAATGGCTGTTGTCTATGTTGAAGCTCGTCCCAAAGGCCGGCAAGAAGGAAGCCCCATTGTCGATTATGTCGTTGAAGATCATGCTGATCATGCGATGGGCACTTTCAGCACACAAAAAGAAGCGATTGATTGGGCCAAGAGAAATGGTCACAGCCCGCATGTCGCGCGGGTTCGCCATTTGAATGATAAGAAAAGGCCCGACCACTGGCGCGCGGTCTAAGAAGGCAGGGACGGCCTGACGGCCTCAAATCATCACCCGCTCGACCTCATTGAGCGTCACTTCCTCGGAGCGGCGATCATAAAGCTGCGTCGTGCGAGTGCTGGCATGGTTCGCCATCTGCGCGGCGCGTTCAAGCGTGCCGCCGTTTTTCAAATAAGCGGTGATGCCCGTGGCGCGAAAGGTGTGGTTGCCGACGCGCGTCATGATCCCTATGGCCTTGGTGCGGCGCCGGATCATCGCATAGGCGTTGGCCTGGGGCAGGGGATTGCTCGTCAGCCGGCCGGTCGCGCGGCTGTAGGTCTGAAACAGAAGCGCCTTCGGCTCCTTCGCCAAGCCTGCGCCGTCGATATATTCGTGCAAATAGGCCTCTAAATTGTGATGACACGGCATGGCGTGCTGCTTGCCGCCTTTTTCGTGCAAGCGCACCCAGAGCCCCCGAGATTGATCTCGACGCAGCCTTCGCTGCGCCGGACCTTGCGGCGTCCAGCCGGCCATAACGGCCACATGCTGTAGACTTGAAGAACCAACGACACCCACGCCAGGAAATCGGACATGCCTGATGTTCCAAGGATGGGAGCACGAAAAGCCCGACGAATCCGGCGGGCTGGCAAAGCGGTCAAGGCCGCTTATTCCCTTCGGCCAAAGGCTGCGGGAATTCAGGAAATTCGAAAAATGAGAGCTGGCCTTTTGCCAATGCGTTGCAGGGCGGGTGAACGCGGAAAACACGCGAATCAGCGACCTTTTGACCCTAGGCGATCTATATCCAAACAACGGTCGCACGCCTAGGGTTTCTTGGCGTTCTCTATCTCACGACCGCGCACTTTGCTGCCGACGATTCGGCGCGCTCCGAACCGATGCCTCTCCGCTTATTCGCTAGGAATCCGCCGACGCTCCAAGAATAATTTTGTGGACAGCGCGCTTAACGCCACCAAAGGGGGGCGAAATCGCCGGAACTTGAATCGAGGAATAGCCCATGACTGCGCAACCAGATTTCGATTTTCAGCTCGGCAAAGCAATTCGTCTGCGCGGTTAGGGAGGCTTAGGGCTCACCGCTCTTGCGTGTCTGCTGGCCTCGGCCGCCGCGATCGGCCCAGCCGTAGCGGCAATACCTGACGGCCTTTTGCACATGATTTCTGCACATGCGTAATTTTGCCGATGCCACCTATTGCAAGGCTACAGCTGCCTCATATCTATGGAGGACAATTTGGAGGCAGCAATGGCTATTAGCTTTTTTTCGCTTGATGCATCTAGTTTATTAAAGATGTTCAAAGATAGAATTGATCAACAAAAATTGGAAGGAAAGATAACTACGTGGGAGAAAAGCACCGACGGTGTCTATTACACCCATAAGGCAAAAGAGTGGAACAAGCTTGCTTGGGTTAAACCGAACTTATTCAATGATAGGCTTACATTTAATATTATCAAGCCACAAAATATAGCCGTAACAGGTCTTGTTTATGCATACTACCATGGGCATTTGACAGAGACCTTCCTGTCTCACTTTGACCAGAATTTCGCAAAATCAGAATCTACGGCTCTGCCGACGCCGCAGGATAAATGTTCCTAACCGCCATTTCGCATAGGCCTCCTCAAAGGCGGCCTATGCGAGGTTCCCATGATTGACGCACGCAGCGCTTCCCTAGCGCCACGAAAGCTGATCTTTCGGCAACCGTCCGCTGGGGTCGAATACGCGAACTTGGTGCGGTGGATTTTCATCCCACCGCCAGAGCACAAGATTATGGTCCTCCGGGGTGGCGCCAGGGCCAAAGCTTGGGACAAGAATGCCAGCCTTGCCCTCACTATGTAGCCGGCGGACAATTTCCCACGTCGGCGGTTCTGTGCCGGCCGCCAGAAAAGCGAACCAGCCGCATACCAAATCTTCCATCTGAACGGAATGTTCGGCGCGGGACTCAACAGTCCTCAGATCGGCGATGTCGTCACAGGCGACCTCGTAGGAGCACAAGATGCATGGGTCGATCTTGTGAGCGAAACCCTGATTGGCCTCTTTCACAGCGGTCATGATGTCCAGGCCGAGGTAAAGAGCAGGCATGCCTCTTGGGTTAAAGCGGGCTCCCCGGATTGCTGCTCCGTCGCCCGAGAGGGGCTTGAACGCCCACTGCGGATCGTGTGCGCGAAAGCACATTTGTTCAAACCTCACGCAAATCCGCCCATCGCGAGATGGTCGAGATAGTCGCGGACGGCCGCCGCTTGGCCAGACTTGACCAAAGCCTCCGCGGTCCGGCCGCCGAATGCGGCGATGGGCTGCGCGCGATACCACGCCATCGCTTGATTTTGGCCGCCGGCCCAGGTGGAAATCCGGCTCACGATCTCCAGCATCTCCCGAACGCGACTTTGGGTTTTAACCGCATTTGTGCGAGCAGATTTGTGGAAGGTCTCGCGCCCCAGGCCAACCGTTTCGGCGAGTTGACCCTTGGACATGCCGAAACTCTCGGCAATCCGTTGTACGGCGACATGACCGCCCTCATCGATAAACCCGGCCATCAGTGGCGCTCCCATTTCAGTTCTCACGAATTGACCGCTCGAAGACGCGCGCTTAACCGCAGCGCTGCTGCCCGCTGAAGTCTGGATCCTGCCTTTACGCGTCTGAGCCAATGTCCGATCCTTTGCCTGAATATACCGGCAAAATATGTGCCTTTTAGCGCTGTCTTTCAAGGTCGCCACCAAAATCGGCAACCCGCACATCTCGGGTGGACCCCTCGCGCCCCGATCTGACGCGGCAAAGCGGGCAGGCGCCGCCGGCGAAGAGGAAGCGGAGAAGCCGAAGAACAGCGCCGAGGCGGAAGGAGACGGGCTTTCGACGACCCTTTTTTGGATCGCGACGATTCGCTCGCCGCCGAACTCGGGAAACTGAGTTCAAATTGCTTCATTTGAGGGGGGGTGCAGAGACCAACCACGGCTTAAGCTGAAAAAAGGGTTATTATCATATGGAAATTGCAATTTCGCCCAACCCCGTCCATGTTCCGCCGGCAGCCCAGCTCGCTTCGAACGACTCGGGCGGATAGGCTTTGAGCGTCGCCGCTGGCTGCCCCATAAGTGATGGATATTCAATATCGACCGGGCCCGGCGTAATAGCGTCGCCGTAGCCGACGTCGACATGCATGGGCAGGCGCGCGCCAGCGAGTTCGGCAACAAAATCAAGCCGTACGCCGGAATATTGATCTTCCTCTCGCGCCGCCGCTACGCGCAAGGTGTCCGGTCGAAAGATCAGGCCATCGTCATCGACAGACGTGGCGAGGATATCGGCAAATACGGCGGCCATAGCTTCGGGACCGCTTTCGCCAAAACCGAGGAGATCAAGATCGCCAGTCGCGCGATACGGCACTTGCGCCCAGAAGCTAAACAGCATCGCGCCCTTGAGGACGAAGCGATCCCGATGCGGTGAAACGCTTAGGCGGTAAAGCACACGCTCGATGGCGTATCGCGTCATCAGGAGCTGAGCATTCTCCCGGCGCTCGCGAGCGCGTTGGGTCAGGCGCTCGCGTATGGAGACGCCCATGTTCTTTGGCGCTTTCATGAAGTCATGGCCTCGATATAGGGACGCATGACGGTCTGGACCCGATCAATGGCTGCATATCGCCAAAGCTCACTCAGTTCAGTCCGCCCTTTTTGCGTCCTGAGAAGGTCTCGAAGCGCCTCGATCGCGACGTCGAGACCGACCTTGTTGCGATATTTAAAGCAATCGGCCACGGTTTTGGCTGGCGAGGTGATTGGCACGGCCACGCCATCGATCTGATGGATCTCGACGCCGGCGGTCAGCGCCTCGCCGCTGGAGCGAATGATTTTCAACGATACCGAGGGATTCGTCGGCGCCCAGTCCTTCGGCCCGAGCAGCATCCAGATCGCGTGGGGCGTCTGGGTCGTGAGGTTATGGAATTGCAGCGCCGAGAGCAGGCCGATGTTCCCTTTCGGCTGGATGCGCGTGGCTTCCGCGAGGCTGGCGTTGCTTGAAATTTCCGCCCCCGCCAGCTTGTAGAGGCCGCGGCCGACCTGCTCGAGAACGCCTTCATCGCGGAGCCTCTGCAGATAGACGCGCGGCACCCCAACGGCGTCAAAGTCGCGGCCTCGCGCGATTCCTTGTCGGCGTGCGACTTCCAAGGCTCGTTCTCTATGAGTTTGGGCAGGCATGCGCACTGTTATAAACTCTATGTCTTAATATGCAATGTCCGAGGATTAGAAACAAAAGTGCATGTCGGGATATGTCATGCCAGTGGCGCACGACGACCAACGCACCGGAAACGGTTCGGAAGGGACGGTTTCTGGCATTGCTCGACTATTTCTGCGTTAAGGCTTATATATTCATCATGGTTACGTTGGCCGCCCACTCTGAATCGCCTATCGTACCCGGGGCAATCTCCTGGGTGGATAAGCTCGTGCTCGCGACCGTGAACGCGCCGTACAGCCGGAATATTTCGTCTGCTATTCTTGAGGAATGCCTCGCTAAGGTGATGATTGCGGGTTGGCCTGCGCATCTCGCTAGCTTTTTTACGGAATTGAAGCCTGAGCTGGTGCTGAGGTTTGCGTCGGAGCACGGCGTTTCTCATAGCAATCTCACGGCGTCCTATGAAGCCGTCAAAGACTTCTCCGGCGAGAGCAATCCCGGCCTTTTTTTTGCGGTCACAGACTGACGTCGGCTCTGCGGTGATCAAATGTGCCAGATGGCGTCGCCAGACTTATTCGCGCCATAGCGCCCAGCCGCGAACGGATAGACTTTCGTGAAGCGCCAGGCCGGATCCAATGGCGAAAAAGTCGCCGTCCCGGAATTCGTATGACCAGGGCGGGGCGTATTCCTTTAAATCATCATCGACGAGAATTCTCAGCGCGACGCGCTCAGGCGGATCGTCCTCGCGGTTGAATGGCGTCGGATCATTGCCGGGCAGGGACCAAAGCCGTGGTGTCGACGCGTCATCAAATTCAGACTGGCTCAAACAGGAAACTCTCAGAAAACAATAGCTCCACCTTCTATAGCCAGCGCGCGCCGCCCGCTAGTGCTGAGGTAAAGCGCACGTCTATTCCGAAATCACCGACAAGATCGTCGCCGAGTTGGCGGACAGAGCGAGCTCTGGGTTCAGCCCTGGGGGACAGCCGCCGGGATGGCGCCGCTGGGCAATGCCCAAGAACGCCGCGACGGATCGGCGCTATACCGGAATCGATGTGATCATTCTGTGGGGCGCGGTGATCGAGCACGGAATTACCGTCGCAAAGCTGCCTGATTCTCGCCACGCGCTGAGCTCGGCGTCGCAGCTTGAACGCCCGCGGATAGCCACTGTGAAATACACAAAGGTCGCCGCCCTCTCCCGTCTTTCCTGTCCGTCGACCGCTCCGGAACGGCCTCTTCTGTTGCGCGATCTGGCCGAAGGCCGGCTTCGCCTCGACCGCCTATGCCGCAATGGCGCGTCACGACTTTCTTCCCCTGGGAGACCACCCCACGCGGGCCATGCCGCGCGGGGACCCCGGATCGCCCATTCCTCGCGAGGCAAGAAAGTCGCTCCCCCGCCATCCTCCGCTGACGCTTCGGCCCGAATGGGTGCGGCGTCGGTCGCCTCCGGCCGGTTAATCGCCATCGAGGCCGCAACGGTGCGGGCTCGGAACAGAAAACGGAGACTTAAAATGGCGACCATCGGCACTTTCAAAAAGACCGCCTCGAACGAATTCAGCGGCGAAATCGTCACCCTCAGCGTCCGGGCCAAGGGCGTGCGCATCGTCCCCGACATCCGCGCCACCGGCGACAACGCCCCCAGCCACCGGGTCATGGTGGGCCGCGTCGAGATCGGCGCCGCCTGGTCCAAGCGCTC
>NZ_JAGRPM010000041.1 GCF_019449565.1 Rhodoblastus sp. | reverse complement strand
CGCTTCAAGGCCAGCGCCGCAACCGCAAAAGGACGAAAGGAGAAAGCCAATGCCTTGACCAAAACCTGACCGCAGGAACATAAAAAGGCGGGTCACTTCTCAGTGAAAATCCCGGGTCAGTTCCAAACGGAAATCAACACTATTCAGGCCTCGAAAAGCGATTGGCCGGATTTTGCTGGTTGGCGGACTGAGCCACAGCGCGGCCTGCTCCGTACAAACCATGCGTCCCGCCATTAAACGCGCTCGCGCCGGTAGGTCCGAAGAGACTCCCAGCATACTTGGAATCCTGTTAAATCAGAGGTCAGAGCCTCGATGCGGGGCGAAAGGGAATAGAGATTAAGTGGAACGCCCGGACGCACCAGGACCCGATGAACCTGTCTCCGCGCGAGTCAGACGGCGGCTCGTCGAAGCCAATAAGAGGTTCAACGCCAACGACAATATTTCGGCCTTTCTGGAGCCGGGCGAACTGGAGGCGTTGCTCGACGAGGTAGAGGGCAAATTCAAGGGCGTGCTGGAAAGCCTCGTGATCGACACCGAAAGCGATCACAACACCCAGGACACGGCGCGACGCGTGGCCAAAATGTATCTGACCGAGGTTTTTCGTGGCCGCTACATGAAGGCGCCGCCGGTCACCGAATTCCCCAATGCCGAATTGCTCAACGAACTGATGATCGTCGGCCCGGTCACGGTGCGGAGCGCCTGTAGCCACCATTTCTGCCCAATCATCGGCCGGCTGTGGATCGGACTAATGCCCAACGAGCATTCCAACCTGATCGGCCTGTCGAAATATTCGCGATTGGCCGAATGGGTCATGTCACGCCCGCAGATCCAGGAAGAGGCGATCGCGCAGATGGCCAATCTGCTCATGGACAAGGTTCAGCCCGACGGACTCGCCGTCGTCATGGAGGCCGACCATTTCTGCATGCAATGGCGGGGGGTCAAAGATAATCAGACCAAGATGATCAACAGCGTCATGCGTGGCTCTTTTCTCAAGGACCACACCTTGCGCGCCGAATTCCTGTCTTTGCTGAACCTGAAGCCGTGAGGGCGAAATGCTCGTTCGTTGTCTATATGCCAGCCGCCCATCTGCCTCTTGCGACGCTCGGGCTCTAGACGGCATTCTCCAGCAGGCGCGGAAGAACAATCCGGCTCTGGGACTCACCGGCCTGCTTTGCGTCTCCAACAATCTTTTCGTGCAAGTCCTGGAAGGAGGCCGCGACGAGGTCTGCGAGATCTACAATTCCATCGTCCGCGACGAGCGGCACGAACAGGTGCGCCTGCTGATCTATGAGGAAATCAGCGAGCGGCAGTTCGGTAACTGGACCATGGGGCAGATCAATATCGATCGGGTCAATCCGTCCGTTCTGCTGAAATATTTCCGCAGGGCCGAACTCAATCCCTTCGATTGTTCGGGTCAGGCGACCTTGTCCCTGCTGACTGAACTGGTCGCCACGGCGGCGATTACCCCGCGCGGCGAGTGAACGGAGACCAAGCCATGGATCAGCCTCCCGCTGCTTGTGGTTCGAGTCGCGTCACCGTCTGGTATGACGGAGCCTGTCCGCTGTGCGCCCGGGAAATCGCGCTCATGCGTCGCCTCGACCGCCGCGGGCGCGTGACCTTCGTTGACATCGCGCGGGAAGCGCAATGCCCAAAAGACCGGACAGCGATGCTGCTTCGTCTCCATGCGCGGGAGAAGGACGGCGATATCGTAACGGGCGCCGCCGCCTTCGCCGCCATGTGGCGGGCCATGCCGCTTTTGCAGCCGCTTGGCATGATGGCGCGAACCCGGCCGGTTCTTTGGCTGCTTGAACTTTCCTACGACGGTTTCCTGCATGTGCGTCCGGCCCTGCAGCGCGGATTGAGGCTCATCGAGGCGGGTTTCGCGCCCCCGAGGAGGCGCGATGGCGCGTGAGGCCACTCCTGCGGCTGTGCGGGCCTATGGACTGCTGGGGCTCATCCCTTTCCTGCTCCCTCCGGTTATAGCCTGGGTGCGACCACAGTCCGCGCAACTGATCCTTGCGCTTGAGGCCCATTACGCGGCGCTGATCCTCTCCTTCCTCGGCGGCGTCCGCTGGGCGATGGAAGCCCGCAAACCTGCGCCGGACGCCGGTGTCATTGGCCTCTCGATGATCCCGACTCTGGTGGCGCTGACGCTACTGGAACTCCCCGTTCTTTCGCCCAGCCAGAGACTTTTTGGCCTTGCCCTCGCGCTTGCAGCGCATTGGGCTTGGGATTTGATGTCGGCGGACGCCCCGCCTTGGTTCCCGGGTCTGCGCACGACGCTCTCCGTCGGCGCCGTCGCCGGCCTCATCGCGGCAGGGCTGGCGCTTGTCTGACGCCGGCTCCGCCGATCCGGCCATCGCCGTGGTGGTTGGCGCGAGCGGCGGACTTGGCCGCGCCCTAGCAGAGCTGATGGTCGAAAGCGGGGCCTATGAGCGGGTCGTCGCTCTCTCGCGTCGGCGCCCGGACGGCTGGGAAGACAACGCGCGGCGCGCCTGGGCGGCCGTGGATATCCTCGACGAGGATTCCATCGCCGCCGGGGCGCGCCTCGTGGCGACACTTGGCGTTCCGATCCGCATTGTCGTCGCCACCGGTCGCCTGAGTGGCTTCGAGCTCAAGCCCGAAAAATCGATGCGGGCGCTCGACGCGGACGCCCTGCGCGAATTGTTCGCCGTCAACGCGGTCGGTCCGGCCTTGGTCGCCAAGCATCTGCTGCCACTCACGCCGCGCGATCGGAGCAGCCTTTTCGCCGCCATTTCGGCGCGTGTCGGAAGCATTGGTGATAACCGGCTTGGGGGTTGGTACGGCTATCGCGCGTCCAAGGCGGCTCTCAACATGTTCATCCGCACGCTCGCCATTGAGCATCGCCGCGCCAGACCAAATGGCGTTTGCGTGGCGCTTCATCCCGGCACGGTGAAGACGGCCCTCAGCGCACCGTTCCAGTCAGGTGTTCCCGACGAAAAGCTGTTCAGCCCCGAACGATCGGCAACCGCTTTGTTGCAGGTGATGGATGCGCTGGGTCCCGGCGATACGGGCGGCTTCTTTGCCTGGGATGGCGCGAAAATCCCCTGGTGAAAAGTTGAGCGAGGAAAAAGCCGCGAAATATTCGTCGTCGTTGAACCTTTCGGCTTCCGTCCTGCGTATTTGAAACGACACCGCTTTTTTTCGGGAGCGCATCATGCAGGATCGGCGTTTGTTTCTCGCAATGCTCGCCGCGGCGGCGCTGGCAAGTTCCGGCGCGCGCGCGTTTACGGTGCGGCCCTATGACAAGAGCGCCGCGCAGGCGGCGATCTCTGCCGGCAAGCCGGTCATCGTGCATGTCTATGCCCCGTGGTGCTTGCAATGTCACATGCAGGAATCGATTCTCGACGGGCTGAAAAATGATCCGGCCTACAAAGGTTTGACCTTTTATCGCGTCGATTATGACGGACAGAAGGATGTGGTGAAGTCTCTCGATTGTCCGCGCTCGACGCTGATCGCCTATCGTGGAGGCAAGGAAGTCGCGCGCATGTCCTGGGGCGTTAGCGAGGCTTCCGTGGTCGACGTTCTGAAGGCCGCGCTTTGATCTCGTTCTGGTCCCTACCCTTGTCTTTTCTCGCCGGGGTCCTGACCATCCTGAGCCCCTGCGTCCTGCCGCTCGCGCCGGTGGTTGTGGCTGGGGCGCGAGCGAGCGACCCCCGGGCGCCGCTTGCCATGGCGGCCGGACTCGCCCTGACTTTCGGGCTGCTCGGCGGCTTTTTGGCTTCGCTCGGCGTCGATTTCGGCGGCTCGCCTCTGTTACGCTCCGTTGCGGCGGTTCTTATCCTGATCGTCGGCGTTTCTCTGCTGTTTCCCACCTTAGCGCATCGACTGGAGACGGGCCTGGCGCCGCTGCAGCGTCTCGCGGCCTTTCTGCAACAGGAATTGCCGCATTCGGGATTGCTGGGTCAGGCCGCCGCAGGGGCTCTGTTGGCTTTCGCCTGGGCGCCTTGCGCCGGGCCGACCCTTGGCGCCGCCTTCGTTCTGGCCGCCAGAGGCGGAACGATGG
The DNA here is from genome assembly GCF_019449565.1 of Rhodoblastus sp. Lineage (GTDB taxonomy): Bacteria > Pseudomonadota > Alphaproteobacteria > Rhizobiales > Beijerinckiaceae > Rhodoblastus. Next base: position 3,131 of record NZ_JAGRPM010000041.1, on the reverse strand, counting down.
CTTTCGCTATGCTGTCGATGAGTTTCTTCGCTTTTGGCGCGGCCGGCGCGCTGCTGGCGCTTGGCTATGGACTGGCGCGGCTGACTTCGGGCGGCCGCCGGGCCGCTCTGGCGACGGGGGCCGGCGCGCGTGTCGGGCTGGGAGGAGCCTTCGCTCTGGTGGGATTGCTGATCTTGACGGGGGCGGATCATGGGCTGGAGGCGGCCGCTTTGACCCACATGCCGGATTGGCTCGCCCGCTTCGCTGGGAGCCTTTGAAAAGCAAGAACGGCTCGCTTTCACCTCCGCCATAGCGCTTGCCTGCTTGGCGTCCGACCCATACCTTTTGGAAGTTGAGACGCCGGCATCGCGTCTAACCATTCTCGCCTTGCGAAGAGCCAATATCCTCGATCTTTCCGCAAGAAATTAGTGCCATTCAGCCAACGCGAAATTTCCGGTTCTGGCGCACTTTTGCCATTCCGCCATCGACCGGTCTACGGTCGGGACCGGCCCTTCGACCTATGCCCGCTTCCCGCCGATTCCAGCCCTATCGCGACAATCAAAACGAAGTCGCCTCTCGGCTCGTTGCGGTCTTACGACATGAAGGCCCCTCCGGCGGCGATCGCACACTCAGCGGACGTTCCGAAATCGAAATGAATCAGCGCTCGTGACCCGAGGCGGTCATTCGAGCCCGCAGTCCTCACCGGCACCAACGGGCGGAAGCCGGCAAAGAACCGAAAGTCTGCTTCCTAGGTCTAGAATGGACCGTAAGGCAACGCGGGGGTTTCGCCAAGGGCGGCGTCTGGCGGGCCTCAATGACAAACGCACTTCGGGAGCCGTGGTTAGGTCCTTCGCCTTGCAAGAGCGAAAGCCTTGCAGACCTGATGCCCCCGCTCGCGCGCACGATCTGGAGCCGGGCGAACCATTTGGCGAAAGCAGAAAATGCCGCGATCGAACTGAACCATCGTTCCGTTTCGAGCGTAAAAACCAACGCCATATGAAATTGCTTGCCGGCGCGGGGATGCGACATGGACGAACTGGCTCAGGACATTGACGTCCGATCGCTCAGGACTGAGCTGGATGACACGCGGGCCCCCGTCCCGCGTCCGAGCCGCGCCGAGGCGGAAGCCGCCGTCGTCGTGCTGCTCGCCTGGGCCGGCGACGATCCTGCTCGCGAAGGCTTACTCGATACGCCGGCGCGCGTCGCCAAGGCCTTCGGCGAACTTTTCGCTGGCTACGGCGAAGATCCAGCGGAGATCCTCGACACAGTATTCGAGGACGTGGAGGGCTATGACGAAATGGTTCTCGTACGCGACATTCCCTTCGTCTCGCATTGCGAGCACCATATGGCGCCCTTCTTCGGGAAGGCCCATATCGCCTATTACCCGGAGCGCGGCGTCGTCGGGCTCTCGAAACTGGCGCGCCTGGTCGAAGTCTATGCGCGACGGCTGCAAACCCAGGAGACGATGACCTCGCAAATTCTCCGCGCGCTCGACGATTTCCTGACCTCGCGCGGCGCCGCCGTCCTGATCGAGGCCGAACACATGTGCATGTCGATGCGCGGCGTGCGCAAGCCGGGCGCGATGACGACGACCCTGCGCTTCTCCGGCCTGTTGCGCGACGATCCTGCGGCGCAGGCGCGCTTCTTCGCTTTGGCGCACGGCCGATGAACCCGTCGCTCTTCGACGGCCCCGCGCTGGACTTCTCTGGCGCCCCGGCGCTGGACCTGCACGTCTGTTTGGGGATAATGCCGTCCCTTAAGCGGCGGAGTGCTTCGCTCCCGCTTTCGCCACGCGCGAAAGCGGACGGGAGTCCCAGACAAGGTGACAATATTCGAGTGCGGGCGGACAACGTGGAACCTTCGGCTCCCACGGCCGAAACGCTCAAATCATGGCTGCAAGCCGTGGCCCGGACTCAGGACCGCGATTCCTTCGCGCGCCTGCATGGCTTTTTCGCCCCGCGCCTCACGGCGTGGCTGTCGCGCACCGGCCTGCCGCCCGTCCAGATCGAGGACATCGTCCAGGAAACCATGATCGCGATCTGGCGGAAGGCGGGACTTTACGATGAGAAATTCGGCGGCGTCTCGACCTGGGTCTTCGTCATCGCGCGCAACCAGCGCGTCGATTATCTGCGCCGCAAGCAAAACCGCGCGACTCAGCCGCTGGAGGACTGGGACCCGATCGACGACAGTCCGGGCGGCGAGGAAAGCCTGCTCGCCGCAGAGCGCGAGCGCAACGTGAGGAAAGCCCTGGCTCAATTGACGCGTGAACAGGCCTCTGTGCTCGAACAGGCCTATTTCGCCGAAAAGCCGCATTCGGCCATCGCGCGCGACCTTGGCATCCCGCTCGGCACGGTCAAATCCCGGATGCGGCTCGCCCTCGCGCGGCTGAGAAGCCTGCTGGAGGAAAGCCCGTGAGTCCGCGCCAGCATCCCAGCGACGAAACCCTGCTGCGCCACGCCTCGAGAAACCTGGGCGCGGGGCTTCGGCTCGTCGTCGACGTCCATCTCGAATCCTGCCCGCGCTGCCGGGAGCAGATCCGCCTGTTCGAGGCGGCCGGCGGCGCCTTGCTGGAAGACCTGCCGCCGGCGCCGGTTTCGTCGTCCTCGCTCGAAAAAATATTCGCCCGCATCGACACGGAGTCCGCCGCGCCGCGCCGGCTCCGCGCCGCGCCGCCCGCGCGCATTCTCGACGACCGCTATGCCTTGCCCGCCGCCTTGGCCAATTGCGACGTCGGCCCCTGGCGCTTCGTCCATCCCAAATTGCGCTGGGCGCGGGTCCGCCTGCCCGATGCGCCGCGCGAACGCGTGATCCTGCTGAAAATCGCCCCCGGCCATGCGACGCCGGCTCACGGCCATCGCGGGCTGGAGCTGACCCAGGTGCTCTACGGCGCCTTTTCCAGCGCACATGGCGCTTACGGCCCCGGCGACGTTGAAGAAGCGGACGACGAGGTGAAGGACCATGAACCGCGCGTGACGGCGGACGGCGAGTGCCTGTGCCTCGCGGCGGTCGAAGCGCCGCTGCGCATCCATTCCCTGCTCGGCCGGCTGTTCCAGCCGCTGATGGGGATTTGATCAGCCTATCAGGAGAGCCGGCCGGCGGCATAGCCGGCCAGGGCCGCGAGGCCGGTGAGGAAGCAGCCCCAGGCCATGTCG